>RDXN01000014.1 GCA_004292855.1 Cytophagales bacterium
ATTGGTATTTTGTGTTACCACACTCGGTCCGGCAAACGTATATAAATTTCCGCCCGTTGCCGACAAGTTGGCGAATGGAGTAGCGCAGGTGATGGTGCCACTGGACGTTAGGCTGGCCGTGATTGGGTTGACACGTAGGTCAACCCCTACGGACGTTGTACTGGTACAGCCGTTGGCCCCCGTGACGACCACCGAAAACGTGCCCGCCCCATTCACCGTGGCCGAACTGCCCCCGGAAGCGACAATCCCCGTGCCGGCAAAGGCATAGCCGACCCCCGGAAGGCCGCCCCCACCCGAAGCCGTGAGCGTCACCCGCGTGTTAGCGCACGTAATGCTGCCACTCGCTACCAGCCCGGCGGTTGGCGCGGTGGTATTGCTCTCAACAGTTGTGGTGGTCACGCTCGAACAGCCCGTAATCGTGTTGGTGACGGTTACTGAATAAATCCCGCCCGCATTCACGACGGCGGTTCCGGCGGTTGGGTTTTGACTCAGAAGCCCACCTCCACCAAACACATAACTGACTGACGATGAACCAGTAGCTACCGCCGTAAGCGTCGCACTTGTTTGGGCGCAGGTGAGGGTTTGACCCGCCCCAAAGCTACTGATAGCAGGTACGTCTGTCGTTTGGGTAATCGACACCGACGTAACAGCCGCGCATCCCGGCTGCACCGATCCACGGGCCAACACCGTGTAGGTGCCCGGCTGCGCCACATCAAAACCACCCGCCGTTTGGGTGAAGCCCACCGGCCCCGACACCGAAAAACTGGTTGGCCCCAGCGGATCGTTGGCCGTTACGCTCAGACTCAGCACCGGATTGGTGCAGGTAATCGTGGCATTAACCGGCAGGCTAATAGTAACAGTTACCGTATTGACAGTCAGGCTAAAAGCCGCACTCGTCACGCTGTCGCAACGGCCCGTTACCACCACCGAATAGCTACCGCCGTCGCTGCTGCTGACGTTCGTGAGGGTCAGAGCCGAACTGCTTTGCGCCCCTCCAAGCGATTGCCCGTTGCGGAACCACTCGTAGGCCAACACGCCCCCCGACACACTGATGGGCACCGTGACGGTGCTGCCTGCACACACAAGAGACCTGGCCGCCGGTTGAGCCAGAATGCCCAGTTGGTCGCGGAGTGCCCCAAATTCAAACGCCCCCATGTCGATGGGGCCATTGGCGAAAAAACGGGCTTGCCCGGCTGCATCCGTGTTGCCGACGGTCGCGCTGCTGGTGGTGGGGTCGCCTGCGTTGATGGCCAACGCACACGAATTAAGTTGGGCTGAGGTCGAACTACTAAAGGGCGAGACGCTGGTGGTCAGGTTGCCGATACCCGTCAGCGAGAGGCCCGCCGTGGGCACCGCCGTCGGCTCGAACAGGCTGAAACCAGCCGTGACGGTTGCGTTGGTATTGGCGAACGTGGTGGCTCCGCCATTGCCAAAGAAAACCGAGTTAAGCACCGTAGGTTGCGAGCGGCCGGTGGTGCCGCTGCTGGATATGGCCCCGCCCGTGGGGGCTGAATTCCCCAGAAACGAACAATTCCGAAACGCCGGGTTGCTCCCCTGAATGCCCGTACCTGAGGTGGTTCCGGTGCCATCGTTAAACACGGCCCCACCACTGACAACCGCCGTGTTGTTCACAAACGCGCAGTTGGTCAGCACGGGATTGCACCGTCCGGGCACGCGACCATCGTTAAAGATGGCTCCCCCCCGGTTGCTGGCCAGGTTGTTCTGGAAAATACAGTTGATAACCGTGCCACTACTGGAAACCGACGTGGTATAACTGTTAAAAATGGCCGCTCCGTTGGTGGCCGTGTTATTAAGGAAAACGCAGTTGGTAATAACGGGCGTACTGGGATTGAAGGCCTGATTGAAGATGGCCCCGCCCCCGGCTGCGGCATTGTTGCCCTGAAACAGACAGTTTCGGATGGTGGGGCTGCTAGCATTGGAGTTGAAAATCCCTGCGCCAAAACTGGCAGCACCTGTTCCAACGGCATTGCCGCCCGTGATCACGAACCCGTCTAGAACAGCACTATTGTTGATGAGAGAACCACTCACCGGCACATTGTTAATAACCCGAAACAGATTGCCCGCCAGCGTTCCATCGTTGTCAATATCGCCCGAAAGAGTAGTGCTGCTAGGCGTGGTCAGATTGATAGCTGGCCGTTCGCTCAGGGCTGTTTCCGATCCCAGAAATCCTCCAATAACGGCTACATTGTTGCGCAACGAAAAGGCACTGCCCTGAGCCACCGTACCATCTGGATTCCTGGGTGTGTACACGCCCTGCGCCACCCACACCTGGCGCACGCCCCCGCAGGAACCAGCGATGCGAATGGCCCGGTTCAGATCCTGTCGGCCAAAAGCGTTGGCCCAGCTACTGCCATCCTGCAACCCGCCCCCCGTTTGGGTCACGTGAAGCACCAAAAAACAAGCAGGCGGTATCACGGTCACAGTGGTACTGGTTACGCCCCGGCAGAAAGCGGTAATGCCCGTAACGCTGAAGACAGTTGTGGTTGCGAGAAGGATGTTGATACTGGTGGACGTTTGATTACCCGCGCTCCAAGTGTAGCTGGTGGCTCCGCCCGCTGTCAGCACGGCGGGCTGTTCAAAGGCGAGCGTCAGCGAGGGCGTGGCCGTAATACTCACCGCAAAGTGGGGCGTTTGCAATTCAAAGGCCCCCATGTCGATGGCCGGGCCGAATACACGAGCGTTACCCGCCAAATCGGCGGTGGTGCTGCTAACGCCCGTGTAAGTTGCGTTGCTGCCCGCGTTGATGCCAATGGAGCAGGGCACAAGTCGGGAATCAGTCGCCGACAAAAACGGCAACGCATTAACGGTAAGGTTTCCCGGCCCGCTCACAAAATCGCTCTGGATGGTGTTTTCCAGCAAACTGCTGGCCACTGATACACTCGATGCTCCGCCTGTAAATGCCTGATTGAGAAAGGTGCTGTTGCCACCATTACCAAACACCACCCCGTTATTGATTGTAACCGCACAACGCGCCCCGTCGGTAGCGAAGTTCGAAATGGCCCGCCCGCCCGAAGCAGCCGTATTGCTGTGCAGCGTGCAGTTAGTCAGAACCGGGCTTACATCGCTGGTGTTGGTACTTCCACTGACGCTGTACATGACTCCGCTTTGCGTGGCCGACCTGTTGCCGCGCAACAGGCAATTGGTGAGCGTTGGCCGGACGATACCGCCTGCCTGAGCCAGATTGTAGAACACGCCACCCGCGTCGCCCGATGTGTTTGCCAGAAATGAGCAGCCCGTAAACGAAGGCGAGCTGCGCCCTTGCCCGCTGCCCGAATGAACAACAGCTCCACCTACGTTAGTACTACTGTTGTTCTGGATCAAGCAGTTGACGTAGCTTGGCGTACATTGTCCCCCGGCTCCGGCCAGGTGATAAATAGCCCCGGCCACCGTAGCCGAATTGCTCTCAAATACGCAGTTAGTCAAACCCGATTGGTTTAGTCCCTGAGCTGCCGTAGTACGATGAAAAATTGCCGCGCCGATGGTGGCCGAGTTGCTCTGAAACACGCAGTTGGTGAGCGCGGGGCTGGTGATTCCGCCGTTGCCGTCGTTGAACATGGCCCCGCCCTCCGTGCCGAGGTTGCCCACAAACCAACAATTGATTAGGGTTGGGCTGCACACCTGCCAGGCTCCCAACGCTTGATTGAAGATGCCACCCCCCTGACTTTCAGGCGTAAGTGGGGGTTGGTTGCTGGCGCGTTCGTTGGCATTACCGCCCATAATCACAAAGCCATCCAGCAAGGCCAAACTCGTTAGCCCGGCGGCATTTTTGATAACGTGAAACGAGTTGTCGCTCACATCACCCAACACGCCAATATCCCCTGACAACGTGGTGCCCGATGGGGTTGTGAGATTCAGCGTAGGGCGTTGACCCAAAGCCGTTTCACTCCCCACAAAGCCGCCGTATAGGGCCACTCCGTTTTTCATTGAAAAGCTGATGGTGCGGCTCGCCGGGCCGGTCAGGAGGGTAGGCCGGTAGGTGCCATTGGCCACCCAAATCTGATCGCCGGGTTGGCTGGCGTCGATGGCTCCCTGCAAATCGCTGGTGCTGGTGGCCCAGGAGGTTGTGGCCGAGGCCGGAGCCGTTGTGCCGGTGGTGGAAACATAAAAGGTGGCCGGGGTCGCGCTCGACTGAGCAAAAGCAGCCGCGCTACTGAAGCCCAGCAGACAGAGTACACGAAGAATCATTAGTAGTGTAGGAAAGGCCAACGGCTGAGCCGCCGAACTAGTGTGCGAAGCAAAACTAGATACGTTAATCTTCCCCCCAAATACCTACTTGGAGGTAGTTCAACTCGCTCACTCCCCTGCCATCAGGGCCTCACCAGTACTGTCCCCTCCACCGTCCGCTGGCATCCATTCGCACCCGTCACCGTCAGGCGGAACGGTCCGGTTCGCGTTACCGAAAACTGCCCGTTCGCGTTGCTGTCCACCCGATCAGGATAAACCGCTCGTACTGCACCCCACCCGATGCCTGCAAGACCTTGTCGGTGAGCGGAGCCGGAACGGTGATGGTAGCCACGCCCGCGCCCGTTACGGTTGACCCGACGGGGAAAGCCAACACCACCGTGGGCTTTGGATTCACCGTGAGCGCGAAGACCGTGGACGTGAAGCTGCCGCAGTTGCTGCTAATCACCAGCCGGTAGCTTCCCGACTGAGCCAATTGCACATTGGGCAAGGTTAACGCGGCACTTTTCCCGACGGCTCCTAATGTTTGCTCGTCTTTGAACCACTGATAACCCGTAATGGGGCCTGCGGCAATGGCCGGTATGGTGACCCAACTACCCTCGCAAACCACCGAGCCACTGTTGCTCATGGCTACCGTGGGGGCTTGGGCGGTGAGGTTGCTGGGTACACTTACGTCGGTGGTGCCGAAACAGCCCGTGGCCGTATCTGTGACTGTCACCGAATACAGCC
>RDXN01000095.1 GCA_004292855.1 Cytophagales bacterium
ATGCTCATGGGTCGGGGGTGAAGAAATGGGCATTTCAACACTACGACCCTTTTGTCATTCTACCAAATCTAACCTAAAGTACTGCTCGGACTATTGTTATATAAAAGGCGCGATGAAGGCTGGTTTCACGATAGTATTGAGGGGCTGGTGCGACATTTTGTAAATAGTTTTTATGTCTACAAAGGTGGATGGCCTAACGATTGGCTTCTAGGCTACAAAGATTCTTTAAAGCCCGTAGTGTGGGGGCGTGATGTTTCAAAGCCAACGAAGAATTGGTTTTTTAGGAAACTGGCCCCGGACATCGAATACATATATTCGCTTGAAAAGTTTTTTGTAAATGACTCTAAATCGGTAGAAATCATTCTACGGTATTTAGAAAACGATGAGCGTTTCAAGAGGTCGACAATAGTTCAAACCGCATTTGAACTTAGCCGGTGTGTTGGTTCATTAAAGGCAAATACAAGGATTTTTACAGCCCCGGAAGATGCTACTGTGGTATATAGCACACAGCAACAGAATGATTTAACAATTATAAAGGAGGAGAAGTCTGCCAATAAACCTGAAAAGGGTAGGAATACGGTGATTGATGGGCAATCACCGCAAAATGAATCTGATCAACAAATGAACGAGGAAATGACTGCGCGTCAAAAAGCCTTGTTAGCAATTTTTAGAGAAGAAACCGTTACCAGAGAGTCTTATGGAAACAACGCATTCAACCATTTTCATGAACTTCGTAAACCTATTGACCGTATCGGGTTTGTAAATGAATCTATAAAAAGGGCCAAACTCCTTATAAAAGACTATACTGCAATACTGCCATACTTAAGTTCGAATCAGAGACAAAAAGCTGAAAGTGAGATAGTTATTATAAAGGCAAAACGATGGTAACCCCTTACAGATAGATTTTACCCCCTTAGGGGCGGTATCATGTTGGAGATTTGCAGTAGTCAATAAAACAACTGATAATATGCAAAATCCCTTTGAATTGATATCAGACCGTCTCACAAATATTGAGGCATTACTGATAGAAATCAGGCATCAGCCACCTCCAAAAACATTAGACCAAGATTTGGACCTATACGTCGATTTCGCTTGGATTATGAATGTTTGTATTGGAGTACCCGAAACAACTTTACGGGGAAAATTCTCCAGCAAAAAAATTCCAAACACCAAGAAAATTGGGAAAAGACTACTATACCCCAAGGCAATTGTCCTGAAGATTATTGAGGATTCTGGCTCGTCTGTTGCAGTAACCAATGATCAACTCGGCCAGAATGCAGATAGACAGATTGATGAGCGTTTAGCAACTCAGTCGCAAAAACAGAAACGGCCAAAACGAGGCTGACTGTCTGTCCCGTTTTATCATCTCCTTTTACATCAATCAAAACAGGCTGATGCTCGTAACATCAGCCTGCTCCAAACTTTTTACTGTCATGCCTGATCAGGCTACGAAAGGTACGCCATTTGACGTACATATCAACGATTTTGACCCTGCCAAATTCGCGAGAACTGGCGGTCTAAAATTACAGGAGACCTCTCTACAGAACGCAGGAACGCCCAATAAATATCTGGAACATCTTCTTGGGCGAGAGCAGTCGCTCACTGATCTGGCCACCAAAACAATCGTCTTCTCGCCTGCCTTGATCAGTCAAGGCGATATTGGAATTATTGGCCGCAACACGGTCAATATTGTGCAGGGGGCTTTCGGTTCTCACAAGTCGCGACTAGCTGAATTATTCGGTGCATTTCTACTCGCTTTGGAGCCTACAGACCCTCGCTTTTTGGGGTGGAAACGAGCCAGTTTAGAGAGATTCTGCGTGTGTTATATCGATAGCGAACGAAATCAAAGCGAGGAGCTTCCCCACGCTATCCAGCAAATCAAACTGAAAGCGGGCTATCAAATAACAGATCGCCCAGCCGATTTTCGATTCACCAGTATTAAAGCGGTAGACCGGCGAAGCCGGTTTGAGGCTATTGAGGCATTCATAAACCATATACGCGAGCAGACTGTGTTGCATTTGGTTTGCTTAATTGACGTTATCACAGACGCAGTCGGCGATTTCAACGATTCGCGAGAGTCTATGAGACTTTTGGACTTTGTAGGAAATCTTTGTGATGAACACAACGCGACTTTTTTGCTGGTAATACACCAAAACCCAGGCACTGATAAGGCGCGCGGCCACACGGGTACAGAAGCTGTTAACAAAGCAAGTACCGTAATTCAGATTGGTATTGAAAAAGATGCTAATGGCGATGATAGTGATCTAATAAAAGTGCGTTTTCTGAAGCTCCGGCGCGCTAAAAAGCCCGATCCTCTTTTTCTACAATACTGTGAGAGAACGAATGGCCTAGTGCAGGCTTCGGATGAACTACTCAAAGTGTTTAATCTCCAACGAGCAATTAAGGCTCCTATCGAAGATATTGTCGATTATCTAACAGGTCTTCTCGCAGATGGCCCAATGGCTAAGGGTAAAGTTTGGGCCGCGCTATGTGAGAACTTTGACACAAAAGAGGCTACCATCCGAAAGCGCTTACACGCAATTATGGAGACTGCGCCAGAAATGTACGATTTTGACGGAAACCCCGTGAGACTTGCCGACACGCAAGAAGGGAAAGCGCATTACTACAAGCTCGTCCCAATCGGATGATGGAGATTGGTGATACTGATAATAGCTTATATAGGCCTTTAGCAGTATCACCTTTCAAAAAGCTGCTAAATGTCTATCATAAATCTGTCAATCAAGCTTAGGTAAATCAATTATGAATGAGTTTCTGGATACACATACGCTGCTTAATGTACTCGTTAGTTGTTTTCAAAATTACGGTACACCCACTAACCCTCAAGAGGTAAATCTATTGACCTGGCTTTGCTCAAAGAAGCACCAACCTAGCATTGAGGCTATCCGGGAAATCGCCGATAAAGTTGAGCGTGATCGTCTCAAATCTACCCTTCCAGCCATCACACCAAGCGCTCTGTTCACGTATCGGGCCGAAGCTAATCTCGTTCCAGATAGCCACACCAATCTGATTCAGTTTGATATAGATGGAAAAGATAATCCAGACATACGCAACTTTTCGCAGTTGAAAACCGAACTACAGAAACTGCCATTCGTCGCTTACTGTGGTTTATCAGCATCAGGTCAGGGTTATTGGGGGTTGGTGCCAATTGCTGATCCAAACAGGCACACACAGCACTTCGACTCGATGACACGAATATTTGCTCATTACGGCATTCGGCTTGATCCCAAAGTCCGTAATGTGGCCAGCTTGCGGGGCTACTCATATGACTCAGATCCCTATTTACCTGACCGGGTGATGGTGTTGGACCTCTATGATGAACCCCAGCCGGAAAAACCTCGTATTTTCGAGAAATTTGTAAATGCCATTGACGAGCAAAGACAGGTTGAATTATGTATCAGCGAAATCTTCCGCCGAGGAATCTATTTAGGGGAAACCTACGGAGACTGGTATGCAATTGGTTGTAGCTTGGCTAAAAGTTTTGGAGAAGCAGGTCGGCTTTATTTTCACTACGTGAGCCAATTTCATCCTACCTATAAATCCGTCCAAACCGATAAGCAATTTACCGCCTGTTTTCGATGTAATTCAAAAGCTTCGTTGGGTACGTTCTTTTTTTATTGCCAACAAATTGGAATCGATTGGAAGGAATTGTCTTGATCATCGTGGGATGATAGATCGGAGATAGAGGGCAGGTTGTTTTATTAGATGTTTTATTAAAATAAAATCAGGCACCCAGCATTTATGCTAAGTGCCTGATTATGAATGAGCGGGAAATGGGTCTCGAACCCACGGCCTGCAGCTTGGGAAGCTGCCGCTCTACCAACTGAGCTACTCCCGCTTGTGGTTGCAAAGCTGCAACCTGTTTTCTGTATTGTCAAGAGGATTTCCCTAAAAAGCCAGTACCGTACGCTCGATTATATCGCAGGCCTCGTGCATTTGCTCTTCGGTGATGACCAACGGGGGCGCAAACCGGATCTTGTCGCCATGAGTAGGCTTGGCTAGCAGGCCGTTGTCGCAGAACCGCAAGCATAACTCCCAGGCTGTTTCGTCGCCGAAAGCTGGACGTGGGGCGATCACGATGGCGTTGAGCAAGCCCTTACCCCGAACCAACGTGACAAGATCTGTTTTAGCACGGAGGGCGTTCATACGGTCGCGGAAAATCTGGCCCATCGCTTCGGCGTTTTCGGCCAGGCGTTCGTCCTGCACCACATTCAGGGCAGCCATTGTCACCGCGCAGGCAAGGGGGTTGCCACCGTAGGTAGAACCGTGTTCGCCCGGTTTGAGCGTCAGCATAATCTCGTCGTCTGCCAGCACTGCCGATACGGGCATGGTTCCGCCGGATAGGGCCTTGCCCAACACCAGTAGGTCGGGTTTTACACCCTCATGATCGCAGGCAAGGCGACGACCCGTGCGGCCAATGCCCGTCTGTACTTCGTCGGCGATGAACAGGACATTGTATTTCGTACAGAGATCGCGCACCCCACGCAGGTAACCCTCGTCAGGTACAACAACCCCGGCCTCGCCCTGAATCGGCTCGACCATGAAACCGGCAATGTTGGAGTCAGCTTTGAACAAAGCTTCGAGCGCGGGCAGGTCGTTATAAGGCACTTGCAAATAACCCGGCAATAGTGGACCGAAGTCGTTTGTGCTGCTCGTTTCATTGGACGACGAAATGGCTGCGATGGTCCGGCCCCAGAAATTCCCCTCGGCGAAGACCATTTTAGCCTCATTTTGTGGAATGCCCTTGATTTTATACGCCCATTTGCGGGTAAGTTTCAGGGCCGTTTCGCCCCCTTCGACGCCCGCGTTCATCATGAGAACTTTGTCGTAGCCGAAGTACTCGCACAGAAATTTTTCGCACAGACCAAGCTGGTCGTTGTAAAAAGCTCGTGAGGTAAGCGTAAGTCGCCCGGCTTGTTCGATCATGGCCCCCACAATGCGCGGGTGGCAATGTCCCTGACTGACAGCACTGTAGGCCGACAAAAAATCGAAGTACTGTTTTTCGTTTACGTCCCAAACATACACGCCCTCACCCCGCGACAACACGACCGGCAAGGGGTGGTAATTGTGTGCTCCATAGCGTTCTTCGAGGGCGATGGCTTGTTGAGCGAGGGAGGTGCTTTGCGTGGTGTACATGGTCATTACATTAAAAAGCGATCAAAATAGACCACTTATAGAAATGTTTCATAACTATTCCTATAAACAGTCCGTTGCCTTCAAAATTACGATCAATTCCGGCAACGGACAACGAATCAATGGAATACCGCCTTAAGAAACGGAAAGTCCCCGGCCTCGACGACCAGGATTACTATTACACCGACGATGGCTTTCTGGTGTTTACTAGTGCTTATCACCTCAAGCGCGGATACTGTTGCAAGAATGGCTGTCGGCATTGCCCCTTTGGCTATAAAAAATCTGACAAGTAGGTTGCAGATTATCAAATAATTGCTCAAATTTGCGCCCTCAAAAGGAAAATATACGGTCATGGCCAGAGTTTGTCAATTAACAGGAAAGCGGACGCGTTCGGGAAACAACGTCTCGCACGCTAACAATAAGACGAAGCGTAAATTTTATCCCAACCTCCAGAAGAAGCGTTTCTTTTTGGAGTCGACCGGCGAGTGGATCACAATGAAAGTGGCTACATCGGCGATCAAAACGATCAACAAGAACGGTATCGAAGCTACGTTGCTGAAATCAGCCGAGCGTGGCACGCTCTCAGGCCGTATTGTCGTTTCTGCCCAGTAATTTTTGATAGGAACACGGATTGAACAGATCCAATAGATTAAAACAGATTTTCAAATCAGCGTAAACCCGTTCGATCTGTTCAATCCGTGTTCCTATCAAATTACACGCTTCAGCGTGAATTGCGCGAGGGCCATTTGACCGTTTCGGCGCACAACCATGGTTACCTCCTTCCCTTCGCCCCGCTGAAGGAGCTTGTAAATGTCGCTGATGGTCAGTTCGGCGACGGCGGTGTTGTTAATAAATAGCAACTCATCGCCCTCCACCAACCCGGCTAAATCGGCGGGAGACCCTTCGATGATGCGGCCGATGTAGTAATTTTTGAATTTCGCGCCCTTCGCTTTCAGCTCTACCCCGCTCATGTCGTGCTCAAACGACTCTCTAATGAGCTTTTTGACGGGCTTCACCACCATGTATTTTTCCCCATAATTGAACGTCACCCGGAACCGGCGCAGCAGTTCGCAGCCGACGTTGCCCACGCGTTGGGGTGTATTGATAAGTTTGGTACCAAACGCGAGGCTGTCGGGGAATGATGCCAGAATGTTGCTCATCTCAAATTTGCCAAACCGAATTTTCTCTAAACGACCCATGCTGCCGTTAATGACGCCATTCAGCCCACGGCCTAATTGTGCGCGGATAATGCGGTCGGGGAGGGGGAGCATTTCGGGGTTGCGCGTACGGTCGAGCAGGAGGGCATGACCCGCGCCTGTGTCGATAATGACACGTAGGGGCGTGCTTTTGTCTCCTTCGATCAGCGTCATGGCATCGGTGTAGGGCTTAGTGTCCTGAATGACAATAGGATACTTTTCGCCCATGCCTTTGCGATACCGAAACTTGGTGGGCTTGGTCAAGGTGATCTCGCGCAGTTGGAAGTCGATGTTGACCACGAACGTGTTGAACAGATCGTAGCCAAAAATGCCGTGAATCGGAACGCCCACGTATTCGGAAAGTTTAAGAACATCTTCATCGAGAACGACGATGTTATGATGACTTGCCCGCAGAAACCCGCAACTCAGTTGGTTGTTGATCGCAACCGATGCCGTCAGGGTGCTGCCTTCGCCCGCCCCGGTCAGTTTCACCTTGCGCGTGTAGTTGAATTTTTGTTTGCTGACAGCCGCCGGGTCGGTTATGATGGTACTGCTAACACCTGTATCGAGAATAAACCGGAGCGTGTCGGAATTATTGATACGGATAGGAATGATAATCAGGTTGGAATGGAGTTGAAATGGGATACGCGTCCAACTGCGATTTCCGGCCAGAAAAAAACCGAATTGATCCTTGTCGGGCACGCGCTTCCCCGGCGTAGCCTGCGTAGGACTATTTAAGAGCAATAACGTATGGAGGACCAGTAAAATCGCTTTCATATGCAAACGTTGAACAGGGGAAATTTACAAAAAAATCCGCCGTTAATACAGATTGTTTTGAAGAGCGGTTATTGGTGTGCGAATTGAGTGCTCTCGGGTCGGGCAAATGGAGTAATTTCGCCCGCGTAAAACAAACCTGAATATAACTATGCGTAAGCGACTAGTGGCTGGTAACTGGAAAATGAACAAGACCTACGATGAGGCTGTAGCCCTTGTGTCGGAGGTTGTAAATATGGTAAAAGACGAGGTTACGGGCCAAACAGAGGTGGTTCTCTGTACGCCTTCGATCTACCTGACTGCCCTGAAACAGTATCTCCCTGTCGGTGGACGGATTTCGCTGGGCGCCCAAAACTGCCACGAAAAAGCATCGGGAGCGTACACAGGGGAGGTGTCGGCCCCCATGCTTCAGTCGATTGGCGTTCGTTACGTGATCCTGGGCCACAGCGAACGGCGGCAATATTTCAACGAAACGAACGCGCAATTGGCCGAGAGAGTCGATGCGGCTCTGGCCAACGGCCTGACGCCTATTTTCTGCTGCGGTGAATCGCTCGACATGCGCGAGAATGGCGACTATCTGGGTTTTGTGAAAGAACAACTCACCGAGAGTTTGTTTCATCTTTCTGCTGAGCAATTTGCCAGCGTCGTGATTGCCTACGAACCCATTTGGGCCATCGGAACGGGCCTCACGGCGTCGTCGCAACAGGCACAAGATATGCACCGGGAGCTTCGGCAACACCTCGCGGGCAAGTATGGCGACGAAGCCGCTCAGAACACAACCATTTTGTATGGCGGTAGTGCAAACGCTCAAAACGCAGCCGAGTTATTTGCCCAACCCGACGTTGACGGAGGCCTGATTGGGGGAGCCTCGCTCAAGTCGCGCGATTTCACGACAGTCGTTAAAGCAAACAATTAAAAGAAAAGCACGTACTATTCCGGGAAAACACATTTCTCGCGAACAGGACGCATAAGAGGTTGGTTTAGAGGGCATGAACACGCTCATTAACGGACTCCACCATGTTACGACTATCGCAGGCGAGGCCCAGCGAAATGTCGATTTTTATACGCACATTCTTGGGCTTCGGCTGGTTAAGAAAACGATCAACTTCGACGCGCCCGATGTGTATCACCTCTACTACGGCGATGAAACCGGTTCACCGGGGACCATCATGACGTTTTTCCCGTATGGGCGACTGCCACGGGGCCGCAAAGGCACCGGGCAGTTGACCTACACGGCCTTCACAATTCCGACGGCAGCACTAGGTTTCTGGATTAACCGGCTCCACGCGCAGAACGTGGCCGTTTCGGCCCCTCAAAAACGTTTCGACGAGACGTTTATCCGCTTTGAGGACTTCGACGGCATGGGTATCGAACTCGTTACGTCCGACGCCGATGCCCGCACCGGCTGGGCTACCGGCCCTGTTGAGGCTTCGTTAGCCGTTCGCGGGTTTCACACCGTCACGCTCAACGAAGCCAACCCCGACGCGACGATCAGGCTCCTCACCGAACAGATGCAGCACCGGCTCATAGCCGAAGAAGCAGGCCGGTTCCGGTTGGCCGCTGGCAACGGTACTCCGGGCGCGTTTGTTGATGTGCAGCATTCGCCGGGTGAGTTGCGCGGACAGCAGGGCGCAGGGTCGGTGCATCACGTGGCCTTTTCGACCGATACCAATGAAACGCAACTCGAAATCCGCCAAACGCTCGAAGAGGCTGGCTACATGCCAACCGAGGTACTCGACCGCAATTATTTCGAGAGCATCTACTTCCGAGAGCCGGGTGGTGTGCTGTTCGAGATAGCCACCAACCCACCGGGCTTCGCTGCCGACGAACCCGTTGCCACGCTGGGCCGCGACCTGAAACTGCCCGAATGGTATGAGCCAAGAAGAGCGCAGATCGAAGCCAAATTGCCAGCTTTAAATTATTGATTATTAGGCTTATATAGCTATTTTTCGTTTGTATTTTTGTCATCCCGACGAAGGAGGGATCTGCTCCGGTAATGATCAACTTGACTTTGCCAGAAGTAGATCCCTCCTTCGTCGGGATGACAAAACGTACAAGGATGACCTTTATGATTCATAATCCAAACAACATCGTCACGGCTGGGGTGCCGCTCGAAAAGGCTACCAAAGTGATGATCATGGTGCATGGCCGGGGTGGTTCGGCGCGGGATATTCTGTCGTTGAGCGAGCATCTCGACCGGCGCGACGAGTTCGCCTTTGTAGCTCCCCAAGCGCAGGACAATACCTGGTATCCGTACTCGTTTTTGCAACCGACGGAGCGCAACGAGCCATATCTGACTTCGGCCCTGACTACATTGGCCATGCTCCGGGCGCGGTTACAATCGGACTTTAATTTAAAAACACCGCAGATTTACTGGCTTGGATTTTCGCAGGGGGCTTGCCTGATGCTCGAATTTGTGGCCCGTAACCCGCTTACCTACGGGGGCGTGTTTGGCCTGAGCGGGGGATTGATTGGCCCGCCCGAAACACCCCGCAATTATGAGGGAACGCTCGACGGGACGCCGGTGTTTTTAGGATGTAGCGATACCGATTCGCACATCCCGAAAGAGCGCGTTTTAGAAACTGAAGCCGTGCTGAATCGGATGGGGGCGAAGGTAACGACTACGCTGTATCCAAATTTTCCGCACTCGATCAACGAGGACGAGCTAAAAATGATTAACTCGCTGATCAAGTAGTTTCAATGGCCTTTGGCCGGTTCTGTGGTTTCATTAGCCTTCGGCTGTTTCATGGCCGGGCCGCGTTCGGCTTTGCTGTTTGTATGTAAATGAAACTCTTGAAACGGCAAAGCCAATGAAACTTGAAACAAGTATAATGGTATGAGTCAATTTATGGTTGAATTTGATCTGCCCGTCGAGATGAACGACGAGTTCATGCGGAAGATCCCCGCCCAGCGGCTAAAGGTCAATGAGCTGATGGAGAATGGTAAAATTCTCTCCTACTCGCTCTCTGCCGACCGTCAAAAACTGTGGTGTATCCTAAAAGTAGAATCGGAATTGGAGGTCATGGAACTCATCGCTGATTTCCCCCTGATCAAATATATGGACCCCACCATCAATGAACTAATGTTTCATCACATGGTGGCCGCCCGGATTCCGTTGTTTTCGCTGAATTAAAATAGAAAAAGCTGACGCGTTGGGCACTCACGCGTCAGCCTTCTTTAAGAAAGTACAATCTCCCGCGCCACTCGCTCCCCCGACCGGACAGCTCCGTCGATATAACCATTCCAGACATCGGAGGTTTCGGTGCCTGCCCAGTGAATGCGGCCCACGGGTTCGCGGAGGGCGGGGCCAACATTCGTCCAGATGCCCGGCCCGAAGAGACCTGCGTAACAACCCCGGCTCCAGTCTTCATTCAGGAAACTATGGTCGAGATACCGCTGTGGCTGTGCGGCCTGCGGCCCGAAAAACGTCGTGAACGATTGCAAGGCCGACTGTTGCCGCTCGGTTTCGCTCAGTTCGGAGAAAGCGCGGGCCTGATTCCCTAGTACAAATCCCATCAGAATACCCCGACTTCCGTCTTTTGGGGAGTTGTCGAAGGTGACCGTTACGTGCCCGTCGGGGGTGGCGGCAAGACCATTGAGGCCCGCATCGCGCCAGAACGGGCGGTCGTAGAAGGCGTAACATTTCCAGACGGCCCCCATCGGTATGCTTTGTTGGAGCATGGTTCGTTGGGCAGGCAAGGCCGGAAAAAAAGTGATTTCGGACGCCAGCACGGGCGGAATAGCGACCACCACCCGGTCGGCGGTGTAGCGAAAATCGGCTCCCGACACCACTACGCCCCCTTCAGTTTGTTCGATGCGCCGAACAGGAGCGTTGAGTTGAATAAGGTCGGCCAACTGGGCGGCCATTTTGTTAGCTACTGATTGCGCTCCACCCACAAATCGTTCTTCCTGCGCCCCGTTTTTTACGTTCATCAGGGCGTCGAGATCCCCCGCCGATTTGATGTAAAACAGCGCGTGAAGAAGCGAAATCTCTTCGGGGTCGGCGGCCCAGATAGCCTCGGCAGCTATTTTCAGAAACTGCCGGGCCGTGTCGAAACCCACTTCTTGTTCGATCCAGACGGCCAGCGTTGTCGAGTCGTTCAGGTAGGCGTTGGGTGTGAGCCAGGGTTGCGCCAAATCGACGGTTTTCGAGAGCTTATTTAGCTTCTTGATGGCCCGGTCGAGGCTCAACAGCGACAGGATAGACAGGGGTGGAATAAGGCCCTTGTAGCGTTTTAGTTTACCCCGAAAATACTGCGTGCTTTTGCCCAAATCATACGTCTTGAACGTTTCGACGCCGTACTTGCGGGCAAGGGCGTAGATGCGATCCTGCGTGGGGCCAACCCAGGCACCGCCCAAATCCGCGTAGGAGCCATCGTCGAAGTGTTGGGTCCAGACGCGGCCCCCTACGCGGTCGCGGGCTTCGAGTACGCGCACGGATTTACCGGCTCGTTGAAGGTCGCGGGCAGCAGTGAGGCCAGCATAGCCCGCGCCTACGATGATCACATCGTAGTGAAGAGAAGTTTCGGTGGTCATTGGCGGTCCGACGGGTCGGTTTAGGAAAAGGTGCAGTAAGTACGGGGGAATTTCTTGAAAATAGAAGGGTTCTCATTCATAAAAAAGCTGACGCGTGGGGCTTCGACAAGCTCAGCCTGACTTCCACGTTGATCTTGTTCAGGAAACAGAATCAATTTTCAAGTCAGGCTGAGTTTGTCGAAGCCCTACGCGTCAGCAATCAGTTGCTCAGGGAATTTCTAATTGACAATTGCATCAATAGCCCAGGTCACAATGGAGACCAGGATGCTAAACAGCAGGGCTGCGAAAAAACCGCTTACCGCAAAACCGTCGATCAGTGAAGCCGCCAGATAGACCATAATTACGTTGATAACGAGGTAGAAAAGTCCCAACGTCAGAATCGTGATCGGAATGGTCAGGATAACCAGAATAGGTTTCAGGAACGCATTGAGTAAGCCCAACACGATGGCCACCACTAGGGCCGCGCCAAAGCCCGTAACGGTGATGCCCGGAATGACGTAGCTGGCGATGTAAACCGCCACTGCGCTAATCAGAATACGAATAATGATGCCCATTTTTCAGTTGTTTTTAGGAAAGTAACAACGAATCAGGGACAAACAGAAACTCAAATCTATTTTCCGGCATGGCGGGCCTGTAGAACCGCAATAATGTCGTCGAGATCCATGTTTTTCTGTTCAAGCAGCACCAAAAAGTGAAACAGTAAATCGGCGGCTTCGCCCCGGAACAGGTCGTCATTATTGTCTTTAGCCTCGATCACCAGTTCAACGGCTTCTTCGCCTACTTTCTGGGCAATCTTGTTCACCCCTTTTTTGAATAACGAGGCCGTATACGACGCATCAGAAGGGTTGTTGCGCCGGTCGCGGATGATGCCCTGTAAGTAGTTTAGAAATTGGCCCCGGCCCTGGTTTATCTCTTCGAAACACGTATCGGCACCCGTGTGGCATGTTGGTCCGGCGGGGCTGGCTTTGATCAGAACGGTGTCACCGTCGCAGTCGACCAGCATCTCGCGGACATACAGGAAGTTGTTCGACGTTTCGCCTTTGGTCCAGAGCCGTTGTTTGCTGCGGCTAAAAAAGGTAACGACGCCCTCGGCCTGCGTTTTGAAATACGCCTGCTCGTTCATGTAGCCCAGCATCAGCACTTTGCCAGTTTGGTCGTCCTGAATAACGGCGGGAATGAGACCGTCCGGCGATTTATCGAAGTTTATTGATTGCATTTAGTTCTTGATCTAACTCGTTAAGCGCATCGAGATTCCCTGCTGACTAAGGTACTGTTTCAGGTTGGGGATGTCGATTTCTTTGAAGTGAAAAATACTGGCGGCCAATCCGGCATCGGCTTTTCCGGTCGTGAACACATCCACAAAATGGTCCATCGTTCCGGCCCCACCCGATGCAATGACTGGAATATTGGCCGCGCCCGACACTGCCGCCGTGAGGTCTAGTGCGAAGCCCGCCTTTGTACCGTCCGTGTCCATCGAGGTCAGCAGAATCTCGCCCGCCCCCCGGTTTTCGACCTCTTTCGCCCATTCGAGCGTGCGTAGGTGTGTGGGTTTGCGACCCCCGTGTGTATGGACGATGTGAGCCGCGTTCACAAAGCGCGTATCAATCGCCACCACGACACACTGACTCCCAAACTCCAGGGCCAATTGGTCGATTAGGGCGGGGTTGCGAACGGCAGAGGAGTTGATCGAGACCTTGTCCGCACCCGCGTTGAGCAGGGCCGACACGTCGGCGATGGACGAGATGCCGCCCCCCACCGTAAACGGGATATTGACCGCATGGGCCACCTTGCGGACCAGTTCGATGAGAGTTTTTCGTTCGTCGACGGTGGCCGTAATGTCCAGAAAAACAAGCTCGTCGGCTCCCTGTTGGGCGTAGATAGCCCCCAGTTCGACGGGGTCGCCTGCATCGCGGAGGTTGACGAAGTTGGTTCCCTTCACCGTCCGTCCGTCTTTAATGTCGAGGCAGGGGATAATGCGTTTGGTTAGCATGGTCAGTACGAAGAGAACGGCTTAATGAACATGGTGTTTTCGGGATTTTCGGTTGTGGGCTGGAACCCGAACTGACTATACAGCTTGTGGGCGTCGTACGTAATCAGCATCCACCGACGAAGCCCCTGCAACCGGGCGTCGTTCATGATTTCGGTCATCAGTTGTTTGGAAAGCCCCTTGCCCCGATGATCAGGCAGTATAAACAGGTCGGCAATGTAGGCGAAGGTTGCGTAATCAGTGATGACCCGCGCAAACCCCACCTGTTGTTCGCCCCCATATACCCCAAAGCAAAGCGAATGCTCAATGGACCGCAGAATGGTTTCCTTCGGAATGTTTAGGCTCCAATAGGCTTCCTGGCTCAGAAACTGGTGGATCAGATCAATGTCCAGCTTAGTCTTGTCAGTGCTGATGGTGTAGTTGATCATCGTGCTTTATTCGTTGTACACTGATAATTCATTTAACGTTACCCGTCCCTCATAAATCGCCTTGCCGACGATGACACCGAACAACTTCATTTCGGCTAATTTTTCAATGTCGCCCATGTTCGAGACCCCCCCACTGGCAATGATGTTGAGACCCGGCGCACGCTCCTGCAAATTCCTGTACAGATCGAACGAGGGGCCTTGCAACAGGCCGTCTTTGGCTACGTCGGTGCTGATGGCATACCTTATCCCCTTGTCCACCCACTTATCCACAAAGTCGTAGACCCACACGTTGGTGCCTTCTTCCCAACCGCTCACGGCGATTTTTTCGTTCCTGGCGTCGGCCCCCAGGATAATAGCCTCCGCCCCGTAGCGCGACAGCCATGCTTCGAGCAAGTCCGGGTTTTTCACGGCAATGCTGCCGCCCGTGACCTGTTTGGCCCCGCACTCGAACACCGTACGCAGATCATCGTCGGATTGGACCCCCCCACCGAAGTCAATGTGCAGTTTGGTTTTGGACGCGATCCGTTCAAGCACCTTCCAGTTGATGACGCGCTTCTGTTTGGCCCCGTCGAGGTCAACCAAGTGCAGGCGAGTGAGGCCTGCGTCCTCGAACTGCATGGCTACGTCGAGCGGGTGGGCGTTATATTCTTTTTTCTGGTTGTAGTCGCCCTGCGTGAGCCGGACGGCCTTCCCGTCGATGAGGTCGATGGCTGGGATAATGTACATGGTAAGACGTTGGACGCTGGATCGGTCCGCCGAAGCGGTTGGATTTTGGACGGTAACTGATCTAACGTCCAAGATCCAACCGCTTCGGCGGACCGATCCAACGTCTGGTTAGAGTCGTAAGAAATTTTCCAGAACGCGCTGCCCAACGTTGCCGCTAATTTCGGCGTGAAATTGGGCCGCGTAAAAATTGTCTTTCTGAAGCATCGCGCTAAACGGTCGGACGTAATCGCAAACTGCCGTTGTATCGGGGCAAACCTCGGCGGCATAGCTGTGTACAAAATAGACGTAGGCATTGTTGGGCAGGCCTTCGGTGAGGGAGCCGCGCAGGTTACTGATGCTATTCCAGCCCGTGTGCGGCACTTTGAAACCGGCAGTTTGTGGAAACCGGCGCACATCGATGTCGAAAATGCCCATGCAAGCGGTGTCGTTTTCTTCCGAATAACGGCACATGAGTTGCATACCCACGCAGGTTCCCAGAACAGGTTGTTTTAGGGTCGGAATTAGCTTGTCTAGGCCGCGTTCGCGCAGGTAGGCCATGGCGGTGCTGGCTTCGCCCACGCCGGGGAAGATCACCTTGTCGGCAGCGCGGATTTCGACCTCATCGTCGGTTAGGCGATACGAAGCCCCAATGCGGTCGAGCGCGTACATGACCGACTGGACGTTTCCGGCGTTGTATTTTATAATAACAGTTTGCATAGAAGTACCAACAAAAAGCCCGGCTCTGGGGTCAGAACCGGGCTTCGTTTGTATTGTGTGTCGTACTGATTCGCGAATCAAAACCACAACAACGGACCACCGCGTTCTGCCTTAGGGGCAAATCGAATGATGGCGGTGATGTACTGTTGTTGTCGTAAACATGGTGCAAAGATAGGCATCGACTACCAATTGGCAATTAAATCGTTGAAACGGTCGAGCAGATACTGCGATTTTGGACCCACCTGCCCGTTGCCAATGGTCAGGTCGCCCACTTGCACAATAGGCAGCACCTGTTTGGTCGAACTGGTGGTAAAGGCTTCGTCGGCGTCATAGAGTTCGGAGAGCAGCAGCGGACGTTCTTCCACCTCAAAATCGGCTTGAGCCAGTTCCATGATCGTTCGGCGGGTGATGCCACGCAGAATGTGCTGGTTGGGCGTAATGAGCCGATTGCCACTTACGACAAAGAAATTGCTCCGGCTCAACTCGCTAATCTCACCGTCTTTCTGGTACAGTAAATCCGACGCGCCAGCCGCCCGAATTTCGGAGTCTTTCAGAATAACGCGCTTATAATCGGTGCTTTTTACCTCGGCCATATCGCGGACGTACTCGTCTAGCACCACCCGAATGCCCTGTTCGTATTGCACGGGCGGCACGGGGTGAATGTCCTCGGTCATGATGAGCAGGTTAGGCTTCACGATGCTGATGCTATCGGGTGCATACCCGCCAGTCATCACAAACCGCAAAGCCACATCGCCTTGGTCGGCTCGCCCCACAAGGTCCATCACAACCGCGTACGTTTCGTCCTTGCCCAGGGGAAGCGGCAAGCGCAGGCTGGCGGCTGAGTTCCGAAAGCGTTCCCAGTACCAATCCCACTGGAAAGGCCGCCCATTGTAGGTCAGGAAGTAATCGAACAGGCCGTAGCCCCGTAGCAGACCGAGGTCTGTAACGCCCACACCGATCTGGTCGGAGGGAACAATGGTGCCGTTGAAATAGCCGTAGTGCATAGAAAAGCGTTATCTTTACAGAAAACAAACTTACGGCAAATGAGTGTAACAGCCCGAACATTGGCGCGTAACACGCCGACTATCCGAAAGATACCATCCGCGCTTATTTACGAAGAAATTAGCGGAGTCCCTTACTATTATCAAGGATACCGGTCGGTGTTGTCTCGTCAGAAAACAAAAGAAGAAATTATGGGGGCTAGTGCGTTACAGTCGGCGGTTGTATCGCTGCTGATTCATATTCTTTATCGGTATTTGCCTTTCGATGATTTTCTGATTGCCACCAATGAGCCAGGTTTACATTTGGCCCCTGGAAGTAATCTGGCGAACGATATCGCCATTTTCGACCAGACTAGCCTACCCACGCCGTTAGACGACAAGTATTTCTCTGTACCTCCCCGGATTGTGATTGAAGTGGATGTTAAGATAGATCTGCCCGCTAACGTAAGCGAGACAGAGTATGTTTATGACAAAACCCAGAAGTTGCTTGACTTTGGTGTCCACAAAGTAATTTGGGTATTAACCAAAACGCGCCGATTGCTGGTTGCTCAATCTAGTCAACCCTGGCTGTTAACCGATTGGGACACCGTTACGGAGGTGTTGCCGGGTTGCAGCTTTCAACTCAATCCACTGCTCCGGTCGAAGGGGGTGATTTTGTAGAGCTATCTACTCGTCCGCTATGTACGAGTACACATTGGCGAAATTTTTGTCCTTTAAATCGTCTTCGTTAATACCAAAAGCCAGTTTTCGGCCATCTACCCAAGAAAACGAGTCAATTCCGCCAAAGTCGGTTTCAAGATATAGTAAAACGTGCCATTTGCTTGTGTCGAGTAGATAAACAGGTGTGTTTTTATCGTGGTACGATAAGTATGTCGCTGCCTCTGGACCTGGTTGGAAATTTACCAGACCCCCGATTTTCGATTTGCGGAAAGGGAACAAGTCCTCAACAATATCAAAATACGGATCAATTTGTTTATTTCTTCCATATCGAAAATCGTCAACCTCCTGCGTCGTGAAGTAGTCAAGAGATAATTTTACATCTGAGATAAATTCAAAATCTATTTTACAAACTTCAACAGGCGCATTCAACGGCTCTTTTTCAAAAATTGCGGTATCAATTTCTGCTTTTCTCAGTGTTGAAAGCTCTCCGTCAAAATAGATGACTCTATTATCTTGTATCTTGCCAAGACCATTGATTGATGAAAAAATATAAGAGACCTCGTTTCGGCAAAAATGGGATGACTTGATGCTGGTCCGGCAAATCAGCCAAATTTACTTGAGCTACAAAATACAATCCTGTTCCGTTTGAGTCCAGAGGCCAATCTACGCCAATGGGTAAATCCGGTAAGCCCCCGGCTCTAGAATTACCAACCTCCGAATAATTCTCATCACCCAAGGGAAGCAACTGGTAACAAGGCTTATAATTATCCGCTATTTTACTAGCCAATTCGGACGGAATGCTAGCCGCTTCTAAAGCAATTTTGATTTGATTGGTGGTTGTCATTTTCAGTACTCAAAATCTGTAGCCTTATCTAGGGTAAGTCATTGTAAATGAAAGTACCTAAAAAGTACTCAGTGTTACGAAGCATTGGGCCGCGCTTCATAACACTGAGTACAATATCTGAAATCTGTTCTTACTTTTTCTTCAAACTGGCCAGATAATCGACCAGGTCAACGAGTTCCTGCGTACTCATGGCGTCTTGTAGGCCGGAGGGCATCATCGACGAGTCCATTTTTTTCATCGATACTACATCGGCCATTTTGTAATTCTGCACCACGCCACCGGGGAACTTCAGTTGCAGGTCGGTTTCGGTCTTGCTCGAAACGATGCCGGAGGCCGTGCTGCCATCTTTGAACTTCACTTCGTAACCCTCGTAACCGAAACTGATGCCTGCGTCGGGGTGTAGAATCGCCAAATATTGGGCTTCTTTCGGAAGTTTGCTGCCAATCTCGGAGAGTTTCGGGCCGAAATCCATGCCCTCGCCATTGATCTGATGACAAATGGCGCAGTTGGTCTTAAACACCGTTGCCCCTTTCTCGACGCTGCCGTTCATGGCGAGCAATTCAGGCATGGGGGGCAGTTTTTTGGTGGCCGCAGCGGTGCCGCCGTCAAGGTAGCTCGCGGCTTCGGTGCGAATGCTCTTGCGCCAGGCATTCGAGACGCCCTGCACGGCGGCAGCTTTCAGGTCGCCCTTGATCTCACCCGCTTTGAGCATCGCAATCACCATGTCTTCGCCCGAACCACTACCGCCAATGGCGCGGGTAGCGTCTTTACGGAGGGCCATTGGGCGGTTTTCGTCCGTAGCTACCGTTTTCAAAATGTTCAGCGAGGGCTTGGAACCAACCCAGCGTAGAGCCGTAATCATGTGCGAAGCGGCTTCGGCGTCAGCCCCATTGATGGCTTCCCAAACTAACGATTCTCCATCCTGCTTGAGCAACTGCCGGGTTGCGTCGCGACCGATGCCCCCCAGATATTGCTCGATGGCCAATTTCCGCAGTCGGGCGTTCTCGCCTGCGGGCGCATACCGTTGCACGAGTTCAATGTATTCGGGCGTGCCGTAGGTTTCGTCCATCAATTTTTGCAACGACGCCAGCGCGGGTTGGCTTGTTTTTACAAAACCGGGGTCCAGGTGGCGCAAAGCGAGTTTGGTGATATCGGGCGAGTTGGCGTTGGCCTGCAAAATGCTCAGGAGCGCGTTCGATTTTTCGGTGGCACCGGGGTTGAAATCGAATGCTCGGAAGTAGCGGAGCCGGTCGTTGAGCGGCACAGCATTGTCGCCCGCAAGCTGAGCCAGCACGGGTACAGATGCCTTCGTGCGCGACCGCCAAACGATGTCTTTGAAGCCGACGTTTGTGGTGGCCGGGGCACCGTCGCGCTCGTTGTTCATGCGCGCCATGTAAGCCGCGTAGAAGGCATCCCATTGACCAGCTGCCCCGATGCCCAGAGCCTCCAAATACCACCGGTCTTTGCCATCGTGCATAGCTGCCAACTGCGCCCACAAGGCCGGAGCTTCGGGCGAATTATTCCGATGCAGAGCCAGAGCACACTCCCGCCGAACTTGCGCACTAGCGTCGTTTGCCAGTTGCTTGACAGCCGCAATCGTCAGGTCGTTGTTTAGCTGACGGGCTGCCCGCAGAGCCGTGATGCGTAGGTTTGCATCGGTGTCTTTGAGGGCGTCTTTTACGTGTTTCTCGCCTTTGCCGTCGGGAAGTTTGCTCAACAACCACAGGGCGCGGGCTTTCATACGCGGGTCGGGGTTGGCTTTGTAGAAGCGTGCCAGTGCTTTTTCGGCCCCTAGTCCTTCGCCATGCAGTTTATTCCAGGCGGCATACCGAATATTCATATTGGGGCTTTGCAGAGCCTCCAATGCACCCGCCGTAGTACTCAGATCAACTTTCGGAATAGTGTAGGGCGTGTTTGGGGGCGATACGCGGTAAATGCGTCCCCGCCCCAGATCGCCCGCCTGATGCCCACCCACACCGGGGTCGTACCAGTCGGCCACGATCAACGAACCATCGGGAGCCACGCAGACGTCGGCGGGGCGGAACCACTGATTGCGGGCACCTTCGAGCACGTTTGTGATGGTGGCTTTGTAGCCCGCGCCATCGTTCTGCACCGGATACGCCCGCACCACATTCGGGCCGGCATCGCAGTGAATAACCTGATTACGAAATACTTCGGGCAGCAGTTTGCCCTCGTACACAATCAGGCCCGTGGGCGAACCCGCCCCCGTTTGCAGGAGGTTCGGGATGGAGCCGGGATCGTTTTGGTGCCAGTGCCGCTTCGGAACGTCGGCCTCGCGGTTGGTCCGGTTGGCCTGCCAGCCCGCGCCGGTCATCTCGTCGGTGTAGCCGTAATTGCCGTACTCCATCACGTAGTTGATCCGAACGCCCTTGTTACCATCGTCGTCGTTGTCCGACTGCCAGAGCGTGCCGTACGAATCGGGCGCGATCTCGTAGTTATTACGGAAATTATGGCCCAGCACCTCCACGTTTTTGCCGTCGGGGTCGCAGCGGAAGGCCATGCCCTGCCGGAAGTTCGTGTGATGCACCGGCAGGCCCGATACTTTGTCGATCACGGGTTTGCCATCTTTATCGAGCAGTTGCGAACCCGAATTGCCGAAGTTGAAATACCACTTGCCATCCGGCCCGAACACAAACGCGTGCATGCCGTGATCGTGTTGTTCGCCCTCGATGCCCTGAAACAGAATCTCTTTGCGGTCGGCCTTGTCGTCGCCGTTGTCGTCGGTCAGTATCCACACGTAGGGGCTTTGCGAGACAATCACCTTGTTGCCCTGCACCCAAATGCCGAGGGGCGCGTTGAGCGAGGGGTCCTGGTAAAACACCTTGCTATTGTCGGCCTTACCATCGTTGTTGGTGTCTTCCAGAATCACGATCCGGTCGCCCTCCTTGTGGGTGGCGTTACCTGTAATGGCCGGACGGTAGTTGTATGCCTCGCACACCCACACGCGACCCCGCGCATCGACGTCGATGTTGGTTGGGTTGGTCAACATCGGCTCCGACGCGAACAAGGTAGCCTCCAGGCCGGGGGCGATGTTCAGGCTCCCCACAGCAAATTTGGGGTCATGCTTATCGTCGTCGGAGAGTTGGGCAAACAGCCGGTTGAGGTATGGCTTCGAGGCCAGGCTCAGGTTGGTGTTTTGGTAGGCACCCACCAACGCACTAGCGGCCAGCAGGCCAGCCGCCGAGTAGGCCACGGCCCGGCGACTCAGGGTTGAAAAACGGTTCATAGAAGCGGTCAGTTCTGGAAATGGTTGTGTTTCAGCTTCTAAAAATACAACAGTATTTCGAGCCGAGGACATAACCTGTTGTAGAAATGATTTTGTTACACCGCCTTACCCTTTTTCGTGCAGAAAATTTAACCGGAACCGGTTCCCGCTGTAGCAACAACACTTACTCCGGCACTAACCGCACAATCCGACCCGGCTCTTCGAGCGAAACGTAGAGGTTGCCGTCCGGTCCCTGCTTCACATTCCGCACGCGGGCTTGACCATTCAGGAGCCGGTTTTCGCCCACAATCTTGTTGTCGGCCACGTCCATCCGGCTCAGGAAACGCAGAGCCAAGCCGCCACCGACCAGATCGCCTTTCCAGCTTTTGAATTTGTCGTTGGTCAGGAACGCCAACCCGCACGGCCCCATCGACGGGGTCCAGGTGAACACGGGGTCTTGTACGCCCGTGCGCGTTGGGCTTGCCGATACGGGCACACCATCGTAGTTGACGCCGTATGACACGAGCGGCCAGCCGTAGTTGCGCCCCGCCTGAACGATATTGACCTCGTCGCCCCCACGTGGGCCGTGTTCGGTAGCCCAAAGCTCACCCGTTGCGGGGTTTAGGGCCAATCCCTGCGGGTTCCGGTGCCCGTACGAATAGATGCTTGTCGGGGCCGATTGACCGGGCAAAACCGGGTTGTTTGTGGGGACGGCTCCCGCGTCGGTCAGGCGGTGGATTTTGCCCCATTCGGTGGTGAGGAGTTGGCCGTTTTGGTTGGGGGCATTGGCGCCACCGTAGCTACCGGAACCACCCTCGCCCACAGCCAGATACAAAAGTCCGTCGCGGTCGAACTCAATGCGCCCGCCGTAGTGTCCGCGCCAAGTGTTGGTGGCCGACGTACGAAAGATGGTACTCAGATCGGTCAGGGCGTTGCCATTGATCTTAAACCGAATCAGGTTAAGCCGGGTGGCGTTGCCCTGTGCGCTCGAATAGGCCGCGTAGACCCAGCCGTTTGTGGCGTAGCTCGGATGCACCCGCACGTCGAGCAGGCCCCCCTGACCGCCCGCGTCGATGTCGGTGGGCAATCCTGTAAGCTGCGTTGTGGTGCCGTTGGAAACCCGATGAATCCGGCCCGACTTTTCGGTAAACAACAGATCGCCATTCGGCAGAAAGTCCATTCCCCAAATAATCCCGTAGCCCGTCACGACGGTCTCGTTGCGAAACGTGGGCGTCCCTGTCGAAGCCGTTGTGCCGCTTGTGGGCGGGGTCGTCGTTGGGGGAGCGGTAACGGGGTCGGTGGCGGTTTGCTCCCGGCAGGCGGTCAGCAGGGCGGCAGAGGTGAATAGATAAAGCCAAACGCGATTCATGGTCGTTCTCAGGTTGTTGATGTTTCTGAAAAACGACGGGGTAGGTGGCTTTGTTGGGGATTGGCGAGACTATTTTGGGTCATTGCAGCTTCCGAACACTGTAGCTAACTCGGCCAAAATTTCCTCCAGATAGGGATTGCTGTTCTTCAAGATCACCGAGTTGTAGTAGGTGATACCATCTTTGATGTCCGTTATTGGAAAATCATGTTTTGTAAACTCAACCTGATTAAAATACCCGAACCAGTCATCAAATTTCCGTTTGCGGGCGGCCTGCTTTCCATCCGAACTATCACAGATATATAGCATAATAGCCTCATCCTTAATTTGATAAAAACTGGAAACGATAGCTGCTATTGTCGGGGCTACCTGTCTATCCAACGAAGGCCGCTTGTTAATTGAATCTTCAGCAATCCGAATGATTAACTCGACTACGTGATGTGAAAAAGCCGACCCCTCATCAAATAGATAAGGGGTCGGCTTAAATTCTATCTCATACGATACGCTCGAAGCGGTAATGAACCTGTATACTTGGTTCATCTCGTCCGGGTTGGGGCTGTATGGCGGTAACAAATGTACCTTTCTCTTTATTTTCTTTCAGTAGGCGTTCTGTCGCTTCGGCGGCCCGCTTCTCATGTTCAGAATCAGCAATGTTCATTGCCATTACCTCCTGCCGACGTTTCAAAAACGCTCTGTACCGGGCAACAACGCGCTCGTTATTAGTCGCGACCAGCATTTTCTCAATCGTCTCCATGTGCCAGGCAAGTCATTGATTCACAATAATACAACGTTTTGAGCAAACGATTCGTTTACGTATGCCTACCGGCTCAAATACAAATTCCGCTCGGAATAGACCTTCTGGAAGAAGTCGTCGATGAAGTAGATGCCCTCGCCGGTCGATTTCATATTAGCACAATTTTTGAATTGTAGCTTTGAGGTGGCATATTGCATCATTTACAATTTTGATTACAATGAATAACGATTTAACGTATACAGTAGATTTAAAGCTCTCCCCCAAAGATTTTGCTGTCGTTGACTTGTTCTGCGGGGTTGGTGGTCTTACCAGAGGCCTGATTGACGAAAACTTGACAGTTTCGGCAGGAATAGATTTTGACGAGACATGTGAATATGCCTACCACAAAAACAACTCCACCAAATTCGTTCATAAAGACATTAGTGAGCTTTCAGCAGAAGAACTAATATCATTTTACCCTACAGGGAAACAACGAATTTTAGTGGGCTGTGCTCCTTGCCAACCTTTCTCAAACCATAGCAATAGAATAAGAAAATCCCGGCAAGAGAAAGCTCAGTTGGAAGTTCAGGAGGATAAGAAATGGAAACTACTGTACGAATTTTTAAGATTGATTCGTGAGACGAATCCTGTCATCATATCGATGGAGAATGTTCCGCAACTTAGAAATCATAAAGTATTTGATGATTTTGTGGCTGGTTTAAAAGCTCTGAACTATCACATTTCCGATTACAAAACGCCCGTTTTTTGCCCTGACTATGGGGTTCCTCAAAAAAGACTTCGATTGGTGCTTCTTGCTTCTAAACTTGGGCCTATTGAGATGATTCCTGCTGAATTTGACCCCGAAAGCTACCCGACTGTCTATGATGTTATCGGAGAAGATAAGTTAGCTTCACTTGTTGATGGTGAGGTGTCTGCTGAAGACCCATTGCATCGTGCTCGTAAATTATCTCCCATCAATCTGAGAAGAATAAAATCACTTAAACAGGGGGAGAACTGGACTAAGCTAGATTCTGACCTCATCTCCCCATGTCACAAGAAAGAAAATGGTAAAACTTTTACTGTGGCTTACGGGCGCATGCGTTGGAACGAACAAGCACCAACCATAACTACTCATTGCATAGGATTTAGCAATGGTCGCTTCGGACATCCGGTACAAAACAGAGCAATATCATTGCGCGAGGCTGCACTTTTACAAAGTTTTCCCTCAAAATATGATTTTATTGAAGATACGGAGAAAATGAACGTTGGGACTTTAGCTCGACATATTGGTAACGCCGTACCTCCAAAGCTTGGAGCGGCTATAGCTAGAAGTATAAAAAGACATATTGACGGATATGGAAAGTAACAACGGTGAAGAGCAAAAACTATACTGGCAATTTGATGTAAGTACTTTTAAGCTACTTGGACGAGAACTCATAACAGACCGTATCACTGCCGTTTACGAACTGGTAAAGAATTGTTATGACGCTAATGCAACGCGAGTTACTCTTGAGTTCATTAAAGTGCAAACAAGAACAAACAAGAGTAAAATTATTATACGAGATGATGGCTTAGGAATGAGTCTTGATGATATAAAGCGAAAATGGCTGGTTGTAAGCACGAATAGCAAGCGTGGCAAAACTCATTCACCAGCACCATTCAACAGAAGATATATTGGGGAGAAAGGAGTAGGTCGTTTTGCTGTTGACAAATTAGGGGGTCATCTACATATTCGGACCAAGCAAAAAGGGGACCCTAAGACCCTAAACGTTATTATTAATTGGGGCGAGTACGAACGCCAAATGAAGACGGGCCAAACGTCACTTTTTACATCAGTTGGTAATGAATATTATTATGATAAATCAATTTTGAGTGAACAAGGCACTGAGCTTATAATCAGGAACTTGCACGAGACTTGGGGGTTGGACCGAATACAAAGGTTAGAAAAACAAATCACTCGGATTATTTCACCGACGCATCAACTGACGCCCCCCTTTGAAATATTTCTTCAGGCAGACGAATATGGATATGAGAACGCGCCTGTTTTGCCGGAGCCATTAGGGGAACTGGCCACGATTGGCGTAACTGTACCTTATATTTTTGTATGGCAACAATTAAAAACTTTGAGGTTTCAGAATTCCTCCGTTGACTTAAATATACCCTTCAAACAAAAACTAATTAAACAAGGAACATTAAAGTTTGACGAAAAAACAGCAGAGTTTAGGTTGGAATGGCTTGATGAGCAGCCTTTTGGGCCTGTTTTAATGAAGCTATATTTTTTTGATAAACCGGCCATAGACAAATTTAAAGCGAAATATCTTGAAAGAATCGATGGAGTTAAAGTTTACAGAGATGGAATAATATGCACCCCTTTTGCCGAAGCCGAGGCCAATCTTGAAAAAAAACGTGACATATTAGGCATAGACAAGAGAAGATACAATGATGCTTTCAATAAAATAAGTACCGCCGAGGTAATAGGTATGGTGGATATTTCCAAGGATAAGAACCCCTTGATAATTGATTCAACAAATCGACAGGACTTTATAGAAAACGAAGAAGTTAAAGCATTTAAAGACTTCATTATTAAGCAGTTAGATGAACTGGTGAAGTATAAATTCTTCAGACGAACTCAGGAGACAGTAAGGGTTCAAAATAATCTTAGACGTGCTACTGCTGAAGTAAAAGAGATTGCAGCCGAGATACGGAAAATCACCCGCAACAACCCTGAATTGCAATCATCCTTTTCGGAGGTGCAAAAATTAGCTGATAGGGTTGCTCAGGTTGTAGCCGAGGGAATAAAGGAACAAGAGACGGCTGAGAAAGAATTTCAACGTAAGGAAGATATTTATTTGAGTCTAATGTCTCTCCAAGATTACGCGACCAATATGGCTCACTCTATTCGGCTGATTTTAGGTAAGGTGAAGCATTCGGCAGAGTTCTTCAAAAACCGATACCCTAACCCGCTTTATGAGCAAGAGTTTAAACGAATCGCTAATGACATATACAATGAAATGGAGCGTATGAGTAAAGCTGTTGATTTTATGCTTAGTTACGCAGAAACTACTCTTCATAGCGTTGAATTTAATGTCGACAAGTTTTTAAAAGAGCTATTCTTTGAAGCTTATTCTATAACCTTTGAGGTTGAAAATATCAACTTAGAAGTTGAAACCACTAAAGAGGTCAAAAATCTCACATTAAACACTAATCGAAAATTTATTGAGGATGTGCTGGAAAACTTGATCTCAAATTCAGTGAAAGCTATGCATACAAATGCAAATAAACGGCTTAAATGTGAAGCTTACATTGATGACAATAGTCTCTATATTTTGCTTTCTGATAATGGAATCGGGATCAGAAAAGGAGATGAACATAAAGTTTTCGACATATACTATACAACAACCGCTGAACAGGGAGGGGCCGGTTTGGGCTTGTTTGTAGCTAAGACTAGAATGCAGGCCTTAGGTGGTAAGATAGAAGTTCAACCAAGCATTTACTCCCCTCTAGGTGCAACTTTCAAAGTTAGTTTACCTCTAAAAAAACGGCATTAATGAATCCACGTGCAACTCCTACAATAGTTTTCATTGATGACCATATTGATGAGAGCCGCGTTTTAATAATAGAATTAAGCATAAAGTATGGGTCGGAGAACATTAAAACTTTTGAGAAGGCTTCAGCAGGTTTTGAGTACATCCGCTCACATTTGGATAGAAAAATGATTGTTCTGTTGGACCTCATGTTTCATGGTGTTCCTGAGGGGCTGAATGCTTTTGACAAGATTGTTAAAGAGACATCGCTTATATGTGTCATTCTCAGATCAGGTCAAATTGAAAGCATAGATAAAAGTCAGCTTATTAAGTTGATCAACAACCACGCATGGCATCTCATAAAGACAGACGCAAGCATTGAAGAAACCCTCAGTGTAGTCGAAAATGCAAATCAACAACTATCAATGAGAGTAGATGGTGCTATAGAGGAGTGGATAATGAGACACAGTCCGGAAGAGAGAGAAGCCTTATTTGAGAACTAAAGAAGGTAAATCCTATTCATTAAACCGAATTCTATCTGAAATTCGTAGGGATACAGATTTCGGCAGGGAGATGTCGTATGGAATTTTAAATCTTACAATTGATCAACTAGTTAGAGGCAAAAAAGAGCTATAACCCATGTTGAATGTACTAATAGTTTATGATAGTGAATCGAGTAACATTGGTCAAAATTGTCTATGGTGTTACGAAGCTCTACAAAGAAATACGAAGATTCAGGAACATCGCCCTATTGCATTAGATGGGCATAATTGTGACAAGGCATCTATTCAGAATAAAATCATTGGGTTTGACTCTGAACCATTTGTTTTGGGAGTGATTTTTAAACTGTGTCAGGCTTTGGTTTAGTAGAAGCGATGGGGTTTGATGCGATCTTCAAAAATAAGCGTCAACTCGTTAATCACCTCTT
>RDXN01000032.1 GCA_004292855.1 Cytophagales bacterium
AAAGCCGAGTGTTGATAAATAAGCCCGACGCAGCCAGTTGGCAGTTCTGGTCGGCTAGGGCGGCTTAACTAACCTAAACAACTGCTCGGACTATTGATTTAAACGTTGCTCTTTGATTACGGAGGGCAAACGTAATACGGCCAGATTTCGGGTTCATTGACGTTGGGTAAGAAATGCGATGAAGCCAAACTCCTCACATCTTATTCCAACTCGCCATCAATCGTTTACTCCGGCCACCGGTTGGCCTTTGGCAATCCGCAGAACCTGAATCAGTTCGGTGCGGGAGTGGCGCGGGTCGATGATCCGGTCGATGAGGCCCAGACCCGCCGGTTTCCAGGGGGTGCTGATCTCGGCGAGGTTGGCTAAGATGCCGCTTTGATGGTGTCGCGGTTGGGGTCGTGGCCGGGACCACCCATCGCAAGGGTGTGTGCTTTCCGGCGAGCCAGTTCGGCAAGTCGGTGACGGTCGGATGTGTTGTTATCGGGCAAGGAATAAGGGAATTTAGGGCCTAAAATCGTATCTTTGCGGCTTATTTTCAAGCCCGCTTCGGCGGTTCGATCTGGAATGGCCCAATACAAGCAATACGAAAACCTCAATTACGCCCAGGTAGCGGCTGAGGTGTTGCAGCAGTGGAAAGAAACGAACGCATTTGAGGAGTCGGTGCGGGTGCGCGAGGGAAAACCCACGTTCACGTTTTACGAGGGGCCACCCTCGGCCAACGGAACGCCGGGTATTCACCACGTGATGGCCCGCACGATCAAGGATATATTTTGCCGGTACAAAACGCTTCAGGGATTTCAGGTGAAGCGAAAGGGCGGCTGGGATACCCACGGCCTGCCCATTGAGCTACAGGTCGAGAAGGAACTGGGCATCACCAAAGAAGACATCGGGAAAACGATTTCGGTAGAGGAATACAACCAACGGTGCCGCGAGACCGTCATGCGTTTCACCGACCAATGGAACACCCTGACCGAGCGGATTGGCTACTGGGTCGATCTCGAAAACCCCTACGTTACCTACGAAAACAACTATATTGAGTCGGTTTGGAATTTGCTCAAGCGGCTGTATGATAAGGGTTTGCTGTATAAAGGCTACACGATTCAGCCGTTTTCGCCGAAGGCCGGTACGGGTCTCAGTTCGCACGAACTGAACATGCCCGGCACCTACAAAGATGTCCGCGACACGACCATCGTGGCCATGTTCAAGGTGAAACCCACGGGCAAATCGGGCTTTTTATTTTTCGACTCACAAGACGCCGACGTGCATGTACTGGCCTGGACCACCACGCCCTGGACCCTGCCCGCCAACTCGGCCCTGACGGTAGGTAAGAACATCGATTATGTGTTGGTTAAGACAGTGAATCCCTACACGCATACACTTGTGCATGTGGTGCTGGCGAAGGCGTTGGTTGGTCGTTGGTTTAACGAGAAAGGGCGGCAGGAAAAGGACGACAACCGGGTGTTTGATGCTTACTTGCCGAGCGACAAAATTACGCCCTGGGTGGTGGTGTCGGAGTTTAAGGGGCAGTTTCTGGAGGGTGTCGAGTACGAGCAATTAATGCCATACGTACAACCTGCTACGCCCGCTTTTAAAGTGATTTTGGGTGATTTCGTGACCACCGAAGACGGCACGGGCGTGGTGCATACGTCGCCTACGTTCGGGGCCGACGACTTCCGGGTGGCGCAGGCCAACGGTATTCCGGCCATCATGGTGCGCGACGAAAATGCCGGGCCGACGTTCGGCAAGGAAGTACCTATTGTGGATCGTCAGGGCCGGTTTGTAGCCGAGATCACGGATTATGCCGGACGCTATGTGAAGGAGGAATACTATTCCGACGAGGAACGCGACGACCCCGAATTTCGCCCGACCGACGTGCTGATTGCCATCAAGCTGAAAGAAGAAGGCAAGGCGTTTCGGGTGGAGAAATACGAGCACCCATACCCGCACTGCTGGCGTACCGACAAGCCAATTCTATATTACCCGCTCGATAGCTGGTTTATCCGCACCACGGCCCTGAAAGACCGGCTTGTTGAACTGAACAAGACCATCAACTGGAACCCCGAAAGCACCGGCACGGGTCGCTTCGGCAACTGGCTCGAAAATCTCGTCGATTGGAACCTCAGCCGCAGCCGTTATTGGGGTACGCCGTTGCCAATTTGGCGCAGCGAAGACGGGCGCGACGAGTTGTGCGTGGGATCAGTAGAAGAACTATTGCAACACGCGCAAAAAGCGTTGAAAACCGATGTTCTGACCGACGAGCAACGCGCCAAAACCGAAGCTTTTCTGGCCGCTCACGCAGCCGGAACTTTTGACCTGCACCGCCCGTATTCCGACGAGATTTATTTCGTTTCGGACTCCGGCCAACTGATGCAGCGCGAGCCGGACCTGATCGACGTGTGGTTCGATTCGGGGGCGATGCCGTACGCCCAGTGGCATTATCCGTTCGAGAACAAGGCCATTTTCGACCAGTCGTTTCCGGCAGATTTCATCTCGGAGGGCGTCGATCAAACGCGGGGCTGGTTCTTTACGCTCCACGCCATCGCTGGCCTGCTGTTCGACTCGGTCGCGTTCAAAAACGTGGTTTCGACGGGCCTAGTACTCGACAAAAACGGCGAGAAAATGTCGAAGAGCAAAGGCAACGCTATTGACCCGTTCAAGACGCTCGATACCTACGGGGCCGACGCCACACGCTGGTACATGATTACGAACGCCGAACCCTGGGACAACCTCAAGTTCAACCTGGAGGGTATTGGTGAGGTGCAACGGCGGTTCTTCGGGACGCTGTTCAACACCTACAACTTCTTCGCGCTCTACGCCAACATCGACGGCTACAAGATCAATCAATTCGACCGGATTCCGCGCGAGCAACTGCCCGAACTGGACCGCTGGATTCTGTCGAAACTGAACACGCTGGTCATCGACGTGACCGAAGCTTATGAGGGTTATAATCCAACTAAAGCGGGCCGGTTGGTGCAGGATTTTGTCTGCGACCAACTCTCGAACTGGTATGTGCGGCTGTCGCGTCGGCGGTTCTGGCAAACGGCAGACGTTGCCGATAAGAATGCCGCTTACGAAACCCTGCAACACTGTTTGGCTGCCGTGGCACAACTGATGTCGCCCATTGCGCCGTTCTTCGCCGATTGGCTCTATCACAACCTAACCGACTCGGTACGCGAGGAGTCGAAAGCACGCAACACGCCATTTAAGCACGAGTCAATTCATTTTACGGATTGGTATCAGGCTGATAATGATTGGATTGATAGTGATTTAGAGCAGTCGATGGCGTTGGCCCAACAGGTGTCGTCGCTGGTTCACTCGCTGCGTAAGGGCAACAAGATCAAAGTGCGGCAACCCCTGAGCCGGGTGCTGATCCCAGTTCTGAACCCCGAAATTCGGCGGCAGATCGAACACATTGCCCCGCTGATTCAATCGGAGGTGAACGTGAAGGCCGTTGAGTTTGTGGATGATGCGTCGGGTATTTTGAAGAAGAAAGTGAAGCCGAATTTTAAGGCCCTTGGTCCTCGTTTCGGTAAGCAGATGAAAGACGTTGCGGCCACCATTACAGGCATGACCGACGACGACCTGAAACAACTGGAAGCCGCCGGTACGCTTCAACTGAACGGTTTTGATCTGCAATTGTCCGATGTTGAAATTCTTACCGAAGACATCCCCGGTTGGCTCGTGGCATCGGAAGGCGGCATTACCGTTGCCCTCGACGTGACCATCACCGACGAACTCCGCCGGGAGGGTATCGCCCGCGACTTTGTGAACCGGATTCAGAACCTCCGCAAAGACCGCGACTTCGACGTAACAGACAAGATCACGATCCGGCTCGAACGCAACAACGACATCCTGGCTGAGGCCATCGAAGCCAACAGCGACTACATCCGGCAGGAGGTCCAGGCTTTGAAGCTTGATCTCGTTCCGGGTTTGAACGGCGATGCCACCGAGATCGACATGGACGAGTTTACGTTGCGGGTAGTAGTTGAACGGAATTAACGAAATTACTCCTTAAACAGCACGAGCATATCGACCGTCCGCCGTTCTTTTGTTGATGCTAAACCCATTGATGAGAGAACGGCGGGCAAGCTTGCGGGGTCTTCGGGTTGGTAGGAGAATTTGATATCCAGCAACTCCCGGTTTCCGGTTTCATCGACCACGATGAGTTTATCCGGTCCGTACGCTTCCAGGTAATCGGCCAAGTCGGCCATCGTTGCGGCTTTTTGGTCCATCGAACCCCGACGGGCTGAGAACGTTCGTTCCTCCGACTGACTCCGGGGAATCCGCGCAAACTTCACCGGGTCGGTTATTCGCAACACGTTTACCTCCTTTTGTTGGGCTTCTATCCGGGTTTGCACATCGAACCGGCTCGCCAATTCCCGTTGTAGGGTAGGGTGCAACTGCTCTTTGCTGGCAACAATCAAATCCAGGCAATACACGGGCGATTCGTCGGTGCTACCCGTTTTGTCGATAGTCCGTTTGTAGGGGAAATCGCCGTAGGCAATCTGGTAAAGCGTGGTGAGGGGCAGGTTGATGCAGGTGATTCGGCGGTTCCTGAAAACGGGGTCGTTGGCGTGGGTCATTTGAACCCCTGGTGCGCCCTTAATTTGGGCCTGCATCATAAACCGGCTCTTCACCGTGTCGGCAGCGTCAAAGTAGGTTCTCACGATTTCCGCGAGGGTCAGCGGATTGTCAACTTTTTCGGGCAGATGAACGGCCTGCCCCCGCCATAAACTGTCGATCAGGGCATCGGTAACGGCACTGGGCCGGGTTTGGGCAATTAACCGACCATCGGGGCCGATAAGAATCGTGTGGGGAATAGTGTGGTGGGGGAAAATGTTGGTCAGCGAGCGGCTTGAGTCGATGGCCACCCACAGGTTCGAGGGGCGTTTGGCCAGGAACTGCCCGATGCGTTGGGGGCTTTCGTCGGTCACGGTGACGACTTGCAGTTGGTTCGCATGCCGGGTTTGCAACGCGTTCAGGTGAGGCATAGCTTCGAGGCAGGGACTGCACCACGTGGCCCAAAATTCAATCAGGACGAGTTTGCCCCTGAACTGATCGAGCGAGGCCGTTTCGACGGGGGCGTTAAGAATTGGGCCGAAGCGAAGGTTAGGCACGGGTTCGCCTTTTTTGGGTTGGGCCAACGCGCAGTGGGCAATCAGCAGGAAGATTAGAGTGGTCGTTTTCATGAGTTTTTGTTTGTCACAAAAGACGGGCAGAAAACGACCCCCGTTGGTTAACGGCTACTAAGCTGGGTTAATTAGTGTTAACGTCCACCAAACAAACCCCGAAGCGACTGTACTTTTAGGGTATGAACGGGAAGATTAACCTGATATTGGTGCTCATGTCGCTCTGCGTGGTCGGCATTATCGGGTTGCAGTGGTTCTGGAACTACCAGAATTACCGCAGCACGGTAGACACGTTCCAACGCGATATTAACGAGTCGCTCAACATCGCCGTTGAGGAAGAGATGGAAGGGCGCCGGCAACTTCTGGTCGATCAGGTGAAGGGTTGGCTGGCCGATACATCGCTGATCACGATCACCTGCGACACAAAAAATCGGGACAGCAACACCGTTTTTCACATCAACGACCGCTACCCCAAGTTCGCCGGTAGCAGCGGCACCTCGTTCAGTATCAATGCGTTTAAGCCCAAATTAAAGCGCATTACCCCGCAGGCTAGAGCGATGTTGATCGAGCATTTTGCGGAGAAAACTGTGCATGGCGATTTAGAGAAAGGCTTCATTTATTACTACACGCAACGACTAGGCGATAGCATCACGGTGGCCTTTCGTAAAAGCCACGTGCGGCTTTCGATCCTGAAACGTCTTTACCTAAACCAGTTGGACATGAGGGGCGTCCGAACGACATTTACCCTGAACCCTGCTGATTCGGCACAGGCTGCTTATCTAACCCGGCCTGTCAACGCGGCTTTGCATCGGCCATTCAAAAAAGAGATAATTCGAGCTGGTTTCGACAGCCCCGACAGCTATTTTTTGAAGACCATGAAGTGGGTCATCCTGTCTACGTTCGGGTTGGTGGTGGTCTGTCTGATTTGCTTTGGCTATACAGTGAAAACGCTGCTCTCCCAGCAAAAACTGGCACAGTTGAAAGACGATTTCATCAACAACATGACCCATGAACTCAATACGCCCCTGTCGTCGATCAAGATCACGGCGGAGGCTCTGAAAACGTTTGCCTATGAGCCGGAGCGGCAGCGGGAGTACCTGGACATCATTGGCTACCAAACCGATAAACTGACGGACCTGACCACCCGCATTTTAGACACCAATCGGCTCGTAACGGCATCCCGGCAACACTGGCAACCCGTTGACCTGCGCCGGTTGCTCGATCAGGCGATTGCCGACATGGCCGTTCGATTTACCAATCAACGCGCTATCGTTACCTACCAACCGCCCCGGGAACCCGTGCTGGTTTGTGGGGATGCCGTTGGTCTGCTGACCGTGTTCATCAACATCATCGACAACGCGCTGAAGTATGCCTCCCCGGAACTGAAACTTAACATCAGCCTGATAACCACTAACCGTTGGGTGGAAATTGCCTTCGCCGACAACGGAGCAGGCATCCCCGCCGAGTACCGGTCGAAGGTGTTCGATCCGTTTTTTCGGGTTCCCCAGGGTAATGTTCATGAGGTGAAAGGCTATGGATTGGGGCTCAGCTACGTGAGTCAGGTATTACAGCAACACCGGGGTTCCGTTACGGTTGGGGCTAATGAGCCGGGCGGCAGTCGGTTTACGCTCAAACTTCCAGTGCTGTGATAGATTCCACGCACATTCTTTTGGTCGAAGACGAACCCTTTCTGGCGAAGGTCGTTAAAGACAGCCTAGAACAGCGCGGCTACCGGGTTACGCACGTGGGCGATGGCCGAACGGCGTTTCGCGTGTTTGAGCAGGAGCCATTTGCGTTGTGCATTGTCGATGTGATGCTGCCTCAAGTCGACGGGTTCACGCTGGTGAAGCAAATACGAACACTAAACAGCCAGGTTCCGGTGCTGTTTCTGACGGCCCGCACGGCCACCAACGATGTTATCGAAGGGTACGGCAGCGGGGGCAACGACTACCTGAAAAAGCCCTTTAGTCTGGATGAATTATTTCTGAGAATCAACGAGTTGTTACGAAGAGAGAACCACCCTGTTTCGACAGTAGAGGCCGCGCTGCTCATTGGTCAATACCAGTTCATTCCGCACAAGCTGACTCTGATGGCTCCTGATGGGACAGCCATTCGATTATCGCATCGGGAAACCGGACTCCTGCAATTACTCTACGAACACCGGAACCAAATTCTGCCCCGGAAGCAGGTTCTGTTAGCCCTGTGGGGCGACGACAGTGTCTACAATGCCCGCACGATGGACGTCTTTATCACCAAGTTGCGGAAGCATCTGAAACACGATCAGGCTATCGAGATTATCAATCTACGCGGGGTTGGATACACCTTAACCTGCTGATCATTAATACGTAACATACTCCCGCGCTACGCTACCATCGTCGTAAAGGTCCAGCAAAGCATAGCCCCGCCGGGTGTTTCGGTACGTTTTCGATTGCCACCAATTGCCCGAAACAGCCCCGTTGCACAGGTGCGATATGCCCGCATAATCGACCCGGTCGAGCACGTGCCGGTGGCCACTCAGGGCGGTTTTTACGTTCGGGTGTTGCTTAAACAAAGCCAGCAACGCGGGTGCATCGGCGTGCATGGCCCCGTCAGGAATAGACCATTGGTCGGGGGAGAGGGTGGCCTGCTCGCTTAGAACCCGCGAGGTCAGAATCGGGACATGCGACAGAAGCAGAACCGGCGTTTTGGGGTCGGTTTTTTGTAGGTCCGTACGTAGCCAGTCCATCTGCTCGGCATCGAGCCGGGGCGTGTACCAGCCGCCCTCTGCATTCGGCTGGATGTCATCCAAAATAATAAAATGCCAGCCAGCCTGATCGAAACTACGGTAGCGGTAGCTAAACTGAAGCTGCTCCTGCGCCCATTTTTTGCCCGCCATCGGGTCGTTTATCGACTCTCCGTGTGCCCATACATCGTGATTACCCAGACAGTGTTGCACGGGTAGCGAACACTCAGCCCGCATCACGGTTTGCCAGGCTTCCCACTGCCGGCGGGTATCACGTCGGCTGCGGGAAACAGAATCCATGATGGTGTCGCCCCCGTTCAGGATAAGCGTGGGCCGATCCGACTGATTCTGAATGTGATGCAGGCAGTCGGCGAGTCCGTTCATGGGCCGTCGGCGAGGCATTAGGTGAACATCGCCCAGATAGGCGATGCGGGTCATGCGTTGGCGGGCGGGTGCAACCGCGTGCAGCGATTTCGGTAGGGTCAGGCAAGACAGAACGGCTGCTGTTTTCAGCCAATCCCGGCGACTCATCTGGAGTTGTTTGTCTGTTCTCATAGCTTCTGTTCGACAACGCGCTATTCATCTGGAACAGCTTGGAATAGTTATCGAACCGCCTAAACAAATTTTTTTTGCAACAGTGCAACATTTCTTTAACTAACTCGGTTAATAGTATGAATAGCGATTGAGTTAGCTTTACTATCAATTGCTTCGCAACCTCTCTATTTTACAGGTAAGAGAGTGTTTAACAAGCGAATTAGTGCTCGAAAGAGAATTAATCATAGGGAATCGAAAACGATTAAGGCCGGGAGCTATGCCCCCGGCCTTCTTTGTTTTTGGTTGTCTATTTGGGTCAACTAGCCCTATCGGGGCGTCATGCTAGTAGTCAGGTTTTACCCACGCAACTAGTAAAAGCCCCATCGGGGCGATATGTGAAGAAGATGCCTTCTCTACATATCGCCCCGATGGGGCTTTGCCGCCGGTAGGGCCTTTATTTTCTATTGATATGACGCCCCGATGGGGCTACTATTGCCAACCGCGCTCTAGGTCTTTTGCTTCTTTTTCTTGGCTGCCGGAAACAGGATGTTATTCAAAATCAGGCGGTAACCGGCTGAGTTAGGATGCAAATTCAGGTCGGTGGGTTCCTCGCCGATCTCGTGCCGGTAATCTTCGGGGTCGTGGCCACCGTAGAACGTGAAGAATCCCCGGCCATAGGGCGCGTGAATATAACGAGCTTCGCCAGCCGCTTTGGCCTCGGCCATCACCACTACTTCGGGTTTGAGATATGCTTTTTTGAAGGCTGTTGTCTGCCCCATAAACCCCTTAATCACATTCAGGTGGTTTTGGGTCAGCATCGTTGGAATAGGGTCGTATTTAGCCGAAAACTGGAACAGAGAGAAATAGTCGTTGTGTTCAGCTAAACCGCGCTCTTCGGGTTGGTTATCAATGGTCGAAAACTCAATCATGTACGGGTTCGTGATGACCTGAAAGTTGCGAAAGGCCATTGTCTGACTAAAATCGAGCTTATTGTTCACGTTTGGGTCATAGCCATCACCGTCATAAAAGGCATCGACCATGTCGGAGTTTTGTGCGGCCAACGCGATATCGTACGTGTCCGTTGCGTTGCACATAGCAAATAGATAGCCGCCACCCAGCGAGAAATCGCGGATTTTCTTGACCACGCCCAGCTTCATTTGGGTTACTTTACTATAGCCATATTTTCGGGTGATTCCCTCGGCTTCCTGCTTCTGGGCAATGTACCAGGGTTGGTCCTTGAAGTGGAAAAACTTGCCAAACTGCCCCGTAAAGTCTTCATGGTGAAGGTGTAACCAGTCGTATTCGGGCAATTTTCCGTCGAGTACCTCCGAGTCGAACACCACGTCGTAGGGGATTTCGGCGTAGGTCATAACCATCGTCACGGCGTCGTCCCAGGGTTGTTTAGTCTTGGGCGAATACACGGCCACCTTGGGTGGTTTCTGGAGCTTCACGGCGTCCATGTTGGCGTCGGGCGATTGCACCTCGGCCAAAATCTGAGCGGCCTGAGCCTCCGAGATAATCTCGTAGCTAACCCCCCGAATAACCATCTCGTTCACAAACGCCTGACTTTGAGGCATCAGGAACGAACCGCCCCGATAGTTGAGGAGCCAGTCGATTTCGGTGTCGTGCGTTTTGAGCACCCAATAAGCGATACCGTACGCTTTAAGGTGGTTTTTCTGATTGTCGTCCATCGGAATCAACAGCCGGTTGGCCATCGCAGGGGCGATCAGGCTCAGAAAAAGGATGAGTGGTAGGAGCAGACGTTTCATCGGTTATCTTGAAATCAAGGGGTGCCGTAGCTTTGTGTTAACGAATTTAAGCAAAATTTGTGCGAGGAATCACAAGAAGCTTTTATTGATGGCGACTGTTTTTAACTCATTCAGTAAATCAACGAAGCGTTGGCTGACCGCATTGATTGGTTGTTTGTTGGTAGTGGGCGTTGGCTGGGTGGTTTCGACTCGTCCAGACTGGGCTACAAAACACCCGTACTTACTCATTAAAGCCAGTTGGAAGGCTGGCAAGTTTGTGTTATTGGGGCTGCTTGCGTTTGGCATTAAATGGTGGACCAAACGAACCAAAACCGGAGTGGACGAGACTCCCCAACCTGATGAATCGACCTCTCTGCCAGAATTATGAATTTACTCGAAAACATTCGCGAGGGGCTACGCTCTATTGCCGGTAACCAACTCCGGGCCATTCTGACCTCGGCCATTATTGCCATTGGTATTACATCGCTGGTGGGAATCCTGACGGCTATCGACGGTATACAAACCTCGCTCAGCAGCAGTTTTGAGGGATTGGGGGCCAATACGTTCAGTATTTTCGTGGAGCAGCAACGCGGCCGGTTTGGCGGTCGCATGCAGCAATTCAACGAGCCGATCACCTACCGGCAGGCTGTTCAGTTTAAACGACGCTTTCCGTATGGAGCTACGATTTCGGTTTCGTCGTTGCTGTCGGGGGCCACGCAGGTAAAATTTGGCTCCAAAAAAACGAACCCTAACGTGCAGTTATACGGCATCGACGATACCTACCTGACCGTCAAAAACTACAAAATTGCCACTGGACGCAGCCTGAACGCGAACGATTTAGAGAACGGTCTGAACGTTACCGTAATTGGCAGCGAGCTTGCTGGTGCCCTGTTCGGCAAGAATGTCAACCCCCTAAACCAGTTTATCCGGGCGCAGAACGTGCCGTTTAAGGTGATCGGTATCCTCGAAAAAAAGGGGAGCCTGACCGGGGCGGGCGACGATCGGGTGATGCTCATTCCGCTCGATAATGCCCGCGTGCTGGCTGGTTCCCGTACGCTTTCGTTCGATATTACGGCCTCAGTGGCCAGCATTGGCGATCAGGAAACGGCTATCGGCGAAGCGCGTGGCACCATGCGGCTGGTCCGGCGCGACCCGCTCGGCCAACCCGATTCGTTCCGTATCGAAAGTGCCGATGCGTTGGTGAAAGACCTCGAAGAAACCACGGGCGTACTGCGTGTAGGTGGCTTTGTAGTGGGGTTCATCACGCTCATTGGCGCGGCCATTGCCCTCATGAACATCATGTTGGTGTCGGTTACGGAGCGCACCCGCGAGATCGGCATTCGCAAATCGCTGGGAGCCACCCCCCGGCTTATCCGGCTTCAATTCCTGATCGAGGCCATCGTGATTTGTTTGTTGGGGGGCATCGGGGGTGTATTGCTGGGGTTGGCCATCGGCAACCTGATCTCGCAGGTAGTGAGTCAGGGCGAAGGAGCTTTTGTGGTGCCGTGGCTGTGGATGTCGCTTGGCATCGTAATTTGCGTGGCTGTAGGGCTGTTCTCGGGCATTTACCCGGCCATCCGGGCCTCCCGGCTCGACCCAATCGAGGCTCTGCGGTATGAATAACAACTTCAGTTTTTGCGTATTTCATGAATCAAACTGCTCATGTTTCACCGCTCGACCGCTCGCGGCAGGCCGAGTTTCAACAGGTTATTGATCAGAAAACCAAACCATTAGGTGCCTTGGGGCAACTCGAAGCCCTGGCTCTTCAACTGGCCCTGATCCGCCAAACGTCCACGCCAACCCTCTCCAATCCGCATTTGCTCGTCTTTGCCGCCGACCACGGCCTCACCGCCGAGGGCGTGAGCGCGTATCCAGCAGCCGTAACCTACCAGATGGTGCTGAATTTTCTGGCCGGGGGGGCGGCTGTCAATGTATTCTGCCGTCAAAATGGTTTGCAACTCGTTGTTTGCGACGTGGGTGTGAACGGCTCATTTGCCGAAAATGCCCCTGGTTTTGTGAAGTACAAAGTGGCTCCCGGCACCCGGAACATGCGTCATGAGCAAGCGATGACCCCCGACGAGTGCGAGGCCGCGATGGATGCAGGCCGCACATTGGTCGATGGTGTTCATCACCGCGATTGTAACGTGATTGGCTTTGGCGAAATGGGTATTGGCAACACTTCGTCGGCGGCCCTGCTCATGCACCGGATCACAAAACTGCCCCTGAGCCAGTGCGTTGGACGGGGTACTGGCCTTGACGATACCCAACTGACCCACAAACTAGCTGTATTGCAGGCCGTGTCGGACCGGCACGCCGATGCCCAAACGCCAATGGAGTTGTTAACGGCACTGGGCGGACTGGAGATTGCCGCCATTGTGGGCGGGATGCTGCAAGCGGCTCAGAATAAGATGGTGATGCTGGTTGATGGGTTCATTGCCACCTCGGCCTTGCTCGTGGCCCAGGCCATCGCCCCCTCCGTGCGCGACTACTGCGTATTTTGCCACCAATCTGATGAGGCTGGTCACCGGCTCATGCTCGATTTTCTACAGGCCAAACCCCTGCTCAAACTCGACATGCGTTTGGGCGAAGGTAGCGGGTGTGCGTTGGCCTACCCGCTCCTGCAAAGTGCTACGGCTATGTTGTCGGAAATGGCCTCATTCGCGTCGGCAGGGGTTTCGGAGAAGGTTTAGCCGAAATAACTTTTCGATGGAAACACCTTTGTGGGGGTCTCGCCCGACGTTACGGTATAGCTAAACTCTTTTTGTATAGCATAGGCCCCTACCTCGCCCGACTTGTTCAGGGCAATCAGGGCTACCTGAAACGTTTTGGCCCGCTCGGGGTCGCGCTTTACGATTCGCTCGACCACCTCGCGGCAAGCGGCTTCGGGCGATTTACCCTGTCGCATCAGTTCAACGGCGAGGTGCGCCCCGGCCATACGGATTACCTCTTCGCCCTGCCCGGTACAGACAACAGCCCCAATCTCGTTGTCGACGTACAGGCCCGCCCCAATAATAGGTGAGTCACCCACGCGTCCGTGCAGTTTGAAGGCCATCCCACTCGTCGTACACATGCCCGACACATTGCCCGACACATCGAGCGCGATGGTGCCCATCGTGTCGTGGTTGGGGGTGCCATCGTCGAAATACGACGGAGCAAACGGACCGTTTCCTTTGCGCGATGGTTTGGTTTTTGGGCTATTTTCGATATTGATGACTGGCTTATACTCCGATTTTTTAAGCCAGTTCTGATAGGCTTTCTGGGCGTCGGCGGAGAGTTTCACGGGTTCCAGCGCGAACCCGTTTTGAAGGGCGAATTGCTGGGCACCCGCGCCCGCCAGCATCACGTGGGGCGTAGTTTCCATCACTTTCCGGGCCACTGAAACGGGATGTTTAATCCGCTCCAGAAACACCACCGACCCGCAGTTAAAACGGTCGTCCATGATACAGGCGTCGAGCGTTACGTGGCCGTCGCGGTCGGGGTTGGCCTCAAGGCCCACGCAGCAACTGGGTTCGTTCTCGATGGCAATGCCCGCTTGCTCAACGGCATCCAGAGCGTGGCCACCTGCTTTCAGAACGGGCCACGCGCCGTTGTTGGCCGTAACGCCACTGTCCCAGGTCGACACCACAATGGGCTTCAGGGCAGCCGATTTGCCACCAAACAAAGTAGGAAGGCCGAGAGAAGGAAGGGCAAATGTACTTAGACTCAAAAAACGACGACGCGATGGCATAGGAACCAGGGTTTGATTTTGGTAAAAATAAACAAAAAGCCAAACCTTACTTTGTGACAAAACAAATTACACGTCGTCGGTGGTTATTGACTACATTCGGCTCGTCAAACGAACCCTTCACTAGTAACGTACACGATGAATACAAACATCACCCGATTATTGATAGTCGGTTTTCTATTGGGCGGCATATCGTGCGCCCGCAATCCTGTAACGGGCAAGCGCGAACTGTCGTTGATGTCGGAACAACAGGAAATTGCCATTGGACAGGAGTCGCATCCGCAGATTGTGGCCACAATGGGCCTGTATGAAAACAAGCAACTCCAGGATTTTATCAACGAGAAAGGCAAGGCGATGGGGGCTATTTCGCACCGACCTAATTTGCCTTATCAGTTTTACATTGTCGACTCACCAGTCGTAAACGCCTTTGCCGTGCCGGGGGGCTACGTGTACTTTACGCGGGGCATTCTGGCACACTTCAACAACGAAGCTGAGTTTGCGGGAGTACTGGGCCACGAGATCGGTCACGTTACGGCCAAACACTCGGTTCGGCAGCAAAGCTCACAGTTGCTTACTACGCTGGGGGCTATTGCCGGTACAATCGCGGTGCCGCAATTGGGCGAAACCTTAATGCAGGGTGCCCAATTACTCACCCTGCGTTATAGCCGCGAACACGAATCTGAATCCGATGGACTTGGTGTTCAGTACTCCAGCAAGATCGGTTACGACGCCGTGCAAATGGCCAATTTCTTTAACACCATCAAGCGAATTCAGGATGATGCAGGCCAGAAAATCCCCGACTTCCTGTCGACTCACCCCGACCCAGGCGACCGGTATAAGCGAGTGCAGGATTTAGCCAAGAACTACCAGGGAGCATACCCCAGTCAATATAAAGTGGAGCGCGAACGCTACCTGCGCATGATCGACGGTATTATTGTGGGCGAAGATCCCAAGCAGGGTTTTGTAGAGAACAATATGTTTTACCACCCCGTTTTGAAATTCCAGTTTCCCGTGCCGAATGGCTGGAAGCATCAAAACTCACCCGAGCAGTTCCAGATGGGGCCAGCCGATGGGAAGGCCGCTATGATTCTGATGCTGGCAAAAGGCAACTCGCTCGACGAAGCCGCTCAAACAATGGTGAAAGAGCTGAATCTGACGGTTTTGGAAAACGGACGGACAACCATCAATGGTAGCCCGGCGTTGGTTATTGTTTCAAAACAAAACCCGCAGCAGCAACAACAGGGGCAACCCCAACAGCAGCAGACGGCGGCCAATACGCTCCAGATTGCCACATGGCTCATCCAGTATAACGGGAGTATTTATGCCCTGCACGGGCTATCGTCGGCGGCAGATTTTAACGCTCGGTCAGGTTCATTTCGGGGTATTGCCGAGGCATTCCGCTCGCTAACCGACCCCGAAAAGCTGAATCGCCAACCCGACCGGGTAAAAATCGTTGAAAGCCCCCGTGATGGATCATTCAGCGAGATCATGTCTGCGTTGAACATGCCCGCCAGTCGGCTTCAGGAACTAGCCGTGCTGAACAGCATGCAGGCCACCGACCGGGTAACGCGTGGTACGTTAGTGAAGACAATCCGGCGGTAATTATCTGCCATAAAATTTTTCCAGATCGGCGGGGGAGTCCAAATCGATCAGGCCCGCTTCAAAGGGCACTTCGGCCACGTCGGCGCGGTGTTTGACCAGAATCCAGCGGGCACCTTTGTCGCCAGTAAGGCTCAGAAGCTCGTCGACGTATCGGGTCGAAAAAATAGCAGGTACACCCAAAGGGCCGTCTGTTCCATAGCGACAGGCGGCTATTTCTTTTTCACCCTCCTGAAACGTCTCCGAAAGGTGCAACAGTAACCCCAGCGACACGTGCGGTTGATCGGTGAGCAAGACCAGAACGCCGTCGAGTTGTTTTTGGGTCATGTACAGGCCTGCCAAGCCAATCTTGAGCGACGACGACAAGCCTTCTTCATGTTTTGGGTTGTCGATCAGCGTGATTGGCAGGCCTTCAAGCTCATCGGCAACGGCGTGCCGATTGGCCCCAAGCACCACCACAACGGGGCCTTTTTGCAGGGCCAGAGCCATATCGGCCATGCGCCGAACGAGCGTTTTGCCCTCGTGTACCAACAATTGCTTAGGTTGTCCCAGCCGCGACGATGAGCCAGCCGCCAGGATAATCGTTCCGATTTTCATGGAATTACGGTTTTGGGATACCCCACTTCACACAGGAACAGGCCGCTCGCGGGGGCTGCTCGGCCGGCCACTTTGCGGTCGCGGGCCAAGATAATCTGTTCAAAATCAGCTATCGACATGCGCCCCTGCCCAACCTCAAGTAACGTCCCAACGATAGCCCGAACCATGCCCCACAAAAACCGATTGGCCCGAATGTGAAAGGTCATATCGGTGCCAGTTTCGGGTCGCCACTCGGCCAGGTCAATGGTGCAGTGGAAGTGCTTGACGGCGGCTTTGGCTCGACTGAAACTTTGGTAATCGGTGTGTTTCAGCAGTATGGAGGCTGCTTCATTCATCCGGTCAATATTTACTGGGAAGTGGCAATAATAGGCCTGCATGGGCCGGAAAGCGTCTTTTTGTCGCGTAATTCGATACCTGTAATACCGCGAGAAAGCCGAAAAGCGGGCATGAGCGTCGGGTTCTACCGGGAAAATGCGCCGGATGGCAATGTCGGGGGGGAGCATCGCATTGAGCGAGTAGGTGAGCTGCTCCAGATCGGTGAGGGGTTCGAGCAGGTCGAAGTGGGCAAACTGCTGCTCGGCATGCACGCCCGAGTCGGTCCGGCCACTGCCCAGAATACTGACAGGTTGCCGCAACCGCTTGCTCAGCTTATCTTCAATCTCGGCCTGAATGCTGTGGCCGTTGGGTTGAATCTGCCAGCCGTGGTACTGCGTGCCACAGTAGGCCAATTCCATAAAATAACGTTGTGTCATTCGATTTCTTCCTGCGCTCCCTCGTCTGTTTGGGGAATGAGTTCGATCCCATCGTAAATGGCCGCGATAGTCAGTTCGAGGTCGAGCCGGGGCATCACGATAACTTCTTCAGGTTCTACATAAATGGTGTAAATCCACTCGTCGGTTTGTTCGACCCGGCTGTACATCTCCACCGTCATTTTGTATTGGTCAACCAGCAGGTAATACCAAAGCGCGGGCATTTGGCGATAGCGTTGCCATTTGAAGCCCCGGTCGTTACCGGCAGTCGATTTGGATAATACCTCGACCAACACACGAGGTTGCCGGATGATCAGGTTATCGCCCCGCAAATCGAATGGATGGCAGGCCACCACCACGTCGGGGTAGGGCAGATACACCCCCCGCACGACTTCGACTTTCATATTCTCGGAGAAAACCCCACAACGTTTGAGTGAAGGTTGTCTTTCAAACAACGAGGCCATTCGGCGGGTCAGTCGATTATGATTAACCGTTCCACCGGCCATAGCATACACCTGACCGTCGCGGAATTCGTGTCGAACTTCACTTGTTTCTTCCAGTTTCAGGTATTCCGAAACGGTCAGTTTAGGCAAATAAGAGAAGGAGCTTGCTTCCATCAGATCATCCCAATTTCGCTTTGAGATAAGTCATTAGATCATCCAGCTTGTCGTTGATTTGTTGATGTTCTCTTTGGTTATCGACCGTTAAATCGGCAACAGCGCGAGCTACTGTATCGATTCTACCATTCAGCTTCTCATCCAGCGAATCAATTCTACCATTCAGCTTCTCATCCAGCGAATCAATTCTACCATTCAGCTTCTCATCCAGCGAATCGATTCTGCCATTGACTTCGTCTCTCAACTCATCAACTTTCGTGTCTGTATTGAAGGCGAGTTCAAATGTTTGCACAGCAAGTGCTTCCAGGCGGTCTTGCTTTTGAAGCATTTCCGCCATCACTTCTTCTAATTGGCCAAAGCGTTTTTCAGGGTTCATAGTCAGTCCAAGTTGATGGCAAGATAACAAAACTTACACCATAATGTCCCCCAGCGCATTACCATATAACGACTTAGCTTCAGTAACCGTCATCAGCACTTGACTATCAACCACAAACGCCCCGTCTGTAACGGACCCAATCTGCACGCAGGGAACGCCACTGTCGGCCACCGTGCTCTCAAACGAGGCCTGCTGCTCGGGCGAAACCGACACTATCACGCGTCCCTGCCCCTCGCCAAACAGAATGGCGTCGAGCCGGAACTCCTCGGTTGTTTCAATGATGCTCGTGTTCACGTCGAACCCAACGCCACCCGGAATGCCGGAACACGCCATTGCCGACTCGGCTAACGCCACAAACAAGCCCCCGTCCGATAAATCGTGTGCCGAAACGACAAGTTTTTGCTTAATCAATCCATTTAACGTGCGTTGCATGGCTAGTTCGGCCTCCATGTCGAACGCGGGGGCCGGTGATGCCTTCACGCCCCGGTACGAGTATAGGTATTCCGACGAGGCAATGTCATTGGCAGGTTGGCCGAGCAGATACACTAAATCGCCCGCTTGCCGGAAATTCATGGTCATTCGGTTTTTGAAGTTCTCCATCAAACCCAGCATACCAATGGTAGGCGTTGGGAACACCGGCCCATCGTCGGACGATTGATTGTAGAAACTCACGTTACCACCCGTCACCGGCGTCTCGAACCGCAGGCAGGCTTCACCCATTCCTTTTACGGCTTCCACAAAATGCCAATACACTTCGGGAACGTAGGGGTTACCGAAGTTCAGGTTATTGGTAACGGCCAATGGCTCCCCGCCCGAACACACAATGTTGCGGGCGGCTTCGGCCACGGCAATTTGCGCCCCTACAAATGGGTTGGCGTTCACATACCGGCTGTTACAGTCGACCGTAATAACGATTGACTTATTGGTTGACTCGCCCGTTGGGGTTTTCACTCGCACCACGGCGGCATCAGAGGGCGCATTGGTACTTCGGTTGGCCGTCCCCACCATCGAGTCGTATTGCTCGTAAATCCACTGGCGCGAGCAGATATTCGGGTGTGTGAGCAGGTGTTTTGCCACGGCCCCAATCTCTTCAGTTGTAACGTCAGGAACAGTGGCTGAATCAAATTTAGCAAACTCCTGAATATAAGCCGGTTCGCGGTACTCGCGGTGATATTGGGGTGCCCCACCGCCCAACACGAGATCATGAGCGGGCACGTCGGCCACGAGTTTGCCGTGCCGGTAGAAATGCAGTCGGCCACCATCGGCAGCGGGGGGCGTCACCTCGCCGATTTGGGCGCAGTGTAGATCCCACTTATCGAAAATGCCTTTAATCAGGTCTTCTTTACCCTTCTCAACCACCACCAGCATCCGCTCCTGCGATTCCGAAAGCAGAATCTCGAACGGCTCCATGTTCACTTGCCGCGTGGGCACCTTGTCGAGGTCGATCACCATACCGTGTTCGCCCTTCGCGCTCATCTCGGAGGTGGAGCAGATAATACCAGCCGCGCCCATGTCTTGAATACCAATTACATAGCCCGACGCGATCACCTCAAGTGTGGCTTCGAGCAGGAGTTTTTCCATGAATGGGTCGCCCACCTGCACGGCGGGGAGCTTGTCGGTCGAGGCCGCGCTGATGTCTTCCGAGGCAAACGTGGCTCCGTGAATGCCATCTTTGCCCGTTGCCGACCCGACAATAAATACCGGGTTGCCCACGCCGTAGGATGTGGCTTTGGCTACTTTGCCCACTTCCACAATACCCGCCGAGAAAGCGTTCACGAGCGGGTTGGTATTGTAGCACTCATCAAAATAGACCTCTCCGCCCACAGTCGGGATACCGAAGGCGTTGCCATAATCGCCAATGCCTTTCACCACGCCCCGCAACAATCGGCGGGTTTTGGGCAAGTCGAGATTGCCGAACCGGAGCGAGTTGAGTTGCGCAATGGGGCGAGCACCCATCGTAAAAATATCGCGGTTGATGCCACCTACACCCGTTGCTGCGCCCTGATATGGTTCGAGAGCCGAGGGGTGATTGTGCGATTCGATCTTAAACGAACACGCCAGCCCATCGCCAATGTCGACCAGGCCCGCGTTTTCTTCGCCTGCTTTAGCCAGCATCCGCTCGGAGTCGCGGGGTAAGGTTTTGAGCCACACAATTGAATTCTTGTACGAGCAATGCTCTGACCACATCACCGAAAAAATACTCAGTTCGGTGAAATTAGGTTGGCGACCTAGAATCTGACCAATCCGGTCGAACTCATCAGGGAGCAAGCCCAGTTTGCGGGCGGTTTCAACAGTGGGGAGGGTAGCAGCAGCGGCTTGGTCGGCAGGGGTCTGATCGGTGATTTCCACGCAGAGATAGAAAATTTTGCCCGATGGGCATACGAACGGTTTACCGCTTAAAACGAACCGATTAGCTCTGTTTAGCGGCTAAGAACAGGGCAAAAATACGTTTTTTTGCCTTGAAACGCCCTTATTTTCTTCATCACCTCTTGACATTTCTCACAAATAGCTATACCTTTGCACCATCAAATCACTCAGAGAGATGGCAGAGTGGTCGATTGCGACGGTCTTGAAAACCGTTGACTGTAACAGGTCCGGGGGTTCGAATCCCTCTCTCTCTGCAAAAGCAACCTAAAACGCTCAAAATCAACGATTGAGCGTTTTTTTTTGTGCCGTGAAGTACGACAACTGTACTACGTCGCGCTGATTCATCGTAACAACTTTACTCATTGGGTTATAGCTACTACCTCTCATGATAAAACGAGTCAGCCTTTTACTTCTTCCAATACTTTTAACGATTCCTGTTTTCGCCCAACCGCTTATTCCTCTGCAAATGAGCAACTACGCTGGCACAAACGGCATCTACCTAAACCCAAGCTCAATGGCCGACTCCCGGCTAAAATTTCATCTGAGCTTAGGGTTAGGAGCGTTTGAATTTACGCGGCAGCCGGTCCCGTTCCGAGGGGTTCCGCTTGGTAACAGTATTTTCTATGCGGGCGACCCACGCGGGGTGAGCAAGGGGGAGGTGCGCGGTCCGGCCATTATGGCCCAATTTGGTCGGAAACACCACTCGTTGGGTTTCGCAACCCGCTACCGGGCGGGTTACGAATTGTCGGGTAACTACGATCTGGTACGCTGGATCAATGGCTCCAACAGAGTGACCCCCACTGGTCCGCAAGCCTTTAATTTTGCCGCCGAGGGCTACACCGAATATGCCGTTTCGTATGCGGTCTCGCTGCTCGACGTCGCGACGCAACACCTTAAAATAGGCGGCACCGTAAAAGCCCTACGCGGGCTGCAACTGCTTGATCTACAAGGGCAGGCTACCTTTGGAAGCGGCTCAAACACGGCGGTTGTTCCCTACACGGGGGCTTCTGTGCGGGGCAGTGCGACCGATTTGGCTTTTCTGGAAGGAGCCACTCTGGGGCAGAAAGTATTCGGCCAATCGCCCGGCAGGGGTGTTGGCTTCGATGTGGGCGCGACCTACGAGTTTCGGCCCAAACAACGATTCTATCGCTACCATATGGATGGAAAATTGCGAGCTGCCGAGGAGATGAGCAAGTACCTGTTCCGTATTGGGGTGTCGTTGCTCGACATTGGACAAATCAATTACAACACGCAAACGTTGTACTCGGCAACGGGTCGGAGCGGTACTCTGCAACGGGCTACGCTGGCCTATAAAGGCCCGGACGAATTGCAAGGCCAATTAATTAATCAGTTTGGGTTGGCTTCGGGGGCCGAAACCCGAGCCGGAACCATGTTGCTTCCCCGCACCACATCGGTGCAGTTCGATGTGTATCTGGGGCGGTCGTGGTATGGCAACGTGGTGTATCAAACCGCCGTACCATTACCCACCACGGCGGGATTGTATCGGGGCCGGATGCTGGCTTTTGGGCCTCGCTCCGAGGGGCCGGGGGGCGAATTAGCGGGTACTGTTTACTATTATCCCGATATTCAGAAAGTAGCTCTTGGGCTTCACATCAAAGCTGGAATTTTTATCCTGGGATCAGACAATCTGCTCGGTATTTTTGGTGATAATGGCCTGGCCCCCCACGCCTACGCAGGCCTTACGATCCCGGTTAAGGCTCGCCGACCCAAAGACCGCGACAAAGATCAGGTCTCCGACAAAGACGACCAATGCCCCGACATGCCGGGTGTACTCCGGTTCGCCGGGTGCCCCGATACCGATAATGATGGTATTCAGGACAAAGATGATCTCTGCCCCAACATGGCCGGGCCTCTGGCCAACAACGGTTGCCCCGACACCGACCGCGACGGTGTGCTCGACAAAGACGACCTATGCCCCGAAGTAGCCGGACCAACCGCGTTGAAAGGGTGCCCTGATGCCGATGGCGATGGGGTGTCGGACAAGTTTGATGAGTGCCCTACGATTGTTGGCCCTGTGAACATGGCCGGTTGCCCCGATTCGGACCGCGACGGTGTGCGCGACAGCCGCGATTTATGCCAAAACGAAGTGGGGTTGATTCAGTTAGAAGGCTGTTTACTTCGCAATCGAACGGTGCTACCCGATAGTGTGTCGACTTCCGATTCGCTGTTAATCAGCCAACTAGGTCAAGTATTTGTGCGAGGTTCCCGGCTAGAAAGTAGCGTATTGAGCATGTTAATGAACCGTTTAAACGCGCAACCTGCTGGGAAATTGGTTGTTCAATTATCAGGGCAGAATCCGCAACAGTTGCAAGCCGTAAAGCAATTGTTTGAAAGCGAGTTTAGGCGAATTGGTTTGCCTGTGCGGGTTTCGACGATAGTTCAGCCGGGTGTGGAGACTGGCTTTTTGGTGCGGTTTGAATGAACGTAAAAGCCCAGTAAGGGCGGCATGTCAATAGATAAAACGATGCGTGTGCTAGCAAAAGCCCCGTTGGGGCGACATAGTCACGGAAGCAACTAAATCGCCCCTACCAGGGTCTGCGACCACTGGCAGGGGCGATTTAGCTTATGGCATTATTCCAAAACAAACAGCCCGCTATCTCTCAATAGCGGGCTGTTCTGTGAATGCTTTCTTGGATTACTTCTGAGCCGAACCAGAGGTAGCCGGAGCAGGGGCCACCGTAGCCGGGGCCGCAGCAGGCGTAGGGGCACCTTGCGTAGCAGGAGCCGCGCCTTGTGTAGCGGGAGCAGCCGCAGGTGCCGCAGCCGGAGCAGCCGCGCCGGGCAACGCACGAGTAGCCGCACGGTCGACGTTAACGCTATTGATACCACCAGCAACGGCTGTTTTGTCAACCATTACGTAAGTCGCCAGCGTCAGGACCATCACGCCGATACCCAAACCCCAGGTGATTTGCTCAAGCAGGTCAGTGGTTTTTTTTACGCCCATCAACTGAGTTGAGCCTAATCCGCCGAACTCACCGGCAAACCCACCTCCTTTTGAATTTTGTACCAGAACAATCAGAATCAGCAAAACGGTGAGAATACAAATAAGAACAATCGTTGTCGTTACCATAAAAAAATGTAGTTCCGTTAATGTGTTATTGAGCGAGTTGGTTTAGGCAAAAAGAGTGCCACACTATACTTTACCGTCTTTTATCTCGCTTATCTTACCCGCAAAGTACGCTTTTTTCTGGGGATTTTTCAAGCTCAACTGCTCGTAGATTTCAATGGCTTTATCAGTTTTACCTTGCATAAGCAGAATTTTGGCGAAACTCTCAGTAGCTAGTCCACCACGCCCAACGGCCACGGGCTGATTGCGTTGGGCCAGATCGACCTGCTCAACGGGTTCGCCGAGTTTGGCACGAAGCGGGGCCAGCCTAGGCTCATTTTTAATGAAATTTTCAATTAGCTCGGTCTGCAACTGTCGTGCCGACTCCAGCGGTGTAACTACGGGGACATCTGCCGGGGTGTCTGGCTCCGACTGGTGGATAAGGTCGTGTTGGAGTGCTGTTTCGGAAAGAGTCGCATCGTCGGGTTCGGGGATAACCAGCTTGGGCATAGTCGGTTCCGGTATCCGAATCAGGGGCAAGTCGACTAGGCCGTTGCTGAAGCCCGCCTTCGATTTAAACAGGGCATAACTCTCGTGCTGATAGTCTTCCGGGATGGGCACCTGCCGCGCCGACAACTCGTTGAGCTTTGAGAGTAAATTCCCCGACCATTGAAACTCGTTTTCCATCAACTTCCGCAACGCCGACCGGCTCAGGGCATGGGCAGCGGCCAGGCGTGTGTACGAAACGGTCTGACTTTTCCGGTGCAACGAGGCCCCCTTAGCGGTCAGGGTATAGAGCGATTGGCAGTACGGAAACTGCGCCAAACTCTCCTGGAGAATCTGTAAATCGGTGGGGGTTAGATCGTCGGGATGGGTCACCCAGTACGAAAAGGTTTCTTTATCAACAACTTGCATGAAGGGTGTCGCGCCAGGCGTTTACGGCAATAGGCGAAGGTACTAAAAAAGTCGGCAGTCGGCAGGAGCAGTTGGCACAAAAAGTAGGTGATAGCCAGTTATGCAGTGGCGACAACTGCTTACTGCCACTGCCGACTGCTACTCAGTGCTACCAGTCCGTAGCCGTTTTGTTGAAAATGTCCAACACGAGCTGGTCCAGAATTTTGGGCACCAAACGGCCCTCGTTTTGGGTGAGGGTCTGGTTCTGAGGGAAGTCCTGATAAAAGGAAAACGCCTGCTCAAAGTTCTTTGTCTCGTCTTTGTTGTTCACAAACCGAACCTGCACCGAAATCTGCAAGCGGTTCAAACCAGCCTGATCGGAGGCCGTGGGGGCGATAGCCAACAGGTCGTAATTGGTAATGGTGCCGTCGAGTACGAGATCACCGTTGCCGGGCACTACTTTTAGGTTAGTGTAGCGTTGATAATATTCTTTGAGCTTCTCGTTGAAGTTCAGGGCCAGGTTGGTTGGGCCACCCGCCGTTTGCAGGGTGAAATTGTTGACCGTAATGGTCTTCAAACTGGGGTCCAGCGAGGTGCCGGTGAACGAATAAATGCCGCAGGATACAGTGAACAGCGAACAGAGAACAACGAACACTAAACCGATCCATCGTCGCGGCACCAGGCAACTTGGCAAGCACTGATCACTGTTCTCTGCCGAAGCGTCGGACCGTCGCTGTTCACTGTCTCTACTCTTCGTCAATTTCATACTGCTTTATTTTTCGGTACAACGTGCGTTCGGAGATACCAAGTGCCTGCGCTGCGTATTTTCGTTTGTTGTTGTTGCGCCGGAGAGCCTTCACAATCATTTCTTTCTCCTTTTTCTCCAGCGACAGCGAATCTTCCTCTACCGCATGACTAATGTCCTCAACCGTTACGGCTTCCTGAACGGCTTCATCGTCGTCGTCGAATGTGTCGACGGGCGAGTATGGGCGGGCGGGTTCGGCGGGGGGCAAGAGCTTTGTGGGCGACAGGTCCGTGTCGGTGGGGGCATAGGTATCAGTTGCGTGGCTCTCAAACAAGTCTTTATGATTATTTAAGATCTGCCGTCCGTACTGCTCATTGCCCAACATCTCGACCACCAGCTTTTTCAACTCGGTCATATCCCGGCGCATGTCGAACAGGACTTTGTAAAGCAGTTCACGCTCCGAAAAATTCTCCGACCCATTCCCGCCCTGCCCGAATAGCATCGGAATACGATTTTTGGACTGGGGTTGTTGCGGCTGGGGCAGATACCGCGAAAACACCTCTGGTTCGATGGGTCGATTCTGCTCCGATTCGAGAATGGAAATTTGCTCGGCCAGGTTTTTCAGTTGCCGGATATTGCCCGGAAACGGAAACCGAAGCAACATCTGCTTGGCCGGTTCGGTGAGTTGGAGAGGCTTGATCCGATACCGCTCGGCAAAGTCGGTCGTGAACTTGCGAAACAGTAATTCAATGTCAGTACCGCGCTCGCGTAGGGGCGGTACAAAGATCGGAACCGTGTTGAGCCGGTAGTACAAATCTTCCCGGAAACGACCTTTTTCAACGGCTTCGAGCAGGTTCACATTGGTAGCCGCCACCACCCGAACATCGGTTTTTTGGACTTTTGAGGAGCCAACCCGGATAAACTCGCCGTTTTCCAGAACGCGTAACAATCGGGCCTGGGTGCCCATCGGCATCTCGCCAATTTCGTCCAGAAAAATAGTGCCACCGTTAGTCGTCTCAAAGTAGCCTTTGCGCGCATCCACCGCCCCCGTGAATGAACCTTTTTCGTGGCCAAACAACTCAGAATCAATAGTTCCTTCGGGAATGGCTCCGCAGTTGATGGCAATAAACTGACCGTGTTTGCGGCTGCTGAGGCTGTGGATAATCTTGGAAAACGACTCTTTGCCACTACCGCTTTCGCCCGTAATTAGTACCGTGAGGTCGGTCGCGGCCACCTGCATCGCTACGTTGATGGCATAGTTCAGGGCGGGGGCATTACCGATAATGCCGTAGCGGAGCTTAACGGACTGTATTTCCTGTTGATTCATTTGTTGTTTTGCATGTGGTAGAGACCGCACCGGCGGACCGGCGACCCTTCGCGTCTCCTGTGCGTCAGCAAAAACCATCCGGTCAGGAGACGCAAAATTTTGCGTCTCTACGCGATTAAACAACCTGCCCTTTTAACGTTGCTGATGAACATTCGGTGACCAGCACATTCACGTAATCACCTTTTTGGTGGTTACCCCGTGGGAACACGACCACCTTATTTTGGTCATTTCGCCCGAACAAATCCTTTTCGGAACGTTTAGAGACCCCCTCAACCAGAACCCGTTGTACCTGCCCCACATGCCGTTGGTTACGTACCAACGACATACGCTGCTGGAGGGCAATGATCTCGCTCAGGCGACGCTTTTTTACGTCCTCGGGAATGTCGTCGGGGTATTTTTTGGCGGCCAATGTGCCGGGCCGCTCCGAGTAGGCAAACATGTAGCCGTAATCGAACTGCGCATATTCCATCAGGGTCAGCGAGTCTTGATGTTCGGCCTCCGTCTCGGAACAGAAGCCCGAAATCATGTCGTGCGAGAGGCCGCAATCCTCACCAAGAATGGCCCGTATCCGGTCGATTTTGCCCAGATACCACGCGCGGTCGTAGGTCCGGTTCATCAGTTTCAACACCCGGCTGTTGCCGCTTTGGGCGGGCAGGTGGATGTAGTTGCAGATGTTGTCGTACCGGGCCATCGTGTGCAGCACATCGTCGGTAATGTCTTTTGGGTGTGAAGTCGAGAACCGCACCCGCAAGTCGGGGTGAATTTGGGCGACTAGTGCCAGTAGAGACGCAAAATTTTGCCGGTCCGTCGGTGCGGTCTCTACGCCCGCCCATTTATACGAATCCACGTTCTGCCCCAGCAGAGTAACCTCGCGGTAGCCGTCGGCAAAGAGTTGTTGGGCTTCGCGTACGATACTGTGTGGGTCGCGGCTGCGCTCACGGCCCCGCGTAAACGGCACCACGCAGAAACTGCACATGTTGTCGCAGCCGCGCATGATGGAGATAAAGGCCGTAACGCCGTTGGAATTCAGGCGAATGGGCGCAATGTCGGCGTAGGTTTCCTCGCGTGAAAGGAACACATTCACGGCTTTCTGGCCGGTTTCGGCTTCCTCAACGAGCTTCGGAATATCGCGGTAGGCATCGGGGCCAGCCACAATATCAACAATCTGCTCTTCTTCTAATAGCTTGGTTTTCAAGCGTTCGGCCATGCAGCCAAGCATGCCTATAATTAATTCAGGCTTGCGCTTTTTGAAAGCACTGAGGTGAACAAGTCGGTTACGAACCTTTTGCTCGGCATTGTCGCGGATGGCGCAGGTATTCAAAAAGATAACGTCGGCATCGTCGGCAGAGGAGGTTGTTGCAAAGCCCGCATTGCGCATCACGGCGGCCACAATCTCCGAGTCGGAGAAGTTCATCTGGCAACCGTAGCTCTCGATATACAGGCGTTTTTTGCCTTCAACAAGCTCATCGCCCAAGGTGCGGGGTTCGTCGATGCCCTCTTTATCTTCGGGTTGTAATATGGTCAATTCTGCGAAGCGTTCCATTGAAACGTAGTCAAAAGTCGAATGTCAAACGTCGTAAGTCATGCTGAGCGCAAGTGCCTACAATCCATTGTGCATCGTTAGTGTAATACCCTACAAAGATACTGAAGATACCGGAAAGTTCCTGACAAAGTGGCAGGGGCAATGAGCGAATGAGTGATTTAGTGAATGAGCGAATGCGTCAGGGAAATAAGCTGCCAGTAGTCATTCGCTCATTCGCTAAGTCACTCATTCACTCATTAGAAAGGGTATCCAATGCCGAAGTTGACCACGAGAGGGTTAGGGCCACGCGAAAGACTCTTTAGGCTGAACTTAGGAAGAATGAATCGTTCGTCGACCATTTGGCCAGTCTCTTCGCTCAAATACCGGCGGGCGGGGTCCCAAACCTTGGTGCCGAAATCGAAGCGGATAATGAAAAAGGAGAAATCGACGCGCAGGCCTGTGCCCAAACCTACTGCTAGATCGGGTATGACTTTGCGCATAGCAAACTCCTCGCCATCCCGATTAGGATCGTTAGGGCGCAGGGTCCAGACGTTGCCGACATCAAGGAACAGAGCACCGTTTATATCGGCTCCGAAATGAAAATATCGCCAACGCAGTTCCGCAGAGCCTTCTAGCAGAAAATCACCGGGTTGTTCGAAGGTATAGTCAAATTGGGGCAAAAACTTCGTTGAGTCGCGGGGGTCGATCCGAAACTTTGGTAATAACCGGTCTTCTGGTTCAGCCTGCGGAAAGGCCGACCCCGGCCCCAGTCGGCGCGGACGCCATGCCCGGAGGCTATTGCTTCCTCCAGCAAAAAAATATTTTTCGTACGGGGCCGAGCGATTGGGGCCATAGCCGAAAAGCAAACCTGTGTTCAGTCGAAAGGCCAGCGTAGTGCGGGGGCGAAGAGGCACGTAATGCCGGTAGTCGAGGGTGAAGCGGAGATACTTAAACAGTTGAATATTGGTCCGGTTGGCGAATTTGCTGATTGTTGTATCGCGAAAAAAATTAAGCGTTGTTCCGCCTGACTCCAGGGTGGTTCGTAAAAAATTGGCCCGCCGATTCTGACCGAATACGTTCGTATTATAGGTGTAGGCAAAGCTCATGTTTGAGGCCAGAGATCGTTGAAAGCTGCTAAACAGAACCTGATTTCCCGCATTGCGGAGTTCTTCGAGACGTCTGAAAAACTGCTGACGAAGCTGTGGACTTTCGCCCCCCTCAAAACTTGATCGAATCAGGTTGAGGTCGGTCAAAAAAAACGAATATTGATGGCGAGGGAGCTTCTGCCAGTTGTACGAGAGCGTACTACGGAGCGTTGTACGCAGAAAATCGGGTCGGTTGGTGTAGTTGTAGCCTAAACTAATTTGGGTGCGTGGATTCAGATCGTCGAAGGTAAAACGGATAGGGCCAGGAAACAGAATCTGCGGAAATATAAGAGAGTTAGTTAGTCCATATTCTGTCGCCCTGTACACTTCTGGATTACCCGTAACATCGGTAAAGCCCGTTTGTGCTTCAAAGCCTCCACGCAGGTTGGTTTCAAAGTTTTCGAGACCTCCAAATAGGTTGCGCACCCGGAAGGTCACATTAGCAAATGGGCCGGGATAGCTTCCATTCTGGTATAACACAAACAATCCCCCTTCGGTCGTCACCTCGTACTTATCGAGGGGGATGGCCCTAATATCGGTGCGGAGCCGCCGGGCGGTGGTGTCTGTAAAGTTGATATTGACAAACTTAAACTGGTTCAGCAGAAACAGTTGCCGTTGGGTCGAATTGAAGTTGTTAAGGCTGTAGCGGTCGTTGGGGCGCAGGCGAATTTTGCTGTCGAGCAGGCGGGTGGGGTAACTGCGGCCATTGTAGAAATACGTCACGCCGTTTTTGATGACCGTATCGGCAAATGCAACGGTTGATGTGTTGGTAGCCGCTTCGTTTTGGCCAATCAACACCCGTACGTTGCCAACTGTATAGATTGGATGGGCCGATTGCCGGGGCGGATTCAGAATACGAACCAGTAAATCGACTTGGGTGGCGGTAGGGTCTGTGGCCACACCTGTTGCCGTTGTATCGGCTTTGTAGGTACTCTTGATGTAGTTCCGGGTAAATTCGTAGTAGCCGTTATTCCGTAGCAACTCTTCGATGCGGGTCAGTTCGCTGTCGACTTTATCGCGGTCATAGCGGTCGCCAACGTTCAGGTTTATATTGGTTTGGTTTGAGTCGAGCAGGGCGTGGATGGCGGGGTCGGCAATATCGTAGGTAATGGAGCGAAGCATGTAGGGGGCATCTTCCGTAACCAGGTAGTTTACCCGCACGCGTCCATCGAGTAGCGTATCAACCGAATAACCGACTTTGGCTCGTAGAAAACCCCGCGTCCGGCTCAGATATTGCTGCATTTTGGCGGCATTCGCCTGCGCATCGGACGGTAAAAAGTAGACTGGCTTTTCCCCCACGTTACGCATCCATCCATCGCCCTCTTCGATGTATTGGCGCAGTTTGCGGGCTTTTCGATTAAACCGACGGTTGAGTTTTTTTAACGCTTTGGGGTCGTTAACCAACTCCTCACTTCGTCGTTCAAATTGGGCTGTTAGTTGGGCTAACTCGGCAACTTTGGCGTCGGGCTTGTATTTCTTGGCACGGGCCTGATAAATCCAGAGTGGAAACGTAATGGGCGTTCGCAGGAGCCGCCGGTTGGGTTTTTGTGGGATGAGAGCATCCAATTCGTCGGGCGATACCGTTCGGGCACCCCGAATGCTGTTTGTGTACAGCAGATACCCGTTTTGCCGCGATGGGGCGCAGCCGGAGAAAGAAATGATGAATGCGTAATGCGTAATGATGAATGCCAGCGAGTACAAAATTTTTCGCCGACCTAAAACTGAGTAGTGGAAATTGATTTCCCTACTATTTACTTTACATGCATCATTACGCATTACGCATCGCACCGGCGACCCGGTCATTATTTAATCTTATGCTTTCCAAAGCCCGCTCGCAGTTTGTTCGCTCGTTGCATCAGAAAAAATTCCGGCAGGAACACGGACTGTTTCTGGTCGAAGGGGCTAAGAGCGTACAGGAGGTATTAGCGTCCGACTTCCGGGTCGAGCAACTGCTTGCCACCGAAGCCTTCTACAAAGAAAACGCCCAGCTAGCAGACCGCCAACGCCCACAGGTCGAAATCGTCTTGCCCGACGAATTAACCCGCATTGGCACCCTCGAAACCAACAATGCGGCCCTCGCCCTCGCCAGAACGACCGAAAACCACCCCCTATTGGCCGATCCCGGCGAAATGGTTCTGATTCTGGACGACATTCGCGATCCCGGCAATCTCGGCACCATCCTGCGCATCGCGGACTGGTACGGGATCAGCAAAGTCATTTGCTCTGAAACGACTGCCGAAGTCTATAATCCCAAGGTGATCTCGGCCAGCAAAGGGTCGTTCACGCGGGTGCGCTGGTTCTACACGGACCTGCTCACATACGCCCAGGACATCCCCGTTACCATACCCATCTACGGTGCATTCTTGGGTGGTGCCGACGTGCATACGCTGGCGTTCGGTGGGGGAGGGGGTTACCTCATCATGGGCAACGAGGCCAATGGCATCCGGCCCGACCTGGAGCCATTTGTTCGCCAGAAAGTCACGATTCCACGCTACGGAGCCGCCGAATCGCTCAATGTGGGCATTGCTACAGCGGTGATTCTGGATAATTGGCGGAGGGGTTATTGAGGCTAGAAGATGAGCGATACATTTAACTGTCCCCCTAGCCCCTCAGCTATACGCATAAGTGTAGTTAAGCGAATATCGCTTGCATCATTCTCGATTCGAGATATGTAGCTTTTAGAAGTTCCAATACGGAGCGCGAGTTCTTCCTGAGTCAAATTTTGCTTTTTACGAGCCTCTTGAATCAACACACCTAGCTTGAATGCATCGTACCCCTGCTCAAATTCATCCCGCTTTAGTGTGCCTTTTACGCCATATTGCTGGTTAAGATGGGCCTCAAACGTTGTTGTGTTTTTCATGATAATATTCTCGTTGAAGTTGTTTGGCTCGTTCTAACTCATTTTTTGGTGTTTTGTCGGTCTTCTTCTGAAATCCATTAATGAGTACAACCAAATTGCCCTCATCGAAGAAGCAGAAGATTCTGAAGATGTTAGTACTTATTTTGACCCGCAACTCAAATAGACCTTCTGTACCTTCTAGATGCTTAAAATACTTTTCGGGAATACTTGGCAGATCACGTAACAAGCCAATCGTCCAGTCAATCTTTTTACGGACGTTCGGTAGTTGAGCGTTGTAAAAATCCAGAAAATATCCCCGGTAGAATAAAATTGATCTAGGAATCAGATTTGCCACGTGGCAAAGTTATCGAATTAGATAACAATCAGGCAAATTATAAACAAAAAAGCCGATTCATTTCTGAACCGGCCCCCTGCTAATTAATCTTCAACACGGCCATAAACGCTTCCTGCGGGATCTCGACGTTGCCTACTTGGCGCATGCGTTTCTTACCTTTTTTCTGCTTGTCGAGGAGTTTGCGCTTACGCGAGATGTCGCCCCCGTAACACTTGGCCAATACGTCTTTACGGAGCGCGCTCAGGGTTTCGCGGGCAATGATCTTCTGCCCGATAGCCGCCTGAATCGCAATCTCGAACTGCTGACGTGGAATTAACTCGCGCAGTTTTTCGCATAATTTTTTGCCCCACTCATACGACTTCGAGCGGTGGACAATGGCCGAGAGCGCATCGACTTTGTCGCCGTTGAGCATCACGTCGAGCTTCACCATGTCCGACTCGCGGTTGTCCATAAACTCGTAGTCGAGGGAGGCATACCCGCGTGAAATGGTCTTGAGCTTGTCAAAAAAGTCGAACACAACCTCGGCCAACGGCATCTCGAACTGGAGTTCGACCCGGTCGGCGGTGAGGTAGACCTGGTTTTTGAGGATACTCCGCTTATCCATGCAGAGACCCATGATACCGCCTACGTATTCGGATTTTGAAATGATCTGCGCCCGGATAAACGGCTCCTCGATCACGTCGATCAGGTTCGGTTCGGGCATTTCGGCGGGGGCCGATACCTGAAGCTCTTCGCCTTTGGTGGTCAACACCTCAAACCGCACCGAGGGCACGGTTGTAATCACGGTCATGTTGAACTCGCGTTCGAGCCGTTCCTGAACAATCTCCATGTGGAGCATACCGAGGAAACCGCACCGGAAACCAAAACCCAAAGCCGCCGATGTTTCGGGTTCCCAAACGAGGGCCGCGTCGTTGAGTTGCAGCTTTTCCATGGCGTCGCGGAGGTCTTCAAACTCGCTCGTCTCCACGGGGTAGATACCCGCAAACACCATCGGTTTTACCTCCGAAAAGCCCTGGATAGCCACGGCAGCGGGGTTTTCGATAGTCGTAACGGTGTCGCCAACCTTTACTTCTTTGGCCACTTTAATGCCCGAAATAAGATAGCCTACGTCGCCACACTCGATCACGTCTTTGGGCTCCTGCGTCAGGCGGAGTGTGCCAATTTCGTCGGCGATGTACTCCTTGCCGGTGTTCATGAACTTTACCTTGTCGCCCTTGCGAATGCGGCCATTTTTGACCCGGAAAATAACCTCAATACCTCGATAGGAGTTGAAGTGCGAGTCGAAAATGAGGGCCTGCAACGCGCCGTTGGGGTCGCCTTTCGGGGGCGGAATCCGTTCGACTATAGCCGCCAGAATTTCGGGGACGCCGATACCCTCCTTGCCCGATGCCGGAATGATATCGTCGCGCTCGCAACCGAGCAGGTCAACCATCTCGTCCTTAATTTCTTCGGGCATGGCACCCGGCAGGTCGATTTTATTCAGGACCGGGATAATAACGAGGTCGTTGTTGAGAGCCAAATACAGGTTCGAGATCGTTTGGGCCTCGGTGCCCTGCGACGCATCAACGAGCAGCAAAGCCCCCTCGCAGGCGGCAATGGAGCGCGACACCTCGTAGCTAAAATCGACGTGGCCGGGCGTGTCGATCAGGTTGAGCGTGTATAGTTCGCCGTTGTGGAAATAATCCATCTGGATGGCGTGGCTCTTGATCGTAATGCCCCGCTCGCGCTCCAGGTCCATATTGTCCAGAAGTTGGGCCTGCATATCGCGGGCACCAACGGTCTTGGTAAATTCCAACAGGCGGTCGGCGAGGGTACTTTTGCCGTGGTCAATGTGGGCGATAATACAAAAATTGCGAATGTGCTTCACGTTGGGAAGTCTAAAGTCAATTGCTTCTATCTTACAAAATTACAAAGGAATAGCACGCGGATGACACGGATTTGATGGATTCTCGCGGATTCATCCTGTTTTACCCCGTCAATCGTAGAACATAAAATCGGTGTAAATCGGCAATATCCGCGTCATCCGCGTGCTATTCGTTATTTTTGACCTTCATTTTACGAACTACATGACTCCTAACAAACCCCTCGGCCTGCTTCTGATGCTGGCTTTTTTGTGGCCTGCGTTGGCCCATAGCCAAACCACCAAACAACGCTTTACCAACCTGCAACAGGGCTTGTTCGCAGGTGGGCAGTTGAGTGGCTCCAACGGCCCCCGCAGCGTGAATTGGATCAACAATGGGCAGGCGTTCTCGTACCTCGACGGGCAGAACGTGATTAAATCCGTCGACCCTAAAACCGGCTCCGAAACCGTGGTTTTTGACGGTACCCAACTGACCTTCCCGGGCAGTACGCAGAAGTTCACCTACTCGTCGTTTCAATGGTCGAAAGATTCTAAAAACATTCTGTTTCAGACCAACTTCCGGCCCGTGTACCGGCGGTCGGGCATTTCCGATTATTACTCATATTCGGTGGCCGACAAATCGCTGAAACTGGTAGCCAAAGACGCCCAAACCGCCGAACTCTCGCCCGATGGCCAAAAAATCGGTTACGAACGGGGCGGCAACCTGTTCGTGTTCGATTTTGCCACCCAACACGAAACCCAACTCACCGACGACGCTAAATACGCGTTTTACAATGGTCGGTTTGGGTGGGTGTACGAAGAGGAATTCGGTCTGGCGCAGGCTTGGGAGTGGTCACCCGATAGCAAGTTTATCGCTTTCTGGCAGTCCGATGAGCGGCAGGTGCCTATCTATAAAATGACTGATTATAAGGGCTATGACGAAAAGTACGATTCCTTGCCCTACCCCCGCGTGGCCGACGTTAACCCGACCGTACGGATTGGAGTGATCGAAATTGCCAACAAGGCAAAGCATTGGATGAACGTGCCCGGCTCAACCTTGCGCATTGAAGATGGCTACATTCCACGCATTTACTGGACGAACGTTGAAGGGCAGTTGGCTATTATGCACCTGAACCGCAAGCAAAACCACCTCCGGCTGTTCATGGCCAACGGGCGCACGGGTGAGGCCAAACAAGTAATGGAGGAAACCGCCAAAACCTGGGTCGACGTGTTCGACTTTTTCGCGGGCATTAACCACCTTATGTACTTTCCGGCGGGCACGAACGAGTTTTATTGGCTTTCGGACCGCGATGGGTTCGCGCACCTGTACCGTTATGATTATTCGGGCAAATTGCTGAACTCCGTGACAGCGGGCGGCTGGGAGGTGACCTATGTGCATCACATCGACGCAAAAAACCACAAAGTCTATTATACCTCAACCGAAGTTTCGCCCCTCGAACGGCACTTGTTTGTAATCGACACCGACGGCAAGAACAAACGCCGACTGACCCAAACAGCCGGTCGGCACACTATAAATCTGGCTCCGGCAACTTCGGACCGTGGCGACGGACCGCAGAAAGGTAACGGCCTGTATTACATTGACCGGTATTCCAACACCACTACCCCCACGCAAGTGGAGTTATGGGACACGAAAGGGACCAAAATTAAATCGCTCGAAACCAACGCCCGCGTGACTGAATACGTGAGCAAAAATGCTTTTTCGGGGAAAGAGTTGGTGAACTTTACCACGTCGGACGGGCAGAAGATTGACATTTCAATTATCAAACCCGCTGATTTTGACCCCGCCAAAAAATACCCCGTCATGCTCGATATTTACGGTGGCCCCGGTGCCCAGTCGGTGTATAACGACTACAGCACAAGCGGCTGGCACCAATACCTGGCACAGCAGGGCTACGTAATTGTGAGCGTGAACAACCGGGGCAGCGGGGGTTACGGACGCGATTTTGAGAAGATCGTCTATGAGCAACTCGGCAAATACGAAAGCCTCGACTTTGCCGAAACGGCCAGATATCTTGGCAAACAACCCTGGGTCGATGCGGGCCGCATGGCTATTCGCGGCCACAGCTACGGCGGGTACATGAGCAGCTACACGATGCTCACCCACCCCGGCGTTTTCAAGGTTGCATTGGTGGGTGCCCCCGTCACCGACTGGCGTTTATACGACAGCATCTACACCGAACGCTACATGGGGTTGTTGCCCGAAAACGAGGCCAAATACACCGCTTCGTCGGTAACAACCTACGCTAAAAATCTGGCTGGTAAAATGTTCATTGCGCACTCCACAATGGACGAAAACGTACACGTACGCAATACCTTCCAGCTTATGAATGCCCTTGAGGATGCGGGTAAAGACGCTGACCTGCGTATTTACCCGCCGGGGGCACATGGAGTCGCCTATAACTCAGCGAGCTACGTGCTGTTGCATCAGCAATACACCGAGTATTTAGGGCAGCATTTAAAGTAATTTTGCCGTTCGCTCAAAAGTTGACCGGTTATACACTGTTTCTTACCTAATTGTGAGGATAATTCGTGTTCGAATTCAATTAATTTGCTTTCGTCATTGAACGCTTACCACTAACCTTTCTCATTTACAAAGTAGCTCAGTCAATAACCAAAAACGGACCACTAATCAGTGGTCCGTTTTTTTATGGAATTACCACTACCCCCAACCCCCTAAAGGGGGCTAGGGTTGGGCGTAATCAAGCTTTAGCCCCCTTTAGGGGGTTGGGGGTAAAATTAGCTACTTATTAGGCTGTGGTGTTTTGCGGAGATACGGCTTCACAAACGTCACACCCTTCGGGAATTTCTCGTCCAGTTGATCGTTCGGGACGGCGGGCGTGACAATCACATCGTCGCCATCCTCCCAATCGGCGGGAGTCGCCACCTGGTAGTTGGCCGTTAGTTGGAGCGAGTCGATCACGCGCAATAACTCGTTAAAATTACGACCTGTCGAAGCGGGGTAGGTCAACGTCAGCTTGATCTTCTTGTCGGGGCCAATCACAAACACCGACCGCACGGTTGCTTTCTCGCTTGCGTTGGGATGAATCATATCGTAGAGTTCGGCCACCTTCCGGTCGGGGTCGGCAATAATGGGGAAGTTCACCTCCGAACCGGTCACGTCCTTGATGTCGGGCGTCCACCGATTGTGCGACTCCAGGTCGTCGACACTCACTGCGATTACCTTCACGTCGCGTTTGGCAAAGTCATCTTTCATCAGGGCCGTACGGCCTAATTCAGTAGTACAAACGGGCGTAAAATCGGCGGGGTGTGAGAAAAACATGCCCCACGAATCGCCTAGCCATTCATGAAAACGGATGGGGCCTTGCGTGGTTTCGGCGTCAAAATCAGGGGCAATATCTCCTAAGCGAAGTGACATAGTTGTAGTTGGTTAAACGTTATAACAACTTCTCTTCCACAGCCGTCTTGACGAGTTCGGCAGCATTACGCACCTGTAGCCGACGCATCATGTTGGCCCGATGGTTGTCCACTGTCCGAACGCTCAACTGTAGCTTTTCGGCAATTTCGCGGCTGCTCATACCCTCGACAAGATATTGCAGAATCTCTTTCTCTTTCTTGGACAGCTTCGACCGACGGGGCTTAACAGACGCCGTTTTGTCCGTCTTTTTTAGTTGCTGCATGTAGCCGTTAAGAATTATCGTGGCTACGGGCGAGCTATAGTATTTCTCTCCCGTTGCTACGGTTCGTATGGCCTTTACCATCTCATCCGACGAGGTGTCTTTCAGGATGTAGCCGCTAGCCCCGGCCTCCACCGACCGCAAGATGTAATCTTCGTTGTTATGCATCGACAGCATCAGCACCCGAACCTGCTTATGCTGTTTGGCGATGGTCTGTGCCGTTTGAATGCCCGACATACCGGGCAGCGATATATCGAGCAGCACCACATCGGGGCGGTTGGTCTCGGCATCGCTTTTTTTCAGTTTCTCCAGGGCTTCCTCGCCACTTGTTGCCTCCTCGACAATCTGGAAATCTTCAACTTGTTCGAGTAGCAATCGGATGCCGTCCCGAACGATGGCGTGGTCATCGACCAGCATTAATCGTATCGTGTTCATACGCTGAATATTGTACTTGGTAGGGAATGCTGACAAATAGTTTGGTGCCTTTACCCGGTGCTGATCGAATCTTGAAACGACCATTGAGCAATTTTGTTCGTTCCTGCATGTTGTGGATACCCTGCGAGGGGCCATACGGTTCTTTCAGCCGCTGTATCGAAAACCCATTCCCGTCATCTGTGACGACCAAATGTAGGTAGTTTTCTCGTTCAATCAAGTCAATACTTATCTGCGAGGGTTTTCCGTGCCGAATGGCGTTGGTAACGGCTTCCTGCGTGATTCGATACAGCGAAATTTCGACTTGTCGGTCCAGCCGCCCCGTGGGCAGGTTGGTCTCAAATCGAATGTCGGAAGCAGGCCCAGTGCCCTTTAGCTGATTCGCAACGGCGGTTTCGGCCAGCATTTTTAAAGCCGGAATAATCCCAAAATCGCTCAGCACGCTGGGCATCAGATCGTTGGATATGCTCCGGGTTTCGCTGATCGTTTGGGCAATCAGATCCTTGAGCAATTGCAGGCGTTTACGGGTCAGTGGATCTTCGGTGCCGGCCGAACGATTCAGGTGTGTTTCGAACCCTTCAACTTGCAATTTGATCCCTGTGAGCATCTGCCCCAGGCCATCGTGTAACTCACGCGAGAGCCGTTTTCGTTCTTCTTCCTGCCCTGCAATGAGCGATGATGCCCGGAGCTTTTGCTCGCTAATTTCCTGCTGATGCTGTTGCTTGGTGGCCTGAAACAACCGTTGCCGGGCCTCATGCAGGGAGCGATTCAGCCGCACCAGTTTGCGGTTAGCCTCACCAGTGGTGTTTTCGGCAGCAATGAGCTGATCAATGGTCTGGTTTAGTTGCCCAATGGCGGGCCGGAACACCAGGAAGCTAATCAGTAGTACGACCGTTAGCATGAGGCAATAAAACGCCAGTTCGAGCCATTGGAGCAGGTTGATCTGCACCCGAATATCAGCATTGTATTGTTGAACTACCTGATCAAGTTTCTCTAAAAACGATTTTTGGCTCGAAACCAACTGCTTAAAAGCCAGATTACCCACCGACGCGCGCACCTCAACAGGGGTTTTGAACGAGAGGATTGTTCGGGTTGATCGGCTTAAGGTGGCATAAAAAGGCAGCACATTGGCGTACAGTCGTTCAACCTCCGACCTATTCGTGACCCGGATATCGGTTTCGGATACCCGCCCTACCCGGCTTTGTGTATGACTTGCCTCAAACTGAGTAAATAGCCGTTTCAACTCGTTATGACTTGCCTGGAAGTCGGCGAGTTGGGTGGCCTGACGGAGCTGCAATGCTTTACTCAGAATTTGCCCGCTTTGATGTCGTTGCAACGAAGCCAACCGGATAACCTGCACCATTTTCTGAATGGTGTTCAGGCGGTACTGACTCGCAACCTGTCCCAGCGTGAGTAGTAGGGCCAAAATAACCACCGCCGTCGAGTAAAGGCGGTGCAATCGGAACGGAGTGTGGTTCGTTTGGTGTTTATAATCGACGGCTGTTTCCAAACAAAAGTGAATAGGGCATAGTCTGAACTGTAGTCACTACTTATTTCAGACTGTTTTGGTTGAACTGTGTGCGAGTAAATGTAATGAATATGTAATTTTACCTGTCATACAAACTGATAATCTTATCCAATGAAGCGATTGCTGCTTTTTCCGGTTTTTCTGAGTGTCTTTTTTCTGGCCTTTGTTCCGGCGGCTGAACCCGTTAAACTTACATGGGAAGCCCTGCGTGATGTTACATTCAAAAAGAAGTGGTATGCCGAAGAATCGGTCTATATGCTTTATCCCACATTTGGGCCGAGTGTGCAGAAATTAAATGGTAAGCCCGTTGAACTAACAGGTTACGTATTGCCGGTCGACTTGGAGTCGAACCTGTACGTGCTGTCGGCGTTTCCATACAGTGCCTGTTTTTTTTGTGGCGGTGCTGGTCCTGAGTCGGTTGTGTCGCTGAAGTTTAAGAAAGCGGGCCGTAAGTTTAAGACCGACGAACGCCGGACGTTCCGGGGAACGCTCAAACTTAATGCCGACAATATTTACGAGTTGAACTACATACTGGCCGATGCCGAGATGCTCGATCAATAGTCCCGAAAAGTTTTTTTAACGCTTTTCTTGACAAACGAACCGGATTTATGCAGTTTTGCACCCGCAACAGAGAAACACTGCGGCAGTTCTGGGGGATTAGCTCAGTTGGCTAGAGCGCTACAATGGCATTGTAGAGGCCATCGGTTCGAATCCGATATTCTCCACTCCCTAAAAGCTACCAATGGTAGCTTTTTTTATTTGCCCGAATATCCTAGCTTTGAGGTGCATCCGAGATACTTATGCATACCGTTTATATTATTTACAGCCCTTCCCTTGACCAGTATTATATTGGTCAGGCTAAAGACCTTCGTATTGCTCTTTGGCAACATAACGCTAAGGCAGTTCCGGCCACCGCTGAGGGTAAGCCGTGGGAGATAAAATACCAGCGCACGTTCGAAACCCGCCGGGAATCGTCGTCGCTGGAAATGAAGCTCAAATACCGAACCCCCGATCAATGGGAGGAGTTTTTTACCCCCGAGATTGTGGAAAAGTAACAAAAAAACCGCCATCATCAGGCGGTTTTTTTGTCGTCAGAACGGTCTCAATGCCTTTACAAAACGTCCCTTAAAATAGGTCGAGTAGAGATTGTCTTCGCGCACACCCCGCGAGGAGGACGCATGAATAAAGCGGATGTCGCTATCGTAGTTACGAACTTCAGTCACGATGGCCGCGTGCGAAACATAACCCGACTTGCCTTTATCGGGCACGAAAAACAGCAAATCGCCGGGTCGAATGGCGTTGACTTCCACTTCGTACCCCACCTCCGATTGCTGCCAGGAAACCCGGGGCATTTTCAGACCCACGCTGCTAAAAACATTCGCAATCAACCCCGAACAGTCAATGCCTGTGCGGGTGTTGCCCCCCGACCGGTAGGGCGTGCCGGTGTATGTACGAGCCTCGCGCACAATTTGGCCCGCAAAGGTCTTCTGGTACGTTTTGGCATCGACCACGCGGCCCCCAACCCCCGATGGTTTTGGGGCGGGTTTACGGGCTGTTGGGGGTGCGGGCGACGACGATGGCCCGAAAATAGAGCAGGAAGAACTGAAAATGAGCAGAAAGAGAAGGGCAAAGGAACGATTCATATCAAATATTCTTCATGGTCAAGGCAATGCGTTTACGGGCTAAATCCACTTCCGTAACGCGTACTCTCACTTTTTGGTACACCTTGACTACCTCGCGCGGGTCTTTTACAAACTGGTTAGCTAGTTGTGAAACGTGTACCAGTCCATCTTGCTTCACACCGATATCGACAAACGCGCCGAAGGCCGTCACGTTCGTCACGACGCCGTCGAGAACCATGCCCTCGTGCAGATCGTTCATCGTTTTTACGCGCTCGTCGAACGAAAACACCGAGAGTTGCTCGCGGGGGTCGCGGCCCGGCTTGTCGAGTTCGGCCACAATGTCGCGCAGGGTGGGCAGGCCTACGGTGGTTGATACGTAGCGTTCGGGGCGGATCTGCTTGCGGAGGTCAGGTTTGCGAATCAGGTCGGCTACGGTTGTGTTGAGATCGGAGGCCATACGCTCCACCAACTCGTAACGTTCGGGGTGAACCGCGCTGTTGTCGAGGGGGTGTTTGCCCCCGTCGATTCGCAGGAAGCCCGCACACTGCTCGTAGGCTTTCGGGCCAAGCCGAGGGACTTTCTTGAGTTGATCGCGGCTTTTGAACGGGCCATTCTCTGCCCGGAACTGCACGATATTCTGCGCCAACTGCGGTCCCAGCCCCGACACGTAGCGTAACAAGTGCGCACTCGCCGTGTTCAGAGCCACCCCAACGGAGTTCACGCAACTCATTACCACGTCGTCGAGGCTGCTTTTGAGAGCGTTTTGCTCTACGTCGTGCTGATACTGCCCCACGCCAATGGATTTCGGATCGATTTTGACTAATTCGGCTAGTGGGTCCATCAACCGCCGACCAATGCTGATGGCCCCGCGCACGGTCACGTCTTTGTTGGGGAACTCCTCGCGGGCCACATCGGAAGCCGAATAGACTGACGCACCCTGTTCGCTGACCACGAAAATAGCCACACTGGCATCCAGACCTAGCCCACGCACGAAAGACTCGGTTTCGCGCCCGCCCGTGCCGTTTCCAATCGCGATGGCTTCAATTTGGTGTTGTTTCACCAGTCGGCGGACGTTCTCGGCGGCCTGCTGTTTCTGCCCTTCCGATAAGAACAGGTGTAACAAGGTATCGGTGAGCAAGTTACCTTGTGCGTCGATCACCACCGTTTTGCAGCCGGTCCGGTAGCCGGGGTCAATCGCCAACACACGCTTTTGGCCCAATGGTGGACTTAACAACAATTGGCGCAGGTTGTCGGCAAAAATCTTGATGGCTTCCAGGTCGGCTTTGGCCTTCGACTTGTTGTCGAACTCGGTTTCGATGGAGGGTTTGAGCAATCGCTTGTAGCTGTCGCGGATGGCGAGGGCCACCTGATCTTTGCTGGCGGGCAACCGATGCGTCGGACCGCCCGTCAGAAACTGCCGGTCGAGCCGTTCGATGGCGGCTTCTTCGTCGGGGCTGATGCTGACGCTCAAAAAACCTTCGGCCTCACCCCGTCGAATGGCCAACAGGCGGTGGGAGGGAACCCGCCGGAGGGCCTCAGCAAAATCGTAATAGTCTTTGAACTTGATGCCGTCCTCTTCTTTGCCTTTTTTAACCACCGACTTGACAATGGCCTCCCGCTCGAACAGGTTGCGGATGCGTTGGCGGGCGTCGGCGTCTTCGCTCACACGCTCGGCCATAATGTCGCGGGCACCTTGCAGGGCATCGGCTATGGTTGGCACCAAATCGGTCAGGAACCGTTGGGCGGCCCGTTCGGGGTTGGCCTCGGTTTGGGCGAAAATCACGTTTGCCAGTGGTTCGAGGCCGCGTTCGATGGCAATGGTGGCGCGGGTTTTGCGCTTCTGTTTGTAGGGCAGGTAGAGGTCTTCCAACTCGGTCATGGAGTCGGCGGCTTCGATCTTTTTCTGGAGTTCGGGGGTGAGTTTGCCCTGTTCGCGGATAGATTTCAGGATGGCCTCGCGCCGTTTGTCGAGTTCCTGTAGGCGAGCATAGGTATCGCGGATGGCCGTAATCTGCACCTCGTCCAGTCCGTTGGTGGCTTCTTTACGGTATCGGGAAATGAAAGGAACAGTGGCTCCACCGTCCAAAAGTTCAATCGTGTTGGCAACCTGCCGGGGTTGTAAGTTCAATAATCCGGCAATGCGTCCGTCGTACGTTGTGGGGTTCATAAAAGGGCAATTCTACTAATTACAAGTATTCCAGCAGATTATTGCGAGTTATCCAATCAGGTAACTGCTCCATTCTGCGGTGGCACTCGATGGGAGAGTCCTCATTGACATCAACAAGGCGAACAGCTTGAAACAACTGTTTATGTTTTTCGAACAAAGGAAATGTATTAGCATACATCTCCTGAACGACTTCGGGTTTAACCTCATGACCGCCGTTTATATAGCGAAGGCTAGCGCGGTCGAGACATAAAGCTACATGATCGGTGTAAAAGAGAAATAAATGAACCTGATTGGCCGGGTTAAAATAGGCAATTGATTTCAAATAGCTGTAATGAGATTCGAAGCCTAAATTTAGCTCAAGAGCAAACGGTTGTTGGGCGAATAAGAAGTCTCGAACTTGCGCGTTGGAGCGTAGGGAGGCCAAATCCTGGTAGTCGGCAAATCCTTGCTTTTTGTATTGATAACCGGCTAGATCTTGATCTATGATCGGCGTTCCGAGCGGAATGAAACTGCTGCCACTCGTACTTTTTCCAATCCCTGGTGGACCAGCAATTACATAGATAATCATCGAATAACTACAACTCGGCCGTCGGCATATTCGGCTATTGTATGTCCGTCAGAGCGTCGGTAAACGAGTGGCTGACCAATTGAGAAAAGATAGCCACGTACGTATTGGGCGCATTGCCGTTGCCATTCCGCATGTTCAGCGGGTTGCATAGATTGGGGGTCCTTCACCATGCGACCCTGTTTGTATTGGATATCGTTTTTCATGACCGTGTTTGCACAAAAATAAAGGTTTTTGTGAGTTTTGGGTAAACTTCTCATGCATCAATAGCCCCCAAAATCACTGCACAAGCCTCCCGAATCTGTTCCTCACTGATTATCAGCGGGGGCGCAATCCGCATGGAGTTATTGCAGAACAGAAACCAGTCAGTAATCACGCCAGACAAGATAGCCCGGTCGATGACCGGCTTCAGCACCTCGAATGAGTCGAACTCGGCGGCAAGCATCAGGCCCTTACCGCGAATTTGTCGGATAGCCGAACAACCGCTCAGCAACGCCCGGAACAACTGTCCTTTAGTTTCAGCCTGTGCGTAGAGCTGCTCATCCCGAATCACGTTGAGCGTGGCTAACGAGGCCGCACATGACACCGGATGCCCGCCAAACGTGGTGATGTGGCCTAAAATCGGGTTGTTCTTAAACACGCTCATAACGTCGGGCGAACTGATAAACGCGCCAATCGGCATACCGCCCCCCATGCCCTTGGCACACACCAACACGTCGGGTACTACGGGGCCGAAGTCTTCAAAAGCCCAAAACGTGCCGGTTCGGCCAAAGCCGGTTTGTATTTCGTCGAAAATGAGCAACGCCCCCACCTCGGTGCAGCGTTGCCGAACGGCCTGTAGGTAGGCGGGGTTTGGGACGCGAATACCGGATTCGGCAGAGATCACCTCGATGACCACCGCAGCCGTTCGGCAACTGATTCGCTCCACATGGTCGAGGTTGCCGAACTCCATGTGCCGGATGCCGGGCAGCAGTGGGCGGTAGTTGCGCTTGAAATTTTCGTCGCCCGATAGCGAGAGTGCGCCCTGTGTGGCTCCGTGGTAGGCATTAAAGCAACTGATGATCTCGGTCCGGCCCGTGAAGCGTTTGGCCAGTTTCATGGCCCCTTCGATGGCCTCGGTGCCGGAGTTCGTGAAATACACGTTGCTCAACGGCCCGTGCGGACTCTGGTAGGGCGCAAGCGTGTCGGCGAGGGCGTAGGCAAGGCTCGTTTGGGACGTTTGCACGTACTCGCCGTAAACCATCAGGTGCAAATACTTGTCTAACTGGTCCTGAATAGCCTTCACCACTGCCGGGTGCCGATGCCCCACGTTGCTCACGCCAATACCCGAAATCAGGTCCATGTACTGCTGACCAGTAGTACTATACAGATAAACCCCCTCGGCCCGGTCAATTTCGAGCGCGAGGGGGAATTCTGAAGTCTGAGCTACGTGTTGAAAGAAAAGCTGACGATGAGTGACTGATTGCATGCTCAACTTATTGATTACTTTTTCGCAATGCGATATAACCGCCCCTGATCCGTAACGGCGTAGAGCGCACCGTCGGTGCCCTGCGTAACGTCGCGGAAACGCTGTGACTCGCCCGACAGCAAGCGTTCTTCGCCCACAACCTTATTATTTTCGATCACCAGGCGGGCAATGTGCATGCCGCTCAGAGCACCCACAAACAGGTTGTTTTTCCATTCTGGGATAGCGGTGCCCGTGTAGAAGGTCATGCCGCTGGGCGACACCGAGGGGTCCCAGAAATAAACGGGCTGTTCCATACCTTCTTTTTGCTGAATGACCTCGCCGATTTTAGCTCCGCTGTATTCAACACCGTAGGTAATTACGGGCCAGCCGTAGTTTTTGCCGGGCTGCACGCGGTTGATTTCGTCGCCCCCGCGTGGGCCAAATTCGCCTTCCCAAATATCGCCCGTGACGGGGTGAAACGCCAGCCCCTGCGGGTTTCGGTGACCGTACGAATACAGTTCGGGCAGGGCGTCGGCTTGCCCCGCGAAGGGGTTGCCGGGGGCGGGCTTGCCGTCTTTGGTGATGCGGATTACCTTACCCAAGGCCGTGTTGACCGACTGCGACAGGGGCCGCGTTACTTTGTCGGAACGTTCGCCGGTGCTGATAATCAGGTTGCCATCGGGTGCAATCAAAATCCGCCCTCCGTAGTGCAACGTGCCTTTGTAAGCTGGTATAGCCCGATAAATGACCGTGGCTCCTTCAATGGTTTTCTCGTCGGCAGCTAGTTTACCCTTGCCTATGGCGGTCAGGTTTCCCTCGGGGAGATTCTCCGAAAACGACCAGTAAACCATTCGATTGCTGGTAAAGTCGGGGTCGACGCGAACGCCTAGTAAGCCACCCTGACCATCCGAATTTACTTTAGGCAGGCCCGTAATGGGTTCGCTCAGTTTGCCATCGCGAGTGGCAATGCGCATGGTTCCGGCTTTTTCGGTAATCAGCAGCCGACCATCGGGCAGGCTTGTGACGCCCCAAGGGCTTTTCAGACTTTCATTCAATACCTTACCTTCAAACGGCGTTTTGGTTTTGACGCCTGTCACACGGGTTTGGCCCGCAAACGCTGGTTTATATTCGGGGCTGTTGGGGGTTTTGGTCTCAACAGATGCCCCCGCCGTCGAAGCGGTTTGTGTTTGCCCGCAGGCCGTGAGGGCCAGCATAGTTGCCGACACAAAAAGCGTAAGTCTTGTTTTTAACATCATGGTTTCGGTTCGATTTTCGGAATTGTGCTTTCGGAATCTAGCAGGATAAGGCAATCTTAACGCGCTTAGTTTCCAACGCAAAAAAAACGGATGTAGTCTCTCATAACCCCGTACTCCGCTCCATAGCTTCGGTGTAGCGTGCGCCGATAATATCAATCTGAGCTGTAGCCGCTTCAATTTCTCCTAACTCTTCGGCAGTTAACTGAATAGCCGTAGCCCCGTTATTTTCGGTCAGGCGGTGGAGTTTGGTGGTGCCGGGAATGGGCACAATCCAGGGCTTTTGTGCCAGTACCCACGCTAGGGCGATTTGAGCAGGCGTTGCGTTCCGGCGTTGGGCAAACTGGTTTAGCAAATCAATCAGGGCCTGATTGGCCACGCGGGCGTCTTCCGTAAAACGGGGCAGCACGTTCCGAATGTCGCCTTCGGCGAACGTAGCTGTTTCGTCCATCTTGCCTGTCAGAAAACCCTTGCCCAATGGGCTGTAGGCTACCAAACCAATGCCGAGTTCTTCGATAGTCGGAATAATTTCGGCTTCATGTTGCCGGGTCCAGAGTGAGTATTCGCTTTGCAGGGCCGCAACGGGTTGCACGGCGTGGGCGCGTCGGATGGTTTGCGCCCCTGCTTCCGACAAACCGAAGTGTTTCACCTTGCCCGCCTGAATCAGGTCTTTAACGGTTCCGGCTACGTCTTCAATCGGCACGTTTGGGTCTACGCGGTGCTGATAAAGCAGGTCGATAACATCTGTGCGGAGCCGTTTGAGCGAGGCTTCAACTACCTTGCGGATGTTGTCGGGGCGACTATTTGTGCCGCTAAATTTTCCCGTTATGGGGTCAATGTTAAAGCCAAACTTGGTGGCAATTACCACTTCGTTGCGCAGGGGTTCGAGGGCTTCGCCGACGAGTTCTTCGTTATTGAAAGGGCCATAGACCTCAGCCGTGTCGAAGAAGGTGATACCCTGTTCTACTGCGGCCCGGATTAGGGCAATGGAGTCTGCTTTGGGCGGAAACGGGGCATACGAAAACGTCATGCCCATACAGCCCAGACCAATGGCCGAGACGTTTAAATTGTCGCCTAATTTGCGTTGTTTCATTGAGTTGATAGAACGCAGATAATTAGGATTGTTATGATTCAAGATGATCTTGATAAATCATAACAATCCTAATTATCTGCGTTCTGTTATTTACAGCTTTACTTCCTGTAAACCAAAGGGTTGCTTGTAATGCCGCTTGCCAGTGGCCTTGTAGAGCGCATTGGCAACGGCCCCGAACACCGGCGGGAATGGCGGTTCGCCCAGGCCCGTTGGGTCAATGTCGTTTTGCACAAAATGCACCTCGATCTTCTTGGGGGCTTCGTTGTGGCGAATCATCCGGTACGTGTCGAAGTTGGTTTGGCCGGGTTTGCCGTCTTTGTGGCTCAAGGTGCCATACAGGGCGTTACCGATACCATCGACTACGGCCCCCTCTACCATGTTGGCGGCTGCGTCGGGGTTAATCACAACCCCGCAATCGACCGCGCTGTAGGTGTTTTCCACGTAAGGTTGACCGTCGCGTAGGGTCATCTCGACCACGTGACCAGCGTAGGAGTTGTGGCAGAAGTAGGCAGCCACCCCCCGGTTCTTATTTTTGTTCTCCGGCTTATCCCAACCCGATTTCTCGCGTAGCAGAGTTAACACACCAGCATAGCGGGCTGCATCGTAGTCGTTGTTTTTGCCAACGGGGTTCTCTTTGGCGCGTTTCAGCAAATCGAGCCGAAGATCAAACGGGTCCTTGCCCATCATCTCGGCGAGTTCGTCGAGAAACGACTGCTCGGCGGCTGCGTTGAAGTTAGAACGCGGAGCGCGGAAGGCCCCAATCGTGAGGTTGGTCGGAATCTCCCAACCCTCGGCCAGATAATTGTCGACAGCCCCCGCCGGGAAACGGTTTGGGTGAACCGGGTGTTCGGGAATGCCTCCGCCCTTCACGTGGAAGCCAATCAGATTCTTGTTCGCATCTAAAGCAGCCCGGTAGGTGGCGGTGTACATGGGCCTGTAGATGCCATACGTCATGTCGTCTTCGCGAGAATAGACAAGTTTAACCGGGGCCTGAACCTGCCGCGAAATCATACCTGCTTCAACCATATAATGCGGATACGCCCGCCGACCGAAGCCCCCGCCCATACGCGTCATTTGCACGTCGATTTTGTCTTTGGCCAAGCCAAACCGGTTTGCCAGCGTTTCTTCGGCCATTCCCGGTGCCTGCAACGGGCCAACGAATAGGGCTTTGTCGGCGGTGACGTGGGCAAAGCAGTTCATTGGCTCCATGCAATTATGTGCCAGGAACGGGGCCGTGTAGGTGCGCTCCAGGATTTGCGCGGCATTCTTGAACGCTGTTTCAGGGTCACCGTCTTTGCGGAGTTCTTTGGCAGGTTGCTTAGCACGTTCCTGCATCTTTTCAAATTGTGCAGTCGTGCTTTCCAGCCCGGCGGGCATGATTTCCTCGCGCTTGTTGCCCCGGAAATTTATCGTTTCCTTGAAATCGGCGGTCATCGGCTCCCAATTCACCGTAAGCTTTTTGCGGGCGTTCATCACCTCCCAGGTACTGTTGCCCACCACGGCCACCAACTCGTTGAACGTGCGGGTTTCAAACGCCCCCCGCTCGGTGCCGTCTTCAAACACTTTAAACGAGAATACCGCTTTGATACCCGGCATTTTCAACGCCTGAGCCGCATCGAACGATTTCAATTTCATACCAAACGCGGGTGGGTGCTGCACCATCGCGATCAACATGCCCTCAGTTTGGTAATCAAATCCAAACAAGGGCTTGCCCGTCACGACTTTTTGGCCCTCTACGTTTTTCTTCGACTGACGAACCACCGTAAAATCTTTCGGGGCTTTCAGTTTTACATCTTTCGGAACGGCAATGGTCGCGGCTTTAGAAGCCATCTCGCCATACTTTGCCGACTTACCACTGCTGTGGCTTAACACACCCGCTTTTGTGGTTACCTCGTCGACGGGTACGCCCCACGTTTGGGCAGCAGCCTCGCGGAGCATTTGCCGGGCTGCGGCTCCTGCCTGACGCATGGGTTTCCAGTACGCCCGGATCGACTGACTGCCACCCGTAAATTGGAAACCGTATTTAACGCCATCGTGCGTGGCCATTTCGACCTGTACGTTTTTCCAGTCGGCGTCCAATTCTTCAGCGGCAATCATGGGTAACGCCGTCATTACGTTTTGCCCAAACTCCGGGTTGGGGCACATGAGTTTGATGACGTTGTCGGGCGTGATGCGGATGTATCCATTCAGTTCGTGCCACACGTCTACGCCACCAGCAATCCCTATTTTTTCGGCGGCCTCTGCTTTGGCCATCCAGCTAACACTCAACAACAGGCCCCCGCCAGCCAAAGCCGACGATTTGAGGAAGCCGCGACGATTTAGATTTTTCATGGTCATTTAGCTTTGCTGTCATTAGGTTGTCATTCGCTTCGCGCCATTAGATTGTCATTGGTGGCCTCTGCTACTAATGACAATAAATGACGAAGAATGGCAACCTAATGACTATTTCTTAGCGGCAGTTTTGATGGCTTCCTTGATCCGTGTATAGGTGCCGCACCGGCAGATGTTGCCCGACATAGCGTTGTCGATGTCTGTATCGTTGGGCTTTGGGGTGCTTTTGAGCAACGAAACCGCGCTCATAATCTGCCCGGCCTGACAATAGCCGCACTGGGCCACGTCGTGCTCAAGCCAGGCTTTCTGAACGGGGTGATCGCCGTTTTGCGAGAGGCCTTCGATGGTTGTGATCTCCTGACTGGCAACCGCCGATAGGGGCAACTGACAAGACCGTGTGGCTGTGCCGTTGAAATGAACGGTACAGGCTCCGCACTGCCCCACACCGCAACCATATTTGGTGCCTTTGAGGTTCAGCGTGTCGCGCAAGGCCCAGAGCAGGGGCATTTGCGGGTCGGCGTTCAGCGTTTGCTTCTTGCCGTTGAGTTTGAAGGTTATGGTTGCCATACAGAGAAATGTCTTTTATCAGCTTACAAAGATAATCAGATTGTTAGGCTGAAGATTAACGAAAAACAAACAGAGAGTTACGAATTTCAAACAGGAGCTTGCCAAGCTGGTTCACCCATCGTGCATTTATTTTTTTCTGTACACCTGTTTCCGATCTGCCACTTCAACTACAGTGATAGTCAAAATAGTATCGTTGATTTCGTAGATGATGCGGTAATTTCCAACCCGAATGCGGTACGCTTCCACGTTGGTCAACTTGATATAGTTGTGAGGACGGGGATTCTGAGCTAACCCGGCAATAGCTGCTTTGATAGACGCGATTAGTTGCCTGTCGAGTTTTTTTAGCTGGCGAATGGCGTATTCGGTAATGACAATGGTGTACATTCAGGAAAGCTGGTCGTTGCCGTGAGCCTCGATCTCCTGAAAAGCGTCATCGAACGATACCGATTTTCCACTTCTCTTTTTCGCTTTTTTGTAAGCGGCAATATCAGCCAACTCCTCGGCATCGGCCATTAGTTTTTCATACTGTTTGACAGGTATCTGCACATAAAGCGGCTTACCCTGGCTATCGGTGACGTACTGAACGTGTACCATGATCTAATTTTTTCTGTTAACAAATATACACCCCATCTGCAAAAGCTCTATACCAGTACGCTACGCTGCTACGACGATTTTTCTAACCCATTCACAAACGGCTGGTCATAAAACCGCTTGCCCGTCGCTTTGTAGAGCGCGTTGGCCAATGCTCCAAACACCGGTGGGTAGGCCGGTTCGCCCATGCCGGTTGGATCGTGGGTGTTTTGCACAAAATGCACGTCGATTTTCTTCGGGGCCTCATTGTGGCGAATCAGCCGGTAGCGGTCGAAGTTTTGGGCATCGGGTACACCTTTGGTGAACGTCAGGTTGCCAAATAGGGCCGTACCGATGCCGTCCACAATGCCACCTTCGGTCATGTTTCGGGCGGCATCGGGGTTAATCACAATTCCACAGTCGACCGCGCAACAAACCGTTTTTACGACGGGTTGCCCGTTTTTCAATTCCAGTTCCAGCACGTTGGCCGCGTAGGAGTCGTGGCAGAAATAGGCCGACACCCCCAGGTGCTTGGTCTGCTTTTGCCGGTCCCAGTCCGACTTCTCGCGGACCAGTTCCAACACTCCTGCAAACCGCGCCGGGTCGTAATCGTTGTTCTTGCCGACGGGCTTGTTCTGAGCCTTTTTTAGCAACTCAAGACGGAAAGCAATGGGGTCTTTACCCGCCGTTTCGGCCAGTTCGTCCAGAAACGACTGTTCGGCAGCGGCCATGAAATTGGACCGGGGTGCCCGAAACGAACCCACTGTGATGTTGGTGTTGATGCTCCAATCTTCGGCCAGATAATTGTCGACGGCCCCCGCCGGAAAACGGTCGGCGTAAAGTGGCGATTCAGGAACACCCCCCGCCTTGATGTGGAAGGCAATCAGGTTGTTCTCGGCATCCAGCGCGGCCCGGTACGTAGCCGAATAGGCCGACCGATAAATGCCCGATGTCATGTCGTCTTCCCGGCTATAGATGAGCTTCACGGGAGCCTTCACTTTTTGCGAAATCAGAGCCGCTTCGAGGAGCCAATGCGCGTACGACCGTCGCCCAAAACCGCCCCCCAATCGGGTCATCTGAATGTCGATTTTTTCCAACGGCATGCCCAACCGGGCCGAAAGCGTCTGCTCCGTAAACTCCGGCTTCTGCAACGGCCCGATGAGTTCGGCCCGCTCGTCGGTCACGTTGGCGAAGAAGTTCATAGGCTCCATGCAGTTGTGCGCCAGATGCGGGCCGGTGTAGGTTCGTTCGAGGACTTTAGCCGCGTTCTTGAAGGCTGTTTCGGGGTCGCCGTCCTTCCGGCGAACAGTGGCCGGTTTTTGGGCCATCTCCGCCATTGTTGTGCGGTGCGTGGCCGTGTTTTCCAACCCCGCCGGAATGGTGGCGACTTGCTTGCGCCCCATCATGTTTTTCTTTTCGGTGTACTCCGTAAACGGCTCCCACTCAACAGTAAGGGCCTTTTTTGCCTGCATTACCTCCCAAGTGGAGTTGCCCACAACAGCTACCACTTCGGGGAATTGAGCGGTATCGAAAAACGTCCGCTCGTAGTCATCCTGCATGAGTTTGACCGGAAAAACAGCGCGAATGCCAGACATTTTGCGGGCGGCTGCGTCGTTCACGGCTTTCAGCTTCATGCCGATGGCGGGCGGATGCACAATCATAGCGATGAGCATACCGGGCCGTTGCGTGTCGATGCCGTACAGGGGTTTGCCCGTCACGATTTTCAACCCATCGACATTCTTTTGCGACCGGCCAATGAGCGTAAAATCCTTCACCGCTTTTAGTGAAACCTCCTTCGGAACCGGGAGCGTAGCAGCGGCTGTGGCCATTGCCCCATAGGTTGCCGATTTGCCGCTTTTGGCGTGGAGCAACGTCCCTGCTTTGGTCGTGACCTCGTCGAGCGGCACGTTCCAGGCGTTGGCGGCTGCCTGCCGGAGCATCTGCCGGGCCGCTGCACCGGCAGTGCGCAGGGGTTTCCAACCCTGACGAATCGCCTGACTGCCGCCGATAAACTGCCGGGTAAAATGCTTGGTATCCAACCCCGCCTGCTCAATAACAACCTTTGGCCAGTCGGCGTCTAACTCCTCCACCACGATCATCGGCATCGACGTTTTGACCCCCTGCCCGCCTTCGGGGTTGGGCGACATGATGCGGATGACGTTGTCGGGGGTTATCTGCACAAAACCGTTGAGTTCGCTCCAGTTGGTGGGAGCATTCATCCCCGATACCAAATCTGTAGTTGGACTACCAACCGCTTTGGTGCCGGATAGCCAGCTAATACCCAGGATCATACCGCCACCGGAGAGAGCTGAGACCTTCAGAAACGAACGCCGATTGTAGGTAGTTTTGACGGTTTTCATGAGCAACAGTCTCAATGGATTTGTGCGATAAAAAGATGCTTTACAAATTTACGGTACCGACGTTGTGTTTATGCCTGTTAAGGGTAAAAACACAATCATTGTTGAGCGCGAAGAACCACCAATCACAAACGAAAAAATCAGTCATGGAGCAGCATTGGAACACCGTTTACCAGACCAAACAGCCTACCGAGGTAAGCTGGTACGAGGAATATCCTCACTACTCGGTTTCGCTTATCAATGGGTTTAACTTAACGAAAACAGCCAAAATCATTGATGTTGGCGGGGGAGATAGTCGGCTGGTCGATGCCCTGCTTGAACTGGGTTACACCGACGTGACAGTACTCGATATTTCGGAGCAGGCTATCGAGCGGGCAAAAGCCCGGTTGGGTTCGCGAGCCGATCAGGTGCAATGGGTTGTTAGTGATATAACGTGTTTCCAGCCTAACCACCCATTCGATCTGTGGCATGATCGTGCAGCGTTTCATTTCCTGACCACCGAACCGAAAATAAACGCTTATATTTCTGTTGCTCAACGAGTTATTCTGGCGGATGACTTTCTGTCGGTGGCCACATTTTCCGATAAGGGGCCGTCGAAATGCAGTGGTCTTACGGTTCGGCAATATTCTCAGGAAGCTTTGAGCCAGCAATTTACCGGTCGATTTGCCAAATTGCGCTGCGAAGAAATTACCCATGAAACTCCCTTTGGCACTCAACAACTGTTTACCACTTGCCAATTTCAGCGCAAAACCGCCTGAACATCCGTGCGCGAACTGATCTTTCTGCACAATTCCGGTTAGTGCTTAATCACGTGCGTGTCGCGTACGCTGCTAAAGGTTAGGGCCAGCAGCTTCCAGTCTTTCGCCTGTTTGGTGTAGACTTCGGTAACGGTGAACTGCGTCACGGCGTCTGCCCCCCGAACCACCGCCGTCAGCGTGATACGGCTCCAGATGATGGCCGTTTTGCCCACGATCTCAACGGCAACATCGTGTACGTCGGCTTTCTTGTACCAGATGCTCCCGGTTTTAATGATCTCTAGTTCCTCGTCCGTTTTCCAGGTGCCACTCATATGGACGAACTTGGCTTTTTCGTGAAAAAGGGGAGTCAACTTGTCCACGTTTTTGTCGGCCATCCACTGCCACTTTTGTTTGGAGAGGTCAATGATCTCCTGTTCGGCTTTTGTGTGGTTTCTTGCCGACGTACTGGCCGGGCTTGTCTGCGCGAAGGCCGACGATGCGCCCGTGATGAATATACACAGGCTGATAAGTAGGGATTTCATAGAGTGATTGGGATTGATTATTTTGTTTTAACGGGCCTCATCAGCTTTGAAAACGTGAGTGACCCCATTTTCCACTTGCCGTTTTGATTGACATACACCTCCGTTACCATAAATGGATTAACGACTTCGTTGCCACCCACGACGGCCACTAAGTCGATGTCATTCAGCAGGATGGCCGTATTGCCAACTATGTTCACAGAGACCCCATATACCTCGGCCTTTTTGTACCAGATGAAGCCGGTTTTAATAACCTCGATTTCCCGGTCTTTTCCCCAGCTTCCGCCCATGTGAACAAACACTGATTTGGCATCGAACAGGGTGTCTAATCGGTTCATGCTCTTATCGGACATCCATTGCCATTTATCCTTCGACAGTTGAAGCACTTCCTGTTCCGCCTTCGTGGGGCTGACTGTGGTTGTGCCTGCTACGGGCAGACTAGCCTGAGCATGGATTATCTGTATGGTGGCTATGCTCAGGAGCAAGCCCAAAATTGATGCTTTCATGGTAATTGATTTGCTATTATAACACAAAAGTATCCTGCCAACCAGATCAAGAGCTAACAAATATCAAACAGGAAACTAAGAAATTCAACCAGGGTGGCGCACCGCCGAAGCTCGTGGTCGAATCCGCTTCTGAATTAATTAACTTTGGCCCTGTTGTACCGTACATTCGTGCTCGTTAATCCGAAAAAACCATGAAAAGACTTATCTACTTCTCGTTATTGTTGTTGATGACAGGAGCCTGTCAGCGTGCTTCTATCCCGACGAAAAAACGGGTCGTCCTGACGGGAATAGACCCCACAAAAAAACCCGGCGATGATTTTTTTACCTACGCAAACGGCATCTGGACCGACACCGCCCGCATACCCGACAGTCAGGCAGGGGTAGGGTCGTATTCGTTTTTGAATTATCCGCAACGCATCCGGCTACAGGCGATTCTGGACAGCATTTCGGCAAGCCAAAACTCGGCGGGGAGCATCGAACAAAAGGTGGGCGATTTTTATGCGTCGGGCATGGATACCAACGCCATCAACAAACGCGGGTATGACCCCATTAACCCCCTGCTCGCCCGCATTAACGCCCTGACGAATGCCGCTTCGTTGATGACGCTCGTGGCCCGGGAACAAAAGCTGGGCAATCGGTCGATCATTGGTTTTTCGGTTGGCCCCGACAACCGGCGTAGCACGGTCAACATTGCTCAGTTTAGTCAAACCGGCATTGGCCTGCCCGAACGGGATTATTACATGCGAACCGATTCGTCGACCGTTGCCATTCAAAAAGCGTACCGTGACTATCTTACCCGCCTGTTTGAGCTGATCGGAACGGACGCAACCGTTGCCGCAAAAAACGCTGCCGTTGCTTATGATATTGAGAAACAGATGGCTACGGTCCACCGAACCAATATCGAACGCCGGGACGTGAAGTTAAATTACAATAAACTGGCAGTCAGTGATTTGTCGCAGAAGCACCCCGCCATAAACTGGCCAGCTTTGCTAAATGATCTCGGTGTTCAAACTGATTCCGTCAACGTGAGCCAACCGGCCTATTACGACAAACTGAACACGATGCTCACGTCGGTTTCTATCGACGATTGGAAGGCTTATTTGAAAGCCCGCGCCCTGACCAACTACGCCAACTACCTGAGCCAACCGTTTGTTGATGCGTCGTTCGCCTACACAAGAATTCTGACTGGGCAGGCCGTGAAAAAGACGCGGGCTGAAGAAATGACCCAGGCGGTTGATGGGTCGCTCGGCGAGGCATTGGCACAGTTGTACGTGAAAAAGTATTTCCCGGATGAGGCCAAGAAACGTATGACTGTTTTGGTGGATAACCTCAAAAAAGCCTTTGAAGCCCGCATCAATCGCCTGGATTGGATGAGCGATTCGACCAAGACCCGGGCAAAAGAAAAACTGTATGCCTTCACCGAGAAAATCGGTTACCCCGACAAATGGCGGGATTACTCGCAGGTGGCCGTGAAACGAGACGCTTATTTTGAAAATCGCCTGTCGGCCAATCGAAACGATTACCTGCAAGGCGTGGCGAAAGTTGGGAAGGCGGTCGACCGGACGGAATGGCACACGACCCCGCCGACGGTAACGGCGTATAACAATCCTCCGCTCAACGAAATTGTGTTTCCGGCAGGCATTCTGCAACCCCCTTATTTCGACGTAAACGCCGACGATGCGCTGAACTACGGCGGCATCGGCATGGTGATTGGGCACGAAATAACGCACTCGTTCGACGATCAGGGCGCGCAATTCGATAAATACGGCAACGTAACAAACTGGTGGACCACAGCCGATTATGCCAAGTTTAAAGCCCGAACCCAGCAGGTAATCGACCAGTACAATGGCTTCACGGTACTGGATTCAGTGCATGTAAAAGGAGCCTTAACGGTGGGTGAGAACACCGCCGACATTGCCGGGGTTGCCATTGCCTACGATGCTTTTAAGTTGACCGAGCAGGGAAGAAGCACGGAGAAACTGGATGGGTTCACGCCCGATCAACGGTTTTTTATCTCGATAGCCCGGATATGGCGCGTAAAAACCCGGACAGCCTATATGGGGATGTATGTGAAAACCAATCCGCACTCGCCCGCCAAATGGCGCGTAAACGGCCCGCTGATGAACTTCACGCCGTTTTACAACGCCTTCAACCTCCAACCGGGTGACAAAATGTACAAGCCCCTACAGGACCGGATAATCGTGTGGTAAACAGATTCTTACCTTAATTTCGAAATGACCGGGGGCTTGCTCCGGTCATTTTTTTGAAGAAATTATTGAAATAGGTCGGGTAGTCGTAGCCCAGGCCATAGGCGATGTCGGCAATGCTCCAGTCGGTGTGTTGCAGGAGTGCTTTGGCTTCGCTGATGACCCGGTCGGCGATGTGGGCGGTGGTGGGGCGACCCGTTAACTCTTTCACGGCCCGGTTCAGGTGGTTCACGTGGACCGACAGGCGGAGGGCGTAATCCTGCGCCGTGCGTAGGGTGAGGGGCCTGTCGGGGCTTTCGATGGGAAATTGACGCTCCAGAAGCTCCAGAAATAACGTGCCAATGCGCGACGCGGCATTTTGCGGTTTTACAAAACCCTCGGAGGGTTGCAGCTTCAGCGTCTCGTGGATAATCAGGTTTATATACGTACGAATCAGCTCCCCTTTGTAGGCATAGTCGGTTTCCTGCTCGGCCAGCATCTTCTGAAAAATGGCCGTAACAACTTCTTTTTGATCGTCGTTGAGCAGGAAAACCGGGGTGCCGCCAATCCGAAACAGGGGCGACTGTTGCAGGCTTTCCGAGCGGTCGTGGGGTTTCAGGAAACCTTCGGAAAACACGCAGGCGTAACCCGTTTGCACAGCGTTGAGCCGCTCCACCGAGTACGGCACGTGCGGGTTCGCGAAAAACAACGACGTGCCATCCATCTCGATGCTTCGATCTGCGTAATGAATGATCAGGTGCCCCGTGCTTATGACGATCTTGTAAAAATCCCGGCGCGTGTAGGGGTGAACCTGACTAACAGGCAAATTGACTTCGTACACCTTGAAGCCCTTGAGTTTAAGCTCCATCGAATTGGCCTCGGCGGTCTGCATAATGGGTTGGTTCGTTGTGGTGTACAGTTAAGAAAATCAAACAACCGATCTACTCCCAACGCTTCGTTACGACCCTGTTCCAGTCCATTCGCCGGTCGGCTTCGGCAAGGTCAATAAACTCGAAGTCGGTGAGGAGCCGCTTCAGTTTGGGCCAGCAACCGGCCAAGCCATAATACGATTTGAACTTGCGCGTGAGGCTCAAATCTTTGATCATGGGCTGCTGAGGGTCGAAGTCGCGGGGGTGGAAATACGTCATCACGTAGGGCGATTGCTGCATGAACCGCCGAATAACGGGGTAGGGGAACAGCCGGAAATAGCCCCCGCCCGAGAAGATCAGGTCCTGCCCCATCACCGGCACTGTATTGATCGGAAACTCCTTCAACAACGTCCCCGATACGTCGATCAACCCTGGTTCGCCCAGACCAAAGGCCACGTCGCCCCCGTGCGACCGCCGGGCCGAAAACACCGAACAATCAATCTCGACGCCGTTTTCGACCAAAATCGGAAATACCCACCGGTTCAAGAACTTGATCGAAAAGCCCGGTGCCCGATACGCCCGAACGGCCTTACCCGTCACGTCTTGCAACGCCTTGATGGACCGGCTCAGATCGTCGGCATATTCGGCGGGGCTTTGCTCGTAGGCGAGTTGGTGCGCGTAGGAGTGCGTAGCCACCTCATAGCCAGCCGCGTCGATGCGCCGGATCACGTCGGGGTGCTTGTCGGCTACCCAGCCGAGGCAAAAAAACGTAGCTCGGCTGTTGGTCTCATCCAGCAACTGAAAAATCCGATCCATGTTGGCATGAATCCGCGATTCATACCGGCTCCAGTCGTCGGCTGTCTTGGTCGATTTGTGGTCCAGAATATGGAACCACTCTTCAATATCGAACGTCAGGATGTTCATCAGTAAAACCGCTTACCTGCTGCCAGAAACGCCTTCACGTCGTCGCGGGTGGGGAAGGTGAAATAGGTCATTTGAGACGCGTCGTTCTCGATCAGTTGCGGGTTGCCCTTATGAATCTTCTCTACCGATTCGATGATCGCATCCATACCCATTTTCTTAGTCACGCGGATCAGTTCTTCCTGCGACATGTTGCCGATCTCAACCGGGTTTTGCACCAGGATCGGGCCGGAATCAATGCCTTCATCCACGAAAAACACCGAAACGCCCGTACGCTTTTCGTTATGCCGCAATACCCAGAACGAGGGCATCAGGCCCCGATATTTGGGCAACAGGGCCGTATGCAGGTTAATGCAGCCCTTGGGGGCAAGCTCGATTAGTTTGCGTTTGAAAATCTGGTTACCCGCCACCGAAACCAATAAATCGGGGTTTAGCGCACGGAGCCGGTCGAGGTTTTCTTCCTTATTAATGTTGCCCTCAATCTCGATCAGTGGAATGCCGCGCTTGGCAAGCATGGCCCGTACGTTGTTGCGACTGTCGAGCTTTGAGCGGACGAACTTCACGCCGTACCGTACAAAAAAAGGAAGACCGAAAATCTGGTATGTCTTCTTCATCTTGTCGGTGAAACTCTCGCGTTTACCAAACGGCGACACATCGAACACCACCGTGGCTACCACCTGCGCGTAGGGTGGCAGGTTTTCGATCAGGTAGTCGAGGCTGCGGGCCAAATAAAAAGGGTCATCCTGAGTAAGCAAAATCAGTCGCATAAGTCGGCGAACGGGGGCAATTGGTTCAAAACACAAAAGTAGGGAAACTAAATGATGCCCGCCCAAATACTGAGCGATTGAATGCGTTGACTACAGCGGGTGAATTGAACAAAAGCAATACTGCGACACCCCACCCCAACCCCTCCCCGGTAGGGAGGGGCCTTGAGTTGAGCGTTTTTTTAGCCCCTCCCCGGTAGGGAGGGGTTGGGGTGGGGTGTCTTCAGCTATTCACTAAGATTCTGCAACCAATCGTGCATGGATATGTATAAAAACGGTAATATTGCATTTTTCAAAGGCTATCGCCGGTTACCCATGCTCGACTTGTCCGTAATCATCCTGACACATAACGAGGAGAAACATATTGGCCGCTGCCTCGAAAGCCTGCGCCCAATAACCGACAACGTCTTTATTGTGGACTCGTTTTCGACCGACCAAACCGTCGAGATTGCCCGCGCGATGGGCGCAACCGTCGTGCAAAATCCGTGGGTGACCTACGCCACGCAGTTTAATTACGGCATCCAGCACAACCCGTTCCAGACCACCTGGCTCATGCGGATGGACGCCGACGAGTACGTGCTCCCCGAACTTGCCGAAGAAATAGCCCACCGCCTGCCCACCTTGCCCGACACAACGAGCGGTGTGTATGTGAAACGCCGGGTGATGTTTATGGACCGCTGGATTCGCTACGGGGGCTATTACCCGATTTGGTTGCTGCGGCTCTGGCGTCGTGGGCAGGGCATTTGCGAACAAACTTGGATGGATGAACACATCAAACTGACTGCCGGGCAACCCATAAACTTCGCCAACGACATTGTCGACCATAATCTGAACGACTTAACCTGGTGGACACAAAAACATAACAATTACGCTATCCGCGAAGTGATTGATTTGTTGAACATTCGGCATAATTTCGACCAAACCGAGCGCGTCGAAGCCCGGCTGTCGGGGTCGCAGGAGCAGCGCAAGCGGTATCTGAAAGAACGATACGCCTGGTTGCCCCTGTTCACGCGACCAGTGCTGTATTTTTTGTACCGCTACTTTGTGCGGCTGGGTTTTCTGGATGGTCGGCGTGGGTTCGTGTGGCATTTCTTGCAAGGCCTTTGGTATCGTTTTTTGGTCGATGCTAAACTCATGGAGGTGATTCGTAAAACGGGCCACGACCGTGAGGCTATAATCGCTTATTTCAAATCGGCATATGGAAAAGACCTTCGAGCCGGTGTCCGATAGCCCCGGCAAAACCGACCTGTCGCGGTTCAACAACGACTGGTTCGACCACGGCCCCCGCTGGAAGATCATCAGTTGGTTTTTGCTGAACCCATTGCTGGTAAACACCTACTTGCCTGTTCCGGTGAGTCTCAAAATAGCTGTACTGCGCCTGTTTGGTGCTAAAATTGGGCAGAACGTTATGATCAAACCCGCCGTGAATATCAAGTACCCCTGGCGGTTAATCATTAGTGATTACGTCTGGATTGGTGAACAGGTCTGGATTGATAACTTGTCCGAAGTGAGTATTGGCCCTAATGCCTGCCTATCGCAGGGAGCTATGATTCTGACGGGTAATCACGATTATCGACGGGCCACGTTCGATCTCACCACGCGCCCAATTCATCTGAGCGAGGGGGTCTGGATTGGAGCCAAAGCAGTGGTGTGTTCGGGCGTAACGTGCAACTCCCACGCCGTGTTGGCTGTAAGTTCAGTAGCTACCCGCGATTTGGAGTCGTACGGTATTTATCAGGGCAACCCCGCCGTGTGGGTGCGTAAACGAACCATCGACGCGTGAAAGTATCCATCATAACAGTCGTTTACAACGGCCACGACACCATCCGCGACTGCATCGAGTCGGTGCTAACCCAAACGCACCCCAACCTCGAATACATCGTTATCGACGGGGCCTCAACCGATGGAACCGCCGATTTGGTGCGTAGCTACGGCGACCGTGTTTCCCGATTCGTGTCGGAACCCGACAAAGGGCTATACGACGCCATGAACAAGGGCATTGCTCTAGCAACGGGCGAGGTGATTGGCTTCTTAAACGCCGACGATCTGTACCGGCATCGCGATGTTGTAAAACATATTGTCGAAAAAATTGACCAAACGGGTGCCGATGGCGTCTATAGTGACATGATTTACGTTGACCGCACCGATCTAAGTAAGATAAAGCGGTATTGGCGGGCAGGGAATTATGGGCACGGCGATTTTCTGTGGGGGTGGATGCCCGGTCATCTGTCGTTTTTTGCGCGTCGGGAGGTGTACCAGAAATATGGCACGTTCCGGCTCGATTTGAGAAGTGCGGCTGATTACGAATTGTTGTTGCGGTTCATCCATAAGCACCGGATTAAGTTGGCTTATCTGAACGAAACAACCATTGTGATGCGGGAAGGGGGCGTTAGCAACGCCAACCTATCGAACCGGATGCGGGCCAATGGGGAAGATCGGAAAGCGTGGGAGTTAAACGGGCTGAAACCTCACTTTTTTACGCTCACACTAAAACCGTTGCGTAAACTGGTCCAATTGATTCGTCGGGAGCCTAGTTAGAAGCTGTCCGAGTTAGCGATTTGAGGCTACAAGGTGTGGATTTTGATTGCTGACAAGCTAGTTTTCGTAGGTCGTAGCTGCGCTACGGCCAAGAAAAGTAGCGAAGACAGCGAGCAAAAGACGCCCTTGGAGACCAAAGTGATTAACTCGAACAGCTTCTCATTGCAGCCGTTTGCTCAGAATGAGTGGGTTAACGCAGATTTTTCTTGTCAGTTGAATAAATAGTGTAAAATTTGGCCCCGCCTATCCACCATTGGGCGATGGCACGTTTTTGGTGGAACCTACTTTGCATGGATATCCTAGGTGGATAGAAGACTAAAGTACGGATTATAAGACCAGACAACATCGTATGAATCTTGACCTTTTGCTCTCGTATTTACAAAACAAGTTCCACGACGAACTTTTCACCATTGGTCTCTACCAGTGCATTTTGTCGTTTCTGGTGGCTTGTTTCGTGGCCGTAGTGTCTATTCCGGTCGTTATCAAGATCTCGGAACTGAAGGGCCTGATGGAAAAAACCGGGGAACGACGGGCACACACAACCCCCACGCCGACGTTCGGAGGCATCGCTATTTTTGCCGCCGTGCTCATTAGCTACTTCCTATGGCCGAGCATCGACCAGACCGACATTTATCGTACCAATCTGTCAATTGTGGGGATGACCATTCTTTTTTTCGTGGGAATCAAAGACGATCTGGTGGGGGTAGACCCCAACAAAAAGATCTTTTTCCAGGTCTTACCCGCTCTCATCCTGATTTTCTTTGGCGATCTTAAGGTAGACTACCTGTATGGCATCATGGGTTTTCACCATATCGCCGAGGTTGTCAGTATTCTGCTTACCTGCTTTATCTTCATTGCCCTGACTAATGCCATCAACCTGATCGACGGCATCGACGGTCTTGCCGGGGGCATCGCCACTATTGCCTGTGCCACCTTCGGCGGGTGGTTCCTGCTAACGAACCACTTCGCGATGGCTTGCATGGCGTTTACGGTTGCGGGGGCGTTGATTGGGTTCCTGCGGTTTAACTTCTCTAAAACGAGCAAAATATTCATGGGCGACACGGGTTCGCTCATTTTGGGCTTCATGTTGTCGTTTTTCGCGGTCCGGTTTGTAAATCTGAATACTTCATTCCGCTTCGACCCAACGGCTTTTTTCAACGCCCCCATCATTGCCATCGTTATCCTGATTGTCCCGATTTTCGACACGTTGCGAGTGTTCATGGTGCGTATCCTGGCGGGTCGTTCACCGTTCTCTGCCGACCGCAATCACATGCACCACATCTTGCTCGACAACGGTTTCTCACACATGGTGGCCACGGCTATTCTATGTGGTATTACTATTTTGAATATTGTGTTGTTCTTCTTACTTCACCGCAACATCACGAACACACAATCGGTCATGATTTTGTGTGGTTTGTTTGCGCTGTATATGGTGGCAAGTTTCCTCCTGAAAATGCGGGCAGTTTACGTAACCACACACCCGCGCCGTCGGCGGGCCGTATTGCGCCGGGCTGTTCAAAACGCAATCGAGGGCCGCAACACCCGGAAATTGATTGATTATCTGTAAGCATCTTCCTTCTAAGAAGGCGGTCATTGCTTCAAAAATAAAAGCCACTGTCTCGTTTGAGGCAGTGGCTTTTTTGTGATCCCAGTTGGACTCGAACCAACGGCCGCCTTCTTAGAAGGAAGATGCTCTATCCATCTGAGCTATGGGACCAAAAAAATAGTGAGCAGCTGACAGCGATCAGTCAACAGTTGAAGTACTGCTCACTGTTTACTGTTAACTGCTCACTGTAGTGTCGGGGTGGCAGGATTCGAACCTACGACCTCCTGCTCCCAAAGCAGGCGCGATACCGGGCTACGCTACACCCCGAAGGAAGTTGTAAAGCAAAAAAACTTCACAACTTTGGACTTCTGCGGAGGGAGAGGGATTCGAACCCTCGGTACCCTTGCGGGTACGGCAGTTTAGCAAACTGCTGGTTTCAGCCACTCACCCATCTCTCCGAGTCGCTCACCAAACTTTCGTTGGGCGATTGAGTCACAAAGGTAAGGTCATTTTTTAGTTTGGCAATAGGGGAGACGAAAAATCTTCACTAAAACGCTAATTTCGCCTTTTTCAACCACAAAGTTTTTCCCGCTTTTTGTACGTATGTGGTTGGTTGACAAGACTCCATGACTTGGTTATACAGGCTAACAGCCACCGAAATTTTTTTCATCGGCACATTTATAGTGCTCTACGTAATCTTTCTGGGACGTACATTTTGGCTTGCCCGGCAGTTGAAAACCTCAGCACGCGCAGTAATCCCAAAATTTTTTCTGCGCATTGGGTATATGTCGTTGTTATTTATCGCCTTGTTAGGCCCCTCGTTCGGCGTGTCGGAGCAAACCGTACGCTCTGATGGACGTGATTTGTTTGTGCTTGTCGACTTGTCACGCTCAATGGACGCCACCGATGCCGTACCCACCCGGCTGGAACGGGTGAAGTTCGATGTACGTCAATTGACCGACTCGCTAGTCGGCGATAGGTTCGGCCTGATCGGCGTGGCCGATGAAGCGTTTTTGCTTACTCCTCTGACCAACGACCACGGCGCACTTCAACAAACAGCACAAGCACTCAAAACCAATTTGGCTGGGGCGGGCGGAACAAATCTTTGTGAAGCTATCGAAATGGCCCAGCAAAAACTTATGACCGACCCTGCTGCCCGGCAGGCGGCTAAAGCGATTATTCTGTTCAGCGATGGTGAGAACTTTGGTACCTGCGACCCGGCTACGTTTGGGCGGTTACGAACGTTTAGAATACCAATTATAACGGTTGGGGTAGGAACAACGCAGGGCAGCACCATTCGGCAAGGAAACGCGTTTGTGCGCGACAACAACGGCCAAATCGTGCGTAGTCGACTCAATAGTCGATTTCTGACAAACCTGGCCAATCAAACCGGAGGGAAATACGTACAAGCCAACTCGGAGGGGCAGTATATCGACGACGTCGTTCAGACGGTGCGGATGTTGCGCGGTGCAGTGATTGATGAATCGCAGGTGGCCGTAGCAACGAACAAATATTATTACTTCCTGATTGTTGCTGTGGTGTTGCTGGCTATCGACCTCATTGTAACTGTCCGCACGTTTCGGCTTTAACCAAACTTTCGTAGTATTTTTGACCCGATGTGGGGGGCTTTGCTCCCAGAAACATGAATTATGAAGTGGATTATCGGGCTTTTGCTGGTGGTTATCGCACCGCTGAATAAATACGATCAGATTGGTCAGAACAACGTGGCTCGCAAACAGGCTGAGCAAGCGTATCGTGCCCGTAATTTTGCCAAAGCAGCCGCTCAGCTCGACTTTTTAACCAAAAAAACGCAACAAACCGATAAGGCTCTCTGGCTCAATTTGGGGCATGCCTACTTTGCTCAGGGCAACTATAAACAGGCTCGAAAAGCGTACGATAGCTATGTCGCGAGCGAATCGGGCGCACCCGTTGCGGTTGCATTGACCCAACTAGGCGTGATAGCCTGTGCCGGGCGCGACACCCTACAGGCACTCGACGCATTTCGGCGGGCGTTGCTCATCGAACCGGATAATGAACCCGCTCGTTATAATTTCGAGTTACTGAAAAAACAGTTTTCCGGGCGGATTAATCAGAAAAAGCGACCGACCCAAAAACAGAAACAAAGTACGCAAGCTCAGGAGCAGGAGGTAACAAAATCGCCCCGACAAGAGCAGATTCTGCGTCGATTGCGTACGTTGAATATGTCGGAAGAACAGGCAAATCAATTACTCAATGCCATGCGCGACGACGACCTGCCGTTAGAACTGGCCCGGCGTCGGGTAGGGGCGCAGCCAACGGGTGCATCGGGCAATCGGTGGTAACTAAAATTGCATTCATCAACAAAAAATCATGACCGAAGTCGTAATCGTTTCTGCCGTCCGAACACCCATTGGGAGTTTTGGGGGCGTTTTATCGAGCTTAACCGCAACCGAATTGGGAGCGGCTGCTATTCGGGGTGCCCTGAGCCGGGCAGGTATCCAGCCCGAACTGGTCGAAGAGGTATACATGGGTAATGTAGTTTCGGCTAATGTGGGACAGGCCCCCGCCAAACAGGCTGCCATGAAAGCTGGTTTGCCGCCAACGGTGCCCTGCACAACGATCAATAAGGTGTGTGCGTCGGGCACAAAAGCGATCATGATGGCGGCTCAGTCGATCCAACTGGGTTTGGCCGATGTCATTGTGGCGGGTGGTATGGAAAGTATGTCCAATGTGCCGTATTACGTGCCCAAGGCTCGGTTCGGCTATAAATACGGCAATGCCGAACTGGTCGACGGCCTGGCGAAAGACGGTCTGCTCGATGCCTATGACGAGTGCGCAATGGGCGTGTTTGCCGACCGCACGGCCACTCGTTATAATCTGAACCGCGAGCAACAGGATGCCTACGCCGTGCAGTCGTACCGCCGGGCCGAAACGGCTACCGCCGACGGTACGTTTGGGGCCGAGATTGTGCCGGTGGAAGTCGCTGGCCGGAAGGGTAGCGTGGTAGTGAGTGAGGATGAGGAATTCAAAAACGTGATCTACGATAAGATCCCCGGCCTGAAACCCGCTTTCACAAAAGACGGAACCGTAACGGCCGCCAACGCGTCAACCATTAACGATGGAGCCTCTGCTTTAGTGGTGATGAGTCGCCGAAAAGCCGACGAATTGGGCCTGAAACCCCTTGCTCGAATTCTGGCCTATGCCGACGCTGAGCAAGAACCCGAATGGTTTACCACAGCCCCAACAAAGGCTGTTCCCAAAGCGTTGGAACGGGCCGGACTGACACTGGCCGATATTGATTTTTTTGAAATCAATGAAGCCTTTGCGGTGGTGCCGCTGGCGTTTAGTCAGATGCTCGAAGTGCCGCAGGATAAGCTGAACGTGCTGGGTGGTGCCGTGTCGATTGGGCACCCGCTGGGCGCGTCCGGGGCGCGTATCGTGACTACCCTGACCAATGTGTTGCAACAGCGGGGAGGCCGTTTTGGCGTCGCGGGCATCTGCAACGGGGGCGGGGGGGCGTCGGCAATTATTCTGGAGAAAATATAAACGGATTGCGGATTGGGGATTTTGGATTGCGGATTTATTGCTGACGCGACTAGTGACGTTAGTGAGATTAGTCTATAGCCCAAAAATCCGCAATCCGCAATCCACAATCTGAAATCCAATTGACAAACTTTAATTTTCCTGGCCAAACGGGCTATTATCGGGGCAAAGTTCGGGAAGTGTATTCATTTGGCGACCGCTTGGTAATGATCGCTTCGGACCGGATTTCGGCGTTCGATGTGGTGCTGCCAAGCCCCATTCCGCACAAAGGGCAGGTGCTGAACCAAACAGCAGCTTACTTTCTGCGGGCCACCGCCGATATCGTCCCCAACTGGCTTATCGACGTACCTGATCCCAACGTGAGCGTGGGCTGGCGTTGTGAGCCGTATCCGGTTGAGATGGTGGTGCGCGGCTACCTGGCTGGGCATGCCTGGCGTACCTACCGCGAGGGCGGGCGGTTATTGTGCGGGGTGACCCTGCCCGATGGCTTGCGCGAGAACGACCGATTGCCAACGCCCATCATCACCCCCACAACAAAGGCGCACGAGGGACACGACGAGGACATTAGTCGCGAGCAGATTATTGAACAGGGGCTTGTTTCCGAAGCGGACTATGGCCAACTGGAGCACTACGCGCTGGCCTTGTTTGAGCGGGGCACGCAGATGGCCGCCGAGCGGGGGTTGTTGCTTGTCGATACAAAATATGAGTTTGGAAAACGTGATGATCAGATTTTTTTGATCGACGAGGTGCATACACCCGACTCATCGCGTTATTTTTACGCCGATCAATACGAGGACAATCAGCAGCAGAATCGACCCCAGAAACAATTGTCGAAAGAGTTCGTTAGAGAGTGGCTGATTTTCAATAATTTTCAGGGAAAAGAGGGACAAACCATCCCCCCCATGTCCGACGAGTGGATTGCCCAGATTTCGGCCCGGTATGTGGAGTTATACGAAACCGTTACCGGACAGGTGTTTACGCCTGCCGACCTTACGAATCCGACGGCCCGTATGGAGACTAGTATTTTAAGGGCAATCAATACCTACCAATGACTATAGAGATGACCACAATTTGACCTTTTGCAATGAACCATTCAATTGAAAAAAACGAGCAGTACGCGTTAATTCGGTTAACAGAATCAGAGTTTAGCGGGGAGGTACCAGTCCAGTTTGAGACGGCGACCCGGTCTCTTATCCGTGAGGGACACAGTAATCTGATTGTCGATTTAGCCACTGTAAAAACCGTCGATCTGGCTGGTCTGGCGTCGATTCGGAAAATTAACCGGCAGTGTTCCAACGAGTTGGGTATGCTGGTGTTGGTGAGCAAAGACGATGACCTGATTGAGCAGTTGGAAGGCACAAACATCGCTGATCTGACCGTGTTGCCAACGGTTGAAGAGGCTATCGACGCGGTGTTTATGAACGAACTTGAAAACGATTTCCGCGAGGACGACGATGAGTATGATGGAGAATACGGAGCTGGCACCGAACCCGAACCATGACCCGGAGGGGCATCATTCGCCGATTCCGTTTAGTATCCTGTATCTGGGCGTTGGCTCCGCTACACCCATGTTGGGGCGGCATCAGACCGCGCAACTGCTGACCTATCAAAACGATCTGTTCCTGATCGACTGTGGCGAGGCCACTCAATACCGCCTGATTGAACAGCGCATTCGGCCCGGCCGGTTGCGCTATATTTTCATCAGCCACCTGCACGGCGACCATTACTTTGGGTTGGCCCCCCTGCTGTCGAGTTTGAACCTCAGCGGGCGTACTGAAGAGCTATTTCTGTTTGGCCCACGGGGCCTCGATGAGGTGATTACGACCATTTTTCGCGTGTCGGAAGGTCGACTGAACTTCACACTGCATTTTCAGCCTATCGACCCCGACGAGGCCCAAGTTCTTCTCGACACACCCCGACTCACGGTAACGAGCATCCCGCTCGACCATCGGATTCCGTGTACCGGATTCCTATTTCGTGAAAAGCCCCCACAACCCCGACTCCTGCGGGAGCGGCTCCCCGACGATGTGGACGTAGCCGTGTTGAAACAGCTAAAACGGGGCGAAGACGTGCTCGATGAAACCGGGGTTGTCCGGTTTTCTGCAGCCGACTACACGCAGCCCGGCCCCCCGCCCCGTAGCTACGCGTATTGTTCCGATACCCGTTTTTTACCCGCCTTGATCGAGCAGGTGCGCAATGTGGATGTACTTTACCATGAGGCCACGTTTCTGGACGATCATGGTGAGCGAGCCACCGAAGTTTATCACTCAACAGCCCGTGAGGCTGCAACCATTGCCCGCGAGGCATCGGTTGGGCGGCTGTTAATTGGGCATTTTTCGTCGCGATACAAACAGTTCGATGGCTTTTTGGAAGAAGCCCGCCTTGTATTTCAAGAAACATATCTGGCTATTGAGGGAGAACACGTTTATCTATAACGGCTTGTAATTTATACTTACCTAAACTGGGAATATAACCCTAGTAACCTAAATCATGCCTTTACCCTATCTTGAATTTCTGGAAATCGGCTGGCTCGATGTGCTCGACATTGCACTCGTTGCCGTGCTGTTGTACCAAATTTATAACCTTGTGCGGGGGAGCATCGCCAGCCGGGTGTTTATTGGCTATTTGCTGGTTTATTTGGTCTACCTGGTGGTGAAAGCCCTGCGCCTGCAACTGCTCACCACCATTCTGGAATATTTTATCAGTGTGGGCGCGTTGGCCCTGATTATTATTTTTCAGCAGGAGATTCGGCGGTTTCTGCTCCTGATTGGTAAGTCGACCAATGCCGTTAATAATCAGTTTATCCGTCGATGGTTGTTGCGACAACCGGTGGGAGAGGAGCCTCTGTTGCTTCTGAAACCGGTTCTGGACGCAACGAAGGTAATTTCCGAGGAGTTTTCGGGAGGTCTGCTGGTGATCCAAAAAAACGACGATCTCGAAAAGTTCGCTCAATCGGGCGAGGCCATCAACGCCGATCTGTCGAAAACGTTGCTGTTGGCTATTTTTGGGCAGTACAGCCCCCTGCACGATGGGGCCGTGGTCCTGTCGGGGGGGCGTATCCGGGCGGCCCGGTGCATCTTGCCCGTCTCCGACGATGCCGACATACCGGCTTCGCTGGGTTTCCGGCACCGTGCAGGCATTGGTATGAGCGAAGTTACCGACGCGGCTGTAATTGTGGTTTCGGAGGAGACAGGCCGCATCTCGCTCGCTATCGACGGCGAACTGTCGATGAACATGACCCTCGCCGATCTGGAAACCCGCCTGCAAACCTATCTCAAACAGCCCGCCCCCAAAGCAACTCGCTAGAAGCACACAAACCATTTGGTTGAGTACGCGTTGATGCTACAGACAACGATCACTCAACGATGAGAAAACCTACTCAACTACTTGTATGCGCAGCCCTGACTGCGCTCTGCCTGATTCCCCACGCTTTGTTTGCGCAGGCCTTTCTGGATATAGAAGGGGGGCTGGTTCTTGGAACCCCCTACAACACCGTCCGTATTCCAAACGTAGGTGGTACAACCTTCGATCTGGCTAAAGGCTTTCAGCCCGACCCTACCCCGTTTTACCGCATCCGTCCGGGCATCACCTTTGCCCGTCGGCACACATTTACCGCCTTGTATGCCCCGCTGACGGTCACGTACAAGGGAAGTTTCTCGGAACCCGTTCTATACAACGGCCTGACGTTTCCGGCGGGTAGAGCTATTACGGCCCGGTACACCTTCAACTCGTACCGGCTTACGTACCGATACGCACTTATTGATCGGCCTCGCTTTGAGTTAGGGCTGGGATTAACGGGCAAAATTCGGGATGCAAACGTCGATATTCAAAGTGCGGATCAGCAGACCAACTTTGCCAACGTGGGCTTTGTGCCGTTGCTGAATCTGAGAATGAATTATAAACCAACCGAGCGGTTAAGTCTGCTGCTGGAGGCCGACGCGCTTGGGGCTAAACAAGGGCGTGCCGAAGATGTGTTTGCCGGACTAACCTATGGCCTGACGGACAAACTGCGCCTGAAAGGAGGCTACCGCGTGGTAGAGGGAGGAGCCAACGCAGGTGAGGTGTACAACTTTACCTGGATCAATTACGCGTCGGTTGGCGTGGTGGTTGGCGCGTGGAAGTGATCCAAAAACGTGTGGGTCATTAGTTGTGCGGGCTTATGGCCAACAACTAATGACCCACCAGGCTCACTCAGTACTCAAGCATACGGGGTAACGACTTCGCCTGATCCACAAAATTCGCCACCTGATCGAGCGAGGGGGGGCGTTGGGTCAGTTGACGGCGTGCATTAATTTCAATCAGCTTGGCATGTAAATTGGCGGGAACACGTTGAGCTAACTCAACAACGGTATCAACGCCTGCTTCTTCCATAAGGTCGCTATACACCCGGCCAATACCCTTCACGCGGGCAAGGTCGGCCCGATTGGCCAAATCCAAAATAACCGTAGCATTCACACCAATCGTTTGGCTCAGCTCCTTACGACCTTCCGGTGTTTTTGCTACGTCGAGCAGTTCATCGCTATTACCCAGTCCCTGGGCCTTCAACATGTTCAGTACGGCATCGGTAATGCCCTTCAGTTCGCCTAAATTTACGCTCATAGCTTGAAAAGTTTGGGGGGACAAATAACATAACCTGACCCTCAGGTTGCTTTCGTTCTACAAACTAACGCAACTGATGCTTTCTTCGGACATTATTTATCAAAAATTTTTTTAACGTAGTGAAACTTTCCGGGTGGATACCTTCAAATAAGGATTTCCACTCTGCGTATAAATCGGAATCCTGAAGCCGAAACCGCACTGGATCTATCTTTTTCTGAACTAAATACTCGTCAAATTCCATCAGTCCGATTCATTAAGAAATGTCGTGCGATCAATCCCATAACTAACAAGAAGCCAAGTAGGTGTACTATAAGTAAAAGTACTCGTTTCTGGCAGGTGGTTCATAATATACTTCGTTCGCCACAAGTGTGGCCTTTGCTGTATGCTTGACAAGACGCAGTTATAAAAAAAACCTGTACGCAGGAGCACACAGGTTTTCGTCAGACAGCTAAAGGTGTAATGCCTATTGCATTCACTTTTACAAAGTTACGCAATTTATTACGACAACATTACACACAAATCGAAAATTTGTAAGTAGCCTGATCGTTGACTTATTGTCGATTAAGTCGACATGAATAGGGGACTAACAATTCTGTCAGTGTCGAGGCTATTTTTTCTCGAAATCGCGGTGGTAAGCCGCTTTGTAAAGCTCCTCTTCGGGGAGACTCTTAAAGTAGGCGTACGTAATGGCTAGCCCTTCTGCACGCGTTACTTTAGGTTCCCAGCCCAGAATTTCCTTGGCCCGTGTAATGTCGGGTTTGCGTTGTTTAGGGTCGTCGGTTGGCAGGGGTTTCAGTACGAGCTTTTGCTTCGTGCCGGTTAGCTTTATGATCTCCTCGCCAAATTCTTTGATCGTGATCTCAGCAGGGTTTCCCACGTTCACGGGATAGGCATAATCGCTCAACAGCAGTCGGTAGATTCCCTCAACCAGATCGTCGACGTAGCAGAATGACCGCGTTTGGCTACCATCACCAAACACGGTGAGGTCTTCGCCCCGCAAAGCCTGCCCGATGAAGGCGGGCAATACGCGACCGTCGTTCAGGCGCATACGCGGCCCGTAAGTATTGAAGATGCGCACAATGCGCGTTTCGAGACCGTGGTAGGTGTGGTAGGCCATTGTCATGGCCTCCTGAAATCGTTTGGCTTCGTCGTATACACCGCGCGGGCCAACCGGGTTTACGTTGCCCCAGTAATCTTCGTTTTGAGGGTGAACGTTGGGGTCACCATATACCTCCGACGTTGACGCTATAAGTACGCGTGCATTTTTGACCCGCGCCAGACCGAGGCAGTTATGAATACCCAACGAGCCAACCTTGAGGGTCTGAATCGGGATTTTCAGGTAGTCGATGGGGCTTGCCGGTGAGGCAAAGTGCAAAATGTAATCCAGTTCGCCCGGTACGTGGATAAACTTGGAAACATCGTGATGGTAAAACTCAAAATTGGGCAGGTGAAACAGGTGTTCGATATTGCGAATATCACCCGTTATCAAATTATCCATCGCGATAACGTGATGCCCTTCTTTGATAAACCGATCACACAAATGTGATCCTAAAAAGCCGGCTCCCCCGGTAATCAACACTCGTTTCATGCGTTTACGGTTTCGCGGCCAATTGAATAATAGGTATAGCCCATTTCCTGCATCTGATCGAGTTCGTACACGTTACGCCCGTCGAAGATAACTTTGTTTTTGAGCAGCAGATTCATCTTATCGAAGTCGGGTGTGCGGAACAACGGCCACTCGGTCATGATCACGAGTGCGTCGGCATCGTCGAGGGCTGCATACGACGTATGAGCATAGGCGATGCTGTTGCCTAACACATTCCGTACGTTGTCCATAGCTTCGGGATCATAAGCCGTTACTTTGGCACCCTCCGCGAGCAATGCCCGGATATTGTCGATAGCCGGGGCTTCGCGAATATCGTCGGTGTAGGGTTTGAAAGCCAGCCCCCAAATGGCGATGGTTTTGCCTTTCAGATCGCCCCCAAAATACGACTTAATCAACGGCAGCAACTTGGTCTTCTGCTGGTCGTTAACGTCCATCACCGATTTCAGCACCTTAAACTCATAGTTAAAGTCCTGAGCGGTTCTGGCCAGAGCCTGAACATCTTTCGGGAAGCAGCTACCCCCGTAGCCGATACCGGCGAACAGAAAACGCTTGCCGATGCGGCTGTCTGTTCCGATTCCCCGCCGAATATCGTCGACGTTGGCCCCGGTCAGTTCGCATAGGTTGGCGATCTCGTTCATGAACGTGATTTTGGTTGCCAAAAACGCATTGGCGGCATATTTGGTCATCTCTGCCGAACGCTCATCCATGAAAATGACGGGGTTGCCCTGCCGAACGAGCGGAGCATAGAGCCGGTTCATGACGCTTTTCGCCTTTTCAGACTTCGTGCCAATCACAACGCGGTCGGGCTTCATGAAATCTTCGACGGCAACGCCCTCACGCAAAAACTCCGGGTTCGACACTACGTCGAATTCCACCTGCGCGTTTTTGGCGATAGCTGCATGGACTTTTTCGGCTGTGCCGACAGGAACCGTGCTCTTGTCGACAATACAGGCGTATTGGGCCAAAATCGGCCCAAGATCGTCGGCTACTTTAAGGATATATTTCAGATCGGCGGAGCCGTCTTCGCCGGGAGGAGTGGGTAGAGCCAGAAAAATTACCTCGGCCCCTTTGATGCCCTCAGCCAAATTGGTCGTGAATTTAAGCCGTCCTTCTTCCACATTTCGGTAGAAGAGTACATCGAGGCCCGGCTCAAAAATAGGGATTATCCCGTTGTTCAGTTTTTCTACTTTCCGTTCGTCAATATCAACGCACGTTACCTGATTACCGGTTTCGGCGAAGCATGTTCCTGTAACAAGTCCGACATAACCTGTACCAACGACTGCAATTTTCATATAGCTGGTTTAATGATGAATGTCTACTGGGGTGGATTTTGGATTTTTCTGATACCCTCACCTTCCACTGCAAAAATAGATGTTTTCTACAAATGCCGTTGGAAACCTTTCTTTATGACCCGTTTTATGCCATAAAGTAATTATTCGGTCGGCAACAAAGTATGATTTGAGCAATGGATTGGACCAACGGGCCGGGAGTTTCAACAACAGGTAGTTTGACAACAACCTGCTTTAAAGGCATTCAACCTCCATTTTTTCAATCGTTTTTGCCGTTTGCTCAAAATTGCCCCGCCTTGGAATGATGGCATGAGATTTTGTACTGAACCAGTAAATAACATGGAGGAACCGAGTTGCATTTTAGCTGTATATTGGTGCCGATTCACTTCATCAGGCTGTACAAACAACCTTACTTTTATGATTACTGAAATTGCAGAAAACGAAGGAAACGCGGTTGCCGAGGTCGCCCAAATGATTACCGAGTCGGTGCGCGATTTTGCCCGCCAATATATTCAGCCGCACGTACGGGAGTGGGATGAAACGCAATATTTCCCCGCCGAAACCTTTCGTGAGTTGGGCACTTTGGGGGTGATGGGGATGCTGGTGCCCGAAGCCTACGGGGGGGCAGGTCTCAACTACCGGACCTATGTGGCCGCTATTGTCGAGTTGTCGCGGGTATGTGGGGGCGTTGGTTTGTCGATGGCGGCTCACAACTCGCTCTGTACGAACCATATACTTCTGTTTGGCGATGAAGCACAAAAGCACACTTACCTGCCCCGCCTTGCCTCGGGCGAGTGGATTGGCGCGTGGGGACTGACGGAGCCAAACACGGGTTCTGACGCGGGCAACATGCGTACGACGGCGGTTCTACAAGATGGGGAGTGGGTACTTAACGGCTCCAAAAACTTCATTACCCACGGGCGGAGTGGGCAGGTGGCGGTGGTGATTGCTCGTACGGGTGCGCCCAACACGCCCCGCAACGCCACGGCGTTTATTGTGGAACGGGGGACGCCCGGTTTTTCGGGCGGCAAGAAAGAAGATAAACTGGGTATGCGGGCCTCTGAAACCGCTGAGATGATTTTCGACAATTGCTGCCTACCCGACAGTGCCCGGTTGGGCGAAGTGGGAGAGGGGTTTGTTCAATCATTGAAGGTGCTCGATGGGGGCCGTATCTCGATTGCGGCTCTGAGTCTGGGCATTGCCTACGGGGCCTACGATGCCGCCCTGCAATACGCCAAAGAGCGGCAGCAGTTTGGGCAACCCATTGCCAATTTTCAGGCTATCGGTTTCAAACTCGCCGATTTGGCCACGCAAATAGAAGCTGCCAAACTGCTGACGTATCAGGCCGCCGACATGAAAGACGCCAAAAAAAACACCACGCTCGAATCGGCGATGGCTAAACTGTTTGCGTCGGAGGCTGCGGTGAATGTGGCAAACGAGGCCGTGCAGATTTTTGGTGGCTACGGCTATATCAAAGATTTCCCCGTCGAGAAGTTCTACCGCGATGCCAAGCTCTGCACGATCGGTGAGGGCACGAGCGAGATACAGAAGCTGGTTATTTCCCGGCAAATCTTGAAGTAGGTTTTTTAGACACAGATCGGACCGCCGAAGCGGGACCACGGTGATGCACGGAGGTACACGGAGCTTATATTTTCCCTAGAAAAACTCTGTGTAACTCCGTGCATCTTGGTGGTCCCGCTTCGGCGGTCCGATCTGTGTCTAAAACATTACAACTCCGCTAGGAACGCCATCGTGTCCACCCCATCAGCGTAGTCGCTCAGGCCGGGGTGCTGGGTTTGCCCGAAGGCAACGCTGCCGGGAAACCACCCATTAGCCGAGGCTACCACCTGAATCTTTTCGGCTTGCTCGGCCAAAATAGAGGCCGCGTGTTCGTGGTCGCGGTAGGTTTGGTAATGTACCACCGAAATGGGCGAAACCAGCCCCGTGCTCTCGGTAAGCATTAGATAGCCATTGTCGTAGTGATGTACTCCGTTGACGAGGTAAATCGACTTGTTGTAGTCGTAGTTATTGACCCACTTGCTCAGATTACGGTAGGTAGGAGCCAACGGGTCGAGGGTCTGTAGCAAAGGCACGAAGTCATATCCCTCGGGCACGAGCAGCGACGAGACGTTGCGGCACCCTAACCCAAAATAACTCAGAATATCTTCACCAAGCCCATCGAACTGCACGGTGTCTTCTTCACCCATGAGCAAGCCTACCGAGGTACGATTGCGCCGGATGATGTGGGGCCGATTGCCAAAATAATACGAAAAGTAACGGGCTGTGTTATCGCTCCCGGTCGCAATGAACGCGTCGGCGGCATTGAGCCGTTCGGCAAAGGTGATCCGTTCGGCAAATACCGGATTTATGTCCGTGATTTTTTGTATTAAATATTGGATAAGTACTAAATCCTGGCTACTTGTCTTGGCCAGCACGGTATGACCACTAATCAATACGCACAATAAATCGTGAAAGCCAACCGCCGGAATATTCCCCGCCATAGCAACGCCGACTGTTTTGGGTTCAGCAGGTTCGGGGTTGTACACTGAAAGCCAATGGGTTAAGTTCTGCGCTGTCAGCATGTCGTTTGCCAGGGCCGCAAGTGCTTTGGCTACGTTGGTGGGTATAAACCAATTGTTATAAAAATTGGCACGATACCCTATCTCTTCACGCTCTGAGGCCGATTCTGGAGAGCGTAGGTATTCGCCAAGGGCAATAAATGTATCGAGTCGTTCGGATTGATGCATAGTAAAATAAACCAGAGCCAAAGGTGATTAGATTCGCTTGGTTTGTGGGTTTAGACCCTGAACCGGCTCTCGGTTTGAACGGACAAATTTAATTATTAGTTTGGCCCCAAACTTTAAATAATTATATTTGTTGTTCAATTGACAAGTCTCAATTTTTACGACATAAACTTGTACCGCTCATGGCAATCATGATCACCGACGAGTGCATCAACTGTGGTGCCTGCGAACCCGAATGCCCAAACACCGCTATCTACGAGGGGGGTGTGGAGTGGACATGGGGAGGTGGAACTGAACTTTCGGAAGTTGATTTTGGCGACGGCACGGTGTTAAGTGGTAAAGCTCCGCAAACGCCTGTCTCGAACGAATTCTATTATATCGTATCAGACAAGTGTACTGAGTGTGTCGGTTTCCACGAGGAGCCGCAGTGTGCGGCTGTGTGCCCGGTCGATTGCTGCGTACCCGACCCCGAACACGAGGAAGATCAGGATACGCTGTTAGCCAAAAAAGCCTGGCTACACGCCGAAGAGTAAATCTAAAAATCTTGCGTTATTCCAAGAGCCGACCCGTTATGGGTCGGCTTTTTTATGCCTAGCCAACGCGAAATTCTCAAATTTGTTTAGGTTTAATTTTAACAGATTGTAAAAAAATTTTGTCAATTATTGGATTATGAGGTTTAATAATGTGGTGCTTCTAACAAAATTTGAATAAAAATAGCAAAAACAGGTTTCAGTGAGTTCGCAGGTCTTGACTAAATATATTTTTGTAATAACCTTTGTAGTGTTTAATTAAAGTTGGCGAAACCACTCAAATACCAAAGGAAATTATGAAAAAAGAACTTTTACTTCTTTCTGCACTAGCTTTCTCAGTTAATGTTTTTGCTGAAGATCCTCTGACGGCTCCAAAAGCTGAAGATGACGGCAAGGGGAAATTTACTTTTTCCGGGTACATCGACTCATATTATATCGCCAATTTAAACAGGCCTGCCTCCCGCAATAATCTTGGGGCCGCTCTGAACGCCCGCGCATTCGATCAGCGGGCCGGGCAGTTTTCATTGGGCCTGATTCAAACGAAAATTGGTTACAGTACGACCAAATCAGATGTAGTGGTCGATTTGGCATTCGGCCCCAATGCTGATTTAGGTAACTACGGCAACCTCATCGGACCGTTGGGGCAGGGCACTAGCTCGTTGGCTATTAAGCAGGCCTATTTCAACTGGAAAGCTACCGACAAATTGACCTTCACAGCGGGGCAGTTTGGCACGCACATTGGCTACGAGGTGATTGACGCGCCGGTGAACTACAATTACTCGCTCTCGAACCTGTTCAACAACGGACCGTTTTATCACATTGGGGCAAAGGGCACGTATGCGTTCTCAGACAAGGCGTCGCTGATGTTGGGGGTTGTGAACAACGTTGACGCCCTTAATGACAACAACCGCAACAAGGGACTCATTGGACAGTTGTTTGTGTCGCCCGCGACGGGCTGGAACGTGTATCTGAATGGGATTGTGAGTAACGAGGCCAACACCGATTCGCTCGGAAACACGCCCGCTGGCAACTACAGCCTGTTCGATTTAACAACGACTTATCAGCTAACAGAGAAATTCTTTCTGGGTCTGAATGCGGCCATAGGTTCGCAAAAGGGCGATTATCAGGGCTTAACCTTTACCGACAAAGCCAAGTCGTGGGGTGGGGTGGCCCTGTACACCAACTACGCCGTTAGCAGCAAGTTTGGACTGGGTGCCCGCTACGAATACTTCGACAATAAAGGCGGGGCGCGGGGCCTGCGCAACAAGTTTGGCGACGGCACAAGCGTAAACTCGATTACGTTTACGGGCAACATCACGGCGGCAGACGGTCATTTGCTGCTAAAACCCGAAATCCGGGTCGATACCTATGCAAAGCCGGGCACGGCGGCCGAGGGGAACCTACAATTTCAGGACAGCAAAGGCAACTTCACGAAGAATTCGCAAACCACAGTGGGGATGGCCTTTATCTATAAGTTTTAATCGTTTTTCTGTACAACAAAAACCTCCATTAACTCATGCAAAAGCCTAACTACATTCCCCTAATCATGCTCCTGGTGATTGCCGTTCTGGCGATTCTCCCCCAGTTCATGGCCGTTCCGACCCAGGTCGTGACGGAAGGTATCAACTCAGGCGACACTGCCTGGATGCTTATTGCTACGGCACTCGTGTTGCTCATGACCCCCGGTTTGGCGTATTTCTACGGCGGGATGGTGAACAACAAAAACGTGATCTCGACCATGCTCCAGAGTTTTATTGCCATGGGCGTGATCTCGCTCGTGTGGGTTGTGTGCGGATTTAGCCTGGCCTTTGGCGATTCGATTGGTGGCTTCATTGGCAACCCACTAACGTTCTTCATGTTCAACGGCGTTGTCGACGGTAAGCCCTGGTCGCTGGCCCCGACCATTCCTCTTGTGTTGTTTGCCTTTTTCCAGTTGAAGTTTGCTGTTATCACGCCCGCCCTCGTAACGGGGTCGATGGCCGAGCGGATCAATTTTCGGTCGTATGTGCTGTTCATGATTCTGTTCTGCATTTTTGTGTATGCCCCGCTTGCCCACATGACATGGCATCCAAAAGGATTGTTGTTCAATGGTTTCGGTTTGGATTTCGGCACAGGCGTTCTTGATTTTGCCGGTGGTACGGTCGTACACATGTCGGCGGGCTGGGCGGCCCTGGCAGGCGCGTTGTACCTGAAACGTCGGCGGGCACACGTCGAGTCGGCGGTTGCGCCCCCAGCCAACATTCCGTTTGTGTTGTTAGGGACGGGTTTGCTGTGGTTCGGCTGGTTCGGTTTCAACGCCGGTTCGGCGGTGGGTGCGTCGCCATTAGCGGCTATTGCGCTGGCAACCACGAACACGGCTGCGGCTGCGGCTGGCCTGGCGTGGGTGCTGTTCGACGCGGCTAAGGGCAAAAAAGTGTCGGCTTTGGGCTTCTGTATTGGTGCGGTTGTGGGATTGGTGGCCATTACGCCCGCTGCCGGTTTTGTTACCGTCCCAACGGCAATCTTCATCGGAACGGTTGCTGCCATCACGAGCAATTATCTGGCTCATCTGCGCTCAAAGTCAAAACTTGACGATACGCTCGACGTATTTCCCTGCCACGGTGTAGGCGGCATGGTGGGCATGGTCATGACAGGTATCTTCGCATCAAAAGGCATTAATGCGGCCGTAACGGTTGAGGGTTTGGCCTTCGGCGAAACGGGCTTGTTTATCCAACACATGATTGCGCTGGTTGTCGTATCGGCTTTTGCCTTTGTGATGTCGTATGTGGTATTGAAAATTACGGATACCATTCTGCCGCTACGTGTGTCAGAAGAAGATGAGAAACAAGGACTCGACGTTAGTCAGCACGACGAGTTTCTGATTGAAGCATAAGGGTTTAGCATAAACAAATCCACAGGCATTACCCCTGTGGTTTTGTTGTACTCGGGAAGCCGTTCGCCTTTGGCGGGCGGTTTCTTTTTTTAATTGGATTGGAACCGCAACGGCGGACCGTGCGGATTTAGCGGTTTTTTTTGTCATCCCGAGGCACGAGGGATCTAATGCCCTTGCTATCAAGTTGAGCGTATGCGAAGTAGATCCCTCCTTCGTCGGGATGACAAAAAACCGCTAAATCCGCACGGTCCGCCGTTGCGGTTCCAATCTTTTCTAACACTCAATCCTAAACACTGTCCAGCCAGATGGTTCCGTGCGGAGGGAGAACGAGAACCCGTGGTTGAGCAAAATTTCGCGGGTGAGCGTGAGGCCGATGCCCTGCCCGGTGGCTCTGGTGCTGAAAAATGGCTCGAACAGGTTGGTAGCCACTACATCGGGGATGGGTTGGCCGTTGTTCTGAATCGATACTTGATTGGTTGTCAGATTGATTTGGACGGTGTTGCCTGATTGGCAGGCTTCGAGCGCGTTCTTGACCACGTTGACCAATACCTGTTCCAACTGGGCCGCGTCGATGGACCACATGATTGGTTCGGCTGGTAAGTCGACTTGTAAACTAACTTCCCGGCTGTCGGCCTGGGGCCGCATGAGCCGGGCCACGTCGGTCACGAGGGTGCGGAGGTCGGTGGCGACGCGGTGGGGGATGGGCAGGCGTACCACGTCGGCAAATCGGCGCATGAAACTGTTGAGCCGGTCGTTGCGGTCGATGGCTACCCGCACGGCCTGCCGAATATCGGGGTCGGGGATGTCAGGTTCGGCCACGTGCAGAATGGAGTTGACGGCCCCGATGGAGTTATTGACCTCGTGGGCCATCATCCGAATCACTTTACCGTAAGCCCTTTTTTCGGTTTCGACAATCTCGGCGGTCAGCTCTTCCAAAAACACAAACTGCCGCGCAAACCCCCGGTCAATAAACTGCCCTCGCAACACCCGGTACGTTTCGACCCCCGCCAGTTTGATGGTGTGCGGTTGGTCGGGCGCGAGATTTTCCAGATGCGCCATAAGTGGGTGATCAATAGCCGACAACGATTTCCCCAGTAGACTACTGTCGGGCAGGCGAAGCAGGGCGCGGGCTTTGGGGTTTACAGCCGACACCCGTGCGTCATAATCGAGAATAAGCAAGGTGATGGGGGCGGCACTGATGAGTTTATCCAGAAAAAATTGTTGTTCAGCCTGCCGGGTCCGTTCGAGCCGGAGTTGGTCGATCATCAGGTTGTATACCTGGATCAGCTCGTCAATTTCGGCATTGCCCGTTTCAACGAATTTGATCGAAAAATCCTTTTCACGGATGGCCTCAATACCTGCCGACACAAAGTTGGCTGGTTTCCGAAATGCTTGATAAATGTAGAGAGCCACCCCCAGCGAACCGGCAATACCCAGCTCTGAGGCTAAGAAGTAAAGCTTGTTTTTCTCTAAAGCGAAATACGTAGTGCCAGCCAGAGCCAGGTGCAGCAGGATAATGTAGAGCAGGTATCGGTTAGCAAGGGTCATCTGACTGTGATTCGTTTGATTATTCTGATTGCTCTGATTTCGCTTTCAGGGTGAAGATCATAATTAATCAGGCGAATCCAACGAATCATAGTTCAGGCCATATTTCTCCAACCGTCGGTACAAGGCAAACCGGGTGATGCCCAAGGCCCGCGCTACCTGCGGAATCCGGTTGTGGTGGTGCGCCATCGCCCGTTCAATCATTTGCCGTTCTAATTGGTCGAGGGGGAGGATGGAGGAAAGGGAAGAAGGGGAGCGGTCCGTCGTTACGGAGGGGGAAAGGTGCCTCTCGAAGTCAGAAGTAGCCAACACGTCGGTGGGGGCGAGCAGAACGGCTCGCTCCACGATGTTTTTTAATTGGCGGATATTGCCCGACAGTGGCAGGTTCTTGAGCCAGTTCAACGCTCCCTTTTCGACCGTCAGGTTGGGTCGGCCATAGAGCCTTCGGAGGTTATTGATAAAGAAATTGACCAGGGCCGGAATGTCGCCGGGGCGTTCGCGGAGGGCGGGCAGGCGGACGGTGATGAGGTTGATCCGGTAGAATAAGTCTTCCCGAAACGTGCCCTGTGCCACCATCTCCTCCAGGTTGCGATTGGTGGCGCAAATCACCCGAACATCAACCGTGCGCGACTTGCTGCTGCCGAGCGGCTCAAAGGTCCGGTCCTGCAACACCCGCAGGAGTTTCACCTGCGAGGCCGGGTCGAGGTCGCCAATTTCGTCCAGAAAAATGCTGCCCCGGTTGGCTAGCTCAAATCGGCCTGTGCGGTCTGTTTTGGCGTCGGTGAAAGCCCCGCGCACGTGCCCGAACAACTCGCTCTCGAACAACGTGCTCGAGATGCCGCCCAAGTTCACTTTGACAAACGGTTGCCGGTTGCGCCGACTGTTCTGGTGAACGGCTTCGGCAATCAGCTCTTTTCCGGTGCCGCTCTCGCCCGTGATGAGCACAGGCGCGTCGGTGGGGGCCACGCGCCCAATGGTCGTGAGCACGTCGAGCAAGATTGGGTCGTCGCCCACGATGTTCTCGAACCTAAATTGAGCGTCGAGCCGTTTGCGTTGGGCCGACGCCGTGCCGGTGGGCGGTTGAGCACGTTGGGCCAACCTGAGCGCGGTCTGCACCGACTGGACGAGATGATCGTTTTGCCAGGGTTTGGTAATAAAATCGGCGGCCCCGGCTTTCATGCCCTGTACGGCGAGGTCGATGCTGCCCCAACCCGTAAACAGGATTACGGGCAAGGTAGGCAAGCGTTCGCGCAGGTAGCGCAACAGGCGCAGGCCATCGTCGCCGGAGGTATCGACCGAAAAATTCATATCGAGCAGCACGAGTTCGGGCGTTTCCTCATCCAGCACGGCGCGGGTCTCAAACGGGCCATCGGCCACGCGCACGGTAAAGCCTTCGCGCCGGAACAGCAGCGAGAGGGAGGTTTGAATGGCGATATCGTCGTCGATGATTAACAGCATGGAGCTTGGGGCATTGTGCATGGTGCATGGGTCGGATTTTTTGTCATCCCGACGCAGGAGGGATCTAGTTCATTTAAATTCAACTTGACTATCAGGATGCTAGATCCTTCCTGCGTCGGGATGACAAAAATCCGACCGGTCCGCCGTTACGGTGCGATTAATCTCATCATTCCTCATGCAGGGCTGTTGCGGGTTGAATGGTGGCGGCCTGGCGGCTGGGGTAGAGGGCGCAGAGGGTCACGATCAGGTAGATAACCAGTACCGAAACCACCATCGCGGTGAGGTACACGCTGGCATCAAGGTCGAACACGTTCATGAGCGGAAACTGTGCGGCCAAAATCAGCCCCAACACGAGGGCAAAGGTAGCCAACACCCAGATTTCGCCCACGAATTGTCGTGAAATGCTCCCTTCGGTGGCTCCCAACGCCCGACGCAGGCCAATTTCGCCCCGCCGACGGGTGATACTCACGTTCAACACGCCGAACAGGCCGAGAGCCACGTTGATCAGCAGAAACGTGCTGACAACCAGAAAGATAATCATCGGAACGAGGGTGAATCTCTGCTTGCTTACGCGCTGGTCTGCCAGATAACTAACTTCCAGATTCCAGCCTTTCACCATCTGCCCCAGTTCGCGCATCATGTTGCCTTCGAAAGCGGCATCGGTTCCCGGCTGTACCTGGACAAGCAGCACATTGCTCCAGTCTGTTTTGCTGGCGCGGTAGAAAATACAGGAGGTAGTTGGAGAAAATTCGCCATCCTGTTTGAAGTTGCCGACCACGCCAATGATCCGCTTTTTGTCTTTTTTGTCCTCATCGTTGATCAACAGCTTGCCAACCCCCGGTTGACCTTTGCCAAACACTTTATCGATCAGGTCACGGGTAACGACCACCTGCGGAACGACGGTAGACTCGTCCGCTCTGTCGTACCAACGACCTTCCAAAACCGCCATTTCCAGCGTTTTGGCATAGTCGGGATCGACAAAATAGTTAAAAACATTAAATTGAACACCATTGTAGCGCGGCCTACCATTCGAGGTGCTATTGGAAAATGGATAATTGCCCGACGAAATGCTGGCGGCTATGACTTGCGGATACGCCAGCACTCGTTGTTTGAGTTGCTGCCGCAATGGATACGATACCGAATCGGGCATATCGCCCCAATCCATCGAAATGGCCCAACGGTTTTGATAGTTAAAACCAACGGGTTCGGCATAGTTGCGAAAATTATAGATAATCAGGCTCGTAACGCCGAACAGAACCAGAAACGAAGCCAGAATTTCGATAAGGAGCAGCGCGTGGGTTCGCTTCTTGTTCCAGATGAGTGTGAAGAGGTGACGGATCATGCTTTTAAGGCTTGAGAGATAGGAAGTTTTGCCATGCGCCAGGCCGGAATCACACCCGACAGAATACCAAATACCAGACAAATTAATACGCTGATTGCCAGTACTGTAAGGTTGATAGTGAGGTCGCTGTGTAAAATCAAGCCGCTTTGATTAATGAGCAGCAGAATCGTTGTCGAAAGCCCCAGGGCGATTAGCCCCCCAATGGCCGTGATGAAAATATTCTCGATGACAAACTGCCCCAGCAATGTACCGACTGGTGCCCCAAACGCTTTCCGAACGCCAATTTCCGACGCCCGCTCCATACTTCGGCCTACGTTCAGGTTGACCAGATTGATGGCTGGAATCAACATAAACAAAAGCATCACTAACCCAATGATCGTGTAAAAAACACGGCTATCTCCGCCCACGAGCAACTGTCGGTTAAACATGTCGAGATAGGGCAGGGGTTCGGATTCGATATAAAACGCCTTGAGCCAGGGGCCTTCCTGAAAAGGGAATTTGATTCGCCGGATCGATGCGGCATACTCTTCCTTAATGGCGGGGAAATCGGACTGATTGCGGGCCAGTATAATGGCATTGAAGCCGCCAAAATACTCCCCCTTTCGGTAATTGCTTTTAGGGAGCGTGTAGGGCAGATACACTTCGGCAGATGTAAAAATTCGAGTAACAGGAACGGATTTTACCACCCCAATAACTCGGTAGAAGGCGTTATCTACCTCGATTGTCTTGCCAACGGCATCCACATCCAACCCAAAATAATCGGTGCGGAAGGCTTCCGAAATGACGGCCACAGGGTCGGCATTGTTGATATGTTGGTTGTTGTAGGGCTTACCTTCCAGAAATGTAAAGTCCGAGACTTCCCAAAACGTGGCATCGCTGAACTTCGACTTGACTTTGATGCGCTTGTTGCCTACGTAGGCATTGGACCAGGCCCACTGCGACACCACGGCCACTTTCTCCGGGGTTTTGAGCGGGAGCAGATGCCGTTTGATGAACGAATAGCTCATATCGCTCTGAGAGGCCGAGGTTTTAGCCGAATCCTCCAGCCTTACCTGCATCAGATACAGGCAGCGTTCGCGCTTATACTCGGGATAATGACTCCCAACCAAATGGTCGATGAACGAGGTCAGTACCATCAGCACGGTGAGCGTGAGGCTGATACCGAAGAGTGTGATGAAGGTGTAAAACGGATGCCGCAGCAACACCTTCCAGGCGATTTTGATGTAGTTCGTTAACATAATGCGTAATGATGAATGCGTAATGCGTAATGAGTGGAGAGTCTAAGACTGTTTGGGGGGCGTCAGCCTATTACGCATTACTCATTATGCATTACTCATTAAAATGGAATCCCCCACCATCGAGCCGTCGAACAACCGGACGAGCCGGTGGGTCTTTTTGGCCATTGTTTCGTCGTGCGTAACCATCACGATGGTGGCTCCATCGGTGTTAAGGCCTTGCAGAATGTTCATGATTTCGTTGCCCATCGCGCTGTCGAGGTTGCCCGTGGGTTCGTCAGCCAAAATGATGCTGGGGCGACCCACAATGGCGCGGGCAATGGCAACGCGTTGCTTTTGCCCGCCGGATAGTTGGTTCGGGAAGTGCTTCATGCGGTTGCTCAGGCCCACGCGCTCCAGAGCTTCCTCGGCCAATTTCCGGCGCGATGGCCCTGTGCTGTCACCTTTCCTGTACAGCAGGGGGATTTCGACGTTGTCGAGCACCGAAAGGTCGTTAATGAGGTGAAAGCTTTGGAAGATGAAGCCGATATTCTGGTTTCGCAGCCGGGCGAGTTCTTTGTCGCGGTACTGCGTCACCACCTGCCCGCCCACTTCCACGGTACCTCGGCTTGGTTCGTCGAGCAGGCCCATCAGGTTCAGCAGAGTCGATTTGCCGCAACCGCTCGGCCCCATGATGGATACAAATTCGCCCGCCTTGATGTGCAGGTTGATGTTCGCCAGAGCCAGTGTTTCGATGCTGCTGGTCCGGTAGACTTTTTCGATGTTGTTTAAGGAGATCATTGGGGACGTTGGATATTGGACGTTGGATATTAGATGCTAGACGTTGGATGATCAATATCCAGCGTCTAACGTCCAACGTCCAGCTTCCTATTCGTTTCAAAATCGTACAAAGTCAATAGTCGCAAGGTGTAGTACGACTGCCAGTAGTCGCGGAGGGCGAGAATGGCGTCGCGACGGGCCCGGTCTTTGTCCTGGATGGCGATGCCGAGGTCGGTAACGGTCAGGTTGCTTAGCTTAAAACGTTCCTGCGCAATCTGATAGCGGTTCTGGGCAATTTCGTCGGCTTCGGCGGTCAGTTGCACTTGTTGCCGGAGCATGTCGAGCAGCGTTACCTGCGTGTAAATTTGTTGCTCAAATGTTCGTTTGTTTTGTTCGATGGTCTGCACGGTCAGTTCGGCGTTGGCGCGGGCAGTTTCGGTGCGGGCCTGTTGCCGTCCCCAGGTCATGATTGGCACCGTAAACCGAATTTCGGCAAACTGCCGGTCCTGCGGGCGTACATACACGTCGCCGGGCCGGGCACCCCGGTTGGTGAGGCCAAAATCGGCGTTTAGGACGGCGTTGAGGCCGTTTTCTTTGCGGGCGCGTTCCAACTCGCGGTCGGCTTCGAGTTTCTGCCGACCAAACCCAATAGCCGCCGACCGGTTGGCAAAGGCCTGCCCCAACGCCTGTTGCAGGTCGACGGTAAACGAACTGATCTGACCCGGAATAGCCAACTCAAAGGGGCGTAGGGTGGTGTTTTCGCCTTGCAGATTCAGGAACGCCCGGAGCCGGAGCGAGGCCACTTCGGCGGTTTGCCGGGCCGATGCCAAGTCTTTGCGGGCGTTCAACACGCTCAGTTGCAGTTGGAGCAGGTCGTTGCGCGAAATTTTGCCTAGTTCAAGTTTGTATTTGGCAATGGTGAAGAGGGTGTCGTTGTTTGAGCGGTTGGTTTCGGCGATTTGCAGGTTTACCTGCGCCACCAGCAGATCGAAATATAAGCCCGTAGCATCAAGGGCCACTTGTTCCAGGCTTTCCAGATATTGTTGATTGCTCTCGGCATAGCGCAGCGGCTCAATTCGGCGTTCCCACTTCATGGGATTAAACCGGAACAAGGGTTGGCTCAAGCCAATGGCAAACGGGATGCCGTTGTACAGCGTGTTCTGGTTTCTGAAATCATCGAACCGCTGGAGTTGATGCTGCACATAGATGGACCCGCCTGTGAGCGCGATGTTCTGACTCAGCGACAGATTCAGCAGCGAATTGTTGTTCGATACAGGCTGAAACGCAATAGTTCCGTCGGGTTGTTGCACCTGGATAAACGAGCGCGTAAAGCCCGGCAGTGAGCCGTCGAGGCTCAACTGCGGTTTGTAATCCGACCGAAACGAGCGGTATTTCCAATAGTTCGTCTTTTGCAACGTAGCCGCCTGCTTACTCGCAATTGATTGCTCACGAGCGAGTTGCACGACTTCGGGTAGAGACAGTTTAAGCGGCTGGGCAGGAGAGGGGAACGTGATGAGTAGTGAAATAATCAGCAAATGAATACCCCCCGCCCTAAAGGGAGCCCTGCTTGCGCCCGCAAAACCCCAATGTCGAAACCCTTGCTGAAGCGGAACTACGAACGCGCAAGCAAGGCTCCCTTTAGGGCGGGGGGTATTCACTGCCAAATCACTCGTTTGCTTGTTCATTACTTCGCTATCGTGATTTCCTGTACGTGCTCATACTCGCTCAGATCGGTCAGAATCACCCGCTCGCCGGGTTGCAGGCCGCTCTTGATCTCGACCCAGTCGAAACTGGTCAGGCCCACCTCGATCTCGCGCCGACGGGCTAGGTTGTCGGTGCCCAATACAAACACATGTTGCTTGCGTTTGCCCCGAAACGTGGGGCCGTTTGCCACCCGAATGGCCTTCGGGCTGCGGGCCGTCACCACAAATACCTCCACTTTCTGGTTGGGCCGTAGCGATGCGTTCCGGCTGTCGTCGAGGGCGATACCGAACCGGACGGTGTTGTTTTGTACAGATGGTTTTATCTGGGTGATGAGGCCGCGCAGGTCGGTATCGTTCACCCGCACCACGATGGGCATACCCACCCGGAGTTGATCGACGTAGGCATCGGAGCAGGACCCCTCGACCCGAAAACTGCCCAAATCGGCGACTTTGGCTAACATTTCGCCCTCGTTTACCGCCGAGCCGACGTTCTCGTTTACCCACGTTAGCACACCCGCCCGGTCGGCCAACACATCGGCTTGGCGGAGTTTCTGGGCTAATACTTTTAGGTTGGTGCCCTCAATGCGGGCCTGTAGCTGCGATTCGCGCAGGCTTGCCCCCATCGACCGACGGTTATAACTCAGATCGTTTTCCAACTGCTTCTTTTCCAGTTGGGCCACGCGCAGGGCGGTTTCGGCGCGGGTGACGTCTTCGGGTGTTTGACCGCCCACTTTCAGCAGTCGTCGGGTGTCTTCAACCTCAGCAGTAAGCTTGTTGATGTTGAGCGATTTGATTTGATCGTTGATGTCGGCGTCGTACAGATTTTTGTCGAGCCGCATGCGCAGTTGCTTAATGCTGTTTTGCTTGAGAGCCAACTGGTCCTGAAGTTTTTCAAATTCGATTTGCGTCAGCGATTTATCAAGCTCGATTAGCGACTGACCGGGCCGGACGCGGGCACCGGGCGTAATAAGCACCCGCCGGATGCTGGCCCGGATGGGACTGGTCATGATTTGCTCGTAGGCCGGAATTACCTCGCCCGTCGCACTGAGCGTGTTTTCGACCGGGCCGGTTTGCACGACCGCCGACCGAATCTTGCCCGCTTCAACCGATGTTTTCAGCCACGACCGCAAGCCCCAAATGGCCCCGGCCAGGCAAAATAGACCCACAAGGCCAATGAGCCAGGGTTTTCGGCGAGAGCGGTTAACAATTTCGGGGGCAAGTTCACGATCCATTGGGCACGAGTGTTTGGCAAAATAGATTGCTAACAGTGTGCCATTTTGTAATTAAATGATAATGAGCAAAGTAGAGCGAATAGTAGAGTGTTATGCTGTGCGGTTTTGCTCGGCTTGTGCGGATTCGCACAAGCTATCACATATCCAACTGCTCAATCCGGGCCTGATGCCGTCCGCCCTCAAAGGGCGTGTCGAGCCAGATTGTTACGATGTTGAGGGCCTTGTCTTCGGTCATCATGCGTTGGCCAAGCGAGATCACGTTGGCGTTGTTGTGCATGCGTCCAAGCCGGGCCGACTCTTCATTCCAACACAAAGCGCAACGGACGCCCTTAATCCGGTTGGCCATCATAGCCTCGCCGTTACCTGACCCGCCCAACACGATGCCTCGTTCTACTTCAGCAGCGGCAACGGCTTCGGCAACGGGCCGGATGTAGCGTGGGTAATCGACGGTGGTCTCGGAGTCGGTGCCCTTATCGACAACCGTGTGGCCGAGGTTGGCGAGCAACTGTTTAATGGCTTCTTTGTAGCGGAAACCGGCATGGTCGGAGCCGATGGCGATGGTCATAGATGGTTGATTCGTTAACTGGTTGACTTGTGGGATGATACGTGTTCGGAGACCGGCTTGTGTATAGATAACTGGGGAGACTAACGTAAGTCAGCGTTTCCTGTTTACATTGTTGGGGTTTACGCCGGTTATTTCGCTCATTTTTTGGAAGAATCCCCGCTTCCGGGCCGAGTTTATAGCCCAATCGACGGGAACGGTCTGGAAACCTTCTTTAAGGTCGGTCTCGCCCGGAAAGCGGAAATCGAAATAACCCCACGACACGTAGTTTTTTACGGAAACGGTGAAGTTATTGACGGGTTTGTCAAAGTCAAAATGGTCGTCTTCGTTGTTCACGACGGGCATTTCCCGGTAGCCCTCCACCCGTTTAGTAGCATCGATGAGTGTTTGAATTTGTTCAGGCTTTTTGGCTCCATTTCCGTGAATCAGTAAGAAATCAGAGGCTTTTACCACGTTTGATGTTGGCACCACCCGGCCCTCGTAGCTGGTGCCTACCAAAAAACGATAGCCGTTTTTCTCCTTCTGCTTTACCCGCTCAATCAACTCATGAATCCGGTCGGGCCACAGGATTTTGTGATCGTAGTTGCCCCGCGTGTTGGTTTCGTTGGCAATTTCTATAATAATGTTCCGGTACTTTTTGGCGAACAACCAATTCATCAGGTTGTCGGTCGCGCTCACAACGGCCTGTTCATCGGTTAGGTATTGATCCTGGCCGAAGTAAAAAATGCCCAGAATCACGACCATGTTCAGTTCATCGGCTTTTTTTAAGACCCGGTCTAGCCGCTTCATGTAGGGTTCCATCAGCGACCCATCCTGATTGAAGCCCGGATTCAGGCATTTCTTGTTGCCGTAGCCATACGGGCTGCCCCCCTGCATGTTGAGCGTGAACGCATTCAGGCCGTAGCTTTTCCAGATGGGCATAGCGGCCACAAACTCGGTTGTGTTGCGGTCGGCGTCCCATTTTTTGGTGTCGGGATAGGCGAACTCGGCCACTGTTTCGGGGTTCAGGTCATCGAAAATGCCCTGCACCAACCGGGCGTTCATCAGCAATCCTTCAATTTTATGACCTTCCCAAACTCGCCCCGCGTAGGTAGGTTTTCCGTTGACATAGAACTGATTACCCTGAATACTGACAATGGTTTTTTGCGCAAAAGTTATTCCGCAACACAGATAAACTAAGCTGATAATGAGGGTGATGTGTGTTGATTTCATCTTATTTCTCCTGACTGTCGCGGGTGTTTTTTTGCACGGCAATCGCTCCGAACAACGCCAACAGAAAAGCAAAGGCATAAAAACCTTTTTCGCTGGGGAGCATGGTGGCGTTCCAAAGCCCCACCGCCAGCAAAACCAGCGCAATACCCGTGGCTACCCAACACAGACCGTAGTAGATGTCGGTGACCGGGATACCTTCGAGCCGGTCGCGGACGCTCTTTTGCACGGAAACAACCGCGAAAAGACCCAAAATCAGGATAGCGAAGTAGTAGCCCTTCTCGTTTAATAACAGCTCGGAACGCCACAGGCCAATGATGTAGCCCAACATACCGGCTCCCATAGCAATCCACGATGCGCCAACAAAAGCGGCTGATGGTTTTTGATTCATGATAAAAACTGGTTAAGTGTTTGGTTTGTAGCGGCCCAAATTTAGTTGTCTGCGTTTCAATTTTACCAAAAAAGTGGTTGAATGAACCTAACTTGCGCCCATCGTTCAACAACCACGTTTTTCGGCATGCTCCCTTCCGCAAAAGATCGCACCCAGCCTACCGTCGTATTTATTTTTGGGGGCAGTGGTGATCTCAACTACCGCAAGCTTACGCCCGCTCTCTATAATTTGTATATCGACGGTTTTCTACCCGAACGCTTTGCTGTGGCGGGTATCGGTCGCAGCGAATACACCAACGAGGCATTCCGCGAGCGACTACAAGGGGGAATCGCGGAGTTTTCGCGCCGGAAAGAAGGCCCCTGGGACGAGTTTGCGCCCAAAATCAGCTACCTCAAAATGGACGTGGCCGACGATGCGTCTTACGCGCAGATTACCAAGTTGGTGCAAACTTGCCAAACGGACTGGGGTGTTGAACCGAACGTATTGTTTTATCTGGCTGTGGCCCCGCAACTCGTGCCGGGTATTGCCACCAATCTGAGCAAACTGTCGTTTTGTCACAATCATGAACGCGTTCGGATGGTGGTCGAAAAACCCTTCGGGCACGACCTGGCAAGCGCGCATGAGCTAAATGTGTTGCTCGGCGGCTTGTTTGCCGAGGAGCAGATTTACCGCATTGATCACTATCTGGGCAAAGAGACCGTACAGAATATTCTGGCCCTACGCTTCGCAAACGCCCTTTTTGAGCCGCTGTTTAACCGGAACTACGTGGCCGAAGTGCAGATTACGGCTGCCGAGACGGTGGGCCTCGAAGGGCGCGGGGGCTACTACGAATCGTCGGGTGCCCTCCGCGACATGATTCAAAACCACCTGTTGCAATTGCTGTGTATGGTGGCGATGGATGCCCCCACATCGTTCAACGCTAACGAGGTGCGTAACAAGAAAGTCGACGTGCTGAACGCCATCCGGCCCATCTCGCCCAACGAAGTGGATCAAGTGGCAGTCCGGGGGCAGTATGGATCGGGCACGGTCAAGAACAAACCCGTTCCGGCCTACCGCGACGAAGAGGGCGTTGCCAACGATTCGCAAACGGAAACCTTTGCCGCCGTCAAGTTCATGGTCGACAATTGGCGGTGGTACGATGTGCCATTTTACCTGCGCACCGGCAAGGCTCTGACGGAGAAAATGACCTCTATCACTATTCAGTTCAAAGAAGCTCCCAAACTGGCGTTCCCTGCCGAGGTAACCGCCGAGTCGTGGGGATCGAACCGATTGACCATCAACATTCAACCGGCTATGGACATTCGTCTGAGTTTTCAGGCGAAAAGACCCGGTCAGGTGCTCGACCTCGACCCCGTTGAGATGGTGTTTAGTTTTAAAGGGGCCTACGAAGGGCAGGAACCCGAAGCCTACGAAACCCTGCTGCTCGACGTGATGCTGGGCGATGCCACCCTGTTCATGCGGGCCGATCAGGTCGAAGCGGCCTGGCGGGCTGTTACGCCTATTCTGGAGCATTGGGAAGGTCACAAACTGGCCGAGCTACCCACCTATGCACCCGGTTCCTGGGGGCCTGATGCTGCCCATGAATTACTGACAAAAGACGGTTTTGTGTGGCAATAAAACGGGTAGGCAGTAGCCGTAAGCAGTTGACAATGTAAACGTTGAATACATACACACCCCAACCTTCCAGACGATGAACATTTCTGTAGCCGCCGATCCCGCACAATTGGCCCGAAACGTGGCCGATTGGATGCTTGCCTACGAACGGGCTGTTCTGGCAAAACAGGGCCGATTTACCATTGCCCTGTCGGGGGGAAGTACGCCGAAGGCGTTGCATCAGTTGCTGGCTAAGGCACCCTACCGGGATAAATTCTCATGGGATAAATGGCACGTGTTCTGGGGCGACGAACGCTACGTGCCCCGGACCGACGAGCGCAACAACGCCCGTATGGCGTTCGATACATTGCTCAACCACGTGCCGGTGCCCAACAACCAGATCCATGAAATGCGTACGAGCATGGAGCCAATAGCGTCGATGCAAGCATACGAAAAAACGCTGCACCGATACTTTGATGGGCAACCCCATACGTTCGATCTGGTGCTGTTGGGTATGGGCGACGATGGGCATACACTCTCGCTGTTTCCCAACACCCCTGTAGTGCGCGAACAAACGGCCTGGACAAGCGCGTATTTTCTTAAAAAACAGAATATGTACCGCCTGACCCTGACCGCTCAGGTTGTGAACAGGTCGGCAGCGGTGGCTTTTATGGTGGCCGGGGCCAACAAGGCCGAACCCCTGCGCGAAGTGCTGGAGGGCAAATTCCACCCCCAGAAATACCCCGCACAAATTATTCAGCCTGCGGGCGAATTATATTGGTTTGTGGATCGCGCGGCTTCGGGGGAAGAATAAAAAAATGACATTAATTTTCATTAACAGAAGAAAAAATTGTATTTTTGGAGACTTAAATCCGCTCAAGTAGCTCGTTTACTGACTCACTAACCTCTACCTTAGTACTCCCTCTAATCATGCAGACGCGTAATTTGCTGTTTCGCGCAGCCTTTGCGTTAACGTTTTCATTGCCTCTATCGAGTTTCGGCCAACAGTCATTCAGCCAGCTCGAGGACAAAATCTACCAACTCAATAATGCGCAGAAATTCACAGAGTCGCAGGCTTTGCTGTTGCCCGTATTAACGAGCGAGAGCTACGTAACCGACGAAAAATACCAGGCGGCCGTTTTGCTTTCGTACACCTACAAGCGCGTATCGGACTATCAGTCGACCCTCAAATTCTTACGAAAAGCGCGGCAATTCGCCCAAAAAACCCGGCAGGCCGACTCCCTTTCGGCCTATGTTACTGGTCAGGAAGCCCTTGCCCATTTCGATATTAACCAGTACACTATATCCGACAGCCTGATGACTGCTCTGGAGAAAACAGACTTTCGGTATATCGATCTGGAGAACAAAGCCAAGCTGGTGATGCAACAGGGGTATCTCCGTTTCAAAGAGAAACAGTATGCCGAGGCTGAGGCCCTGTACGACCGGGCACTTGTGTGGCTACGAGCCTCCTCGCCCTGCGACTTGCCCATGATTCTGGTTAAGAAAATGCAACTATATGCGGCTCTTAACCGGATGGATCTCCTGAAAGATGCCCTACGCCTATCGTCGGCAAGTGCTGATTCGTGCGGGATAATCAAATACCATATCTATGCGTACGAGGAATTGCTCGTGATCTACAAAGCCAGAAAAGACGCTAACGGAATTGCAGCCACAACCGTAATCCGGGATTCGCTCAACAGTGCCTATCAAAAAGAGGTCCAAATGGCAGCCCTGCACAATCAGCAGGAATCTATTATCGACGCCGAAGCCAGTTCAGAACTAGATAGCCAAAAAACGTACCGGGCGTATCTGCTCTGGATTGTGGGTGTCCTGTTGGCGGCAGGTGGGGTTATTGGTTATAGTTTCTGGCGGTACCGGCAACGCAAAGAACGGGAAATCGCCTTTATGAAGCACGAGCTAAAACGCTTTATAGAAGCCACAAAACACCCCCCCACTGATGAACCCCAACCCCCCAAAACTACGTTCAACGTACTGTCTGACAGGCAACGGGATGTACTTGATTATATGGCGCGGGGACTGTCGAATAAGGAAATTGCCGATCAGCTCTTTATCTCTGAGAACACAGTCAAATATCATATCAAGAATATTTACCTGCTATTGGAGATCAAAGACCGCAAATCGTTTTTGGCGAACATGGAACGATAAATTCGGCCATTGATAAAATACCTTTTTATTGGTTTTACTCGTGCCCCTGCCGACTATAGAGGCAGGGGCATTTCATTGATCCACAGTGGACATTGGTTATAAGAGAATCGATGTTTGTGCAATTTTAGGGGTTTAATTGCCTGATAGCCAGCAGTTAGGCGGGCACGATTTTTGTAGTAAATTATATTCATTTATTGATACTCCATGCACCTGTCCTACGTTCTGCAACAAACCATCTGTCTAGTTGTTGGAGTAATGCTGATTTCCTCCGCACAAGCACAGTCGGGCTTTTTTGTGCCTGTATCAACGGCCCAGGCTAAGCAAGCTGGTCCGGCCATACCCAACGCTCGGTTCTACCGGCTTCAGTCAGCCCAACTTCGGACGTATTTGGCCCGGGCAACCAGCCAGAAGCAGGCTAATCTGGGACCCATTCGACTCGAAATCCCGTTGCCAAATGGTACGGCGGAGATGTTCGCATTGCGCGAAACCGATGTGCTTTCGCCTGCATTGGCCGCCGAAAATCCCAGCTTCAGAACCTATGCCGGGCAAGGCGAAACCCACCCCGATTATACAATCCGAATGAGCCTGACCAGTTTGGGGTTTGAAGCCCTGATCTGGGGTGTCGATGGCGACGCCGTGTATGTTAAAAAGATATCGGCTGATCCAAACAGCGATTTACACACCGCTTATTTTGCCCGCGATGCGCGGAAGGTGAAAGAAGTGAAGGGGTTTGGAACGTTCAAATGTGGCTCGGCAGGTAGCCCGGCCCGCCCCGCTTTGCCCGGTCTGAGGCCCAGTCTTGGTAATGCGAAAGTAGCTAGTGTCGAGACGTTTAGCTTTGGGGCTACCATGCGTACGTTTCGGCTTGCCGTTGCCACCACCGGCGAATGGACCCGAAATGCCGGAGGACACCCCGGTGTAACAGACCCCGCGCAACTACGCACCAACGCGCTGGCCGTGGTGCTCACATCAGTCAATCGAATCAACGGCATTTACGAGCGGGAATTATCGTGTCGGTTTATGTTGGTGAATCCGCCCGTTTCTGGAACGAGCAACGTTGTTTACGATGATCCGGCCACCGACCCCTACAACAATACTGATGCTGCTGCTCAGTTAATTCTTAATCATACCACGCTGACCGCACGGGTGGGCACGGCCAACTTCGATATTGGGCACCTCTTCGGAACGGGCGGGGGCGGGCTTGGGGCAACGGCGTCGTTGTGCGACGACCTGTACAAAGGCGAGGGCTATAGCGCACGCGGCACCGACACGGGCGACCCGTTTGTGGTCGACTATGTAGCGCACGAACTGGGGCATCAGTTTGGCATGGACCACACGTATAACCAGGCAGATGCGCCCGGCCAAACCTGCACCACCCGCGTGCCGGAGCAGGCCTACGAAACGGCTTCCGGCTCTACCATCATGAGTTACGTGGGCATCTGTTCGGATCGAAACCTGCAACAATACAACGATACTAATTTACCTAACTTTCACATTGCCAGTTTGAAACAGGCCTACTTCGTAATGACGGGAACGGCTTCGGGGTGTGGGTCGGCAACAGGAACCAACGCCATCCCAACGGTGTCGGTTGGGGTAGCCTATACCGTTCCCCGCCTGACGCCCTTCACGTTGACGGCCACCGCCAATGACGCCGATGCGGGCGACGTCTCTAACCTGCTTTATTCGTGGGAGGAGTTCGACAAGGCTCCGTCGGCGTCGGGCACGAACGGGGTTCCGGCCAATACATACGATGTCGACGACGATGGCGTGCTAAGGCCCTTGTTCCGGCCGTACTCACCAACAACGAGTGCCAGCCGCACGTTTCCGAGCATGACGTTTGTGCTGAACCCACAAGCCAATGCAATAGCGGGCGAAAATCAGCCCTCGTTTACCTTCACGGACATACACCCAACCGGCTTTTCGGGGGCGGTTTGCGAAAGCGGAACAACCTGTGTGTTAGGCGAACGCCTGCCAACCGTGGCCCGAAGCATGAACTTTCGCGTGTCGGTGCGCGACCGGCGGGGGGGCAACACCGAGGCAAGCACCACGGTCAATGTGGTCAATACGCCGGGGGCGTTTCGGCTGACAGCCTTCGACAGTGCCTCGCAGGTGACGGGCGGAACCCCGCAGACCGTAACCTGGAACGTGGTCAACACCAATCAGGCTCCCATCAACTGCACCAACGTTCGCCTGCTGCTCTCGACCGATGGTGGCCTGACCTTCCCAACCTTCCTGCTTGCCAGTACACCCAACACAGGGTCGGCGCGTGTTGTGCTGCCTAACAAGGCCAGTAGTCGGGCGCGAATCAAGGCAGAAGCCGTCGGAAATATATTCTTCGATGTGTCAAACACCGACTTCACCATCCTCGAATCGCCAAATGCACCGCCCGTTGCTCTGGCTTGCCCCGGCTGTCCGCCGATAGATGTTGTGCGACTACGATAAAGCTTGCCGTTAGTCTTTTTTGACCAGGAAGGGGTGAAAGCGCAGTCCATTCACCCGATTGTATTCGAGCGAGGGGGCGGCTAGTTTGATGAACTGGGCTGTACCCACAAACCGCTGGAGCGTGGGCGACAACTGGCGGATGCGCGATAAATCGGCGTCGGGCGAGAGGTAAAATTGCCGCCGACGTTCAAATTTGATTTCGTTACCGTTGGCATCGAAGTAGGGCGGGTTTTCATGGCCCCCGGTCATGCCGCTGCCGCTGTAGCCCACGGCCACGTTGAGCCAGCGCGGAAACTGCGGCCCCACCGGAAACGTACTGGCGAGGTTGAGCGACAACCAGTACTGTTGCGCGTTGTAATCTTTAAGGAACTGAATGCCAGTAGTTTTTCCAAGTAAATTGGGCCGATAGGACGCGTAAATACTTTTCCGCCAGCCGTACTTTAGTTGCACCGGTTGGTTGCCAAAAGCGTACTGTTGCCCTACGAACAGGGTCGTTCCGGCCACGTTGGCCAGCATATCGCCCCGCGAGAACCCCCAACCCTCGGCACTCCCGTCGAATACTTCGAGTGTTGTTTGAAACAACAGGGCCAACGCCCCCCCGGTGAGGGTGGCGGTGCGGTCGTTGACGCCTGTCCAGCGGAACAGCTCGTAACCGCCACGGCTCATGAGGTAAGCCGTAGCTACGTGGCCCACTTTGTCCATCTGCAACCACTCACCGTTGTCGTTGAAGGTATGGAACGGCACCCGTTTTTTATACCAGGCCTTGCGGAGCAGTAGCATGGTGGCCGTGTAAAACACCGCCGAACCAATCACCACGCCCACCAAACGCCCTTGCCGGATTTCGGTGGGAGCGGGCGTTGGATGGGTTGGAAGTGGGAGGGGCTGAGCGGATAGCCGGAAGCTTAACAGCCCTGCACTAACTAGAATCCCCGATATGAATCGCCGGGAACTCATTCCCGAACCCCACCACGGCCTGGAAAGCTCCGACCCGAATCCTCCTGTCCGCGACTAGCCCGCGCCCGTGTTTGGTTCGACCAGGTTTTGCGGATACCAAGATACCCACCAATAGCCTGCCGGTAGAGCGTGCCGCTGTCCCAGGCGAGGGAGCCAGTAACCTGCAAACCGCCTAGCAGATTCAGAGGAGCAGCCACCGTTACAATACCCGAAACCTGCCGCCGGGCCGTCAGGTAGGGGTTTCGGTAGGTACCCCGATTATTGCTGATTGATAGTTTGGTTTCGTAGGTGACCGGTCCGTTGAACACCGATAGACCATCGAGCGGGAGTGTACCGGCCAGTCCGAAGTGCGTTACCTGAACCCGGTTGTTGTTGGTATAACCCCCATAAGGAGCCTCGCCATTAGGGCCGAGGGCTGGATTGATGAACGGCGTACCAATGGTTTGTGCCCGATACGACCACCCATCCCGGAACTGCGAGTGGTTAAAATAGTCGACCCTACCGCGCAGTTTTGGGTCTTCGATCACAAACTCCGGCCCGCCCTGACTCGTGGTGTTCAAAACCTCCACCAGCACCTGCCGGATAATGGCCCGCTCGTTTTTGACCTTCACCCGAAAGCCGTTCAACCCATCGGCCAGGCTGACGCCGTAGAACAGTGCGCCCGTCTCGTAGGGATTCTGGCGATAGAGGTAAAAAGAGTACTTGTCGGTCTCGTAATCGAACGCAATGTCGACTGAGCCGAGGTGGTTACCCACGCGGTTGGTGAGGTCGAAATCGGTGTATTTGGTTTGGTCGATCACGCCCGAATTAACAGCCCGTAGGCCCGTTACCAGACTCAGATAATCGCGGAACCCCGATGGTAAATACGCACTCGTTACCAGCCCCGAACCAATCAACTCCTTGCTGTAGCCACCCCAAACCACCAAATGATTAATGCCACCATAGGCATGAAACCGGTGTTCGGCCTTGCCCAGCCGTCCGTACAAGGCTTTTTGGTGCAACATGGTGTGTTGTACGAATTGCCCGCCCAACCAGCCATGCGCAAAGTTTCCCTTCAACGACACCCAGCCTTTTGTAAATTTCAAGGGGGCGTACTCACGAATTTCTAACTGGATTTTGGGCACTGGCAACGCATTCCCCGACCACGCATACGACCCCGAGGAGAGGGTACTGTCGAGCAGGCCCAGAACCTCACGCCGACGACCAACATATAGCTCCAGCGACCGCCAACGCACTTTCGCATAAAGTTCAGGCAGCAGAAGATTCCCCCGCAACGCACTGCTTGCAGTGTTGGCAACTACCTGAACGCCCCCGCCAAATGTAATGCGTCGGGCGGTCAGGCGGGTCGAGTCGTAGTCGGTCCAGGCACCCAGGCGCAGGGTGGTGTTGGGCGAGGTGAGCGGTACAATGCCATGCTGATTCGTACGCAACCAGAATGGCGTTCGCACGTTGGAGGTCATATACTGCCCAGCCTCGGCTGATAGGTCAACCGAGCGTTGTGCGAAGGAATTAACGCCAACCAGACCCAGCAGGATTGTTAGGACGGAACGGAGTGAGTACCGTTTTTGGGGCTGTGGAGAACCAAACGTAACGTCTATCACAGAGTTCGGATTAGGTGGAAAACGCTGATGAATCAAAGGTAAGGGGAAAAGAGCCGTAGCCCCTAACACTAAAATAATATTCTGTGTGAACTGAATGCCCACACTTTGGTGTAATATCTGACAACGTTTCGGGCCGATTAGTGGCCCCAACGCGCAACGAAACCACGTTACTCACTACATTCTATGAACCTTCAACCCTCGCCACCCCTCACCCGCGCTCAGGAATCGCGCGTGGCTATCGAACGACTTTATATTACCATGCGGCACCTGTTTAACCGGGGCTTTTACAAACCGTCGGGGGTGTCGGGCGAGGAAATTCGGCAGGCGTTGTTGTCGCTTCGTCCCGAAATATACGGGTCTGTGGGCGATTCGCAACGCGTTGAACTCGACGGTTTAGTGTACGTGATGGATCGCCTGCCAAAAGGTATCGAAGCGTGTCGGGTTATTACCTTAGCCTCGCGTGAGGGTCTCGAAAACGCTCGGTTTCCGGTGCTGGTTCCATCTAAACGACGCCGGAACTGCTATCGCATTGATGACGAACAGATGGTAATCGAGGTGACCAATGGTCGCAGTGAGATTTACGACATCCTGACCCACCTGACCTTCATGTTTATGGAGGCCGACAAAATTCGGCGCAACGCCATGCAGGAACGGGGCAACAAAACCCGCGAGTGGCAAAAACTGGAAGCCATTGTGCAGGCGGGCGGCACCGTAAAAGACGATGACCGCGAGTTGGCCCTGACGTACCTCAGTTCAATTTTGGGCCGAACCTTTGAAGAAACTCAACGCGCCTACGCCCGTTTCGAAGAAACCGGTACCACCAACAGCGGCCTGTTTCAGATTGTGTACGGCCTGGGCAGCGTGTCGATGGCCGAACTCCGGGCCGAAAACATTGACCGCGAAATCAACTTCACGCCCATGCTCCGCGAGCGCATCGGCCAACATCTCTACGGCGAACGCTGGGCTACGCGCATTAAGCAGTATATCTGGGAGAATGGCTTGCAGGACCGGCCCGTGCATATCGTGAGTGCTAATCCGCACAGCGTTATGAACTGCCTTTACGCTAAAATGGCCGTGGGCAAAACAATCGACTACGACGATCTATATGATCTGGCTCTCAAACTAAGTCAATCGGGCAACAAAGCGTTGCGGCAACAAGTGCGGGCCTATGCCCTTGACAACGGCCTGCATGAACTTCCCGATGTGTCGGGTACGAGTTTGTTCGTACAGTTGATCGATACGGCCAAACTAGACCCCAAGCGCATTCCCGGCGAAATAAAACACACCGCCGAGGCCGTCCGGCAAAATAAGCCGCTTATTCTGGTGATGGATTATGCCTTTGGCGAACAGGCTTTTGAAACCCTCGACGAGTTACTGAAACCCTACGAACGCGACGGACAAACGTTCCCGTTACAGGTGGCCTCCATCTCGATCATGGGTAAGGCGGGCATACTAACTGGCGACAAAGGGGATTTGATGATACCGACAGCCCATATTTTTGAGGGCACCGCCGACAATTACCCGCTCGAAAACGATTTCTGCGAAGCCGATTTCGTAGGAGGGGGATTGGGGGTTTACGAAGGCCCCATGATTACGGTGCTGGGAACGTCGTTGCAGAACAAGGAAATCCTGAGCTACTTCAAAAACTCTTCCTGGAATGCCATAGGCCTGGAAATGGAGGGCGCACACTACCAGAAGGCCATTCAATCGCACGGGCGCATCCGGCGCAGTATCCCTGCCGATGTGAAAGTACGGTACGCCTACTATGCATCCGACAACCCACTCCTGACCGGGGCCACGCTGGCATCGGGGAGCCTTGGTTCGCTGGGGGTGAAACCAACGTACTTGATTACGCTCAAGTGTTTGGAGAAGATACTGGCGTAGGGGCAGACCCACGTGTCTGCCCGATGGCGTGCCGTGTCTGCCCGATGGCGTGCCGTGTCTGCCCGATGGAGCGGCAGCCCATGCATGTGATAATTAGCACGTAAAAAGGGCGGGCACATAGGCCCGCCCGTACATGGAGTCTGCGCAAAAACAAAAATTACCGGTCTCGTTTGCGTCGGGTAGTGCCGTTGCGGGCCGCCAATTCGCTTTGATATTTAGCTTTCAGTTGCCGGTCGAGTTCGCGGTCGCGGGGGACGTAGATACTTGTTTTGCCGTCTGAAAACTTAAGTTGCCAATACGCATTGTCCGACGTAGGCGGGATGGACGTGTAAGCAGGTTTGCTCATTAGTATGTTATCAAAGAAAAGAACCAGATTGTATTAAGTCAATTTCGTCACGTCGACCGCGTTCAACCCTTTAGGCGTCGAGGTCGTCATGAAAGTCACCTTGTCCTGCTCATTAAGTGGCTCCGACAGGGCGTTAATATGTACGAAAATACTCTCTTGCGAGCGTACGTCCTTAATGAAGCCGTATCCTTTCGATGCGTTAAAAAACGTAACAACGCCCTGCCGGAGAACTGGCTCGGCCGGACTATCATGTTTAGTAGCACCAAGCTGAATATCGGCCTCGTTGATTTGTTTTCTTCGGGAGGGGTCGGGTGGGGTAGAGACAAGGTTACCATTTTCATCGACGTATACCATCATCGATTCGAGCGACTGACCTTTCTTGGCGTTAGCTTTACGCTCTTCACGCTTTTCTTCCTTGTCTTTTCTTTTTTTCTGACGCTGTTTTTCTTTTTCTTTTTTGCTGAACGTTTCCATTATCTGCATGTATTCTCGCGGGCCAATCATCACAAACGTGATGATTTTTTTCGAGAGTGAAGCCCTGGTATAGCCAAAAAGGGGCCAATTGGCCCTATCAATCAGCCCCCTTACTTAATCGAACCCTATATTACGAAAAAAAGTTGGCTTACCCTAATTGCCTTTCTTACAGGGTAGTCCTGAAATATGGTTATGGCTTGCCTGAAACCTCACCCACCATATCGCCCGGCACAACCCATTGGTCGAACTCGTCGGGCTTAATACTACTGCTTCTTTGGAGGATTATCCAAGAAAGACAAGTCTGCTTTCTGGAGCATTGCACGCGCTTCAGCCAGTTTCTTCTGTACGACCGGATGATCGGAATAACGACGGACAACGATTGTTGGCTGATCCTTTTTTTCGTCTGATTTCATCTGCATTTTCGTATTAAAAAACCACCATACGACTCGTTACGATCAAATAACACAAATCCTTGTCCATTAAATCCGTACAAATCGTAATCACTTGTCAACTTTTCTAACTCGCGTCCAAGAGCCATTCGGTACAGGCGATTTCTGCGGTCATCACTTCCTCGAAAGGCAATGGCGTAGTGCGGGTATCTATTCAGAAAGTCAATCGATATCCTGAAAACGGTTGCCAACACGGTTGCCATATCATCATTCGCACTGATTGATGTATCGGAAAGCTCACCATCATCTAACTCATCCAACAAAGCAAGGTTTACAACGTTGGCTGTGCCTGTCTCTGTGATCAGAACAACTTTTTAAACAACTTTAAATGGGCTTCGACTTTCAAAACGATAAACAAACGTGCTGACGTCTGACTCAAACGGATATGGTTTCTCATCCATTGGTCCCTACTTTATTTCCCCCACCATCTCCCCCGGCACAACCCACAGATCAAATTCTTCCGGGGTTAGGTAGCCCAAAGCAACGGCGGTTTCCTTGAGCGTAGAGCCGTTTTTGTGGGCAGTTTGGGCGATCTCGGCGGCCTTGTAGTAGCCGATTTTGGTGTTCAGGGCCGTCACGAGCATGAGCGAGTTTTGCACGTGCTTCGTAATATTCTCTTCGATGGGCCGGATACCTTCGGCACACTTGTCGTTGAACGACACACACACGTCGCCGATGAGCCGGGCCGAATGCAGGAAGTTGTAGATCATGACCGGCTTAAACACGTTTAGCTCGAAATGACCCGACATGCCGCCGATGTTGATCGCCACGTCGTTGCCCATTACCTGAGCCGCCACCATCGTCATGGCCTCACATTGCGTAGGGTTTACTTTGCCGGGCATAATGCTGCTACCCGGCTCATTGTCGGGAATGAACAACTCGCCGATGCCCGCCCGTGGGCCTGACGACAGCATGCGAATGTCGTTGCCAAGTTTCATCAAGCTGGCGGCAACCGTTTTCAACGCACCGTGGGCCTCCACAATGGCGTCGTGCGCAGCCAAAGCTTCAAACTTATTCTCGGCAGTAACGAAGGGCAGGCCCGTCAGGTCGGCAATGTGTTTGGCCACATTTTCGGAGTAGCCTTTGGGCGTGTTGATGCCCGTGCCGACGGCTGTCCCGCCTAGGGCGAGTTCGCTCAGGTGGGCGAGGGTGTTGCGAATGGCCCGTAGTCCGTGGTCCAACTGCGACACGTAACCCGAAAACTCCTGTCCGACGGTCAGGGGCGTGGCGTCCATGAAGTGCGTCCGGCCAATTTTTACCACGTGCATAAACTCCTTCGCCTTAGCGTCGAGCGTGTTGCGGAGTTTTTCGATGCCCGGAATCGTCACCTCCATCAGAATCTGGTAGGCCGCAATGTGCATGGCCGTCGGGAAGGTGTCGTTTGAGGACTGCGACTTGTTTACGTCGTCGTTGGGGTGAACGGCTTTTTTCTCGTCCATGAGCGAGCCGCCCTGCAACACGTGGGCGCGGTAGGCCACCACCTCGTTTACGTTCATGTTGCTTTGCGTGCCGGAGCCGGTTTGCCACACCACAAGCGGAAACTGATCGGCGAGTTCGCCCGCCAAAAGCTCATCGCAGACACGGGCAATGAGGTCGGCTTTTTCGGGGGCAAGCACACCCGCGTCGAGGTTGGTCAGGGCAGCGGCCTTCTTGAGGTACGCAAACGCCCGGATAATTTCGCGGGGCATCCGGTTGATGTCCTGCGCGATCTTGAAGTTTTCAATAGAACGCTGGGTTTGAGCACCCCAGTAAACATGAGCCGGTACCTGCACCTGACCCATCGTGTCTTTTTCGATACGGAATTCCATTGTAATTGAGTGAATTAGTGATTGAGCGATTGAGCGATTAGAGAAGGGGCCATATTACGCTCAATCGCTCAATCACTAATTCACTCAATAAATATGTTGCAAAGGTAAAGCCCCGACTAACAGCGGTGCAAGGAATTGTTATTTTCGTATGTTTGTTGTCAGATGACTAGATTGATTAAATCATTTGACTATGGAAATCTCCGTGAGCAAAATTGTGGAAGCGTTGGGGGGCGAGGGCCTGATGAAACACCCCGTTCGGCACGAACTCGACCTGATGGCCGTCGTTGAGACTGGTCTACCTATTGAGTCGCTAATTTATCTGCAAAGCCGGTTTGGGTTCACCAACAAAATAATGAGCCAGATTTTGGCTATATCAGAAAGTACCTATCAACGTCGGGTTCGAGCTAAAGATAAACTAACCAAAGACGAAACCGAAAAGGTTATTGCCCTTTCCGAAATTTTTGAGAAGGGTATGGAAGTATTTGAGAACGAACCTGATCTGAACAATTGGTTAACGTCGCCTATTCGCTCACTTCAACACCAACGACCTGTAGATCTGCTAGATACGATCTTGGGACGTCGGCAGGTCATGCGTGTCTTCAATGCTATTGAACACGGAATTTATCTTTAAAGATTACCTCAAAATGTAGGAGATGTATGGCTGCTTCTTGATAACACATTTCCTTTGCCACTATGAACTTGTATCGAATCACGAAGACGCAATATGCTAATGACTTAGCCGGAACCGGTGGCTTGTTAGGAGCGGGGCGGTGGCATCGGGAAGGAACACGCATAGTATACACGTCGGGTACAGTGTCGTTAGCGATGCTTGAGGTATTGGGGCATTGGGCCAGAACGCCCGTTGGTTTGTCGCTTCTGACTATTCAGATACCCAATATAGCAAGTGTTTACCTAATCGATGCGGCACAATTACCCGCTGGCTGGCGCGAAGAAATGCACCCCGAATCGTTATCTACTATCACTACCGACTGGATTCAAGAGGGCAACTACTGGATCATGCGAGTGCCCTCTGTTCATTCACCCACCGAATACAACTATCTCCTGAATCCGCTTCATCCCGAACACCAAACGCTAAAAATTGTGGGAATAGAACCCCACCCCTTCGACCCACGCTTAAAAACTGGCTCATAATTGCTTTACTAAAATAAATCCCCTGTCGCCAATGGATCAGCGCATTATTAACCTGTTCGACGAGTACACACACAAGCCTCTCAAACGTGAGGACTTTTTGAAACGCCTGGTTCAGCTCACGGGCAGTACGGCAGCGGCAATGGCCGTGTTGCCCCTGCTTGAGGTGAACTACGCACAGGCGGCCACTATCGCTGATCAGGACGACCGTATCATAATTGAACGTGTGGAGTATCCCGGCGACAACATGACTATGAAGGGCTATTTGGCCCGGCCCAAAGGGGCCGGCAAGTTTCCGGCGGTGATGGTCATTCATGAAAACCGGGGCCTGAACCCCCACATTGAGGACGTAGCCCGCCGGGCCGCGTTGGCGGGGTTTGTGGCTCTTGCACCCGATGCCCTCTCGGCAGCGGGCGGCACTCCGACGGATGAGACCCAGATGCGCGAACTATTCGGCAAACTCGATGCGGTCCAAACCCGTAGCAACTTTGTGAAGGGTGTGGAGTATCTGAAAAATCATTTGGCCAGTACGGGTAAGGTAGGCTGCATGGGTTTCTGTTGGGGTGGGGCGATGGCCAATCAACTCGCCGTAAACTCGCCTGATATGAAAGCCGCCGTGGCGTTCTACGGTCGCCAGCCCGACGTGGCCGACGTGCCCAAGATTAAAGGTGCCGTTCAACTCCATTACGGCAGTATGGACGAGCGCATCAATGCGGGCATCCCGGCTTACGAAGAGGCCCTCAAAAAAGCCAACGTTCCGTACGAACTCTACGTGTATGAGGGTGCGCAACACGCATTTCATAACGACACGGCTCCCACACGCTACAACGAAGCGGCTGCAAAACTAGCCTGGGAGCGAACGGTGGCGTTTTTGAAGGGCAAGCTAGGGTAGGTGATGGGTTAAACGAATTACCGTACCTTTGCGGAAGTTTCGAAGATTACCGACGCTAACTCATGGAATTACAAAATAACGACGAACTGTTGCGGATCATTGATCTGCTCAACACAACATACGAGGGCGAAGAAGCATGGCACGGCCCCTCTTTGGCTGAGGTAATTCGGGGTGTAACACCCGACATGGCCGGTAAGCGCATCACGCCTAACACCCACAGCATTGCCGAACTGGTGTTTCACATGACGAGCTGGCGTATTTTCTGCGTGAAAAAAATGCAGGGCGACGGCACGTTCGATATTCTCACACCGGAGAAAAACTTTGGGCAGTTTCCTGCTGATAAAATCGACGATTTTGAGTGGGAGGCTCTGCAAATGGAGTTGAGCCTGAGCCAGGAAGAACTCATTAACGAACTCGACAAACGCGACGACGACGAGTTCCTGGAAGATATTGTGCCCGGTCGCGATTACACGTACTATGATCTGTTGCACGGGATTGTGAACCACGATACCTACCACGCGGGTCAGATTTCGATCCTTAAAAAAGCACTCGCCTTCAAAGGAGCCGGTGCCAACCGCTTTGCTGCCGACGATGACGACGAGTTTGGTTCGGGGTCGCGGTATGGAAGCAGCTACGAGGGCGACGACTATTATTAAGGGGTGTTCATTGCCCGTTAATCTCACCTATCTCCTATGCCCTTTGACCTTCTCATCCAGAACGTACGACTGGTACGTCCGAACCATTCCGATGTCCCAACCGTCGATATTGCCATTGCCGACGGGAAATTTGCCCACATAGCCCCGACCATCGACCCCACCGGTATCCCAACCGTTGTCGATGGGCGGGGGCGGCTGGCATTTCCGGGGCTGGTTGACGCCCACATGCACACGGGCATCTACGCACCGCTGGCCGACGACGCCGTTACGGAGTCGAAAGCTGCCGCAATGGGGGGCGTTACTACGAGCCTCAACTACATGCGAACGGGGCAATATTACCTCTATAAATCAGGGCCATACCGCACGTTCTTCCCGGAAGTTCTCGACCTGTCGGACGGTAATTTCTGGGTCGATTATGCCTATCACCTGGCCCCGATGAACAAGGAGCACATCGACGAAATCGACGCGCTGGTGGAGGAGTTCGGCGTAACGTCGTTCAAAATTTTTATGTTCTACGGCGGCTATGGGTTGCATGGGCGGTCGAACAGTCAGAAAGATTTTTTGATGATTGGCGAGGACGAACGCTACGATTTTGCCCACTTCGAGTTTGTCATGCGCGGCATTAAGCGGGCCATGGACCGCTACCCGCACCTGAAAGACTACATTAGCCTGAGCCTGCACTGTGAGACTGCCGAAATTATGGCAGCCTATACCAAACTGGTCGAAGACGACGGTACGCTCACGGGCCTGCACGCGTACCATGCTTCGCGCCCGCCCCACTCCGAAGGACTGGCCATTACGATTGCGTCGTATCTGGCCCACGAAACGGAGTGCGTCAACATTAACCTCCTGCACCTGACTTCGTTTAAAGCGGTCGATGCGGCCCTGCGGATGGCTCTGGCCTTTCCGCACATCAACTTCCGGCGGGAGGTTACGATTGGGCACCTGCTGCTCGACGTCGATTCGCCTAATGGTATCTATGCCAAAGTGAATCCGCCCATCCGGCCCCGCGCCGATGTGGAAGCCCTTTGGCAGGCCGTTCTGGATGGTAAAGTCGACTGGATTTGTTCGGACCACGCGTGTTGCAAGCACGAGAAAAAACTAAACGGCGACGACCCCGGCAACGTGTTCCTGGCTAAGTCGGGTTTTGGCGGGTCCGAATACATGCTGTCGGGGTTGTACACCGAAGGGCATCGGCGCGGACTTTCGCTCAACCGCATGGCCGAACTGGTTTGCTGGAACCCGGCTCAACGCTATGGCCTGCTATCAAAAGGCGACGTTGCTGTGGGCCTCGATGCCGATTTGGTCTTGTTCGACCCCACGGAGTCGTTTGTGGTGCGGGCCGCCGAGTCCGAATCGTCGCAGGGCTACACGCCGTTTGAGGGGATGAAACTCGCGGGCCGTGTGAAATCGACCTACCTGCGGGGCAACCTGGTGTATGACAACGGCGCGGTGGTTGGCCCGGCCAAAGGGCAGTTTATCAAGCGACCAACAGCCATTTAGCACAACTCATGAACTACTGGCTCGTCAAATCGGAACCCGACGTGTATGGGTGGGATCATTTTGTGAAACAGGGTCGAGCCGTGTGGGATGGCGTCCGAAATTATCAGGCCCGCAACAACCTCAAAGCCATGCAGGCCGGTGATGAGGTTCTGTTTTACCACAGCGTGACCAAACCGGGCGTGGTGGGCCTGGCCCGCGTGTGCAAAACGGCCTACCCCGACCCAACCGTTGCTGACGACCCTGCACAGCAAAAATTTGGCTGGGTTGTTGTGGAATTAGAACCCATAATGCCCTTTGAGCAACCCGTCGCGCTGGCCCGGATAAAAGCCGAGCCTATGTTGGCCAATATTGGCCTCATAAAACAGTCGCGGTTGTCGGTAATGCCCATTCGGCCCGATGAGTTCGAACTGATTTTGAAAATGGCCCATGCAAACGTGGCTTTATAGCATGATTATTGCGCTGGGGCTGGCCGCACAAGCAGGCCCGGCTTTTGCGCAGAGTGTCCGACGAGTTGAATTGCCCGCTCTCGCCAATAGCGAGTCGAATATTACCCTGCCTTTGGGTGACCGGGGCGTGTTGGTACTCACCAAAACCGACCGGCTGGGTTATCAACTTACCAAATACAATACAGATCTTGAGCGCGACTGGAGCCTGAACGGTCAACTCCCCGAGAATCTCGACTTTGTGGCCTCGACCTTCGACGGGCAGGGGGCTGTGTACTTGCTGTTTTCGAGTTATAGGTTGCCCATGTGCCAAGTGGTGAAGGTGAGTATTGGCCCCGGCTTCTCGGAGCAGTTCAGCCTGAGCGTCGTTGAGCGGTTTCAAGTTACGCACTTCAAAACACTGGGGGGGGGGCTATTTATCGGTGGGATCATCAGCGATAAAGGCTTAACTTTACAGAAAGGACCAAGCTTGCTTATGCTTGGCGAGAGCATGTTGACCAGCACTGGTGGCGACGATATATCGGTGTTGTATCACACGCATTTGTCAGCGCGCAAGGCCCGTTTGTTGCCCGGTGGCGAGCGAGGATCAGCTATTCAATCGCTCGAAACCGACTCCATACATGGGCGTATCACGGCCTCGTTCACCGTGAAACGGGGACGCGAGTTGAAATTGGTCGCCAATGTGTACGACGAGTTTGGGCAGGATCAGGGGCACTCCGTTGTCGAACCCGCCCCCGATTATGCGCTCCTGAGCGGGCGGCTCTCCGTGCTCGACGACAGCACCCGGATCGTGGTGGGCAACTACGGGTATCAGGCTATGCAGGCCAATGGCATTGCATCGTCGCAGGGGTTGTATTTGAGCCGGGTAGGCGAGGGGCGAACGGCCCAAACGAGCTACGTCAGTTTCACCGATTTCAAGAATTTCTTCAACTACCTCGACCCGCGCGAGCAGGAGCGCATGGCGCGTAAAGCCCAGAAACGCAAAGAAGCTGGCTCCGACCTCCAACTAAATTACCGGTTGCTGGTGCATGAACTAATCCGGCATAACGACCAATATGTGGTGGTGGCCGAAGCGTTCTACCCCGAATTTCGGTATCAAAGCACCTCTCCGTATGGGGCAACGTCGTGGTATGGCTGGCGATATTCGCCCCTGAGTTATTACAGCCTTTACAACCCGTACATGTGGAACCCCTGGTTTGGCTCACGTGGGCTGAGTGCGCAGCAGGTATTCGATGGCTACGTGTATACCCACGCCGTTGTGGCCGGGTTCGACGCGACTGGTAAACTGCTCTGGGACAACTGCCTGGAACTAACCCCTGAGCGGAGCATCGACCTTCAGGAGAAAGTTCGACTCGTGAAGCAGGGCGACCAACTGGCTCTGTACCACAACCACAAAGGCCATATTCAGCAAACGATTATCCGGGCCAACGGCATGGCCGAGCAGCAACCGCGCATTGATATTTCGGCCCTTACAACCGCCCAACGCGCCCAAGCCATCATCTCCGACGACGTGCGCTACTGGCACGACCGCTATTTTCTGGCCTGGGGCTACCGCAAAACCGAAAACCGCCAAACGGTCTTCTACCTGGACAAGATTCAGTTCTAGGGAGTTTTTGTCATCCCGAAGCATGAGGGATCTACTCTGTTAACAAGCAACTTGAGGGTCAACAGAGTAGATCCCTCATGCTTCGGGATGACAAAAAAGCAGACCGAACGGGTTTCCAAATGTTAAAACCGTTTTTTTGCTATCTCTCAAACAGATACGGATCGTACTCCACAAAATCGCTGGCTTTAATTTCGACGCTCTTCACGGTGCCGTCCGACAGCGTGAACTTGGCCGGAAATACCCCAAACGCCTGATTGGAGTAGGTGATCCGAAAGGTGTCGTTGTCCATGTAGTCGAGCCGGGCCGTTAGGTTGGGGTGATGCTCGAAGGTCAGGTCGAGGCCCGCGCCGGATGGCTTCAGCGTTATGGTTCCGTATAACTCGTTCCGGTAGGTTCCGGCGAAGGCCGAGAGAGGTTGCGCTGGTTTGTTCATTTTGGCAACCCGTTCGGCCAACGCCTTCAACTCCTGGGCTTCCTGTGCCGCTCCGGCGCGTGCCTGTGTCAGGAAAAAGTTGCTCCGGTTGGTGTACGGTACGCCCAGATAGGCGTCGAGAATTTGGTATCGGAGAGCCTCGAAAAAGTTCTGATTGTCGTTATTGGTCAGAATCGTGATCGCTAGGTTTTCTTCGGGCACGAAGCAGGTGTTCGTTACAAACCCGAACGCTCCGCCTGTGTGCCAGTACACCTGCCGCCCGTTGTAGTCGGTCATGAACACACCCAATCCGTAACCCTGAACGTGCGTGGGAAATACCGTCGATTTGCGGCTGCGCGTCACGATGTTCACGTCGCGGGTGTTGCGCACCACTGACCACGGCACAATGCGTTGCCCGTTCAGTCGTCCGCTGTCGAGTTGCATCATGAGCCACTTGCTCAGGTCTTTCACGCACGATACCATGCTGCCCGCCGGGGCCAGGTTATCGACCATATCATACGGAATCCGGCGCAACGGCCCAAAACTGTTCGTGTGGGGCCGGGCGATGTTAGTGCGGTTTTCTGCCCCCGCCGTGAGCATGTAGGTGTTGGTCATGCCCAGCGGGCGCACCAGATTCGTTTCTACGTACTGCTCCCACGACTGTCCCGTGATCTTCGGAATAATCTCGCCCGCTGTTACGAAGGCTGAGTTGCAGTAGCCGTAATCCTGCCGGAACTGCCCCGGTGGTTTCAGAAGCCGCATACGCCGGGTGACTTCGGCGCGGGGCAGGTCGGTGTCCCAAAACGTAAAATCGCCCTGAAACGTCTTGGTGCCGAGCCGGTGGCAGAGCAAATCGCGGACCGTGACGAGGGCTGTTGCATTGGGGTCGTAGAGCCGGAAATCGGGCAGGTGTTTCGTAACCTTGTCGTTGAGCGACAGCTTCTTCTCATCTTCCAGTTTAGCCAAAGCCGTGCCCGTGAACAGTTTGGAATTTGAGGCAATCAGGAACAGCGTGTTCTCATCGACAGGCTCGTTTTTACCTGCTTCCCGAACGCCAAATCCTTTCGATACAATCACTTTCCCATCTTTCACAACGGCGATGGCGAGGCCTGGAATCTGCCAATCGGCCATGCCGCGTTGCACGTAGTGGTCGAGGCTGTCGGTGACGAAGGTGGGGGTTTGGGCGTGGAGGGGGAGGGTTGTAAAAGCTAAGAAGGTAAGTAGCAGGTATTTCATAGTTTATGCAATTGGCTGTTCAACAGTCGATAAAGGTATAAAAAGGATGTTCAGAACTAAAAACAGCTACCGCTTATGCACGAGCAAACGGCTATTAACGTCAAGCCTTAGTTGCCCACCCATATCGTAGCCAATTGCGTAAACTTCTATTAATGAGTTAGCTGGGAGGGTAAGGCTATGGCGAATTTGAACGACATCGCTGGCTACCGGAACTCGATTACAGGACCATACAGACGGGTCGTTCCAAACACCATCCTTGAGGCTAAAAATCTCATTTCCACAAGGTTCCGTTACAAACGTGGCAATAGGTGTGTGGGTGGGCGAAGATTCTCCGCTACAATCGGTTTGCACGCGCCATTCGTAGACCGTGCTGGACTTCAAACCCCGTAACGTAACTGTCGATGTGGTAACGGGTAGGGCTGTTTGCCAATTCGTTTGCCCTCGTTCGCGCCACTGCACGGCGAATGAATTATACCCATAAGGCGACCACCTCAGCGTGACAGAGGTTGGCGTTCTGGCAACCAATCGCAGTTGAAAGGGTGCATTGCAAATCGTTCGAAAATGATCGGAATTTGAAAATCCCCGCTGGCCCGAACATAGGGTTCGCACCTGCCATTCGTAGGTTGTGTTGTTAGCCAGACCAAGCAATTTGTAGATAGGTACATCGCCATAAAGCACTACGGTTGTCCAGGTCGAAGTGCCTCCCACACGCCACCGTAATTCAAAGGGGCCAATGCCACGCCATTGTAGAGTGGCTTCCGTTGCCGTGATAGCATAGTGGCAAATACCATCGGCTAGTTTACATTGACTACCTGCCGAACCAACAGTGAATGTGGTGGAAGGACCGTAATCGGTTGGTGGTGCGTCAGCACAAATGACCCGAATTTGTATTTCATACGTACTCAATTCGGTCAACGCTGTCAGGTAAGCCCAATTTCTGTTCGGAGCTACCGGGGCAGTTTGCCAAGGCGTTGTTCCTACTTCTCGATACCGTAACTCGTAGCCTGTGCTGCAATTCGTACAGCCCAACCAGCTAACAGTCCGGCTGGTGAAATTTTGATTGTCGGCTCGACTCACCAACAAAGCTGGGGATGAGGAAGGATGCGTTGTGAAGCTGACCGGGACCGAGTACTGATTAGAAGAGGGATTACTCCCTCCTAGCCACCTTATGCGGTACTCATAGTTTGTATCTGGGGTGAGACCAGTTAGAGCATAGACGTTGCTGGTAAACGACTCCACCGTGTTCCAGGCCAGTGCATCAGTCGGACGCCATTGAAGCTCTACTGGTTCTTTTTCGATTGAACACCTTCGATGGTCCCAGCCCAATTGTGCCCCCGCTGAACCAACACAAATCACATTTGGCGTTATAACGGGTGGCGTATTGGGGGTAAAAAATCGTCCGGCATAAGAGAATTGTGTTAGTTCATTAGGGCAGAGGGGTTTGACCCACCACTCATACGTAGCACCCGGCGAGAGATTGCCAATACCTGGTCTCATAAAATACGTTCCTACATCGCTGGCTGTAGTAACAACGCTGTCGGACCCAGAGGTATAGTTCCAGTCAACGGCTCCAACGGCCCGCCAGCGTACCTGATACAGGGTATTCGCCGATGTAGTGCCCCACCAATCCAATCGAACACTCGTGCTGGAGGAGCAAATAAGCTGGAACTGGGCAGGTACACGCGCACTGCACCCAGAAATAGTTATATCAAACCCTGCTACATACGCCGATTCGTAGCCGTCGTTGCAAATGGTTTTTACTCGCCATTCGTAGGTTCCTGCCGGTGACCAACTAATATCGTAGACGCCTTTGGTACTGTTCAAATCATTCAGCACAGGCGATGATTGCCAGTCCTGGGTGTTTTTCAATCGCCACTGCACCTGGTAGCTAGCCCCTAAAATCGCCCTCCACGTGATCATGTTCACTAGTTCATAAGTGGGTTTGGGATCGGGGCAGGTGGCCGTGAATGATCGGACTGCGGACCACTCAGAAGACTGAATAGGCGAGCAAATAAGCTGAACACGGGCTTCATAAACTCCCGTATTCATCAAGTTAGTGATCGTGTAGAGCACATTACGGACAGTGTCAGCCTGTTGCCATTGACCGTTCGCGCGTCGCCACTGAACTAGATAAGGCAGATATACCGAGCCGAAACTGATCTGATTCCAGTCGAGCGTGGCCGCATACGAACTAACCGACGATACCCAACTGGTTGGCGTTTGGCAGATTGTTGAATACGACAAAGGCCCAGCATAAGCCGAACGGCTGCTGTCGGAGCAGACAGCCCGGACGCGCCACTCATATCCACCGCTGGGTATCCCGGTCACCGAATAATACGGTTGGCGGATGTTTGTCGTCTGTTGCCAGGTGGTTGCTCCCTGCGCCCTGTGGTCAAACTCGAAAGTAGCCCCACTGATGCCAGTCCAGTAGAATGTGTTGCCGTTATACCACGGGTAGCCTGTACGTGGGTCGGTTGGAGCAGGACAAATCGTTGTAAAGGTGGTTGGCGAGGTGAAGGTTGAGCGTTGCGTAGGGCTACAAACCTCGGCTACCTGCCACTCGTAAACCGTGTTGTTGACCAAGCCCGTAAGCGAATAGACTGATCCGGCCAACGGCCCTGATTCAACCCAGGTATTGCCTGTTTGGGGTTTATATTGGATAACAAACGAATTGCCTGTGTTGCTGTTCCAGCGAAGCTTGGCGGTATTATGAACAACGTCGCTTGCTGCTTGCCACAAAATGCCGTTGGTGCAGGGTAGTGTAGTAAACGATTGTACAGCCCCAAACGCCGACACATCCGTAGCAGAGCATGGGGTAGCTACTTTCCATTCATAAACGGTGTTGGCCATCAGGCCCGTTAACGACACAAACCCGTTAGAATAATTATAGGATGCCGTCGGATCTAACTGCCATGTGCCACCCTGGGGCCGAATGTGCAGAATGGGGGGCGCATCGGGCGTAAAGTCAAACCGAAGGTGAGCCGAATTGTAGGTTATGTTGACCGAGTTAAAGGATTGAGGGGTGTTGGCGCAAACGGTTGTGAACGTAGCGGAAGGCGAATAGGCTTGTAACGGACTGGTTGGGGAGCATCGGATGGCTACCTGCCATTCATAGGCTGTATTGTTGGTTAACCCCGTGAGCGAAACAATCTGCGCACTTATGTTGGGTATGTAAAAATCGCTTACGCCAATCGTCCAATCAGGAGAATTAACTGTCCGATATCGCATCGTATACGTGACTCCCGCCGTGTTAATAGGCCAACTTAGGGTGGCATGGTCATGGCCGGGGGATGATTCCAGACCCGTTACGACATCGCAGGCCCAAGTCGTAAAACTATAAGGCGTAGTAGGTGCAAACTCAGAATCGCCCCCCAATTCGCATTGCCGCTTTACCTGGAATTCGTAGCCAGTGTCAGGCTCAAGATCTGCCAACAGGCAGGACCACGACGTTACGTTGGTGATGTACGACCATGTCTCGCTCGTTTGTTTACGCCATCTGACGGTGTGTGTAAACAGGCTGTCGGCTTCGCGCCAATATGGTTTGACCGTAATTGGGTTAACGGAATAAACGCCAACAACATACGGAGAGGCACAGGTCGACGAGAAGGGCGAATCGTTTTGGTGAGCAATAATCGTCGAGTCAGGGGGGATGGCAACCGCAGACAATGAATAGCTAACCAATAGTAGGTGTATAAAGACGAGGATAGCTGGTAAACTTCGGTCCATACTCAACGTATTTTTGCTTATGCCGAAAGCTACGTTAATCTATAGAACTTATAAAAAAAGCCCCACACGTTGGTGCGGGGCTTTTGACAGCGGTTGAAGACTCGGAACGCCGAACCGACCGTGTTACAGTTGTGGTTGAGCCAGCGAAGCGTCGTTATGCGTTACCCGACGGTTACGCATGAAAAAGTACAGGCCTGCAAAGGCAACGATCAGAATAATGGGAAAGGTCGTCATTTTGGCCAGGGTTGCCTGTCCGGCAGCTAATTCCATCACGTCGCCTGTTTTGCCAGCAGCGGTCTGTACGGCACGCTCGGCATCAATCCAGCCGCCAATGATGGGTTGGAAAATAGACGTTGAGAACATACCTACCCCGCCAATGATTGACATGCCGAGAGCACCACTTTTGGGTATACGTTCGGCCACAAAACCAATCATCGTTGGCCAGAAGAAGCAAACCCCAATAGCAAAGAATACGGCAGCAACGTAAGCCATCGTCCCGGTTTGGGTGCTAAATAGGTAAATACCAATGGTAGCGAAAATAGCTCCGCCCAGCAAGACGCCCGTTTGGTCAAGCTGGTGGATGATGGGTCCGCCAAAATAACGGCCAACGGCCATCAGACCTGTCACAAGAGCCAAAATGATTAACGGTTGCGCTCCTGACTTGGCCATAATCAGACCCACCCACTGTTGTGGACCAAACTCCGAGATTGCCGTTAGAGCCATGCAGCAAAATATAAAGAGGTAGAGCGGAGTCAGCATAGCTTGAAAATTACTGCCAAGCGAAGTTGAGCCAGCCACTTTTGCTGTCGGGAACGGTTGCCCAAAGAACAGAAAAGCGTAAATGAGTGTCGGGATCAAAATGACCCAAATCTGAGCTTGCCACGGTAAGCCAAGGTTTTCAGGTCCCATGAACAGTGAAATTAAACTCCCAACCACGATACCGCCGGGGAACCACATGTGAAAGCGATTGAGCATCTTGTTCATCTGATTGCCCGTGTACATGTCGGCAATCATCGGGTTACAGGCTGCTTCTGTACAGCCATTGCCAATTCCGATCAGAAAAGTGGATATCAGCAGCGTGTTGTATCCCTGTGCATAGATGGTAAGCAAGATGCCCACCATATGGCATAAAAAGGCTACTTGCATGATGATTTTGGGGCCAACCGAATAGTAGACCAGACCTCCTACAATCATGGCAATAGGAAATCCAAAAAACCACATTGAGTTGATAAAGCCTAATTGTTCGGCAGACAGGCTTAGCTCGGTGCCTAATTGGCCCAGAATACCGGCCCGAATACTAAATGAGAACGCCGTGGTGATGAGGGCGAAGCAACTGGCGTAAAACAGTCGCGATTGGTTAACATTCATGTTGAAGAAACAGGGGTTTAGATTGGAGAATAAATTGGTTTTATCGAAAAGTCGGTCGATTGACCAGATTACCCTTTTTGAGGGCATTATCCGTAAAGATTTCGCAAAAAAGCGGATTAGCCCTAATTTCCGGCCCGAAAATTATTCAGTTGCCCGAACGGGTAAACCGAACGGGTGCCCTCCCTTTTCCGAGGTGGCACATCAACACAAAAATCAACAGTATATGCACCGCAAATTGCGCATGGGTCAAATTGGTGGTAGTCTCGACGCCTTCATCGGGGCCGTTCACCGCCGGGCCGCTACCTTCGACAACGAAATTGAATTAGTCTGTGGCGTATTTAGTCAATCGCCCGAAAAGTCCAGAGCTACCGGCAAAGCACTCTACCTGCCCGACAACCGCGTGTACGAGAGCTTCGAAGCCATGATTCTGGCCGAGAAAGAACTGCCCGAAGGCGAACGCATGGACTTTGTGAGCATCGTGACGCCCAACCACATGCACTTCCCGCCCGCCAGAATGGCCCTCGAAAACGGGTTCCATGTCATCTGCGACAAGCCCATGACGCTTAACTTGCAGGAAGCCAAAGACCTCGCGGCTATCGTGGAGCAAACAGGCCTGGTGTTTGGCCTGACACACAACTACACGGGCTACCCAATGGTGAAAGAAGCCCGCGATATGGTCCGAAACAGCAAACTGGGCAAGATTCGGAAAGTGGTGGTCGAGTATCCGCAGGGATGGCTCTCGAAATACGAGGAGGGCAACAACTACAAGCAGGCCATCTGGCGCACCGACCCCACCAAATCGGGCGCGGCAGGCTGCATGGGCGACATTGGCACCCACGCCGAAAACCTCGCCGAATACATCACGGGCCTCAAAATCGAAGAACTCTGCGCCGACCTGACCACCTTCGTGCCCGGTCGCCTGCTCGACGACGATGGTAACGTATTGCTCCGGTTCGAGGGGGGCGCGAAGGGCGTGTTGCATGCGAGTCAGATTGCGAATGGCGAAGAAAATTCGCTCAAAATATACGTGTACGGCGAACTCGGTGGGCTGGAATGGCACCAAATGGAGCCAAACACGCTGCACTACAAAACGCAGGAGGGGCACCGGTTGGTCAGGCCCTCTGTAGGCGAGTTGTCGGCTTCGGCAAAGGCGCACGGACGGATGCCGGCGGGCCATCCCGAAGGGTTCTTCGAGGCTTTCGCCAACATCTACCGCAACTTCGCCTTTGCCGTGAAAGCCCACATGAACGGCCAACAGCGCGACCCGCTCTACGACTTCCCTTCGGCGCAAGATGGCGTACGCGGCCTTGCCTTCATCGACACGCTGCTGGCGTCGAATGCCTCAAATGAAAAATGGACGAAGTTCGTAGAATAAAAATTTAGACACGGAGGAGCACGGTGATGCACGGAGGTACACAGAGCTTTTATGCGTTTTTTATTGTCTCAGTGTAACTCCGTGCGTCACCGTGGTCCTCTGTGTCCCCAAAATTCAAACCCTATAGCAAATGCAAAAAATTCAAGTTGGTGTTGTTGGTACCGGGTTCATTGGACCCGCTCACATTGAAGCTCTCCGTCGCTTGCCGAACGTTGAGGTAGTGGCCCTGTGCGAGGTGTCGCAGGAGTTGGCCGAGTCGAAGGCCGCGCAGTTGGGAATACCCCGCGCCTACACATTCGACGAACTCCTGAAACAAGACGACATTCAGGCGATTCACATCTGTACGCCAAACTTCCTGCACTACAGTCAATCGAAGGCGGCTTTGCTGGCGGGCAAGCACGTGGTATGCGAGAAACCCCTGGCTAAAGACCTGGCTGAAGCCGAAGAACTCGTCCAACTGGCGAAAGAAACCGGCCTGGTCAACGCCGTGCATTTCAACCTGCGCTACTACCCACTCGTGAGGCAAATGAAGGTGATGCGCGAAAAAGGCGAACTCGGCGATGTGTACAGCATTATGGGTTCGTATTTGCAGGATTGGCTCTTCTACGAAACCGACTACAATTGGCGTCTCGAACCCGACAAGTCGGGCGACTCGCGGGCCATTGCTGATATCGGTTCACACCTGATGGATATTCTGGAGTACGTGACGGGCGTGAAAACCACCGCCGTCATGGCCGACTTCAACACCATCCATAAGTCGCGGAAGAAACCCCTGAAGCCCGTAGAGACCTATTCGGGCAAGATGTTGCAACCCGAAGACTACGCCGATGTGCCCATCAACACCGAAGACCACGCCAACGTGTTGCTTCGGTTCGACAACGGCAACCGGGGCGTAATCACGGTATCGCAGGTGTCGGCGGGGCGCAAGAACCAGTTGAAAATCGAGATTTCAGGCTCGAAGAAAACATTTGCGTTCGACTCCGAAGCCCCCAACCAACTCTGGATCGGCAACCGCGACGGCTACAACCAAACGCTTAACGACGACCCCTCGTTGGTTCATGCCGAGGTGCGCTCGGTGATTGGTTTCCCCGGCGGTCACAACGAAGGCTTCCCCGATACGTCAAAGCAGATGTTCAAGGAGGTGTATGCCGCCATTGAGGTGGGCAAACAACCTGAAAATCCAACCTACCCAACCTTCGCCGACGGCTACCGCGAACTGCTCATCTGTGAGCGGATTCTGGAGTCGAGCCGCAAGCAGGCATGGGTAGAGGTGTAATCGCTTAATCACTCAATAAGACATGAAAACACTGAAAGGTCCGGGCATATTTCTTGCCCAATTTATGGGCGATACCGCCCCCTTCAACTCGCTTGATTCTATTGCCCGCTACATGGCCGACCTCGGCTACAAGGGCATCCAACTCCCCACCTGGGATGGCCGGGTGATCGACCTCCAACAGGCCGCTGACAGTAAAACCTACTGCGACGATCTGAAAGGCAAACTGGCCGATATGGACCTCGAAATCACGGAGCTATCGACCCACTTGCAGGGTCAACTGGTGGCGGTTCATCCGGCCTATGCAGCTATGTTCGATGGCTTCGGCCCTGCCGAACTGGCTGGCAAGCCAAAAGACCAACAAGCCTGGGCCACTAACCAGATGATGCTGGCCGCCAAAGCCTCGCAGAACCTTGGCCTCACCTCGCACGTGTCGTTCACGGGCGCGTTGTTGTGGCCGTTCATGTACCCGTGGCCCCAACGCCCCGCTGGTCTGGTCGACACGGGCTTTACGGAGTTGGGCAACCGCTGGCTCCCAATTTTGAACGCGTTCGACGAAGCAGGCGTGAACATCGGCTACGAACTGCATCCCGGCGAAGACGTTCACGACGGCGTAACGTTCGAGATGTTCCTCGAAAAAGTGGGCAACCACCCCCGCGCGGGCATCAACTACGACCCTAGCCACTTTGTGTTGCAATGCCTTGATTACCTGCAATTTATTGACTTCTACCACGAGCGGATTTATGCCTACCACGTGAAAGATGCCGAGTTTAACCCTACCGGTAAGCAGGGTGTGTATGGCGGTTTCCAGGGTTGGGTTGAGCGGGCTGGTCGGTTCCGCTCCCTCGGCGACGGGCAAGTTGACTTTGCTGGAATCTTCTCCAAACTAGCTCAGTATAACTACGACGGTTGGGCCGTTCTGGAGTGGGAATGCGCCCTGAAACACCCCGAACAGGGAGCTGCCGAGGGTGCCCCGTTTATCCAGGACCATATCATCCGCGTCACCGAGCGGGCCTTCGACGATTTCGCCGGAACCGGTGCCGACGAAGCGTTTAATAAGAGGGTACTGGGATTGTGATTTGTCTATGAGTGTGCATTTCGTCGCGTAGCGACCAAACAAGTTCGTGCCTCGTTTGGTCGCTACGCGACGAAATTCATGTTATCACACATAGCTGAACTACAAACATTAGGTCGCTATGCGACGAAAATCAGACGAGTTTAAAATTTATTACGACAGGGATGGACATTCCAGTAGCGAAAGCAAAGGAGAAGCGTATTGAACAGTTGAGAGCCTTACTCGAAGAATTGGGGGCTGTTGATGTTAACTGTGATTTTAAACAAATTAACCTTCAAACATCAGTAATTCGTGATCCAAAGAGGATCGAAGAAATCTCAAAAAGTGCTTTTGAAAAGGGTAGTCATATCTACTATTTCACTGTAAATGATGGTAAAACATTGGGAGATCAATACAATACAGAAACACTCAACAAAGATTATAAATACGCTAAATACAATAAAATCATAGTTGAACGAGATGCAAAAAACTCATGTGTGTACGTGGGTAGTTGTAGCAAAATAAAGCTAGCTGATCGTTTTTTACAGCATTGCGGGCATAAAGCTCGCAGTACGTATTCTCTACAATTGGCCCGATGGCTTGACAAAGATGTTGAGCTAAATTTCACCTTTTATTACGTGCATGTCGATACATCGCCAGAGGTTTTGCAACAGCTAGAAGAAGGGTTACGAAGCCTACTAAATCCTATGTTTGGTAAGGCTGGACCAAATAACAAGGCATGATGCTTACACCTCAATCTCTTCCTCCTTCAGCAACCCCGCCAGATTCAGGACCACATCGTCCAATACGGGCACGTCGGCGTCCCAGTTTTGGGTGAGCCAGGGTGCCGTTTGGGTAGCAACGAAAATCTTCTTCGGCTGTGTGGTCACCCAGATAACTCGCTCCACACCGAAGTCAAGCAGGCGTTGGGTTTTCTCGTGGACATAGTCCGTTTCGCCACCGGCAAACTCCTCCGGCTCAATGTTCACGTCGATTTCGATAGCTACAAGGGGTGGCACGTCGAAATATTTCTCTGTTAACGCCAGGCCAGCGCGGTTGAAAATGGCAATATCGAGTATTAATTCGCTGCCTGGATCAATGGTAAGGCCAACTTGGTTTGTCGCCAATAGGTATCGACCTTTCTTAACTCCAGTGGCTATTTTGCCGAGAATGAAAGAGGTTAGTGCGGCTTTGAAAGAGCTGTGGCCTGCAATTTCGGAAAGATCTTTTTCGCCAGAAAGCACGTCAAGATAACCACGACGATTTAAAGCTTTGCCATTCAGAATCTCATACATAGGCTGATTAAACATCACCCTTCCTTTATCGCTACTACTTCAACCTCGATTACCACATCCGCGCTCACTTGCTGAGGGACGTTTTTGATCTCCGAAATCGACGGTAAATCCACCTTGTTTTGGCCGAAATACCCGGCAGCCAGCGCGTTGATAACCTGCGCGTTGTCGCCGTTGGCTTTTTGGCCAGCGTCAGTTACGCGGTACGAAATCTGGCGGATGTTACCTGGTCCAAGCCCAACCGTGTTGAGCGATTTGGTCAGGTTCGCGAAGATCAGCGAGAGCTGAGTGTTCAGGTTGCCCTTGCCCACAACCTGCCCCTGCGTGTCGATGGGACGACTGCCACACACATAGATCTTCTTATTCGGGGCGGTTGTCTCAACCGGGTACAGATACCCCGGCAGTAGCCGCGTGGCTGGCTGGCTCTGGGCCGATGCCGTTAAGGCCGAGACGGTCAGCGAGGCCGCGAGGCAGATAGTTTTTAGTACGGTGTTCATCGTGTTGTTCAGACAGCTATTAGAGCGAAAACGTTTCTTCTTTCTCTTCGTAAAACAAATAATTCAGGTAGTCGCAGTAGGGTTTAATGAGCTGGCAGGCCTTGGTGAGTTCGTTGGTAAAGGTTGGTTTGAGTACCTCTTTGTCGGTGTACCGGTGCATAAAAAACATCTGTTTACGCCGAAGCAGGTCAATGTGTGGATGGTCGGCGGTGTAGCCTTTGGGAGCGGTTTTCATGGTTTCGCCCCAAATTTCGGGATAATAGGCGTTGAACTCCGGGGCCTGAATAATATCGGTCAGGCCCTCGGGGTTGTAGTCGATTTCCTGCCGAAATTTGGTCAGGTGCTCGGGGGTGGGTTGCCACATGCCCGCGCCAATAAACGATTCGTTGCCCGGCTGAATGTGAATGTAATAGTCGATTCGGCCCGAATGACGTCCCCCCGGTCCAATGGCTCCCGCAAAATTAAGTTTGTAGGGTGCTTTGTCTTTTGAGAATCGGATGTCGCGATTAATCCGAAAAATGCAGTCCTTTGGGTCAGTATTGGGCAATGACTCAAAGGCACAGACGTTGTTCAGAACCGCCCCGATGAACGCGGTAAACTCGGTTTTGGCTGTTTCGTAGCGTTTCCGATTCGTTTGAAACCATTCGCGGTTGTTATTTTGCGCCAGGTCGCGCAGAAAATCAAAAGTAGGGGCCGAAAGCGTGGCCTTTGTTCCATTTTTAGCTGCCATACGTCCAAAGATACGAAACTTTCGGGTGTGCGGTTTTGTGAAATGCCACCGTAATGAATGTGTACAGTTTTTAGATCCGATTGAATGGGCGTAGTTCGATTTCTGGGCGTGACGGTTGGTTTGCTGGGGTTGGTCGTCGACCCTGCCTGGGCGCAGTTTCCCAAAAAAGACCTCGTTCCCGGTCTCAACAACACGGCTGTTCAGTATGCTGCTTCGAACCGCAATGCCCCGGCTTTGGGCCTATTGAACCGGGCCACAACCTTGCGCCCGTCCGACACGCTTGCCTACAACCGGGCGTTGGTGCTCATTCACCTGAAAAAGTTTGAGGAGGCCGCTGCTGTGTTAACCAAACACCGTGCGTTTGCGCATGCCGCCCTGAATTTGGCCTTGTTGCAGTGCCGAACCGGACAGCCGGAAGCGGGCCTGAAAGCGATACAACAGGCCTCCGCAACTGGCGAATGGGCGAATGCAAAGCAGGTAAACACGGCTCTTGTACAGTATGGACTAGGTCAATACGGACCGGCTCAACAAACGCTCGACGCCGGGGCAACTGGGGCAACGGCCCAACTGATGCGGGCCGATCTGGCCCTGATTCAGGGCGAATACGCGGGCGCACTGAACCAATATAACGAACTGCTTTCCGACGAAACCTACGGCCCCATTATGCCCGTACGGATTGGCAACGCCCTGTTGGGGCTACACGAGTTCGATAGAGCTGAGGAACAGTTTAGCCGGTACTTACAGGGGGGCAATCGTGTGGCCTTCGCCCAGGCCCGGCTCGGACTCGCCAACGCGCTCTATGGGCAGGGTAACTACGACCGGGCAGCCGCCGAATACCGGACGGCGGTGCAACTGATGCCCTATTCGGAAGTGGCCCGGACGGGGCTGGGTAACGCCTATGCAAGTAAGCGCGATTACCGCAACGCTCGTACCCACTACGAAGCCGCGCTGAAACAACAATCCGCAACGCCAAACGCCATGCTTGGATTGGGAGTTGTGGCCTTTCGGCAGGGGAAATTTGAGGAGGCTGCGCAGTTGTTTGGGGCAATCAGCACGATGCTGGAAGCCACCAACCCCGACCATGCCGATGCGTTTTTGCATCAGGGACTAATGGCCCTCACCCAGAGCCGTTACGATACCGCCCAGCAGGCCCTCCAACTGGCGGCCCGGTTGCGCCCCGGCGACCCCTCGGCCTACTCGGGACTGAGCGAGGTGTACCGAAAACAAGAGCAATTTGGCCGGTCGTTGGATGCCTTGCAGGAAGCCCTGGCCAAATCGCCCGATGAGTCGGACAAGCCGCAGAAACAGACCAAAACGGGCCAACGCCATTGGCCAACGGCAAATCAGAACCACTGGCCAACGGCGAATCAAAATCATTGGCCGGGCGACACGCCCCCTCCCGGTCGTCGGGTTAAGGAGCGGGTGCCCGAAAAGCAACCCGACGTGGTGGCGGCTCACCCCATATCCGACAAAACAAAAGCGCGGATGCTGGCCAATCAGGGCAGTTTGTTGATGAAAATGAACCTGATGGACCAGGCGTACCCCGTGTTTCGTGAGGCTATCAAACACGACCCCAGTAACCTCAATGCGCTCAACGGTTTGGCCGTGAGCCTGCTCGAAATGGACAAGCTCGACAAGGCCAACGCCATTTACGACAGCCTGATCAGCCACGGCAACCACCGGGCGTTTCTGCACAACAACCGGGGTATTGTACGGGCTTACATGGCCATGCAGTACGAAAAACGCAACCAGCCCGAACGCGCCCGGCAACTCTATGAGGGAGCCAAAGCCGACTACGAACGCGCTCAGAAGCTCGATACCAGCCGTCGGTTTTACCAGAATAATCTGGGGAATATTCTCAAAAACCTGGGGAAATATACCGAGGCCATCAAGTCATATGAGGGTTACCTGAGCAAGAGTGCGATCAATAACCTCGGTGTGTTGTATGCCGCAAGCGGGAAACCCGACTTTTCGCGCTATTACCTCAATCTGGCGTCTAAACTAGACTCGTCGAACCAGATTTTCCGGTACAATCAGGTGAAACTGTATCGGCGGTCCTTTGCCGACTCGCTCACGGCCAATCCGGGGTTGTTAGCGGCCGAACGGCGCGTGCCTGCCAACTCAATCAGTGCTAAGTACAGCCGGGATGGGTTCGTCAATATCTACCTCTACGATTACGATTTTGACGCCTACGATTACCCCGGCGATCACCGGTTCCCGGTTCAGCCCGACATCCCGCGTGCCCCCGACCTGTTACCCGTCGATGATTTCGTGACTATGCCTGAGCCGACACCCAAGCCTGCTCCGGCACCCGTTTTGGCCAGTGCCGCCACCAAACCCGCAGCCCTCGCAACTGCGCCCGCTCGTGTAGGCGTTGCGCCAGTGGCCCCAGCGAGTGCGGCCCCAACCGGCCCGCACAAACGCGCCCGGATGCCCAAGCCCGCCAATGCCCGCCGGTCGGGTCGCTGGGGAAGCACAAAGTGCCCGGTCGTTCGGTGATGAGTCTTTTGGTTGATGAAATAACCCTACGTTTTGCTTAATTTGGAGGGTTTTCAACGTTTAACAGTTTCCATGAATCAAGCTTTACTGTTTTTTTTAAGTCTCTTTTCACTGGTAACCCATGCCCAAACCGATTCAACGCGTGCCAGCATCGACTTGTCTGAAGTGCGGGTTGTGGCCCAGAAATTTCCAACGAAAGGCGCACTTCCTTACCAAACTGAACTCGTTGGTCGTGAGTTAATCGCCCAGCGTAATCCAATGAACGCTGCCGATTTATTAATGCAAACCGGCAATGTGTTCGTGCAAAAAAGTCAGGGGGGCGGGGGGAGTCCTGTGTTGAGGGGGTTTGAAGCAAGCCGGGTATTGATCGTGGTCGATGGGGTGCGGATGAACAACGCCATTTACCGGTCGGGGCACCTCCAGAACGTCCTCCGCATTGACCCGTCGATGCTCGACCGGGCCGAGGTCCTTTTCGGGCCGTCGTCGCTGATCTACGGCAGCGATGCGCTGGGGGGCGTCATGTATTTCCAGAGCCGTAATCCCGAACTCGCCAAAAGGGATAACTGGCTCCTGAAGCCCACGGCCTATGTACGCTACGGCTCGGCAACGGGCGAGCGAACAGGCCATGTCGACGTCAGTATGGGCAACCGGACGCTTGGTTTCCTCACGAGTGTCACCTACGGTCAGTTTGGTGATCTGGTGCAGGGGAACCGCCGTCGCGAGGCATACCCTACGTTTGGCAAACTGATGCAGTACGTGGAGCGCAGGAATAACGAAGATATTATCGTGAATAACCCCAATCCCAACCGGCAGGTGGGGTCGGCTTATAACCAACTCGACCTGTTGCAAAAGTTCTTGTTCCGGCCAACGGAAGGCATACAGCATGTGCTTAACGTCCAATATTCTACCACCGGCAATGTGCCCCGCTACGACCGTCTGAGCGAGGTGGTAAGCGGAAAGCCCCGCTTTGCCGAATGGTATTACGGTCCAGAACGACGCTTGCTGACTTCGTATAATCTGACGCTTTCAACCCCGACGCTCCTCTACGACCGGGCCATGCTCACTGCTGCTTACCAGAACATCACCGAAAGTCGAAACAGCCGTCGATTGGGCCTGGCAAATCGTTCGGAGCAGATGGAACAAGTGGGCGTGTGGTCGCTGAACGTTGATTTGCAGAAACAGGCCGGGAAACACCTGGTTCAGTACGGGCTGGAACTAACCCACAACAGCGTGAACTCCACCGCCCGCACCGTCAACCTGACAACCGGGGCGTTGGGTGCGTTCAACACGCGCTACCCCGACGGAGGAAGCACCCTCCAAACAGCGGGCGTGTATGCGAGTGACCAACTAGCCCTCAGTCCGAAACTTTCCCTCAACGGCGGGTTGCGCTACGGCCTATCCCAACTGCGGGCAACGTTTGTCGATAAAACGTTTTTCCCGTTTCCGTTCAACGAAATCAGACAAACACCCCGCGCCCTCACCGGAAACCTGGGCCTGCTATACCGCCCCACCGACCGCACGCGACTGGCCCTGTTGGGGTCGACGGGGTTCCGCGCCCCCAATGTCGACGACCTAACAAAAGTGTTCGATTCGCGGCCCGGAACGTTGGTCATTCCTAACCCGAACATCCAACCCGAATACACGTACAACGGAGAAGTGTCTGTAAGTCAGTGGATTGGCAATTGGCTCCGACTGGAAGGAACGTATTACTATACGCGTTTCGAACGTGCCATTGTAGTTGATGCCTTTACGTTCAACGGACAGAGTGAGGTGATATACGCAGGGCAACCGGCGAAGGTGCTGGCCGCGAAAAACACGCGTCGGGCAACTATTCAGGGTTGGAACGTGGCCATGTTGGTGAAACTCACAAACAAGCTCACGTTAACCAGCACGTTGAACGGTACTCAGGGACGGATTCGTGACAGGACCAACACGCCCCTCGACCACATCCCGCCCACGTTCGGGCGCACGGCCCTGCTCTATCAGTCCCGGCGCATACAGGCCGAAGTGTGGGCTATGTATAACGGTTGGAAACGAATTGCCAACTACAACCCCGAAGGTGAAGACAACGCTCAATACGCCACTCCCGACGGGATGCCCGCCTGGACAACGTTGAATGCACGGATTTCGGGGAAAGTGAGCAAATACCTGACGCTTCAGGCTGCATTGGAGAATGTTATGGATCAGAATTACCGCTATTTTGCAAGCGGTATCAGCGCACCGGGCCGCAATCTGGTTTTGACAGTTCGGGGAGAGTTTTGAAGTAGGCAGTTGCCAGTAGGCAGTAGGCAGTAGCCAGTAAGTTGTTCCAGTGCCAACTGCCACTGCTTACTGCTACTTAGTTAAAGCCACTGGGCAGATAACTCTTTGGTAAGTTCAACGAGTTTGCCATATTCGCTGGGTTTCGATACAAACGCATTCGCTCCTTGCTGAATGGCTTGCTTAAGGTCGTTGTTGTTTGACGAGGTGGTGAGAATCACAATCGGAATTTGCACATCGGGCAGGGCCAACCGAACGGCACGCAACGTCTCGAAACCACCCATACGGGCCATGTTCAGGTCGAGCAGGACTAGTTTGGGCAGGGTAGATGTCTTGTTCAATTGCGAAAGCAATTGGTCGCCATCGTCAATGGTGTGTACGGTTACGTCTGGATTGGCCTGTTTGAAGGCTGCTTTGACCAGCAACTGATCGTCGCTGTCGTCGTCAACCAGCCAAACCCAGGGCGCAGAGTCGGTAGCCATGATGTATTGTGAGGTACAGGTTTACTGATTACTTGTACGTAAAAGTACTCCCTTTAGTGTGTGGGTACATTAAGAAGGAATTGCAATTTCAATTAAAAATTCGTGAAATTAATCTATTGGTAATCAAGGCTAATCTCTTGGGAAATGGCATTTCGGAAAATCTTGGGGTCAGTAACGTACTCATTTGCAGACCTTCGCACGCTTTTGGCCAAAGCTACTCCCCTGCGGTCGGGCGATCAACTAGCGAGTATTTTTGCTCAGTCAGCCGAGGAACGGGTAGCGGCTCAATTAGCCCTTGCCGACGTGCCGCTGAAGGTTTTCCTGAACGAGACCGTCGTTCCATACGAATCGGACGAAGTTACCCGGCTTATTATCGACTCGCATCAACTCGACGCTTTTGCGCCCATCAGTCATCTGACCGTGGGCGAGTTGCGCGATTATCTGCTTGCTTATACCACCACAACCGAAACCCTCGCTCAACTGAGTCGGGGCCTGACGCCTGAGATGGTAGCCGCCGTTACGAAGCTCATGCGGGTTCAGGACCTGATTGCCGTGGCCGCTAAATGTGAGGTGATTACGCGCTTTCGCAACACGATTGGCCTGCGCGGGCGACTCTCGACCCGCTTGCAACCCAACCACCCCACCGACGATTTTCGCGGCATTGCGGCCTCGATGGTCGACGGGCTACTTTACGGCAACGGCGACGCCGTGATCGGCATTAACCCCGCCACCGACCACACCAACACCGTTGTGAACCTGCTCCACATGCTCGACTCAGTTCGGGAGCGGTTCAGTATCCCGACCCAATCGTGTGTGTTGAGCCACATTACAACCACCATCGAGGCCATTGAGCGGGGTGCCCCTGTCGATCTGGTGTTCCAGTCGATTGGCGGGACCGAGGCCACCAACCGCTCGTTTGGCGTGTCGCTGGCCACCTTGCAGGAGGGTTTGGATGCCGGGCGGTCGCTGAAGCGCGGCACGCTGGGGCAAAATCTGATGTATTTCGAGACGGGGCAGGGCAGTTCGCTCTCGGCGGGGGCGCATCACGGGGTCGATCAGCACACGTGCGAGGTGCGGGCCTATGCCGTGGCGCGGGCGTTTGAGCCATTGCTGGTGAACTCAGTGGTGGGGTTCATCGGTCCCGAATATTTGTACGACAGCAAGCAGATTATCCGCGCGGGGCTGGAAGACCACTGCGCCGGGAAACTTCTGGGCCTGCCGATGGGCGTCGACGTGTGCTATACGAACCACGCCGAAGCCGATCAGGACGATATGGATTCGCTGCTGACGTTGCTCGGTACGGCGGGTGTGACCTACGTGATGGGCGTGCCCGGGGCCGACGACGTAATGCTGCACTATCAAAGCACTTCCTTTCACGACGCGCTCTATTTGAGGGAGTTACTGAACCTGCGCCCCGCCCCGGAGTTTGAAGACTGGCTCCGAACCATGCACTTAAGCGACGATGGTTTACGACTAAAACAAATTTCTGCGAACCACCGACTGCTTACTGAGGTTAACGAAACGTATAGGCATCCGTTATGAGTTTGTGAAGAAACAAGCTTGCCTGTGTGCCAACGCTCTTACCCTTGATTAGCTTCCTATGATTTCTGATTCCCCGGTTCGTTCATCGGCTCTTCAGACGGCCTATCAACGCGTCCGCCAATGGTCGGTAGAACTGTGTTCCTCACTCGAAACCGACGACTATGTGGTTCAACCCACCCCCGACGTTAGCCCGCCCAAATGGCACCTGGGCCATACAACCTGGTTTTGGGAGACGTTTGTGCTACAACCAAACCTGCCCGGATACCGGGTGTTTCATGATGATTTCAGTTTCGTTTTCAATAGCTATTACGAGACCGTAGGCCGCAGGGTGTTGCGCACACAGCGTGGCAACATGACCCGCCCCACCGTAGCCGAGGTGTACCGCTACCGCGACTATGTCGATGAACACATGGCCCGGTTTCTGGACGATCACGAGCCGGACGGACCGCTCCGCGCCCTCATCGAGTTAGGCCTCAACCATGAGCAGCAACATCAGGAACTGCTTATTACCGACATCAAATACATTCTAGGCCATAATCCCTTGTTTCCAGCTCTGGCAATGCCCGTTCGCGAGCAGGCCCCCGCGCTTACGAGCGACTCGGTGACCGTGCTGGAGGGTGTGCATACGGTTGGTTTCAAGGATGTTGCATCGGGGCGGTTTCATTTCGACAATGAGTTGGGTGTCCACAAGGTCTATCTGAACGGGACAACATTGGCCGGGAGTTTGGTTACGAATGCCGAGTACATCCAGTTTATTGAATCGGGCGGGTATCGGCAGTTTGCTCACTGGCTGTCGGACGGGTGGGCATGGGTAAAGGCACAGGCCGCGCAGGCTCCCTTGTACTGGCACAAAATCGACGGGGTTTGGCATTGCTATACGTTTGAGGGGCTGGTGCGGGTCGACCCCGACGCGCCTGTTTGCCACGTGAACCACTACGAGGCCGATGCCTATGCGCGTTGGCGCGGCCAAACCGAACCGGGCACGCGCCTGCCCACCGAGTTTGAGTGGGAAGCAGCCGCCACGGCCACACCCTCGTTTGGCTGGGGGCAACGCTGGGAATGGACCGGCTCGGCGTATCTGCCGTATCCCGGTTTTGCAACGGCGGGCGGGGCCGTGGGCGAGTACAATGGCAAGTTTATGAGTGGGCAAATGGTGTTGCGGGGGGCGTCGGTAGCGACACCCGCAGGCCACGAGCGCGTTACGTATCGCAACTTTTTTGGACCAGATAAGCAATGGCAATTTTCGGGAATTCGGTTAGTGAAACCGTAAGTGAGAGCGAGACCCTGGCCGATGAGGTTTGGGTAGGCTTGCAGGCCACCCCCAAGCGGCTTTCGTCGCGGTATTTGTACGACGACGAGGGGAGCCGCTTGTTTCAGGCCATTATGCACCTGCCCGAATATTACCTGACACGGGCCGAATTCGAGATTCTGACGACTCACAAACAGAGTATCTTGAACCTGTTCAGGGTCGCCAATCGCCCGTTTTCGCTGATTGAGCTGGGCGCGGGCGACGGCCTGAAAACTAAAGTCTTACTGGATTATTTCTGGAACGAACAGGCCCAGTTCAACTATCGCCCGGTCGATATTTCGGGCGGTGCGCTCGACGATTTGACCCAAAGTGTTCGATCAGGGTGGCCTCAATTGTCTGTCATGCCTATTCAGGCGGAGTACGTGAGCGCGTTACGCCAATTGGCCGAGGACGACGACCGGCCCGATAACGAACGGCGAGTCGTGCTGTTTCTTGGCTCGAACATCGGTAATTTTGGTCCGGCGGAGGCTGTGGCGTTTTACAAGCAACTGAGTGCCCAACTTCAACCCGGCGACCTGCTCCTGACAGGCTTTGATCTGCAAAAACATCCGGCCATCGTTCATGCAGCCTACAACGACAGTCAGGGCCTGACGCGGGCGTTCAACCTGAACCTGCTCCGGCGCATCAACCGCGAACTTGATGCTGATTTTGATCTGTTGGCTTTCGATCATTATGAGACCTATCTGCCCGAAACGGGCGAGGCCCGGAGCTATCTCGTTAGCCGTGAGGCCCAAACCGTTACCATAGCAGCCCTCGGCCTGACGGTCCCGTTCGAGCGGGGCGAGTGGATTTATACCGAGATGTCGCGGAAGTTTACGCGGGCACAAATCGAGGTCCTTGCCACCCAAACGGGCTTCCGCGTTGTGGGCTGGTTCACCGACGAGCGGGGCTACTTTGTCGATGCGGTGTACGAAAAAGTGTAGGCATTACCCAACCTGAAACACGCCTGTTTCGGCGTAGCGCGACGCGACTACGAACTGGGTTCGGTCGAGATGCGGCTCGAACAGGTAGCGGACGAGTTCGGGGTTGTTGTTGTCGCGGGAGAGGTGAGCCATGAGCAGGTGGCTCATGAACGGGGGCTTGTGTTCCAGGAAAAGGGCCAACGCCTGCTGATTGGAAAGGTGCCCGTGCGTGCCCTGAATCCGGCGTTTTAGAAAGATTGGGTAACGGCCATTCGCCAACAAATCCTCATCATAATTGGCTTCCAGAAAAGCCGCGTGGCACTGACTAAAATGATTGACCACATGCTCGCAGGGGGCACCAATGTCGGTAAACACACCTACTTTGGTATCGCCGTAATCCACCACAAAACTATGCGGGTCGGCGGCATCGTGCCACTTCGGGAAGGCCGTAACCGTTAGGTCGCCCACTTGGATGGGTTCGTAAGCACGCAGGTCATGAATAGGAAATCGGTCCGTGGGGAGCCGGGAGTTTTGCAGGGTGTCGGGCGTGATGTAAACCGGCAGTTGGTACTTGCGGGCCAGTTGGGCGAGGCCGCTGATATGGTCGGAGTGTTCGTGGGAGATAAAAATGGCCCGCACAATGTCCATCGACAGGTTTTGCCGGGCCATGCGCCGTTCGGTCTCACGGCACGACAGCCCCGCGTCGATCAAAACGGCTTCCTGTTCAGTGCCAATATAATAGCAGTTTCCATTACTGCCGGAGTTCAACGAAGAGATAAATAAGGGCATTCGCGCACGGCTGGGCTTGTCAGTAAAGAACGGCGCGATGTGTTGGACGGTTCCGCCAAAGGGTTTAGCGCAGGGGAAGATTTTGCAGAGAGGAAGGGATTCGAACCCTCGATACGGTTGCCCGCATACACACTTTCCAGGCGTGCTCCTTCAACCACTCGGACACCTCTCTGTTTGCTGGGATGCAAAGGTATAGCGAAAGAGCGAATTGTGAAGGGTGGATTGTGAAGAGTGACACAATTCGCGCTTTACAATCCACCCTTCACCGCGCCGTCCAGCCACCGTCAACCGTAAGCATGGAGCCGACCATGTAGGTGGCGGCATCGCTGGCGAGGAAAATGGCGGCTCCCTGAATCTCGCGTAAGTGACCCCAACGCCCCAGGGCGGTGGCCCCGACAATGAATTTTTTGCCCTCTTCGGTGTCGGCGATGGGGATGTTCATGGCGGTCAGGAAGGGGCCGGGACAAATGGCGTTGACGTTGATGTTGAACGGGGCCAACTCCAGGCCCAAGGCACGGGTCATCTGCACTACTGCACCCTTGCTCGACGTATAGGGCGTGCGGTTACCCAGCCCCACCAAGCCAAGCGTACTGGCCAGGTTGATGATTTTGCCGCTGCCAGCCGCCTTCATCAGGGGCGTAACGGCCCGGCAACAGAGCCATGTGCCGGTTACGTTCACGTCCATAACCCGTTTAAAATCGTCGGGCGTGAGTTCGTCGATGGGGCCGCGAATGTTGATGCCCGCACTGTTGATCAGAATATCGACGCGGCCAAAGGCGGCTTGTGCGGCCCCAACCATTGCCTCGGCTTGGGCGGGGTCGGTAATATCGGCGGCAAACGAACGGGCCGTAACGCCAAAGTCGCGGCTCAGTTCGTCAGCGGCTTTGGCTCCCTCATCGGCGTTGCGGTTCACGAGCATGACGTTGGCCCCCGCCGATGCCAGCCCGGCGGCCATTGCCAACCCCAGCCCCTGCGAGCCGCCTGTAATGATAGCGGCTTTGCCGCTCAAATCGAATTGTTTAATGCCTGGTAGTGTCATAGTTGTAGTGCTGGCGGTCCGTCGTCACGGTAGTATCCGGTACAGCCATAAGGCTGGTTATTTTTGTTAATAAAAAACTGCTCTGTGCGGAAAATTAGCCTTACGGCTGTGCCGGATAACATCCGACACTACTTGTAAGCCAAACAGGTCAGGATATTTTGTTCCTCAATTGCCAATTTCTGCTCAGGATTGAGGCCAGCCATGCGGGGCAAAGGGTTGGGTTGGCCTTTTCGATCCAGATACCGCAGGATATTGGCCAGGTCAGAGCCGGGCACGGTGCCCATTGTAGACCAGTAATCGGGTTTCAGGCATGGGATTTCGAGCGGGTCGCGCGTAATCATTTCAAGATTGAACGTGACGGTCGGGTTCGCTTTGCGGCAGGTTGCGAACAAGTCGGGAAGGTTCAAAACTCCTTGACCAAGAGGTACTTCCGACAACAAGAACCCGTCGGCGTACCGCTCCACGGCCATGTCTTTTACGTGGGTGCTGACTGCATACGGGGCCAGCGTTTGCACCACATGGGTGGGGTCTTCGAGCAGAGCCATGTTGTTGCCAAAGTCAATCGTCGCCCCAATCCACTCGCTGCTTATACTTTTTAACATCTCCACTAATTCAGTGGCCCGCCAGTCTTTATGGTTCTCCACGGCCAACCGAACGCCGTGTTTGCGCAACACTGGTTCAGCCAGTTGGAGCGAGGTCAGGGCGGCCTTTCTCATCTGGTCGAACTCGGCCTGCGCGTGCAGAATCTCGTACCGACGCCCGCCCGAACAGACCGTTCGGAGAATTCGCGCCCCGGCCTCTTTAGCCCGCAGAACGTCGCGCTCGAACGTGGCCACGTCGTCGGGTTTTTTGGGCATTCCGATGGAGCCTTCGAGATACATGCCCAGCTTCTCGCGTCGGTCCCGCACCGAGTGGGCAAAGTCTTCCGACCAGTTGTTGACCACCGTCTGAATACCCCCCGCATTGATTTTGTGGCAATGTTCGAGCAGGTCGAGCGCGTTGGTGAAACCGGGAAAGCGCGTGCTTGGCGTTTTGCCCATCCAGCGATGGGCGTAGGAGTGAACCACCACACCCATGCGGCTCTCTTGCCCAAAAGCCCGTAGGTCGGGAAGGGCGAGGGCCGCAGCCCCAGCGGTGCTTTGTTGTAAAAATTGCCGTCGATTCATCTCAATTGCTTTTGGGGGCGTCTTTGGCTTGCTGGGCCATGTATTCCTCCAGGTCTTTGGCAGTCCAGGGCACCACGCGCCCTTGTGAGAGAACGCGCGTCATGCCCACCGTTTTGCGGTCGAGCGGCCCGGCCTGGTTTCCCCACTCGTTGCGGATGTAGGTCAGAATAGCCGCGATAGATGCGTCGTCGAGGGTTGAGTGAGCGGGCATAACGGGCAGAATATCGGGTGCATTGTATACCTTTCCGGCCACGTCGACCGGTCCTTCCATGCCATGCAACATAATCAGAGCCAATCGTTTAGCGTCGCCCGTGACCCAGTGCGAGTTGCTCAGAGGTGGGGCAAACCGGGCCATGCCCATGCCGTCGGTGCCGTGACAACCGGAGCAGGTGGCCAAATACAGTTGCCGCCCCTTGGCAAACAGTTTCTGATCGTCGGCACTGAGCGGATTGGCTTTAGCGGCTGTGGCCGATTGGCCAGAGGCTTTGTCCGTTGCGCCACCCATTTTCAAACCCGATAAGGCCGCTTTCTCGCGCCAGCCGGGTTGACCTGTTGGGGTTTTGAGCAGAGCGTTCAACTTGGCTAGTTCGGCGGCATTGCGTTTGCGGGCGATGGCGGTTGTGAGCATTTCGAGGAAAATCTCGCGGGCGGGGGTAGCCGTTTGCCAGTTTCTGGCAGTACGTAAATAGCTGAAAAAGGCAAACTCGTTGTCTCTCAGGTTGCTCATCACGGCGTCGCGAATCAGGGGCATATCGCCGTGCTTCTCCAAAATTGTACTGAAGATCGGAAAGGCAGCGGGGACATTGGCCGTGGGCAGGGTGAGAGCCATGTGCAGAGCCACGTCGGACGAAGCCTGACTAACTGCGCCCGCGTACTGTTTCTGGACAGCTCCGGCTAACGCCCTGTCTTGCTTCGTCAGCGGAGCCAACAAGCGCATGGCCGTGGATTGTACAAACGGGTCTTTGTCGTTCAAAAACTTTAGTAAGAGGTCTGGTTTGCGTTGGTTCAGGCCGTCGAGGGTCCACAGAGCCTGCGCCCGTCCATATGGATTCGCGCCGGTTAGGGCGATCTGAGCCAGTTTTGGGACAACATCTACACTGCCCCGCTCCACGAGCAGCCGTTGGGCCATGTCGCGGTGCCAGCCATTGGTTCCAGACAGAGCGGCAAGCAACGCATCGGGCGAAGCCGAAGCCAGTTTAGTGGATTTTGGCGCGGGATTGTTGGTCGGCACAATGCGCCAAATTCGGCCCCTGTTTACGGGTTCAACCAGTTTGCGAGCCAGCGTCTGCTCTTTCAGATAGGGCGTCATGTAGGCCGCGTGTTGGATGATGCCCCGGTACATATCGACCACATACAGCGCACCATCGGGACCACCTGCCAAACTCGTGGGCCGGAAACGCTCGTCGGTCGAGGCCAGGAATTCGCGACCGGGGTGCGGATCTGCACCGTTCAGGATAGGCCCGTCGGGCGTGATTTTGTTGCGTTTGATAAGGTTACCTGCGGGTTCACACACAAAAATGTCGCCCCGATACTCGGTGGGCAGGGTCGTTTCGCGGTAGGCGAGGGGCGAGCAAGCCGCTGTAAATTCCTGAATCCGCCCCTGTTTGTCGAGCGTGCCGGGAATATATCCCCGGTTTACGGCGCGGGTTGAGCGAAGCGGGTAGATGCGCCGGTCGATACTGAATCCGTGGTCGATACCGGTCGAGGGCGTGTGGTGGGGGTTGCGCGAGAGCATGTTGGGCGGCACCAAATCGCCGTGCAGTTGCGACCAGTTGTAGTTGTATAGCAACCGCCCCCGGTCGTCGTGACTGATGCCCCATTGCCCCCGAAACTCGGTCGAGTCGCGTTGCCAGGTGCCGTCCGCGTTGAACCGATACCGGAACCGCGACTTGGCGTTGTAATACCAGTTGTCCATGCCTCGCCAGAGGCCATTGCCCGCGTGTTCGGGCAGGGCACTACCCGCGTAGTCCTTGTCAATCAGGGTTTTCGTGTCAGCTTTCAGGTCGCTGTTCGTGTCTTTGGTGAGCCAGAGGGCACCGTTTTCCACAACCAGCACACCCCCCGGCGCGAAGGCCAACGCACGGGGCATCAGCAGGCTATCGAGGTAAACCGTGCTGACGTCCATTTGTCCATCGCCGTTACGGTCTTCCAGTACCGACACGCGCCCGTTGGGCTTCTTTTCGTCGGCCCCGTCGATGGTCGACATGTAGCCGCGCATCTCCACCACCCACAGTCGACCCTCGGCGTCGAAGTTCATCAAAATGGGGGCCTGCACGAGCGGCTCGGCGGCTACAAGCTGCACCTGAAGTCCCGGTTCCACCTGGAACGTGGCTAATTCTTCGACGGGCGAAAGGGCAGGCGAGAGGTCGTTGTTGTGGGGGAGGTTGGTCTTGAAGCTCCACAACGTCAGTAGGCCAATACCTAGCAGGACAAAACGAGAAGGGAGGATGTGCATTGTAAATCAGAAATCCGTTCGGTTGATCGTTGCCCGGAAAAGCCGGAATGACCGGGAGATTTACCCCCCTCTGGGGCTTTTCGTGAAAACAAACGCCATGACCGTCTTTACTGACCGATTTACTGACCAAACGGCCATCGTTACGGGTGGGGCCGAGGGCATCGGCAAGGCCATCGCCACCCGCCTTGCTGCCGAAGGGGCCACCGTTGCCCTGTTCGATATCAACGGCCCTAAACTAAACAGCACCGTAGCCGAACTAACCAATCAAGGGGTTGCCGTTCACGGACACGTAGTCGATGTGGCCGATGAGCAGGCCGTTGAACGGGCCATTAAAACTGTAGCCGAACAGGCCGGACAACTCGATATACTGGTGAATTCGGCGGGGATCGTTGGTCCCACCAGCACCCGCATCACCGATTATGGCGTGGCCGATTTTGACCGAATTTACAGTATTAACCTACGGGGCGCATTCCTGACAACCCAGTGGGCCATCGCCGTGATGGAACCCCGCAACTACGGGCGTATTCTGCATTTGGCGTCGATTGCGGGTAAAGAGGGCAACCCCGGTATGGCGGGCTACTCGGCTACCAAAGCGGGCGTGATTGGCCTGGTGAAGGGTATCGCCAAAGAATACGCCGAAACAGGCATCACGATCAACGGGTTGGCCCCCGCCGTAATCCGAACGCCTATGAACGAGAACACCGCCCCCGAACAACTCGCCTACATGCTCGCCAAAATTCCGATGAAGCGGCTCGGCACCGTCGACGAAGCAGCCGCCATTGCCACCTGGATTGTCTCGCGGGAGGCCAGTTTCTCGACTGGGGCTATCTTCGATTTGTCGGGGGGCAGGGCGACGTATTGAAGCACCCCTCCCCAACCGACTCGTCGGACCGCCCTCCCCTGAACTAAGGGGAGGGGCTAAAGGCTCATTTCTCCGCAAATTGGCTCGGCGAGTCGTTGGCGCAGGCGTGCGGGGTCGGGTTCCTGAGCGAGCAGAAACATGAGCTTGGTGATGGCCGCTTCGGTGGTGATGTCGGCTCCGCTTACCACGCCAATTTCGTTCATGCGGGTGCTGGTCTGGTATTGGCCCTGCGTGACGCGTCCACCCTCGCACTGCGACACATTGAACAACACCACGCCCCGGTCGTTCGCCCGTTTCAGAGCATCCAGAAACCACGAGGCTGTGGGCGCGTTACCCGCGCCAAAGGTTTCGAGAACGACCCCGTGCAGACCCGGCATGTCGAGAATGGCCCGCACGACCGGCTCTGTAATGCCCGGAAACAGTTTCAGAATGGCCACGTTCGGGTCGAGGGTGGTGTGTACGCTCAGGTCGCGGTCGGGTTCGTAGGCACGGATAAAGGGGCGGTTGTACTCGATTCGGACGCCCGCGAGGGCCAGATGGGGGTAGTTTTCGGAGTGAAACGCGTTGAAATGAACGCTTTCCTGCTTGGTAGAACGGTTGCCTCGCAGCAGGGCCGAGTTGAAATACACGCACACTTCGGGCACCATTGGCAAACCATCGGTATCGACCGCAGCCGCGATTTCGAGAGCCGTAATGAAGTTTTCACGAGCATCGGTGCGGGCCACGCCGATGGGTAACTGCGCCCCTGTCAGAATCACCGGCTTGTGCAGATTACACAGCATGAAACTCAACGCCGAGGCCGTGTAGGCCATCGTGTCGGTGCCGTGCAGAATCACAAAACTGTCGTAAGTCGTATAATGCTGCTGAATGAGCCGCGCCAACTCGGTCCACACCGTCGGGTTCATGTTCGACGAGTCGATAATATCGGGCAAGGTGATGAGATCAATCTCAAAATCGAGCCGGTGGATTTCGGGAACGCGGTCGAGTACCTGCTCAAAATTGAAGGGCACCAGTTGCCCCGAAGGGCGGTCATAAACCATGCCGAGCGTTCCGCCCGTATAGATCACCAACACCGACACGCGGGGCTTGTGCGGCAAAGCCGGATTAATGCGAATCATAGCAGGTTTTGGGCGTTGGCCGTAGTTTGGCGGGCTACGTCGATGACGCTCACGTTCATGAGTTCGGCTATGCGTGCGGCTACGAGGGGGATGTAGGCGGGTTCGTTGCGTTTGCCCCGGTGGGGGATGGGCGCAAGGTATGGGCTATCGGTCTCCAGAACAATATGTTTGAGGTCGATGTGGGGCAGTATCTTGTCGAGACCGCCGTTTTTGAACGTAGCCACACCGCCAATGCCCAGCAAAAATCCGAGGTCAATGGCGCGTTGGGCCTCCTCAAGCGTACCCACAAAACAGTGAAAAATGCCTCTGAGGCCCGGCAGGGCTAACTTCTCAATCAGATCAGCGGCTTCGGTAAAGGCGTTCCGGTTGTGGCCCGACCGCGTGTGCATCGATACGAACAACCCGCGTTGGGCGGCCCAGGTGAGTTGGGTTTGGAAAGCCTCGAACTGCCGGTCTGCGTGGGTCATGTCCCAGTAAAAATCCAGCCCAATTTCGCCCACCGCCATAAACTCGTGCGCGTTCAGATGCGCTTCGACGGTGGCGAGTTCGGCCTCCATCGTCTCGTTTACGTAGGTGGGGTGCAGGCCCATCATGGGCAGGCACTGACCGGGAAACTGCGCGGCCAACGCCATCATGCCCGGAATGGTTTCGGCGTCGCAGTTGGGCATCCAAACCTGTGTCACCTGCTGAGAAAGGGCAGTTTGGAGCATCCCGGCAGGGCCGCCGGGATAGCGTTCAGCACCAAACTGTTTGTCGTAGATGTGTGCGTGGGTGTCAATGAAGTTCATCCCGCAAAGGTACGAGCGATTTTTACCGAATCGGCTCCGCAAACATGTTTCCGCCCCCTGCCTGCCGGTCAATCGATGATGATAGGGGCAAATCGGAGCTAACCAAAGGGACTGTTGCCTGACGCGCCATTCGCGTGCCTGTCAGTTGGAAAATGGCTTCGGAAATGAGCGGGTCGGCAGTGGAACCAAGCGGTTTCAGGTCAGTGGTGCCCTCGCGAACTTCCACTTTGGGTATAAATCCAGTCCCGTAATCGGCGGTGCCATCGGCATTAACCGACCGGAACGTGAGCGGCTGAATGCCCCACTTAATCCGGTTGTTAGGGTCCGAAATGGTGATCGACCCCACGTTTTTGCCGGTCGTGGTCGTGCCCACCGTAATCACGTTCATAAAGGGTTTCAAGCCGTTGATTACCAGTTCACTAGCTGAGGCCGTGCTGCTGGTCGTGAGCACAATAACCCGGCTCAAATTAGCCCCGATGTTCTGCGATTTGTCGACAAAATTCTGTTTATTCCAACCCACACCGTACTGCTTGTCGTAGTAGGGCATTACATTGCTGTTCCACTCCTGTGCGTAAAACACCTTGCCTGTTACGTTTTTTCCGATCAGGCTGGCGAGGTTGGTCGACGAACTCACGTAGCCACCCCGGTTGTAGCGCAGGTCGAGGATGAGTTCGTTGACGCCTTTGGTTTTGAACTTGGCGAAAATATTGTCTAGTTTCAGATCGTACGTCTTGGTGGTGCTACCGTTGGGGCCGGGCACAAACTGATTGTACATGACATAGCCGACGGTGCGCCCGCCAACAGAATAGGTTGTGTCGAGCAGAACCGGATCGGACTGAAACAAGATGGCCTGAATGCTCTTTGGGGCCTTGTCTTCCGTATACGTGGAGCCACTAGCCTTTGCGAACGTGAAGTTGAAGTTCTCGGCATTGTTGTAGAGCAGCGAGGCATAGTTGCCATTGGTGAGGGTTTCGCCGTTCACGCGGGTGAATACGTCGCCCCGTTTCACACCCGCAAACGAAGCAGGCGACCCCGGCAACACATAAATCACCGCCCCCACCACGCTCGACTGACTTGCGTCGCGGAAGTAAAGCCGGAACTCCATACCCGTTGTTTTGGTCACGCCACTCAGCGACGCCTTCAATTCGTCGGCACTCTGTTGGAGCCACGAAAAGCGGTCGCGGTTGGTGTTGGTCGTGTTGTTACGGTCGTAGAGCAGCGACAGGAAAAACTGGTCGGGAGTCAGGTTGGTGTTCGGGTTTTGCGGGAGCTTGTCGTTCCAGAGGTAGTAATACTTCATGTTCTCCAGAATCCAGTTGTTCACCTCCCCATCCGTTACGGGGCCGGAAGTAGCCTTAAACGTGGGTGGCGAAACGACCGCAACCGGCTGGACCTCCGGGTCGCGTTTGCAGGCCGTGAAAAGCAGGCTGGCAGCAAGGCCCGTGAGCAAAGTAGTGTGGCGAAGTAGTGTGTTGTTCATGGTGAAGTGATGGTTTAACGAGTTGGTCGACTCAGGTGAGCCGCAATCTTCTCTGAATCAAGATTCAAGCTACGAATAATTCCTGTAAGTGGTGTAGCAAAGCCAAGAAAATAGATCCCGCTTAGGTCGGGTTTGTCGAACCAAAGCGATTTGGGGTAGCCCCGTTCGTTCAGAATTTTACCCGCCAGGGTGTCGCCCATCATCGGTTGCAAGCCGGGGCGGTAGCCGGTGGCCAGCACGATGGCATCGAACGGGCGTTCGGAGCCGTCGGTAAACAGGACGGTTTTGGCGTTGATGCGGCTGATGCCCGGTGCTACGGCAATAGTCCCCGCCTTAATTTGGTCGAGTGTGCCGAGGTCGATAACCGGAATCCGGCCAAAGTCCCGAATCAATCGCGAGGGCGCAACAGTCGGTTTGCCAAGTCCGTAGGCCGAGAGGTCGCCCACAGTCAGTTTCTGCATGGTGCCCGCCACAAAGTCGTAGAACCAGTTGGGGAACTTGTTCAGCAAAATAGCCGTCGGCTGCGTAGGCCTGCCAAACGCGTCGCGTTTGACAATGCTCACCGGCCCCCGCACCGAGATCGTGGGTCGGGCACCGTGTTCGAGCAAATCGAGGGCGAGTTCGGACCCGGTGTTGCCCATGCCCACCACCAGCACGTTTTCGTCGCGGAAGGCGGCCCCGTTGCGGTATTCGTAGCTATGCCACAGAATTCCCCGGAAATCGCGCAGGCCGGGCAGGTCGGGTTGATTCGGAACGCGATTATAGCCCGTGGCGACCACCAGCTTTTCGGCCCGGAACGTTTCGGTGGGCGTTTGAACGTACCAAAGGCCATCGGTTCCCCGGCTAATGTGCCGTGCGGGTTGGTTAAAGTGGGGCTTTATGCCAAACTGTTTAGCATACTGCTCCATGTATTCAACCAGTTGCAACCGCGACACGTAGGTGGGATAATGGGCAGGGTAGGGCAAATGCGGCAGGGCCGAATGCTCCTTTACGGTGTGCAGATGCAGCCGGTCGTAGTGGTTGCGCCAGGCGAAGCCCACATACTCGCTAGCCTCCAAAACAGTGGCGGGCTGGCCCCGGTGGGCCAATTGTCCCGCCATAGCCAGCCCCGCCGGACCTGCGCCAATAATAATTACTTGATGCGTGTCCACGTTTGTGTTTTGCCGATGAGCGAAATTCCCACATAGCCGCGTACGTCAAGCGTGCTGGCGTCTTTGAGGGTCATTTTGCAGCTATAGGTCTTGCCGTCTTCGGGGTTGTAAATCTTGCCCTCGTCCCACACATTGCCCCCGTCGAACTCAAAATTGGTCATGATGTTGAGGTTCATTAATGAGCGCGACTGTAGCTTGGCATCAGGGTTTTTGGTGTCGAGTTTGGGTTTATTTGTGGCCGGATCGGTTGGTTCTTTCATCCAGATCAGCTTACCAAAATATTTGTCGCCTTGTTTGTAGATTTGGACGTGGCCCCGTTTAGTGCCATTGAGCCAGGTGCCTACCACGGCGTCGGGATTATCGGCAGGGCGAAGGGCGGGCCGAAATGATGCGAAGGTGCCCAATAAAACAAAAAGAAAAGCAATGCGTGCAAGAGTGCTCATAGGGGTAAATTACGTAGGGTTTTTAATTGATTTTATTGCATTAACGCAAATATCCGACCTAAAAATGTATCAACCAACCCCAAAGAGGGCTTAATCTTGCAAAAATAACGACCGTGTCATGTTCAAACGCGAACCCCAAATCAGCTACCCGACCGAAACCGAGTCACGCGTGATTATCCGGTTTCAGGATTGCGACCCCCTGCAACACCTCAACAACGCCAAGTATTTCGACTATTATTTCAACGCCCGCGAAGATCAGGTCGCCAAGCTGTACGGGTTTAGCCCCGGTCAGTTGTTCAGGGAGTTAGGTACGAGTTGGGTGGTTTATCAACACCAGATAGCCTATGTCAGGCCCGCCCTTGTGAGCGAGTGGATACGCATTCGGTCGCGACTTATTCATTTCACCGAAGACACCACCGTGACCGAATATTTCATGACCGACGATGCCGGGCGGCAACTCAAAAATGTGTTGTGGGTTACGTCTAAATACATCAGCGTTGCCACTGGCAAGCGCATTCCGCACGATCCCGCCGTAATGGATTTTCTGGGGGTGATCTGCGAACCAAACGTGAAATTTGAGGAGCTGGTTTTCAACGAACGCATCCGGTCGATCAAGAACGGAATCTCGCAACCGTAACGGATACTTGATTGGGTTTGATTAGATTGGGCTTGTTCATTTATTTGTACCGATATACGAACCAACTTTACAATTATGAGTTAGGTTTACGAACGAAACCCCATGATCTAATAACCAATGGAACTGTACGAACAGGTATTTGAAAATAACCGGCAATGGGTAGCGGAGTCGAAGGAAAGAGACCCCGAATACTTTAAAAACATGGCGATGGGACAGTCGCCCGAGTTTTTGTATATCGGATGCGCCGACAGTCGCGTGCAACCCGAAGATTTTATGGGCGTATCGCCCGGTCAGGTATTTGTGCATCGCAACATCGCCAACCTGATTCCCAACAACGATATGAACTCACTGTCGGTGGTTCAGTATGCCGTTGAACACCTCAAAGTGAAGCATATTATTGTGTGCGGGCATTACGGCTGCGGAGGAGTAGCGGCTTCGATGGAGCACCACGACCTGGGTAAACTAAATATCTGGCTCCGCAACATCGAAGACGTGTACCGCCTGTATCGGGTAGAGCTTGACGCCATCCTCGACAAAAAAGCCCGCCAAAACCGATTGGTGGAACTGAATGTGTGGGAGCAATGCCTGAATATCATGAAACTTTCATTTGTACAACGTGCTCGTGCCAAGGGAGATTACCCGAAAATTCACGGTTGGGTATATGACCTCGAAAACGGTGTTGTGAACGACATGAAAATCAACATGCGGTCGATGATGACTGAGTTGGCCCCTTATATTATCGAGTAGCCAGTAAGAGATGACATCTCGTTTAGAGAGATGTCATCTCTAATACACTCATTTCGGTTGTAGCATCATCGTACTTTCAGCTACGGCCTTCACCTTCTCCTTGCTGAAATAGACCGGGAAATACCCGTTGCGACCCCAAAGTTCAAATAGATCGCTGTAGTGTGGGCTGTCGGGATTACCCGATTGACCAGGGCTGTTGATGCCCAGCGTTCGATCCCAATCTTCGGTGTCAACCAATATGCGGAACGACGCTCCGTGTTCCTGATTCAAACTGTTTCCCGTGTTATTTACAGTTTCGGCGTAGCCCCCGCGTGGGATGGGGCCGAGGTTGATGCGCTTACGCTGTTCTTCGCTCACAAGCGCACTCAGCGGGTGCGTGAGTGTGATGTGCTTGTTGGCCCGCTGACCGTATTGCCACTCGTCGGGGTTGTCGCCCAGGCGTTTTTTTATGTCGGCCACGGCGCGGGTGAGGCAAGTGAGTAGCAGACTATCGCGATCCATGATCCGGGCCGATTGGGTGCTCCCGGTCGGCACCAGGATCACGGGCGAGGTGAGCCAGTCCAACACGCGCTTGGTCGGCAGCGACCGCAGGTAGGGCCGCGCCGGTTCGGGCACCATCGCGCCGTAGAGAGCCTGCCGTAATTGGGTTTCCCAGGCCACATAAATCGTTGCGGCCACCGACTCCGGGTTCAATTCAAAATTCCATTTACGCAGCAGACTGGCGGCCTGCTCAGCCTCAAGGTCTTCGGCCACGAGCGGGTTTAGCAGGGGCACGAGCGTGCGGGCCGGAATGGCCAGATGGTCGGCCTGCAAGCGGGCAAAGTCGCTCAGGGTTTTGCGTTGGCCGTTGGTCAGCACTTCCTCAATCCGGTGCGCCCGCGACGGCCCCGCCCATACCCAGCCGATGGCGTTACGGTTGGGAAAATCGGTAGGCGTGAGGTTGTTGTTGGCCGTTACGACGTAGCCTTCGGGTGGGTTTACTTTGTGGGGGAGTTTGTCGATGGGTAGGTAACCGCCCCACTCGAACCGCCCATCGCCCGGCACGGGCACCAACCCCGTCCAGCCCTTCCGAATGGGCGAAATCCCTACGGCCTGCCAGCCGATGTTGCCTTTCTTGTCCGGCAGTGGCCGACCAGCCCAAATCATGTTTTCGCCGGGAATCCGGCTAAACGAGCAGGCCTGCCGGAACTCGGCCCACGAGCGGGCCTGATTCATGCGCAAACTAGCCAGGTAAGGCGAACACCCCCGTTCGAGCCAGCCCGCCCGCACGGCGTAGGCCCGGTTGTTTTTGGTGTCTTCAAACGTGACGGGGCCATGCCGCGTATACTTCAACTCGACCGTTATTGGCTCGGCCCCGCGCACCGGAATGGTTTCTTTCACGACGCGCATGGTCTCCCAGCGGCTTCCGTACTTGTACTGGTTGCGGTTTTTGGGGTTCGTTTCGTAGACGTACAAATCCTCGTTATCGGTCTCAAAAATGGTCAGGCCCCAGGCCCCGTGCTCGTTGTGCCCCACCGACACCCCCGGCAACGTAGGCTCGCCCGCCCCCACCACGTTCCAGTTTGGCGCGTGTAAGTGTACCCAATACCGCAACGATGGGGCCGACTGGGCGCGGTGGGGGTCGTTAGCCAGCATGGGGTAGCCACTCACCGAATGCCGCCCGTCGACCACCCAGTTGTTGGAGCCGACCATCGTTTTTTCGGTATCGAACCAGTCTTCGACCTCACCCCCCGGCCCCCTCTCCTTGCGAAGGAGAGGGGGCGACGACAAAGACATCCTGTCCTCTGTATAGTCAGCTATTCCTGAGAGTAAATCAACTGGTAAGACACCCCCTCTCCTTACGAAGGAGAGGGGGGAGGGGGGTGAGGTAAATTTCAACGGCAACCGAAACGCATCATAAATCTCTAGGATCGGCTGCATGAGTTGCTCACCCGGAACGCGCAGGATCAAATCGGGTTCGGTAATCGGGTCTTTACCCGAAGCGTCGGACCGTGGATGAAACCACTGCAACGCCCGCAGCCGGTCGGCCCCGATCAGGTACACGAGCCGCCCGAAGTTTAGCTCGTCGCGCACATTGCTCAACAGGCCCTGATGGCGACTGATGACGATTTCCGGCGTCCATAAACCCGGTTCGGTGTTGAGGGTTTTGAACTCGAAGGGCAGCTTTTCGGGCGTTTTTTTGATCTCGGTGATGTAGGCGTTGATGCCCTCGACAAAGGCCCGGATTATGGCGGCTCCGTGGGGGTGGTAGTGGTTTAGTTCGGCATCGAGCGCGGCCCGGTTGGCAGCCCGGAACCGGAACAACCGTGCCCCCTGATCGCGCTTCAGCTCCTGAGACCCCAGCAACTCGGCCACGGTCCCGGTCGCCTGCCGACGCCATAGTTCCAGTTGAAACAGCCGGTCCTGAGCCGCACAGTACCCCTGTGCATAGAACAAATCGTGCTCATTCTGGGCATAAATATGGTTCACGCCCCAACGATCTTTTATAATCTCGACTGGGCTTGCCGCACGGACTTTTTGAGGCTGGGCTTTGCTCGGGAGAATGAGGAAGAACGTGCAATGGAAAATGAGGGCAAACGTAAGTCGGCGCATGAGGGGGTAGTTTATGGCCGAACTTACGAAGAAAAAACCACCTGCCAATCCACTACAACCCTTCTGTTTGGTACACGTCGATGATGGCCTTGCGGAAGTTGCGGACACGGGCGAAAACCGACGTCCCGTTGTTGGACGACTGCTCGTTGGTGTTGCCCTCGATGGTCTCGAACACTTCCTGATCGACCGACGTAATGATTCCGGTATGAAACCAGTCGAGCGTTTTGGTGGGTCGGCGAATCAGGAATAAATCGCCGGGGCGGGCCAACTGTGGGTCTTGCCGGATCTCGCTGTTGCTGATGAACCGCCCATTTAGTCGACCCGTTGTGGCCACCACGTCGCAACTAAGCGACCGGGGCATAATGTTTGTGAATCTACGTTTGTTGGCCGTAGCGACCTGATCCAGAATGGTTTGTGCAAAACCCATGCACCACAAAAAGAGCGAACCTTCGTGTCCGTCGCAGTAGGCCCGGACCCAGGGGCCGAGGTTTTGCCCTGCGCCCGTTTGCAACTCCGACGCCCGCTGGGTCAAATGCCGCCTGGCTATCGTAACAATCTGATCGCGAATGTTGCCCCCCGCCTGAACCGGCCCAAAAGCCAGGCGCATGGGTTGGGTGAGTTGCTCAAAAAACGTGGGCGTTACCTCGCCGGTGAGGGGTAGGTTCATGGCTCGTTGCAAATTTTTCACGGCTCGCTCGGTCGCGGGGCCAAACTGACCGTCGATAAAAACTACCACCGAAGCTGCCGGAAACAACAACGCGCTCAAACAGAGCCATTCCTGAACGTGCTTTACAGACATCCCCTTGTCGCCTTTGTGTAGCGTGTCGATAATAGAAATCTCCCGTGTGAACGCGTCTTTTATCATGGTTGATTGGTGCTAAAAAAGAAGAAGCGGCTAACCTGTTGGTTAACCGCTTCCAATATAAAACACTGTTGATGTATTAATGCTAATCGGTTCGTAAACGGTTAATCGTCGTCGTCGTCGGCTTCCATAATGCGCAGCCAGGCACCCCGGCGCGGGGCCGGAACAGGGCTGTTTTCGCCCCGAATAGCCATCCAGATCACCGCGTTAAACTCGGCATCGTCGAGGGTGTCGGCGTGGCGTAGGTCAAACTTTTCGGAGCGTCGGGCGGGTTCGTTCATGGCCGTGTTTTTGGCGTCGAGGTCGATGTTGGCCGGGATGTGTTTGTACGGTTTCGTGTTCGGCGTGTTTGTAAACAAGGCAAACATGGGCCGGGCAGCCGCGTCGTACTGACTCATGGGCGGCATCCCCAAAATCAACTCCATTGTGCGTAACATGCCCGACGTGGAGTACATCGTGTGTTCAACGTGTTGGCGTTTGGCGTAGGGGCTAATCACGAGCGCGGGCGAACGGTGGGCATCCACATGGTCGGCCCCGTTTTGGGCGTCGTCTTCCAGGATAAACACTGCCGATTCGTTCCAGATCGGGCTGTTGGAGAGGTGTTCCACAAACCGGCCCACGGCCAAATCGTTGTCGGCCACCATCGCCAGTGGGGTTAATTGCCCAATGCGTGCCCCGGCGGTGTGGTCGTTGCCGAGCCGGAGCGTGTTCAGGCGGGGCACGGCGTTGGCCTTTATGAGTGAATCCAGATCAGCTTTCCAGATCTCCACCCGGTCGACATCCTTAATTTTCAGGTCGTAATCGGGGTATTTGAAGCAAAACCGTCCGTCGAGAGCCGAGCCTTTGCGCCGGGCGTAGGCCGCAAACTCGCCGTAGCCCCGGTAGCTGACGCCCGCCCGTTTGGCATGATCCCAGATAAACCCTTTTTTGGGGTAAGCCACGGGGCGGCTACCTTCATAATCGTACGTGCCACCGCGCCCCCCGTAGCTCGTAGGCCAGGTTTTCTCGACAAAATCGGGCGCGTAGGCCGCTGTGGACCAGTTATGCCCGTCGGCACTCACCTCGGCATCGACGTAGAAATTGTCGATCAGGCCAAATTCGCGGGCCAGCGCGTGCTGGTTGGGGGTGATTTTTTCGGGAAACAAACACAGCGACGAATCACCGTTGCCGCCTTTCATATCGCCAAAAACCTGATCGTACGTGCGGTTTTCCTTGATGATGTAGAACACGTATTTGATAGGGCTTTTCTGATCAACCGAGCGTGGGATAGGCGAATTGGCTTCCCCCTCGGCCAGTTTCTCGCGCTCTTTGCTGTAGGGCGTGTTGGCATAGACCTGACGAGTTAACCCTGCCAGTTGCTTCTCGGCAGGCATCTCGAACACCGACATCGTGCCTGTAAACATACTGCCGATGTACTGCCCCGGATTGTCGCGACCTTTGAACGGGTTGGGGCCTTTCGGGTTGGGCAATGAGGTCATGCCCTTGCCATTACTCACAAACACTTTCTTGCCAATCACTTTCACGGCGGTCGGGTACCAGCCCGTCGGGATGAACCCCAGCGAGCGGCTACGACCGGGTTTGGCCACGTCGAAAACGGCCAGGCAGTTGTTGTCGGCGTTGGCTACGAGCAGTGATTTTTGATCCGATGAAAGGGCCAGGCCATTGGGTGTGCTGCCGATGGGCGCATCGGGATAGAGGGCCGTGTTGAGCGTCTCGACCACCTTGCGCGTGCTTAGGTCCACGATGGACACCGAGTTGTCGTTGGCGTTAGCTACGAACAGATACCGGTTGTTTTTGCCCCCGAAGATCAGGTCGTTGGGGTGTTCACCCACTGTAATCCGCTCCGTAATTTTCCCTTGCTGTGGGTCGTACACCAACACCGCCGAGCCACCCCAGAGCGAGATATAAAGCTGGTTCGTGACCGGATGCCGCAGGCAGGTGTAGGCTTCATGGGGGAGTTGGATACGCTGCGTAACCCGGCCCGTTTGCACATTGGCTACATACAACGCGCTGTCGTCTTTCGTAACGGCGTAGAGCGTGTTGCCGTCGGCACTCAGTTCGATACCCGCCACCGACATCCGGTTGGGCCATGCTTTGCCCAACACAATCGAATCGGTCGCGACAAGCTTGTTGTTGGCCACGCTGTAGACCATCACCCGGTTGTCGTTACCGCCCGATGCAAAAAGTTTCTGGCCCGGTCCGTCGCCACGGTCGGGGCTAAACCGCAACCCCACCCACGATTTGGCAATCGGAATTTCGTCGAGTAGCCGTTCGGCGGTGGCGTCGAAGAGTTGAATCGTTTGCTTGCTTTGGCCATTGTTGGTTACGGCGAGTAGGGTAGGGCCACCTCCTTTTCGGGTCGAAACGGCCATGTTGAGCGGAAAATCGCCCAGGGGTAATGAACGGCCCGTTGGGGAGATGCTCCAGCCGTTGGGGAGTTTAACCTGGGTTTGGGCCTGCAAACCGGCGCAGGGCAACAGAGCGAGCAGAAACAAGAAATAGCGGTTCATTATGCGAAGCGTCAAGGTTTAGGGTAAAAGTAGGGCCGATAGCCCCCTTCATGGTTCCTGTTGGCACGTTATTTAACAAACTCGTAATAGCAGTAGCCCCAGCGGGGCGGCATGTTAATAGAAAATGAACAATCTGGCGGTAAGCAAAGCCCCATCGGGGCGATATGTTTGTGGGATGCCGTCTTTACATACCGCCCCGATGGGGCTTTGTCTCAGAGAACAAGCAACTAATTCTATTGACATAACGCCCCTACAGGGCTAGCTTTACAAACTAACGTCCCCCAGGCACGGTTAAACCGCAAAATCGACCCAGACATGGGCGTTTGGGTGTTGCTGAATAATGCTGGCCGGAAATGCCTCGGTAACGGGACCTTCAACAGCCTGTTGAATGACGTCCCGCTTTCGCTCGCCGGTTGCCATCAAAATCACCTCGCGGGCTTCGGTCAGGTGTTGCAGGCCAAGTGTAATACCGTGGCTCAGTTCGGTGGGTTGAGTAAAATACTTTTGGCCCACCGTTTTGGTCATTTCGGCCAGTTCAACCACGTGGCAACGGTTCGTGAAGGGCGTACCCGGCTCATTCAGAGCAATATGACCGTTCATGCCGATGCCCACCAACAACAGGTCGAGACCTCCGCGTTCGGTTAAAAACTGATCAATTTTACGACATTCCCTATCTAAATCGCTTGCTTTGGCGTCAAAATAACGAATCTGTTCGGGCCGGAGCCGGAGCGGGTCGAAGAGGTCGCGGTAGAGGTAGTAGCCACAGCTACCCTCGTCGGTTGGGCCGAAGCCCACCCACTCGTCGAGACCCACAAACGTGCATTCGTTCAGGTTGGCGTGGCCGGTTTGAGCGAGTTCGACCAGGGCGCGGAACGTCGGGATGGGCGTTTCGCCGGAGGCCAGGCAAAGGGTGGCATCGGGCTTTTGCGTCAGCAGATCGGCAATGTGCCGTGCTGCGTGTTGCGCTACTTCGTTGGCATCGGCAAAGGTTCGGGTCGACATACAGGATTTTTAAAAGTGGGAACAACGCCCCGGTAGGTGTCGTTGTTCTAAAACAGCTTCTACGTAAAGAATTGGGCGGGGGGTATCTCCCTGCCTCCGGCGAATGAGTTTTTGGCAACAGATAAAAGATCAGTTTAGAACGAACGACTCGTCCGGCGATGAGCAACCGTCGGGGCCACCTTGCTTTTGGCAGGTCGACATGCACTCACACCTGCTGCCGGGCATCGACGATGGCGTGCAAACCCCCGAACAGGCTTTGCTGTGTTTGGAGCAGTTGCAGGGTTGGGGTATTCAGAAAGTGATTACCACGCCCCATGTCAGCCGCGACTATTACCCTAACACCACCGAAACGCTGCTAAAGGGGCAGGATCGACTACAAAACCTTGTGATTGAGCACAACCTGCCGCTCACCGTCGAAGTGGCCGCCGAATACATGCTCGATGATTTCTTTCCCGACCTGATCGCCAACAACGACCTGCTTAGCTTCGGGGCTGAGCGATATGTGTTGTTCGAGACGGGTTTTGAGGCTAATTCGCTGGGTCTGGAAACGGTTATTTTCCGGTTACAAACCAAAGGCTACACCCCCGTTTTGGCCCACCCCGAACGGTACGCGTATTTTCACAAACACCGCGATATGTTGCCCCGCCTGCGCGAGATGGGTTGTCTGTTTCAACTCAACTGGTTGTCTGTTACGGGTTTGTACGGCGAACGTGTGAAGAAACAGGCCCGCCTGATGCTCGAACAAAAAAGCATCGACTTTGTAGGTAGCGACCTGCACGGCCCCTCGCTATCGGGCCGGTTTCAGGGTGTATTCTCGGCTCCCGACTTTGCCCTCTTCGCTCAGCAGCCTCTTCGCAATGCCTCGTTGCTGACTGATGTCGGTTGGCCTGTTGGTTGATGATCCGTGACTACACATTCAGCCAATACGTGGCCTTCAGTACCAGAAAGCGGTTTTTGATGCGCAGGTCGGTGGGCAGATAGTTTTCCTGATACACCACGAAGAAGTCCGAAACGGGTTTGAATCGCCATTGGAAACGGGCGTTCAGGTTCACGTTTCGGGCTTGTTCGTTGTATTGCACCACCGTAGTCAGAAACAAACTCCGTGTGAACGACAGCTCCAGTCGGGGACCAATAAGCCAGAAACTCGCTGAGTTGTAGGGGCGCGGCAACCGGATGTCGTTGTGTTCGGCCACCACGCTAATGGAGCCGTAGGGCTGAAACCGATAACTGATGCTCGGGGCCACATTCACGTTGGTTCCGTTGAAATACTCACCCATCCAACCCTCCGCCTGAATCTGAAACAGCTTTCGGCTGTCGGACGAAAATGACCAAAACCCGCCCCTTGCCCGATAGCTGCTGTTTTGAGGTAATTCGACGCCTTCTGAGTTGGTCGGGTCAAAGGGCGAAAACAGATAGGTGAAGTAATTGTAGTAGCCTGCCGATAGTTCAGCCGTATTTTTGAAGACTACATCATAAAAAAAATTCAGCTCACGGTCGAGGAGCTTCCCGTTGAGTCCAGAATAGATGACCCCCTCAAAACCGGGTCCGTGGCTCACGATCTTGCGGCTGTTTTCGGGATAGGCTGTGTACGATACGTTCGGGAAGAAACCCCACTGCCCGCGCCGGGCCACAAACCCCACGTCGTTGATCCGGTAGTCACGCCCAATATACTCGTGTGCCCACTCGGCAGTGAGGTTACGGCTTGTGTAGGTGAGCAACGTGCCGTGGGCCGCGCTCTCGGTAAATTTACCCTCTATGTCGGGCCGAAACGCCTTGTGCGCCCACACCTTGCCCGACCAGCGGTTATCAGCCGTGAGGAGGTTGAACTCGCCCCCGGCCACGCGGGTATAGGGGCCGTTGACGCTGTTGACCGAACTCTGCCGATCAACCAGGAAACCGACCACGTTGGAGCGCGTGAATACCTGCCGCTGTACGATGGCGACGTTGTAAAACTCCCGCTCGATACCCCGCGCCCGTTGCCGACCCGTGAGGGTACTCAACACACCAATGCGCCAGTTTTTGTCGATTTTGCCACTCAGCCGCGCCCCCACCGAAATAGGATTCTGCACCACCTGACCCGTTGTGGTGTCGCGCCCCAGACCGATTCGGCGCGAGAAAAACGGCCTCGATTGTAAGAAGCCGAGGTTGGCAAACAGGTCGTTGTTTTCGAGAAAAAACTGCCGCCGTTCGGGGAAGAAAATCTCGAACCTGTTCAGGTTCGTCACCTGCTGATCGACCTCTACCTGCGAAAAATCGGGGTTTACCGTCACGTCGAGGTTGAGCGAGGGCGTCACGGCCACCTTGATATCGCCCCCGATAGACGAACCATAATCGGGTTTGCCGTTGCCCTCCAGGAAGTTGCGGGCACCGTTACCGGCGATATACGGAATAATGGACAGATTGGGGCCGGGATTGGGGAGTGGACGTGTAAACCGAACCGTATCGGCAAAGGCCAGGGCCGAAATTCGGTAGGCAATCGGCACCCGTCGCCAGGCGGCCCGTTGGTTGTTTTTGAGGTCGTGCCGGGCGAAATTCATCAGGAAGAACCCGGTGTTTTTCTTGTAGCGGATACTCTTGAACGGAATCGCCATTTCGGCCTGCCATCGGTCGGGGAAACGCTTTACTGCCGACCGCCACTTGTTGTCCCACTCCGGGGCTACGCGTTCACCATTAAACATCTGCCCCTCGCGCTCTACACCGAGCGGGGTAATGTTGAACGTAAAACCGTTGGTGCGGTCGCCGAAGGGATCGAGATAGACCGTGAAGTTGTCGTTTTGGTCCCACTCCCAATCGCGACGGAGCGAGGAGGCAATGATCCGTTTCTGTGGGTCACGGTCATAGCAGGTTACGGCAATGTACAGATAGTCAGTGTCGTACGTGATGCGAACGTCGGTATCGTTGTAGGCTGAGGCCGTATCGTTGGGGAAATTCAGCACGAAACCCGTGGCCGATTGGGCGCGTTGCCAGATGCCCTCCGTGTGTAAACCATCGACTCGAACAAGCGAGTCAGTAGGGGAGACTAGAAGTGATTGGGCGTTGACCCAACCGGGCACAAAAAGGCAAGCGAAAAGAAAAAATCGTAACGTTGTATGCATAAAAAAGGGAATACCAGTGCGGGAGGAAGCAGCTCCGAAAAGCGGTGCAAAAGTACGGGGAACCCCTCGTTAATTTGGACTCAAATAGGATTATTTTTGTCATTCCGAGGCACGAGGAATCTAGTCTTACTTGTAATCAAATTGACCGTTATTAGACTAGATTCCTCGTACCTCGGAATGTACAAAAATTCCGCCCTAAATTTCATCAATTCGCCGAATAATGAAGTAGATAGGAAACGAGCCGTTCGTAATTAATCTGCTCGTAAGGGTTCTGGGAGAGCTTTGTCAATTGATGCCGGTACGAATCAACAAGGCCATCAAATCGGGCGTTGTGGCTCAGGCGGGCGGCAATAAGGCCCTTGTAGCAGCGGTGTGTCTGGTTGTAAACGTACCGACTAGGCTGATTCGGTTGTTCGTTCAAGAGCGCGTCGATACCCTGCATTGTGCTGGCCTGTTGCATCAGGGCGAAGCCCGATTCCACAAAGAAATCCTGAATGTCGGCGCAGGCCACGTCGAACTGCTCATCGGTGGCAATTTTGTACCGGAAATAGGGGATATTCCTGAATTTGCCAATCGACACAATGAGCGTGTTGGCGTCGATACGGAAATCGGCGAGGTTATTCAGGAACTGTTGGGCAATTTGCTCAACTTGTTCGTTGCGGCACCCGAAGTTCACATCGAGCAGTGTTTCAGCACCATAAAAAGCAGGAGAGAGGATACTGTTTTGAAAGCCAGTTGCTGTAGTTTTACGGTACTGTTTTTTTTCGGGCAATAACGCAAATTGCTGCTCGTCAAAAAACGGTGTCAGCTTCTGGTATAAGTTTGTTTCGAAGTGTGTCAGGGTCATATTACAGCCTGACCGGGAGTAGCGGTTAGCTATACTATCAACGAACGAAACCGGAATATGTTCTGTCTACTAACCCACTCACCTTCATGGCTTTTCTCTACCCACTCGTATTCGTGTGCCTATTGCCGTTAACGGCTCTGGCACAGGTAAATAACTCAGCCGCACCGGCTTCATCCCAACGTATTCGCGGCACCGTTTTCGATGCCGATACAGACCGCCCCCTGTCTGGTGCCACCCTCTCACTCGAAGACGCTACGCAGGCTTACCCGGCTTTGTCGCAGCCCAATGGCACGTTTAATTTCGGGCGGGTGCCTGTCGGGCGGTATCAATTGATTGTGCAGTATCTGGGTTACGAGAGCCTGGTGGTGAGCGAAATTCTGCTCGAATCGGGCAAGGAGCAGGTGGTCGACGTGCGGCTTCGGCCCGGCTCCGAAACCCTCGTAGAGACCGTGGTAAAGGGCGTCCGGCCCGACAATAGCCTCGGCAGTGTGCAAACCATCTCGCCCGAACAAACTCTGCGCTTTCCGGCCACCTACCTCGACCCCGCCCGGCTCGCAACGGCCTTTGCGGGCGTAGTAAATACTAACGATCAGGCCAACAACCTTTCGGTGCGGGGCAACTCGCCCAATGGCCTGGTTTGGCGGCTCGAAGGGGCCGAAATCGTGAACCCCAATCATCTCAGCAACGCCGGGACCATCGGCGACCGCCCCATGCCATCGGGTGGGGGCGTGAACATTCTAAGTGCGCAATTGCTGGGGTCGACCCGGTTTTTGTCGGGGGCGTTCACGCCCGAATACGGCAATACGCTGGGGGGCGTGATGGACATGCGCTTCCGCGAGGGCAACAACCAACGGCACGAATTTACCGCCCAAGCGGGCCTCATTGGCCTCGATTTGGCCGCCGAGGGGCCACTAAGCCGCAAAACGGGAGCCACCTATCTGGTCAATTATCGGTACTCCTTCACAGGGTTGCTCGGCCTGATGGGTATTTCGTTTGGGGGCGAGAGCATCCGGTTTAGCGATCTCTCGGTGAAGCTCGCCTTGCCCACGCGCCGGGGCAAACTAACCCTGTTTGGGGTGTTCGGCAAAAGCAGCAACGACTTCACCGCCAAAGCCGACTCGCTACGCGAAGAAGACAAAGACCGGTTCAGCATCCGGTTCGACTCGTGGATGGGCGCGGGTGGACTAACCTACACGCAGGCCCTGAACAACCACTGGCAGTGGAAACTGTCGGCGGTGGGGTCGGCCAATCAGAACGTGCGGAATCAGGTGCCGGGTTTGTTGTTGGAGCAACTCGCCGGAGCGCGATTGTTTCAGTATGACCGCAACACAAACGCCCGCGCCACCCTGCACAACCAACTCACCTACCGCCCCCGCGACGACCGGCGACTCCAACTGGGGCTGTACCTCACGCGTTGGTACGGCTCGGCGGGTTTGTGGCGGGCGGGCACCTCGCTGGGGTCGGTGCCGTGCGGGTTATCGTCGCCGTCGCAATTGCCCACGGTGGGCAGCGTACAGCAGGGTGTTTTGTGGGCGTGGCTCGTTCAACCCTACGTCAATTATCAATGGATGCCCTCCGAAAAACTCACACTGAACGTTGGTCTGCACGGGAACCTGTTCACGCTGAACAAAAATAGCCTCTCGCTGGAGCCACGGGTTTCGGTGCGGTGGCAACCGTTGCCGCGCCACGCGTTCACGTTGGCCTACGGGCTGCACAGCCAAACGCAGCAACCGATTGTGTATCTGTCGCGCCCCCTGCCCGGCTACGGTAACCCGAACGATAACCTCAATCTGGGGTTCACGAAGGCCCATCATCTGGTGGCGGGCTACACGTTTCAGATCGACGAATCGGCATCGGTGCGGGCCGAGGCTTACTATCAACAGTTGTTCAATGTGCCGGTGGCTATCCAACAGGGAGCAACCGCCCCCAACAGGGCGTATGACAACTATTCGGTGCTGAATTTGCTGGATATCAGCGAGTTTGCTGAAGAAACTGTTGGATTAGAAAACAAAGGTTTTGGCCGGAACAAGGGTATTGAACTGACCTTTCAGAAACTCCTGACCAAAAACTATTACCTCCTGCTAACTGGCACCCTCTACGACTCCAAATACCGGATGCAAACAGGCGACTGGCTCGACACTCGCTTCAACGGGCGGCACGCCCTGAACCTGACGGGCGGTAAAGAGTACATTACAACCCGCAACACCCACACTCGCATTTGGAGTTTTAACGCCCGGATCAGCCACCTGGGGGGCTTCCGCGACCGTTTGGTGAATGAAGCCGGGTCACGCAATGTGTCCCGGACGGTGTATGACGCGAATGACTTCTCCGAAAAACTCCCTAACTACTTCCGCACCGACCTGCGGGTATCCTGGAAGAAAAACCGCGCCCGTTACAGCCGCACCCTCTCGCTCGACTTGCTCAACGCTACCGGAGCCAAAAACCGGGCTTACAGCTACTACGACGCTGTGCAGGGCCGAGTCGTGCATAAGAATCAACTTGGTTTACTGCCCCTGCTCAACTACCGCTGGGAGTTTTGAGCAGGCGAACAGTGCTTACTTTTTTCCTAAGTCGATTACGGCGTGCCGGATGCGTTTGCGCTTCCAGGTGTAGGTGATGTGCAATAGCCCGTCGGCGGTTTGAATTACGGCGGGGTAGGAGAACTCGCCGGGTTCGTTTTCCAGAACAGCCAACCGTTCCCACGTTTTGCCGTCGGACGAAATTGCCACTTCGAGGGGTGTTCGAGGGCCACCCCATTTGCCCGGCGGGGGCGATACGGGGTTGTACACCAGCACATGCCGCCCATCGCGCAGGGTCACAGCGTCGGTGCCGGAGTTGGGGTTGGGTAGGTTCGTTTTTTGCAGGGCCGACCACGTCTTGCCCATATCCTCCGACCATGTTTCGGCAACAAAACCGGTTCGCTGACTCCGGCATAGAGCCTGCAAACGGCCACCAGCATGAAACAAAACGCTTGGTTGAATGGCCCCATCCTGCACACCGTCGTTGATGGCGGGTGTCCGTTGCCAGGTTCGGCCCGCGTCGGCGGTTTGCTCAAAATGCACGCGCCAATTGTTGTCTTCCGAACTGCTGGGGCATAACAACACAGCCGCCCCGCCCGACTTCTCGGCTGGCAACAGCACCGGCTTATTTTTGATCGGCCCCGCAATACCATCGGGCAGGCGTTCGGCAACAGACCACGTTTTGCCCCCGTCAGACGAGCGTTTCAGCATGCCCCACCAGGTAGACGGGCTTGGACCAACTTTATAGAACAAGAGCAAATCGCCCTGCGGCATCTGAAACAAAACCGGATTCCAGCAGGGGAGCCGCTTGCCATCGGCTTGCACGCCCGTGGCGACTTCGGTAGGAGTAGTCCAACCCCCAGCAGTCCGGTGACTGAACCAGATACCCACGTCGGGGTGCTTCTCTCTGGTTCCGCCAAACCAGGCCGCCACCAGTCCGGCAGACGTCTCAGCAAGAGTCGAGGCATGACATTCGGGGAACGGGGCCTGCTCGTAAATCCACTCGTGGCGAAGGGTAGGAGCGGGCATCTGGGCCAATACACAATGGCTCGACAGCAACAGGATTGCGATAATGAAGGTACTGTAGCGCATGAAGATAGACGATAGTATATGCAAATTAATGCTACGAATAAATTAGCTGTGTGGATCAATTGTGTATCTTTAAAGCATGAAACATCCTCGCAACTACCTGTTTATCGCGCTCTGTCTGTGCTCGTTTTTGAGCGCGTATGCACAAACGCCCACCGCCCAACCACCTACCGAAGCACAGGTTCGTGAGTACCTAAACCTTATGCGGGTGACCGAAACAATGAAGGTTTCGTTCGATCAAATGATGACTATGATGAGAAGGAACCCGGCTTACAAAGCTCTACCAGACGATTTCTGGGATACCATGCGCAAAAAACTGGATGCCGAAGAGATGGATAAACTTATTGGGCAAATCGTTCCTATTTACCAAAAGCACTACACCGGCGATGATCTGGAAGCGGCCATTGCGTTTTACCGCTCACCTGCCGGGCAACGCCTAACGGCTAAGCAGCCGATTATTACAAAAGAATCGCAGGAAGCGGGTTACGCGTGGGGTCGAGAGCTTGGAGCCAGAGTTGCGCGGGAAGTCGAGTTGGCTCCTAAAAAAGAGAAATAAAGAGAGGCCGGGCAAAAAAACCGGCCTCTGATGTTCTACGGATACAGCAAATACTTCTTCCGCATTTTCTTGTAGTTCGACAAACCCGGTTCCCAACTCTTACGAATCTCGGCTTCCGAAATACCCGCAATCATCTGTTTGCGGAGGTTTTCAGTGCCCGCTAACTTGTCGAAGTTACCAATTTCCTTATGTTGACTGCTGTCGAAGAAGCGGGCTTTGTCGGGGTAAGCTTTATACATCTCAAGAAGCCAGCCGAGGTTAAGCTGCTTCGATTTGCGGAGTTTCGCTGCATCGTATTGCCGCAGGTCGAGGCCGTAGCAATCCTGATCTTCGTGCAATGGGTTCACCTTCATACCCGGAATATCGACCGGCTTGAATGAGAACGAGTATTGCCCCTTGAGTGCGGGGGCACCCAATACCGCAAACGGCATTCGGGTGCCGCGCCCCTGACTGACCACTGTCCCCTCGAACGGGCAAATGCTCGGATACAGCAAAATAGCCTCCTGACTGTTCAGGTTGGGCGATGGCCAAACGGGCAGCGTGTAGGGCATGTCGTGGTTATAGTTGCCGACCTTCACAATCCGCAGTTTGCATTTCATTTTGTTCGGCAACCAGCCTTCACCGTTAATCATTTGGGCAAATTCGCCGAGCGTCATGCCGTGGGTAATCGGAATCCGGTGCATGCCAATGCCCGAATGCAAATGGTCTTCCAGCATTGGCCCGTCGACCACGTAGCCGTTGGGGTTGGGGCGGTCCAGAATCATCAACTCTTTCTTGTTTTCGGCACAGGCTTCCATCACGTGATCGAGCGTGTTGATATAGGTGTAAAACCGGCAACCCACGTCCTGAATATCAAATACGACCACGTCGAGGTCGGCAAGTTGCGCGGGCGAAGGTTTCCTGTTCTTGCCGTAGAGCGAGACAATAGGAATCCCCGTTTTGGCGTCGACCTCGTCGTTGACCTTCTCACCATTGCTGGCATTTCCCCGAAAGCCATGCTCCGGCCCAAAGACCCGCACGATGTTGATACCCAGACTTTTCAGGCTATCCACACTCGATTTATTGCCAATAATCGACGTAGGATTCACGACCATACCCACGCGCTTACCTTTCAGATACGGCACATAACGGTTGATTTGGTTAGCCCCGGTTAGGGGTACGCTCGCCCAATCAGAAGGGTGTTTGGGGGGAGCGGGGGGCAGCATACTGACGAGCAACATACTGAGTAGCAAAACGCCTAGAATGCTAGGTATAAAGTAGGATTTAGCGGGTTGATTGTTCATGTCTGCTAAGAAACCTTGTTTGGATCTGACAATTGGCAAATGTAGGGATAGAACCCCGGAGGGGTGATATGTCAATAGCACGAAAAATAATGAATGGGGCTTTTACTGGACGTAGAATTGTATCTGTTTTTAATTTTTAAGTCACATTTATTCGTTCGTTGATAGATAGACACTTAATCAGATCATCTGGATTGGAAAGGCCAACAGACCGTTTAATCAAAGCATCCATAACTTTGTTCGCGCTTGTGTAGCCGTCGCGACTAAGGATTCAGAACTTTCAATCTGACCAAAGTCATGAACACAACGAAAACAATTTGCGGACTGTTGCTGCTGGGAGCCGCCAGCCTGAGTGGGTGTAAAAAGGCCGACGATGCCAAACCCGCCGAGAACACATTGACCAATTTCATGAGCACCGAAGCCACCGTAGTATCGGGCGTTCGCACGTCAGGCCCCTGGGAGTTGGGTGTGGTATTCAGCTCGTCGGCAGCGGGTAAAATCACGCAGGTGGGTAGCAAAATGCCCGAACCCGGCAACTACCGGGTCATCATCTGGGATTTTGACACGAAGCAGGTGTTACGCCAAAAGTCTATTGAGCAAACGGCCCCCGACAAACTGACGATGGACGAGGTGGAATCGTTGGCTTTAACGCCCAACAAGAAGTACGTCATCAGCATCAACAGCCAGTCGGCGGGGACCAACAAAAAGTATGGGTATGCCTACAAAACCGGCGGGGGCGAGTTTATGCCCTTCACCAAAGGCAGCATTCTGGTTTATAACGCCTGCTACAAAAACATCGCTACGGCGGGCTTCCCCGATGCCACTGTTAACGTGAAATCAGAGTTTTACGGCTACCCTGAGTTCACGTTTATTGCGGATTAATCGTACAAATCCTTTACATCAGCCTTGGCTAAATCAACCAGCAACGTGCTGACTTTCTGGGTGATGTCGCGGAAAAAGCGTTCGCCTTTTTCGGGGGTCGACTCGTAGGGGTTGCCCGAACCCGTGTCGGCAGTCACGTTCGACCATTGGCGTTCGGCCCAGGCCCAGCCCTCGTTAATCCCCGCGATTTTCCAGGGCCGGGTTGCACCGTCGCCCGCTTCCGAAAGAGGCCGCACGAGGTCGGGTCGGAGGTGTTGCATGATACTTGTTTCGAGTTCGTCGGCGTGGTCACCTTTGTGGGTGAAGTAGTCGGTTCGGTTCAGCACGTTGAACCAGAAACACAGGCTGATAAACATGTCGGGGTAGCGCAGGCCCAACTCGCGGATGATGGGTTTGAAATCGTTGCCCCCGTGACTGTTGAAAATGAGCAACTTACGGATGCCCTGCCGGTTCAGAACCTCGACAATGTCATTGAGAATGAGCAGTTGGGTACTGGGGTAAATATTCAGGTCGAGCAGGATGTCGTGTTGCCCCGTGTTCACGCCAAACGGCACCGTGGGCAGCACCATCACGCGGGCACCTTGCTCCCAGGCAAGTCGGGCGGCTTCGGCGGCAATGTGGTCGGCCTCGTACACGTCGGTTCCGTAGGGGAGGTGGTAGTTATGGGCTTCGGTGGCTCCCCACGGCAAAATGGCGAGTTCAATGGGGTATTCCTGAATGGTTCGGTAGTTGGTTTCGGCCAGAATGTAGGGGCGCATATGGTTTTTGGCTAAATTCGCTAAAAATTATAACGATTGCATGAACTTGTTTCTCGATAGTTTCCCATCCATCCTGCTGGCTGCCCCCGCCGAAACCAACATTTATGCCCTCATCACGCCCTTTGCGCTGGGGTTTATGCTGCTCGAAATCGGCTTGAACGCCTACTACAAACGTGGCCTGATTACGTTTCAGGAAGCCATTGCCAACTTCGGCACGGCCCTCGGCAATCAGACCATGAACGTGCTGGTGGCGGCCGGGGTCTACGTGGTTTATGGCTACCTGTGGGACAACTACCGGCTTATCGACTCTATTGAAATGAACGTCCTGAACTACTTTCTACTGTTTTTGGGCGTCGATTTTATCTTTTACTGGGTGCATCGCTGGGGCCATCACATCAACATCATGTGGGCGGCTCACTCGCCCCATCACTCGGCCGAGGAAATGAATTTCTTTGTGGCCCTGCGGGCAAGCGTCACGCAGCGGCTGTTCAGCTTCTTTTTCTTCTGGCCGCTTACCATCATTGGTTTCCCGCCTGCGGCCATTTACGCCATCACGGGGGTCCATCTGTTTCAGGCGTTTTTGCACCATACCGAACTTGTGGGCAAGCTCTGGCGGCCTATTGAGGCCATTTTCACAACGCCCTCGCACCACCGCGTGCATCACGGCGTGAACTTTCGCTATCTCGACAAAAACTTTGGCGAGTTCCTGATTATCTGGGACCGGTTGTTTGGCACCTTTGCCGAGGAACACGAAAAGGTGGTGTATGGCATGTATAACCACCCGAAATCGTGGAATCCCATCACGATCAATTTCCATTACTACCGGGTTTTGTGGCGCGACGCCGTGGCGGCTCCGAACTGGTTCGACAAGGTGCGGATTTGGTTTATGCCCCTGGGCTGGCGACCCGCAGGCCTGCCCGAAAAGCCCGCAATGATCGAAATTACGCCCCAGAATCAGGTTCGTTACCAAACCGACATGTTTGCGGGCGGCAAACTTTACCTCGTCGTCGGGGCCATTTGGGGCATCCTGCTCATGATGATGGTGATTCGGGGAAACTCGCCCTGGTCCGTAACGGAACGGTGGATGGGGGCCGTGTTGCTGTGGTATCAGATTATCAACTGGTCGGGCATTTTGTCGTCGGCGCGGTGGCTGTTCCGGGCCGAGGCAATCCGGGTGCTGCTTACGGTGGCGGCTTTCATCGGGTTCAGCCCATTGGAGCCGTTCTATATTGGGGTGCTGGCAGTTGTAGGGGTGTTCTCGCTCGTTTGGTGCTGGCGGTATTTTCGGGTGGGGAGTGAGTTGCTGGCGTCGGAAGTTGTGTAAATACGAGTCGTATGGAGTAAATTTGGTCAAATCTTTCTCAACGATGGCGTATTCCGATTTTACACTTCTTGAACTGAAAGAAAAGTTTGGCCTCAACGATATCGTTGCCGAACTCTTCCCTGAACTACCCGAAGTTGAGCCGGGTCCATTGCTCACAGCCCAGTTGGAGCGGGCTATGAAAGTGCCTTTGCGTAACGAAAAAGCCAAATCCGAATTAATTGTAAGTCCGATTTTGCTCGAACTTGTCCATCGCAACAACGACTTCTTTACCTTTTATTCCGGCGAGAATCTGCCCGCTGACCGCTCGAAGGGACTTGTAGGAGAATGTGACTTTTTTATTAGTCGATACACGGGCAGTTTCGCCATGAATATGCCGGTGCTAGCCATTATCGAAGCAAAACGGGATAACCTGGAATCGGGTGTCGATCAGTGTGCGGCTCAGTTGTACGGAGCATCGCTGGTGAATGAAAATTTAGGCCACCCCGTTCCTATTTATTACGGATGTGTCACGAACGCCCGTGAATGGCTTTTTATGAAGTTAGAGCATCACCAATACACCATCGACACGCGTCGGTACACCCTCGACCGTTTACCTCAACTGCTTGGTATTTTCGAGCATATCCTAAATTTCTACAGAGGGGCTATCAAATGAATGGGGTTCGTGTCGCCGGGTAGGGTATAGCCTGCCCCAAACCCTCTTTTCGGAGTATGAAAACGCTCCTATTATCCCTGAGCCTGGTCCTTGTTGCCCTGCTCCCGACCGCCGACTCGTTCGCTCAAAAAGGTAAACCACTCTACACGTTCCCGCTGGGCGTCCAGGCATACACCTATCGTAACAGCTTCCCCAAAGACGTTATCGCCACGCTCGACACCATCAAGGCGTTGGGCATCACCGAGATGGAAGGTGGCGCACCCAAAGGCATGACGCCCGAAGAATTCCGCAAACTCTGCAACGACCGGGGCATCAGTATCCCGGCTACGGGCGACGGCTACGAGTCGATCACCAAGAACCCGATGGACGTAGTTGGCAAGGCAAAAGCATTGGGCGCGTCGTATGTGATGGTGGCCTGGATTCCGCACAAGCGCGGTAATTTCAGTATGGTTGAGGCCAAGAAAGCCGTTGAGGATTTTAACCGGGTGGGTAAGGTGCTGAAAGAAAACGGCCTTACGTTCTGCTACCACAACCACGGCTACGAGTTTCAGCCCCACGAAAGCGGAACCTTGTTCGACTACATTGCCCAGAACACCAACCCCGACTATGTCTCGTTCGAGATGGACATTCTCTGGACCCAACACGGTGGTGCCGACCCCGTGGCTCTGCTTAAAAAGTACGGCAGCCGGTTCAAGCTCATGCACCTGAAAGACCTCAAGAAAGGCATCAAAGGCGATCTCACCGGAGGCACTCCCGCCGAAAACGACGTACCACTCGGAGAAGGACAGGTCGACATCCCGGAGATTCTGAAGATTGCCAAAAAGATTGGCATCAAGCACTACTTTATCGAAGACGAGAGCAACAAAGAGTATCAGCAAATGCCCGTCAGCATCGCGTATTTGAAAGGCCTTCGGAAATAGATCAGTCCACTTCGAGCCGGTAGCCCACGCCGTGTAGGGTAGCAATCCGAACGCTCGAATCGTCGGCGAGGAGCTTGCGGAGCCGCGAGATAAACACGTCGACGCTACGGCCAACGGTAACGCCTTCGTCGGTCCACACAAGTTGCAGAATTCGGTCGCGCTCCAGCACCTCGTTGGCGTGTTGCACCAGCACCCGGAGCAATTTGGCCTCGCGGTAGGTGAGCGTGTGGGTCGTAGGGCCGGTAACGAGGGTTTGCCGGGTGAGATCGAGGCACGACTGCCCGAAAACGAGGAGATTAGGGTTGGTCGGGGCAGGGTCTGTTTCGACAGGGCTTGATTCAGCGGGTGGGTTGGGTTGAGGGCGTTGCCCGGCCCGATACCAAACCAACGCGAGCACGCAACTTAGCAGGCCCCCCAATGCCAGGAAAGGCCATTCTGACCCCGATGCCGATTGAACGGGGGCAAACGTAACCTGCAACACGTAACACCCCGATTCGAGGTCGCGCCCCTGACACGCAACGGGCAGGGGGCCGGTCAGATCGGCGATGGTATAGCCAAGTTGGAGGGTTTTGGTGGCGCAGTCGAGAATGGCCACGTCGTAGGGGCGGTCGATTTTGTGAACACTGAACGACTCCTGCAACAAGGCGGGCAGTTGGTCATAATCGAACGAGCGACCAAACCGAACGCGGTAAATGTGTGGGGCCGTCTGCACAACGGCGTCGATGCGGGAGGTGGAGTCGCCTGCGGCCCGCAGAAGTCGGTCGGCGGTTCGGCGGAGGGCCAGATTCACGCGGTCGGATCGTAGCTCGACCGGCTCTGATTTTTGGATAAATCGGACAAACAAAAGCCCCAACAGTAGCAGAATAGTGCTACCGATTGCCATACGGACGAAGGGTTTTGTTTGGGTCATGGTTGGATTTGGTTATGTTTTCGAAGCTGTTTGCATTGATTTTCGTCGCGTAGCGACCTAATGTTTGTAGCCTAAATTTGTCCGCACAAGTAAACTCCGTCGCGTAGCGACCCAACCCTTCGGCAAATTGTTTGGTCGCTACGCGACGTGTAGCAACTTGAGAACCTGTCTTCCTATAAACATTAGGTCGCTAAGCGACGAAAATCGACGCAAACAGCTTTTTAGATTTACTGTCGTGTTATGCGTCAGCAAATTTTTTATGCCTAAAAAAACTAACAACCATCTCCTTTTGGCTTCATAAACGCGAGCCAGTCGAAGGCTGGAACCTTAATAGTTTTCTGTGTTTTCTGACCTGTCTCGCCAACGGGTTCCACAACCAGTTCGTCGCCCGGCCACACGTGCGGCATACACATATCCAAGTCCAGCGCGTGTGCATTAGTCGCCCCCAACGAGGTCCACTGCCGCACAGTCGTATTGCCCCGGCGGAGCATCACCCGAAAGGGTATGTGCGTGCGTCTGGACGTACCTGACTCTCCTTCAGCTAGTGCCAGAAAGCCCCGTGTGTGAGTCTCAAAACGAACAGCTTCGATTGGACGGTTATTGAGCAACAGCGTTGTGGCAATCAGATTGGTTTTCGTTTGGGCAAGGAGTTGCGTACCCAGCAGGCAAAGTGCAATAAGTATGAAACGCGTTTTCATGATCGTGAAGAGTTTGTACTAGTTATGTTATAAAACCAATATCTCATTGTGTGGCAACGCATATTGCTTCCCTACGGCCATCAACACAATTCGGTCGCCTTTCTGGCATTTGGCCAGCACAGTTTGCACCGGAACCTGCCGGTACTTCTTGCGGGAAAACATGGTGATGGTTCCAGTCGCTTTGTCGCGGATGCCAACCTGAAAATCAATTTTTTCCTGGGGTATGCTCGCCGTGGGCGACAGATCGACGGTGTACACGGCCAACTCGCCCGTAGTCGTATCGGGCAGTCGGCATTGCCCCCTAGGCGAGTATTCATCGACAACCATTTTTGCGTCGACGAAAGCCGCGACACAATCCGTTGGCCCGGTTTGCGCCCAACTTGTTCCCGAAAGCAGGCCACTCACAGCGAGTGCCAGTGCATAGATCCAATGTTTCATATTCGTTGCCAGTTTGTTTGGTGATACTACAAAACTATCGGCATGCTTCCAGACAGTCGTAAAACGGCTGTAAAAGAGTGTAAAGGAAATGTAAAAGTTGGGGAAAAGGAAGCGATTTACACCAAACGCGATGGTCGGGAAGAATAGAATCCTCCTGACCACCGCGTTTGGTGTATTGTAAAGACTACGAAACCACTTTTAAGGCCGTCGTGGAATAGTCGCGTCGACGGTGGCCGCGTCGAGGTCGACCAGGCCCCAGCCGAAGCGCGGGTGCTTGTTTTGGAACCCGTTGGATGAGTGATTGATCAGGTGCCCCAACACGCGCGGGATGGATTCGTTGGGGTATTTCGACCAGACCGCCGTGAACATGGCCGCCATCGTGGCTGTTGCTGCCGACGATCCGCCGAAGGAAGTTGGTTCGGTTTCATTCAGGCGGGGTAGGGCCAGCACCCGCGAGGCATTGCCGTTGAATTTCTGAATCAACACCGCAAAGTCGACCTCCGGGCCATACATGCACTCGTTGCAAGGAGCCGGGTTGGTGTAGCTGCCGATGGGGGCGGGGTTGTTGTTATTGTCGTACTGGATTTTTACGCCCGTTACCGCAAACACCAGGCTCAGGGTGGCCGGGAAAATCACAATGTTTTTGGGCATCCAGTCTTCGGGTGTGGTGCCAGCCGCGCAGAACATCGCTTTGCCGTAGTTGAAGGCAAACATAATTCCGTCGGCTAATACGCTGTTATAGATGGAGTAAACATCACCGTTGCGCACAATCGGCATCCCACCCATCGACATGCTGTACACCCGAACGTCGGGCCGTTGGGCCATGTTGATGTAGGCGTTGGCGGCCCCGCGCCACTCCCGTGCCGACACCAGAAACACGTCGCGGCTCGCCCGGATGTTCACCAGCCCGGCCTGATACGCCACGCCAATTGAGGACAAACCCACGCGCGGAGCCGTGCCAATGGAGGCAATGCAGGTGCCGTGTCCGCAGTCGTCGTGGGGTGTTTCGGCGGGTTCCAAGCGAGCGTTGGGGAAAGTAACGAGCTTCTGCACGGTGCGCCCTGTGGACATGCCCGTGGCGAAATCGCCGTTCATCCGGTTCTGCATCCACGACAGCCCCGTGTCGAAATAGGCCATTGTAAAACCCCGGCCCGTTGCCCCGCGTGCCCAGGCCGCCTGAATGCCGTGCGATACCAGATTCCACGAAATTTTGCTGCTGTTGGGTGTAGTCGAGATATAATCAACGATGTTCACCAGTGGGGGTTCGGCGTGTTCGTTATCGCCACAACCAAACCGAAATGGCGAGGCCAAACGCCCGCTCAGGCTGTTTTTGCCCCCTTTGTCGCTCTTGGGCTGGTAGTCGGCGGGTTCCATGAACCGGATCAGGCCGGTTTCGCGGAGTTTTTTGATCGTGCTGAACTGGCTGATGAGCAAGTCGAAGTTGGGCATCACGTTCTCGCCGTAAAGCACCACATCTTCGGGCGTTTGTAGCTCCTTGTTGAACGCCTTCTCTTCCTTGAAAACGATATCGAGAATGCGCTGCCGGGCGGCCTGCCAGTCCTTTTCTTTGATGTTGATCTTGGTCAGGTTCTTGGGGTCGAACGAGGGTATTTTGTAGCCTACCGATAGCACGTTGGTCGAGTGACCCAGGGCACTCCAGATCATTTCGTCGGAAGCCGTGGCCCAGTTGAACACATGGTCTTCGGTTTTCAGGGCCAGATCGCCAATAGCCGCGTCGAGTTCGGGTTTGGGAATTCGTTTGGTGTCGGGTTTGGCGTCGGTCGATATGGCTTCGACGGGGGCGTCTTGAGGATTGGTTAAAAAAGAGGGTTCGGGTGAGCAGGCCGACAGGGTCGCAACCGTAAATAGAGAAAGGAGACGTTTACGCATGTAGTTGGATGAGACGAGTTAACGCTCCAAAACTACAGGCTTGTTTGCTGGTAGGTAAGGGTCGTTTTACGAAAGGTCAGTTTGGTTTGAGGAATCAAAACCCAATCAGCGTTAGTCGGCTTTGTTTGACTTTGCGGAGGGGCGGTTGGTCGCCTTGCCGGAGGGCGTAGTCGAGGTGCCAGGTGTAAATGGCTGTGGGGCTGCGCTCGCCCCGGTAAGTGCCATCCCAGCGGAAGGGGGCTTTGTCGGTGAAGAACACGATTTCGCCCCAGCGGTTGTAGATTGTCAGGGCCGTGAACGTGATGTCGCCACAGGCAAAAGGCTCAAAGATATCATTGTTGCCGTCGGCGTTGGGCGAGAACGCATCGGGCGCGTACACCTGACACGGGCAACCGCTGTAATCGACCGTTACTTCGTCCATGAGGGTGGCGCAGTCGTTCGTGACCGACGCCCGAAAAACGCCCGACGTGGTCACGGTTCGGTCGGGCGTGGCCAGCGAATCGAGCCAGCGGAAGGTGCCTTGGGCATGGGTGGGCCGGATGGTGTAAACTTCGGCCCCGCATAGCGATTGATCCGCACCCAGGTCGAGTTGGGGCGGGGCCATGTAGCGCACGGCGACCGTGTCGGCAGCGGAGCAGGAGCCATCGGTGGCCCGCACCCAATATTGCCCCGACTGCTTGACGTTGAAGGTATTCTGCTCGGAGCCATCCTGCCAGCGAAACGTGCCGGGTGCGTCGACGCGCAGAGGCAGGGTTTTCGTGTCGCAGATTGTAGTGTCGCGGCCCAGGCTGAAACTAAGCCGATAATCGACCGTGATGGTATCGCGCAGTTCCTTGCAGAAGGTTTTGACCGTCACCCAATATTTGCCGGGTTTTGTTACGCGCAACGTGGGCGAAGTGCTGCCGGTATTCCAGCGGTAGTCGGTGCCGCCGGGGGTGGTGGCATCGAGCAGGTGAGTAGCCCGGCGACCGCAGAGCGTGGTATCGCGGCCCAGGTTGAGCCGAACGGGCTTAAGCGATACGTTGTCGACGAATAGGTAATAGTCGCCCAGCAGTTGGGGCAGTTCGTAAAAGTTGCCGATGGTGGCGTAGCGTTCGTTGCCGGTTGCAGTAAAACAGCCGGCAATTTCTTCCCATCGTAGCCGCTGGGTAAACCGCCGGGGCGAAACGTCGATCACCTGCGGGCGGGTCGGAAAAGCCAGCAGGCCTTTCTGTTTTGAGGTAATGGGCTGATTGGTGAAGATGGCCCCGAACGAGCCAGATGGATACTGACTCGGTCGGGTTGAAGCCATGTACATCTCGAAATGATAGGTTTCGCCTGCCCGGAGGGGTTCCTTCAGGGGCGTAGCCAGATACTCGGCCCAGTTCAGGTCCATCAGCAACCGGCTCAGGCCCTGCCCGGTGCGTGGAGGTAATTCCATTTGAGCTTGCGTTTCCGAACTGCATCGGTGGTAGACGTCGGGCGTAGCCAGATTAGGGTTGTACCAGGGCGCGGCTTCCTCAAGCAGGTTGTCTTTCCAGGGGCAGGTTCGGTAGGTTTCAAAGCCCCCGTTCGGAATCAGCTCCTGCCCGAAGACCTTCGCCGACAGCAACAGGGCCAATAAGAAGAACGAACCGAAAAGTGGGCGCATGGTCGTACAAAAACGAGTAGTTTGTTGTGAATCGGCGGCCTAGTAAAAGGGCAAACTATTGGGGTAATTTACTCAGAAAGACTCAGAAAACTGACCAGACCTCCGGGTGTCAGGCCGTTTGTCCGATAGTGGTTGGTTGTCAATTGTATTTTGAAGTTGTTTAGGCTTCCTACTTATAAGCCAAGTGCTTTTTGTCATGGCTCCGGCCACCCGGCCCGAAGAATGAGGGATCTAGCTTGCTTACACTCAACTTGTGGGTTGATCGAGTAGATCCCTCATTCTTCGGGCCGGGTGGCCGGAGCCATGACAAAAAGTCTCCAACCCCATGAAAAAGCTCCTCTTCTCGTTTGCTACGGCCCTGCAAAACATCCGCGCCCGGTTTTTTCACACCGTCCTGTCTATTTTGGGTATCGTGATTGGCGTTGCGGCCCTCGTGGCCATCCTGTCGCTGATCGATGGCATGGAGGAATACGCCCGCAATCAGATCTCTAGTACCACCTCGCTCAAGGCCATCATGCTGCAAACGGAGCCGTACAAAACGGTTAACGACGTGCGGGTTCGGAAAGAGTCCTACGACTATTTCGATCATGCCTCTTTTGGTCGGATGCGGGCGGCACTGACCAAACCGGCTACCGGCTACCTGTATTGGCGGCAGAACAGCGAGATCAATCTCAAGGCCGATACACGCAAAACAGGGACGCTCATCTCCGGCACCACCTTTCCCCTGCATCCCGACCTGAAACTGATTCACGGTCGGGCGTTTACGGAAGCCGAGGTCCTAGACAAACAGCCCGTTGCGTTTATCAATCAGTTACTAGCCAAGCAGTTAGTTGGCAAGCAGACGGAGCAATCGGCCATCGGGCGTGAGGTGGTTTATGGCGGTAAAATCCTGAAAATAATCGGTATTTCGGAGGATAAAGATGCTCAGTCAGGGCAACTGCTCATGCCTCTCTCGTTAATTCCCGACAGCGCACTCCGGGCTACGCCACCAATGGGGATTGTTGAGGCTACCAATGTGGAGGACGTGCCCATCCTAAAAACCGAAATCGAAACCTGGATGAAGGCCAACCAGAAACATGGCGCGAGCGATTTTATGCTCATCACCAACGAGCAGCGCGTGGCCCAGGTAGCCAAAGGGTTTCTGTTGTTTCGGTTAATCATGGGCCTTATTGTGGGTATTTCGGTGCTGGTGGGCGGCATTGGCGTGATGAACGTGCTGCTGATTTCGGTAAACGAGCGGACCGTCGAGATTGGCGTTCGGAAGGCGTTGGGGGCCAAGAAACGCGACATTCTCTGGCAATTTCTCTCCGAATCCATCACCATCTCAACCTTCGGAAGTTTGCTGGGGCTGGCGTTGGGCATTCTGAGCACGATGGTCATTATCCCGATCATCAAAGCACTCACCGACGTACCGTTTCAGGTGGCCTACACCTGGAATACGTTCGGAGTGATCGTTGTCGTAGCCATGCTCATCGGCATCATTTTCGGGACGTACCCCGCCATGCGAGCCGCCCGCCTTGACCCCGTTGAGGCCATTCGGCGGGAGTAGCCAAAGGAGGAGAGTAGGAAGGAGGAAAGGAGAATGGTTTAGGACTGCCGTTGCCCGTAGCAGAAACAGAGGCCGTCGGGGGCCACCACGAAGAACATTTTCCAAAGCGTATCGCCCTGACGTTGAAAAGAAAAATCGGGATTCTCGTTGGATAAGCCGTTGGTTTTCAGCTCGGAAAAGGCCGTTTCTACATCGTCGACCTCAAAAAAGCACCCATCCTGCGTGGGGTCCCCGCCGTTTTCGGCCAATCCCAGTTCGATCCCATCTCGGGCGATTACGGCCCGTTTGGGGGGCGCATCGGTTTGGTAGGTGCGCTGAAAACCGAGTACCGTTTCATAAAACGGCAGGGCGGTTTCGAGGTTTTCGACGGGTAAATTCAGGGCGTCCTGTTGGTAGGGCCAGGCTTGTTTGAGGGTTGCTTTCATCGGATTTGGCAGATTATATGGTAGAACTGATTAGTTTTTGTCATTCCGAGGAACGAGGAATCTTACGGTCTGGCATTGCGATAATTAACTGACTGTGAGATTCCTCGTTCCTCGGAATGACAAAAGTAAAATTCGAATAATTAGGTGAGAGTACTTATTTCGACATTATTCCCAACTCTATCGCTGCAATAGTAAACGGCTGCTTGCCGTTGTTCTCCACCACGATCTCGTTCCAACCCTCACGCACGAGCGAGACCGGAAAGCGGTACAGATACCCCACATGGGTGTTGGTCAGGTGCGTTTGTGGACCGCTCGGAAACAGCAGTTCGTCGGTGCGCTCGTTCTTGACGGTGGGCCACGAGCCGTTGACCGAAAGAGCCATAAACGTCATGGGCGTATCGGCGCGGAGCACCACCTGCACGCGGAGTTCCAGATTACGGTCGCTGGGTTCGGCGCACATGGGCACCCGGAACGCTCGCTGCCCGTTGGGTTCGAGCAGGGCCGGGAGTTGGGCGGGTAGCTCGAACGGGGTCAGCGTGGGGGAGGGGCCGCCCGTTGCCAGCGAATAGTGTTTGGGGCGACCCCGCAATTGGTCGAGTTGGTGGTGGTTTTGGCCCAAAGCCGAGTAGTCGGCACGCAGGCCGGGCAGGTTGGGCTGGTCGGTGCAGAAAAAGTTGAACCACTCGATGCCATCGGCCCCCAACGCGAGTTTCCCGGCTGCATTGCCCGCTATGAGGGCCGGACTTGCGGGCAGTCGGCGCATGGACTGCGTCTGCCCACGAGCTTTGTCGAGAGTTGGCAGCGTATTGACGCCATCTTCGAGAACGCCGTAAATAGCCACCCGGTCGCCGAGTTGGGCGCGGAGGGTGTCGTGGGGCATGTCCCAGGTGGTGCAATAAAACCCCGATGGGCAAACCAGATCCACGAGGCCCTCGCGGCAGAGCGTCGGCACGTCGAGGCCGATGCTCCTGAGCAAATCGAGCCGGGCCGGTATCCGCAAACTCAGCGGGTAGGGTCGCCCGGTTTGTTTGGCCCGCCGTTTGGTCAGGGCGCGAATCTCCCGAATCCAGTCGGTTATGGTCCTCACGGTTTGGGGCGATGCGTTCGGTTCGCAGCAGAGCGGTTGCCGCCACCAATCGAGTTCGAGACCCTCAAAATCGTAGTCCTCGACCACCTCCCGAATTTGGGCAAACATAAAGTCGCGGACTTCTTTTTTTTCGTAGTTGAGGCCCTGCCGATACAGGTAATTCTGATCGCCATACGAACTGTTTTTCAGGCGCATTTCCTTCTGTTTCAGCAGGAGTACGTTGAAAAAACTCCCCTCGAAATTCATGTGGCCGTGCATGTCGTTCATCCGAATGCTCACCCAGGGCGACACCTGCCGTTGCCGACAGGCCGTTGCGGTTTCGGCCAGCCAGTCAACGCCCGCATTGAGCAGGTCCTGGTATCGGTTCATGAACGGGACCATCGAGTCCAGAAACGCTTCGACGGCTTCGGGTTCGGTGATGCCCTGGCAAATGGCGTGGCCCCGAAAAAACTCCCGGTTGCCCCGCGTGTAGCCCTCCAAAATGGTCGGGATGGTTTTGCTCGGATACCAGGCCCGCGAGGCATTGGCGTTGATAATGAACGTGTCGATCCCGTTGTCGGCGAGCGTATCGACGTAGCGGTGAATGGCCGACGCCCTGAACGGCCCGCCCTCGGCAGTGGGTTTGGGGTTGAGCTTGCCCGTACGGGGATTCACGACCGTTTTGAGGGTGAACTCTTCGGGTTGCCAGAGTTCGGGGTTGTAAAAAAACACGCAGGTATCGCCGTTGAACAGGTTGCGGTGTTTTTCCAGCACGGGATTGCGGGGGCGTTTACGGGCGTTTTCCTGACCCGAAACGAGTATGTCAGGCGCGACCAATGCCCCTGTTAGACTGTTTTTCAGGAAGTTACGGCGCGAATAGTCTAATTGGTTTGAGGACATAGTGGTTCTCCGACAACATTTATGAAGGGGTATTTTATAAAGAGTAAAGGCTGAGGATAGGTAGTTAGGATAGCCCCATCGGGGCGGTATGTTCAGAGTTAACCCTTGTACATACCGCCCCGATGGGGCTTTGCCAATACTTGAGCTATTTGTTTTCTATTGACATGCCACCCCGCTGGGGTTACCTCACCAAACCTATTTACTCTCAAGGCCCGTATCGCTTAGAATATCGACCTTTTATTTTTATTCTGAAGGCTATTGTGCCCTCTCAGGTCGCTATTTATCAGGTAGTTGTGTTTTAAAGGGCCGAGGATGAGACCTTTCTAAACCTGCAGGGCGGGTCGCTGGAGCGGTCTCAAAGACCTTAGAGGTTTTAGTTTTTCCCTTCGTTAAAGAACACCGTCAATCCATCTTTTCCGGCCACCACAATATCCAGCCGACCTGTTTTGCGTAGATCGGCCAGTTCGAACGAGATACCGGTGCCCTTGCCCACCCCCGCCGGGCCATAGGCAATGGTGTGCTTGGTGAAGGTTTTGCCATCCCACGTGAAATAATACAGCCCCACCTCGTCGTAGCAGCCGGGGTCGGTGTCGTTGTGGGCGCGGAATCGCTTGCCCGTGACCAGATCGGGGCGTTTGTCGCCGTCGATATCGGCCCATTCGAGGGTGTGGTATTGCGAGTTCTTCTCGTCGATCACGTGCTTCACCCAGCTTCGTTTACCATCCCGGCTCTGTTGCTCGTACCAATGCAGGCCGTAGCCGTGGCCCTGCCCCACGATGAGGTCGTTTTTCCGGTCGCCGTTTAGGTCGGTTACGATCACGGGCACGCTGGCCACGCCAATATCGAACTCCTCGCGCAGTTCCCAAGAGTCATTGCCCATGTTTTCGAGCCAGCCTTTTGTTACAACAAAATCGCCCCGGCCATCGCCGTTGATGTCGCCGAAGCCCAGTCCGTGCCCCTGCGTGGGGGCCACGTTTACCTGCCGAAAGGTGTTTGGTTTGTCGAGTTTGAAATATTTCAGGGGTTTGCCGGGGTTATTGGGCACGATCTCGATTTGCCCGTCGCCATCGACGTCCCAGGCGCGGGTGGTTTCGGTATTGCCCACGAAGGCCACCTCATGAATAGGCCAGGGTTTGCCATCGGACCCGGTGTTTTCGAGCCACCGCAACGACCCGCCCCAGTAGCCGCCCGTCACCACGTCCAGATCACCGTCGGCATCCACGTCGAGTGGGATGGTCGAGAAGTCGTCGTAATACTGATCGTAGCGTTTTTGGTCGCCAATGAGCTTGCGCCGACGAAACGAGGTCTGGCGGTTGTCGCCGTTTTCGTACCAAAAATCGCCCGAGACCAGATCGGGTTTCCCATCTTTGTTCACGTCGATAATGCCTACCGACTCGTAGCTCTCAGCAGCCACAAAATGGCGACTAAACCGCACCCCGCCCGGAGCCGAAACCGTGGTGACGCGAGTAGTAGAGGCTGTCAGAATGAATGTAAGTACTGAATAGAAAATAAGTTTCATAAAGTGTATTAGTTAGTTGTGCATCGCCTGACCACCCCCCTGCCCCCTCCTGTTTTAGGAGGGGGCAGGGGGGTGGTCAAACAATTATTTTACACTCAGCAAATACCCCAGCAGATCGTTGAACTCTTTTTCGGGCAATACGGTGCCGAAATGGTCGGGCATGAGCGTGTGCCGGGAAGCCTGCACCTCGGCCAGGTCGGAGCGCGATACAACGAACTCGGTTCCGGTGGCATCGGCGTAGGTGATCGTCTGTTCATCGTCGCGTCGGAAGAGGCCGGTTTTTACATCGCCCGCTTTGAGTTTGATCGTGTAGACCCGAAAGGCTTCGGAGATGTTCCGGTTGGGGTCCAGAATCTTGGTGGCCAGCGATTGGGTGCCCCACGAGCCAATGCCGTCGAGTTGCGGGCCAATCAAACCACCCTCTTTGGCAATCTGATGGCAAGCTGAGCAGTGGGCCAGAAATATCTCTTTCCCGGTTTCGGGCAGGCCCGGTGTGGTGGTAAACGAAGTTAACCGACTCGTAATCAAGGCTTCTCGTTCGGGGTCGATGGGGGAGAGATTGGCCGTGAGTTGCTTGTGTTTCTCTTTTTGCTTCTCGCCCATGTTGAGCAACAGCCGGTCTTCGATACCTGGCTGCACCAGAATCCGGGTGTAGAGCGTTCCGGCGTACACCTGCGCCATAATCAAGTCTTTCCCGAACGACGATGCCGCCAGTGATTTCAACAACTCCAGTTGCACATCGCCTTTGGTGCGTTTCAGGGCCGACTCCATCACGGCCTGAATTTGCTGCATCGTGCTACCCCGACCGGGCGAATCGCCCAGGATCGTCGCCAAATCTTTGCGGAACGTTTCCGGGTTTTTCGCGTCTTCGATATATTCACCCAGGGTGGCCGCGTAGGTTTCGGGGGCGAGTTTCATGAGGGCGCGGGCACTCGCCAGCCGGAAATAGTAGGGTTGCGTTTTGTCTAATAGGGTTTGTCTGAGCACCGGTTCGAGGGCCGTAATCCCGAACTCCCCGGCCAGTTCCAGTCCAAATCGCTTTTGCTCGGCCACATCTTTAGGGCTGGTGGCGGGCAACAGTGGACTCGCTAATCCCCGAAAATCGCCCACCCGAACAATGCCTGATGAGTTGTCAACAATCTCAAAACGAACGGGTTGTCCCGAAACATTTGTCAAATCCCACGCCACCGACTCGGCCCGGTAATCGTTAGTTTTGACAAACTCCGTACAGGCCAGCACGTTCGCCGTGTCCGTAGCCGACACCAGCCGTACCAGATGCCCTCCCCCGATGTTGGTGGCCCCGTTTACCTGCACCGCCGTGAACGACAAACTCTGCGGAGCCGCGAACACCGCCGACCGGATAACGCCCTTGTAGCCGCCCTGCTCGAAGCCCATAAACCGCAGATTCTTAGCCAGATTCGTGTTTTGCGGAGGGCCACTGAACAAAACAGGGTGGTCTTTCAGGTACAGAAACTCAGCCAAATTGTATGACCAATCGCCCGGTGGCAGGGCTACCAACTCGTTTGCCAGCGTCACGGCCCAGTCCTTCACCAGCGCATTTGTTCCTAAAACCGACGCCATCAGCCCCGTTTTCGGTCCTTTTGTAGCCTGTTGCACCGCCCGAAACAACACAAACTGACCGCTCCGGTCGGTGGCGTATTTCGCCCGCACAAACTCGATCAGGCCGTTACGCTCGGCGGGGGGCAGGTGTTTGGCGGCATGGCTCAACAACTTCAGTTGATCGTCTTTGGGCAGGGTGAGCGTTTGGGCCGATTGGAACAAAAACTGCCCCGCGTAGGCTTCATTCACCCCCGTCATGGGGAGGTTCAACACGGCCCGGTCTCCCTCCGACCACTTGGCCACAGCGACGGCATTGCCCAGTGGTTTGTTGCGCAACAGCGTCCGCAGAGCCAACTTGTAAGTGTAGTCCAGGTGCGTGTCGAGGGCCGGAATGCGGGATGCATACGCCAGCAACGTCCGCACGGTTTCGAGCGTGGGGTAATCGGGCAGGCTCTCGACAGCCACCCGCTGCACATGCGGGCTGGGGTCAGTCAACGCCTTCTTTATCAACGCGTACCGGGTTTCATTCCGAATGGGCGTAGTCATGGGCAGGGCCGAGGTTCCGGCTCCGGGGGCCTCGTGCATAGCCCGCAGGGCGTGGGTGCGAATGAGCGGGTTCTTGTGGCGGGCGGCCCGCAACAGCACCGTTTCGGGCAGGGCCGGTCCGCCGGTGCGGTTGAGCTGATGCAAGGCCCACAGGCAATGCACGTATTGGTCGGGTTGAGCACCCGATTTTTTCAGTATGGCCAACAACGGTTCCACGGCGGGTCGACCCACTCGGTTCACCAACTGATCCATGACCAGCATCCGCAGGGGCAGGTTTCCCACGGCCAACGCCTTAATTAACTCATCGATGCCCGCTTTGGTCCAGTCGGTGCGGGCGAGGGGGTCGGTTTTGCCCCGGTACGTGATGCGCCAAATCCGCCCCCGTTGCCGGTCGCGCCCCAGGTTGTCGAGCGGCACCTCGTAATGGCCAATAATGCGGTTATAAAAGTCGGCCACGTACAACGCACCGTCGGGACCTTCGAGCATGTCGACGGGCCGAAACCAGGGGTCGGTGCTGCGGAGTAAATCGCCCTCGTGCGTTGCCACGGGCGACGATCCGTTAAATGTGAACGAGTTACGATAAATTCGACACTTCACCACGTCGCCAATGAACAGGCTTTTGCGGTAGGCTTCGGGATAGAGTTTGTTCGACGGCAGCGCGATACCCGACAGGGCGGTGGCCTCCTGCTCGTGAAGTTTCATCTGCGGGGCAAAGCCGATCCCCTCCGGGATGCGCCCGAAGTGCGGATACTCCGCCCCGCGAATCAACTGGGTCAGGGGCGACGAGTGGCTGTCGGGTGAGTAGAGGTAGCCCCAATTGTCGTAGACTAGTCCAAAGGGATTCACCCGGCCTTTGGTGAAGAGTTCGGCGCGGGAGCCGTCGAGCCGGAACCGGAACGTGTTGCCCGACCCCATTTCGAGCGTATCGCCATCGGTGCCCCGTACTTTCGAGAGGTTCGTAAAGCCATGACACGCCTGAATCCAGCCATCGAACCCCCGCGTGAGGTGGTTCACCATGCCGTGGGTGTCTTTGTACTCGAACGGTCCTAGCAACCGCCGACTTTGGTCGGGCTTTTCGTCGCCATCGGTGTCGGTGTAGCGTGTCAGGTTCGGAATGCTGAACGTGAGGAAACCATCCTGCACCGGCAACAGCCCGATAGGAATATTGAGCGTGTCGAGCACGGGCATAAACCGGTCGGCCTTCCCGTCGTTGTCGGTGTCTTCCAGGATCGTCACGCGGTCTTTGCCCTGTCCAACCTTCGCCGGGGCCGGGTACTCCGCCGACTGCGTGACCCACAGCCGCCCTTTGGCATCGAAGGCCATGTTGAGCGGTTTGCCAATCAGCGGCTCCGACGCAAACAGTTCGATCTTAAAATCGGGGTGCAGGGTAAATCCGGCCATTTCCTCCTCTGGCGAACACGGCTCCGACTTGCGGATATGTTCGTCGAAATCGCCCCCGCTAAAAGTGCTCTCGGCCACGGCGACCGGGCTGCGTCGGGTTTGAAGCGACGTTGTACAGCTAATAAGGATACTGATAATCAGGAAAGTACTTAGTCGGGCATACGGAACATTCATGGTGTTGGCAAGCGATTGGGTGTTATGGGTAGTAAGCGAAAAGATGCCCCAACCTAACGGTCGAGATGGGGCAATGTTTCTCGTTGCTTACGTGCCCGCACCAGCATCAGCAAGCCCGCGCAAACCACCATCCCGACAGCCGCGATCTGGAACAGAATCCGCACGTCGATGTGGGCATCGCGCAGCACACCACCCGCGTAAATACCGATTCCCCCAACCACGCAGGAAAACAGGTTCAAGACGCCGTAACCCGTGGCCCGGTAGCGGTCGTCGGCCACGGTACATAGAATGGGCATCAGGTTGGCGTCGCTGAAGGGGCGGGTGAGGGCGTACACCAAAAACCCCGCCACGGCTATCCCAAGAACGGGCGTTGAACTTGCCAGAAAAACTGCCGGAGCGGCCACCAACAGCCCCAGGGCGGGCAACAGCACCCGCGCCCGCCCGTTGGTCAGGCTCCAGCGGTCGGCCAGGAACCCGCCCAACAGCACCCCGACCAGGCTCGCCGTGTGGATATACCCTGTGGCGTAGACCCCCGCTTCGCTTTGCGAGAGACTGAATTGTTCCTTGTAATACGTTGGTAACCAGCCAACAATCAACCAGCCAACCATGCCCAGCATCCCCCAGAACAAGAGCAGCAGGATAAACGAAGGTTGGCTAAACAGGCTTCTCAGGCCGGTCAAAAAATTTGTTTTCTCGGGTCGGCTCGCCGGTTGAACTCGGCCCGGTGAAGCGGGTGCGTCGTGTAGCACAAACACAAGCACGAGGGCACACCCAACGCCAAACAGCCCGAATACCTCAAACGCACTGTTCCAGGCATACCGCTCGGCGAGGGTGCCGCCCACGAAGCCCAGGCTTTGCCCAATCATGATGCCGGCCATGTGCAGACCCGTTGCGAGCGAGCGGGTTTTGCCGGGGTGGTAGTCGGCAATGAGGGCCAGAGCCGCCGGAATATAGCCTGCCTCGCTGATACCCATCAAGGCCCGTGTAACCAGCAGTTCGTTGTAGGTAGTAGCATGGGCCGTGAGCCACGTCACCACCGACCACACCAGTAAACTACCAACAATAACCCGGCTCCGCGAGAACCGGTCGGCCAGAAACCCCGCAAACGGACTCAGCAGGCCATACGTCCACAGAAACACCGCCGTGAGCAGGCCAAATTGTGCGTCGGTCATCGGGATGGCCTCCACAACCGAGCCGCGCATGGTCGTGATCATGATGCGGTCCAGGTAGTTGAGGCACCCCACCACGCAGAGCAGGGCCACCACGAACCACGCGCGAGTTGTGGGCATAGGGTTGAGGTTTATTCAGAACGTAACGACGAAACCGGGTTTTTCAGTGCAGCCTTTACGGTTTGGAAACTCACCGTCAGCAGGGCAATCGTCACGGCCAGCAGACCCGCCAGCGCGAACATCCACCAGGCCATATCGACCTTGTAAGCGAAGCGTTGCAACCAGTGGTTCATGGCGTACCAGGCCAGGGGTGAGGCTAGCATAAGGGCAATTAGGACGAGTTTGAGAAAATCTTTGGAGAGCAGCGTGACGATGCTGCCCACACTGGCACCCAACACTTTGCGGACGCCAATCTCTTTGGTGCGTTGCTCGGCGGTGAACGTGGCCAAACCAAACAAACCGAGGCAGGAAATCAGGATAGCCAACCCGGCGAAGATGCCCGCCAGATGCCCGATGCGTTCCTCGCTCCGAAACTTCTCGTTGTGATCGTCATCAACAAAGGTATAGGTGAAGGCGGCTTCAGGAAGATGCTCTTTGAGACCCTGACCGATTAATTTAAGGGATGCACTGGCCGACTGGTGTGGATTAAGCCGCATGGTCAGGAACTTAGGAGCCTGCTTGCCAATAAAAAACACGGTGGGCTTCACTGGCTCATAGGGCGAGTCCATCACCATATCCTTAACGATCCCAATAACGCGGAACTTGACAGTGAAATTTGGCCCCGACCAAGTGATGGCTTGACCAATCAGACTGGGTAGCCCTATAAATCGGGCTGCGGATTCGTTCACGATCAACCCCGAAGAGTCGGAGGCTAACTGCCGCGAAAAATCGCGCCCTTGTTTGAACTGCCAGCCAACGGTCTTGCCGAATCCGTGCGAGACGTTAACGGTGCCAAAATTGACTTGAAGTGTCGGATTTTTACCCGGCCAATCAAATCCGCTGTTGGCCGAACGGGTCTCGGTCAACGGGCTTGCCGATTCGCCCATGTCAACTACGGCCTTCGTTTTCAGGAGTGTTTCCCGAAGGGCCTCTCGGTGCTGTTGGTAATCGGGGGTGTTGAGCAGCAGTGAAACTAGCCCGTTGCGGTCGTAGCCGATGGGACGTTCCTGGGCATACCGAATCTGTTTGTAAACGACTATCGTGCCGATAATCAGCGTGATAGACACGGTAAATTGGAGCACAACCAGCGTGCGACGGGGTGTCAGGGCGCGGTAGCTAATCGGGAACCGCTGTGGACCTTTCAGCACAGCGATGGGTCGGAATGACGATAGATAGAAAGCCGGATAACTACCAGCAAGGAGACCCGTGAGCAGGGTAAACCCCAAACCCATCCCCCAAAAACCGGCCCGATCCCAGGGAATGCCTATGTGTTTGTCGGCTAGGTGATTGAAGAACGGAACGGCTATCGTAATGAACAACAAGGACAGCAGATACGCCACGCCAACAACCAGCAGCGATTCGCCCATAAATTGCAAAAATAGCTCCCGTTTGCCCGAACCAACCGCTTTCCGAATGCCCACCTCCTTCGCCCGATTGATGGATTGGGCGGTGTTCAGATTCATGAAGTTGATACAGGCCAACAGCAGCACAAAAACGGCCACCAGACCAAACAACCACACAAATTGAATGCGGCCACCCACGTTGATACCATTTTCCCATTCGGAATATAAGTGCCAGCGCGACATGGGGTAGAGGACAAGCGTGGGCTTCATGGCCGGGTCAATTTGGCTCTTGTCGGCAAGTAGATGTTGGATTTTGGCGGAGACATCTTCGGCCTCAACCGGATGGGCCAGTTGGGCGAACAGTTCGAACGAGGTTTGGGTCCAGTCGTCTTTTGACTCATTCACCCAAGTAGTCGACGCTGCGTACAGATCCCAGGGGGCAATAAATTGAACATCGGCGAACCGGTTTCCGGCGGGAATATCCTCGTAAACCCCTGTTACATTGACCGTCATGGTGTTGTCGATGGTCAAGGTTTGATGCAGGGGATTTCGTTCACCAAACAGAGCCTTCGCTGTCGATTCGGATAGTACGATTGACGCCGGTTCCTGTAGACCATCGCGACTTCCTTTCACCATTTTCAACGACAACAGATGCGGTGCGCCGGGCGTCATGAACTTGCCGCTTTTTGAAAACACCTGCTCCTTTAGGGCAAGCGTATGCCGGGTAGTCCACCACGCCAGTACGACCTGCCTGAAATCGCTGCCATACTCTTTCGTCAACGTATTGGCTAACGGAATGGGAACATTTTCCTGCGTCTCGACCTGCCCATTGACTGTTTGAGTCCGCATGACCTGAACAATGCGGTCATAATTTTGGTGGTACGTATTGACCAATAACTCGTCATTGATCCACAGCCCAATGAGCGTAGTCACCGCCATGCCCAGGGCCAACCCCAAAACAGTAATGGACGAGAATGTCTTGTTGCGAACCAGGTTCCGCCAGGCGATTTTGAGGTAGTTGTTGAGCATAATGGTTGGTATTTATTCACTTCGCAGGGATGAAACCGGGTTTTTGAGCGAGGCTTTGTACGCAATAATCCCAACAATCAACGTGGTGAAAAGCAGCACCAACGCGCCCACACCCACAAATACGCCCTGTTGAACGGGCACATGGTAGGCGAAATTGTTCAACCATTTGTCGGCCAAATACCAGGCCAACGGCCAACTAATCACCAATCCCAGCCCGATTAGCACAACGTATTCGCCCGTTGTTGAGCGGATAATGGAGAGCGACGATGCCCCCAGCACTTTCCGAATGCCAATTTCTTTGGTGCGGGCCACGGTCAGGAAAATCGTGATGCCTGCCAAACCCAAACCGGCCAGAATCAGCGCGATCAGGTTGAAGCTAAACAGCAGGGTTGCCGTTTGGTTGTCCTGTTGGTACAGGCCCGCTAGTTGGGCGTCGAGATACTCGATTTCGAGCGGGGTTGGTTCGCCCAGACGGGCATAAATGGCTCCGATGCGGGCCAGCGTTTGGGTAGTCGTTGCCGGGTCGTAGCGCACGATGGTCCGACCGTCCATGCGTAGATCCCGCGCGACGGTGATAAAATAAGGCTCCACTTTTTCGTGCAGCGAAAACACATTGATATCCTCAAAAATACCCGCCACCGTGAAGGGAAAACCCGCCCGGTTGTTCGCATCGACGTATTCCGGCTCGGTAATGATCGTTTTGCCAATCAGCGACTCCACCGAAACGTGTTGTTGGGCGGCTAACTTCTCGGCTGCCGTTCGGTTAATGATCGTGTAGGTCGCCGGGCGGTTTTGGCCCGACCATGCCGCCCCAAGAGTGGTTTTTAGTCCGTAGGCGTTTAGGGCGTCGGGGTCGAGGTAGAGTTGCCGGGCGTCGTCGTAAACCTGCTCGGTGCCTTGCAGTTTGTAGGTGCCCTGATTGAACGGCATAATCCCGAACGACGACCCGTTGCCAACCGCTTTTACGCCCGAAATCTGCCGAAGCTGCTCCTGGAGCCGCGTTTGTTTTTCGGGCGAAGAGTACACGTACAGGATACCTTCTTTCTGATACCCCAGCTCTTTGTTCTGAATAAAATCGAGTTGTTGGGTAATGAAATACGACACCGAGGTGATTGTAATAAGCACAATGAACTGACTCATCACGAGATATTTACGCGTCGAAATGGTTTGGGTGGCCTGACCCCGCAAGTTGTTTTTGAACAAGACCAGCGAATGTTTCCAAGCCAGATGAATAGCCGCGAAACTGCTCGACAAACCACCCATCAGCACTGCCAGCAGGAGCAGGGTCAGCAGGGCGGTTGTCTCGCCCAACACGTTAACCGGAATGGCGACACCCATGAGCGTGTTGAACGCGGGCATGCCTGTAGCGATCAGGAGTATTGCCAGCGGCACGGCCACCAACGCCAGCAGAACACCCTCTAAAATAAATTGGCTCGCGACGCCCCACCCCGACGCACCGAGCACCTTCCGAACGCCAATGCTCCGACTGCGTTTCGACTGGATCGCCAACGACAGGTTGGCATAATTGACCAGAGTAAGCACCACAATAAACACGGCGAACCCGCCAATCAGGAGCAGGTACAGTGGGTTGCCCGGCGTTCTGAGTTCGTACAGGATGGCCGACCGCAAATGAATGTCGGTGATGGGCTGGAGGTAATGTTTTTTGTAGAGCGGATCTGCCGCCAGTTTGGGGTTGAAGCGGGCAATGCTCGCGTTGATCTGCCCGGCAATGCGCTCAGGAACAGTTCCTTGTTCGGTTTGTACATACACCCGACTTCCCCAGTACGGAATGCGCGGGCGGCTCAGGGCCATCGTGAACTGAACGTGTGAATTGGGCGGCACATCGTCGATAATGGCGGCTACAGTGAAGAAATCTGCCCCAATTTTCACCTGTTTCTGGATAAGGTCGGGGTTGGTGAGTGCGTCGGGACCAAAGAGCTTTTGGGCGGTTGTCGCGGTTAAAATAACCTTGTTCGTGCCCTGTCCGAAGTCCGCAAAACTACCCTGCCGTAACGACCAGGTAAATAGCGAGCAAAACGCACGTGGCGTGTTGGTGGTGAGGAGGTCTTTCTCCCCAATTTTTCGCCCGTTGGCTTCCACAAAAACCGATCCGGGCGAGGTAATAAACTGGGCGGCATCGGTAACGCCCGGTGTATTTTTGATTGATTCGAGTTGCCGCTGTTGTTCGGTATTGAGGGCACTGTCCCAGTTGCTAAAGCCAACTACACTGTAATCCTGCGAACGGTAGGTGCGCACCAGCCGGAACACAGAATCGGCATTTTTGTGGAATCGGTCGTAGCTCCACTCGAAACGGAGGTAGCCGATGGCTGTATAGGCCACAACAAGGCCAATCGTCAAACTCAGCAGGTTTAGGCTTGTGAACAGCCGCTCGTTCCTGAAACCACGCAACGCAATTTGTAGCTTATTCTTCATTGGAGAAGACGGTTCGTTTCGGGCTGGTGCGCAAATAGACTGCCAAGAACCTCGAAAAGTCGTTTTTGGCTCAGAAATGGTCTTTTTGCTGATAAGTCAAGTAGCCCCTTGTCCAGAAACGGACAGGTGAAGGTCCTATAAACGGACACGGTTTTACTCGCTCCGCAAACTTTTAACCGGGTTTTTCAGTGCAGCCTTAACGGTTTGGAAACTCACCGTCAGCAGGGCAATCGTCACGGCCAGCAGACCCGCCAGCGCGAACATCCACCAGGCGATGTCGACTTTGTAGGCGAAGCCCTGCAACCACCGGCTCATGGCGAACCAGGCCAACGGACTCGCCACGACCAATGCCACCAATACCAACTTAAGAAAATTTGCCGATAGCAGTCCAACTATACTCGCCACGCTTGCCCCCAGCACCTTCCGAATCCCGATTTCTTTGGTGCGCTGCCCCACCGCGTGCGACACCAGCCCGTACAAACCTAGGCAACAGATCAGGATAGCGATGGCCGTGAACACGTTCATCAGTTGAGCCGTGAGCGTTTCGGTCTCGTAAAATTGGGCCACTTCGTCGTTCACAAACGCGTACTCGAACACCTCATTGGGGTACAGCGATTGCCAGATTTCGCGGATGCGCCCAAGTTGCGCGGGTTGGTCGGTGCCCGTGAGCCGGATGCCTGCCTGCGCGTACCTGTTGGAGTAACTGGCGATGATGCAAGGGCCGATGGCTTCGTGAAATGATTTCTGGTGAAAATCTTTCACCACGCCTACGATGGGCAAAAACACAGGCGAGAGGTGGTATTGCAGCGTTTTGCCGATGATCTGCTGCGGCTCCCGGAAGCCAAGTATATGGAGTAGGGTTTCGTTGATGACGTACTCGCGGATGCTGTCGCTCGGCTGAATATTCCGACCCGCCAGGAGTTTGAGGCCGTAATTGTCGAGGTAATGCGCGTCGGCCAGGCGTTCGCGAACGGGGAACTTCGTCCAGTCGGGATTTCCGTTGAACTTGACGGAGCCACCGAAGTTGAGGTTGCTGGCGGGTGAGCGGTGCTCAAAACTCACCGACGCGATGCCTGGATACTCCGTAAGCCGCTGTCGGAAAGCCTCCTGCGTCGATTTGACCTTGTCAGGAATCCGCACCATCACGACGTTGTCGCGCACAAAGCCCAGGTCGGCTTGCTGGATAAACCGCATCTGATGAGCCACCACCAACGCTCCCACCAACAGGGCCTGACACACCACAAACTGCGCGACGATCAGCCCTTGCCGCACCGTCACCCCCCGCACCGGCGACCGCATCCAGTGGCCCCGCAACGCCCTCTGTGGCGACACCCCCGACAACACCAACGCCGGATAGGCCCCCGCCAACAACCACACCGCCATCAACATGCCAACACCCCCGCCCACGAGTTGAACATCCGGGCGTAGACCCAAATCGACGTGAACCCAATTGGCGAAGAACGGCAACGCAACCACAACCCACAGCCCCGCCAGTACCCCCGCCCCCAACACGATTAGGGCCGTTTCAAGCAAAAACTGCCGTACCAATTGCCCGCGCGTGCTGCCCAGCGTTTTGCGGATGCCCACTTCCTTACCGCGCCGGAGCACCTGCGCCGTGGCCAGATTGATGAAGTTGATGCAGGCCGCCAGCACCAACAACACCCCAATCGCCACCAGCGACCACAGCAACGATGCCCGAATGGCCGTTGTTGGGTCGCGGGCAATGTCGAAGTGGAGGTCGCGCAGGGGCTGGATGTTGAACCGGAAAATGTTGGCCGCGTCGGCGTAGTGCTTCTTCGAGAGAGCCGGGAAGGTGGCGGCTATCGACTCGGCCCCGTTTGGGTCGCGCAGCCGGACATAGAGCCGGTTGGTGCTGTTCAGTTGCCACCAGTTGGTTGGGTCGTATTCGGGGTCGAACTGCCGGAGCGTGCCCATCGAAATAAACAGGCCCAGATCGGTATCGGTGGGGCCGAGTGGGTCGGCCACCACGCCCGCGACGGTTGCGTTTGTTTTGTTGTCGAGGGTAACGGTCTGGCCCATCGGGTTCGCGTCGCCGAAGTATTTTCTGGCCCACGATTGCGTCAAAACCGCCCGATTAGGTGCAGCCAGGGCCGTTTTAGCATCCCCCTGAAGCCAGGTGTAGGTGAGCACGTCGAACCACTGAGCTTCCACAAACCCCGTGCCGGTGTGTTCCAAAAATCGCACCGGCTCGGCCTGCCCCGGTTGCCGGACGCCCACGGTGATCTCGCGGTTTGTCCGCAGGTAAGCGGCTTGTTCCACCTGCGGGTATTCGGTGCGCATCACCTGCGCCAGCGGCATGGCCGATTCGGGGTTGTACTCGATAGTACCATCCTCCAGATACAGGTCGGTGCCGACGCGAAAAATCCGGTCGAAGTGGGCGTGATGCCGGTCGGTGCTATAGTGGTGGCGCACAAACAGGAATAGGAGCCAGGCCCCTGCCAACCCCACCGATAGGCCGATGCTATTGAGCAGGGTATAACTCCGTTGCGAGCGGAGGTTACGCAGGGCGATGGTCAGGTAGGAGCGGAGCATAGGGCGTACGTTGTTGACGGGTCAAGATACGCATATCGGTAGCAGCGAGGGTGTTAATGATTGTTAAGGTGAGTTTAGGGCGGCTTGGGTTCTGCAACCGTCACTTACATTCTGGTTATTTTGCTCTCATCCTAGCAGCCCATATTGGCCTCACGGCCATGCCGGAAAGTTTCCGGCATTACAAAAATCGTCCTTCCAGTGTAGTGCCGGAAAGTTTCCGGCATGGCCGTGAGGCCAACGGTGCATATGATTGAAATGTGCAGGTATTGCCCCGTCGTTCCTTTACTGCGTAACACGTCAATCCAACCGCATGGTACCCTTGTTTCGATTACCCTTCATTGCACTAGCCCTGTTCGCGCTGACTCTGCCTGCACTGGCTCAGCCGCGCAAGGCAACTATTCCGTATCGGAACAACCGCGCCCCGCTTCGCCCGAACCCCTACATTGAACTACCATTGGGGGCCATTCGGCCACAGGGTTGGCTCAACGAGATGCTTCAACGCCAAAAAACTGGCATGACCGGCCAACTCGACAAGCTGTATCCGTTGGTGATGAACAACCGCAACGGCTGGCTCGGTGGCGACGGCGACCAATGGGAACGCGGGCCGTACTGGATTGACGGACTTTTGCCCCTAGCCTACATTTTAGACGATAAAGAACTCATTGCCAAAGTGAAACCGTGGGTGGAATGGTCGCTGAACAGCCAACGACCCGATGGATATTTTGGCCCCTCGAAAGACTATCCCGGCGAGCCGGGTATCCAGCGCGATAATAGCCTCGACTGGTGGCCCAAGACGGTAATGCTGAAAATTTTGAAGCAGTATTATTCAGCCACCAACGACGAGCGCGTGATCAAACTGACGACCAGCTACTTCCGGTATCAGCTCAACGAATTACCGACTAAACCGCTCGGACATTGGACGTTCTGGGCGCGGTATCGCGGGGGCGATAACCTGCAAGTTGTCTATTGGCTCTATAATATTACGGGCGATAAATTTCTGCTTGATTTGGCTGAACTCGTTCATAAACAGACGTTTGACTACACGGGCGAGTTTTTGAAAGGCGAATTGCTCGCCAAGCCCGGTAGCATCCACTGCGTGAATTTGGCGCAGGGATTCAAGGAGCCGCTTATCTATTACCAGCATCACCCGGAGGCTAAATACGTGGAGGCCAGCAAAAAAGGTATGGCCGATCTCCGGCGGTTCAATGGCATGGCTCACGGGCTGTACGGGGGCGACGAGGGCTTACACGGAAACAACCCCACGCAGGGGTCGGAGTTTTGTAGTGCTGTCGAAATGATGTTTAGCCTCGAAGGCATGCTCAACATCACCGGCGACGTGGCCTACGCCGACCAACTGGAGAAAATCGCGTTCAACGCCCTGCCCACGCAGGCATCCGACGACTACATGAGTCGGCAATATTTTCAGCAGGCCAACCAGGTGATGATGACCCGCAGCTTCCGCAACTTCGACGTGAATCATCACGGCACCGACGTGTGTATGGGTCTGCTCACGGGCTACCCCTGCTGTACGTCGAACATGCATCAGGGATGGCCCAAGTTCGCGCAAAATCTGTGGTATGCCACGCCCGACAAAGGTATTGCCGCTCTTGTTTATTCTCCCAGCACGGTAACAGCGGTGGTGGGCAACGGCTCCCGCGTGACTATCGACGAAAAAACCAATTACCCCTTCGATGAAAGCATTCAGTTTGCCGTTTCGCTCGAACCCGGTAGTAAATCGGTATCGTTTCCGTTTCATTTGCGGGTGCCTGCCTGGTGTAAAGAGGCCTCGGTACTCGTGAACGGGCAACCCCAAAAAATATCAAAGGGCGGGCAAATTGTGGTCATCAACCGGGCGTGGCAATCGGGCGACGTGCTGGAACTGCGGTTGCCGATGCACATTTTCAAGCAAAGCTGGTACGAAAACTCGGTGTCGGTGGAGCGCGGGCCGCTGACCTACGCGCTCAGGATCGGGGAGGAGTCGAAACGGGTGAAAAACGACAAAGACCCCATCGACTACGGCACCGAGTACGTGGAGGTGCGGCCCACCACGCCCTGGAACTACGGCCTGCTCGAAACCAGCAAGCAGCGCATTGAACAAACGGCGCAGTTCACGACCAAAGGCACCGTCGGTAACTACCCCTGGAACCCCGAAAACGCCCCCTTCGAAATCCGGCTCAAGGCCAAACGAATTCCGTCGTGGCAACTCTACAACGACATGGCCGGCCCGATGCCCTACAGCCACATTTACCAGATGGACACGGCCAAAGAAACCGAGGAAGTCGTGCTGATCCCCTATGGTTGCACGAATCTGCGCATTGCGCAGTTCCCGTTGGTGCGGTGATTAAATGGAACCCGAATTGGGCTATTTTTCCTAATCGTTGTTTCGCAGCGTTTCGGCCAATTGAACATGGGCCATTTTCCAGCTTTGGGTGCCCACAGCGACGGCGGCTGTCAGGAAAACAAGGGCGTTTGCCACCAAAAACGGCTCTAAACGCAACCGGAATGGCCCGGTGAACTGTTGCGCGTTTTGCAGAAGCAACTCCATACCCGCAAAACAGAGAAGGTTAGCGACCACACTAGCCACCAACAGGAGGGTCACAAAATCGCGATTCACCAGCAACACAATCTGCGCCACGGTGGCTCCCAACACCTTCCGAACGCTTACTTCTTTGATGCGCCGGGAAAAATGCTGCGTTGCCAGCCCATACAGGCCCATACACGCAATGAGCAGGGCCAAACCGGCCAGGTACCCAAAACTGATGGCTAATTTCTGAACCGACGTGTTAAAAGCCTCGAACACGTCTTTCTGATAGAAATGCGACGGACTTATATGCGGAACAAGCATTTTCCAGCTTCGCTCCAGATGGGCCACCACGGCTGGCCCGCTGCCCGGCTCAACCTTTACCAGCATATACTGGAACGCGGATTGGTTTGCGATCTGAAACAGGGCCGGACGAGGTGCCCCGGACCCAAACAACTTAAAATCCCGGACCACCCCCGCCACCAGCACCAACTGACTGTCGATGCGAATGGCCTGTCCAACCACCGGATTCTTCAGGCCATGTTGGGTCACAAAGGTTTCGTTCACCAACACCGACCGGGTGTTTTGAGCCGTTTGCCGGGCATCGAAAAACGCTCCCTTCACCAGTTCAAGCCCCAGCGTTTGTGCGTAATCGGTACCGACACCGTACACCATCGTCCGTTTTTCGATGCTGCCCACCCGAATAGGCCGAAAATCCATCGACTCGCCCACGTGGGTTTCGGCACCGGAAACGGCCCGCACTGCCGAGTTCTGGAGCAGGTCGTTTTTCAGTCGTGTGTATTGCGTGCTGTCGGTAAGGCGCAACACCAGCGTTTGGTCGGGGTTGTAGCCCCAATGCACTTGTTTCCACTGTCGCCCCGCACTCGGCACTACCACGCCGATGATGACGGCCATGAACGCCAGCGCGAACTGCCCCACCAGCAGCACCCGCCCCACGGTGCGTTTGTTGCCAAACCGCTGCTTGCCCGCAAACACCACAATGGGCCGAAACGCCGACACATACAAAGCCGGATACGCCCCCGATGCAATGGCCGTGAACAGCAAAATGCCTAACAGAAAGACCAACAACGGCCAATTCTGGCTAAATGACATCGAGATGGTCATCACCATCACATCGTTGAAGAGCGGCACCAGGAACACCCCCGTAATGAGCAGCCCCAACCCCAGCGCAATGGCGCACAAGAGCAGATTTTCGATCATAAACTGCCCGATCAACTGCCGCCGGGTGCCTCCCAGCACCTTCCGCATCCCGATTTCCTTGAGCCGCCGGGAAACGCTTCCAAGCGCGATATTGACGTAGTTGGCGCACGATACGGCCATCATGACCAGCGCAATGGCTGAGAACAAAATGGTTGCCAGCGGGTCGTTGGCTTCGGCAGGTCGGCGATACACCTCGTGGGCATCCGACGCCGGGTTGCGCAGGTTGTCGAACACAAACGACCGGATGGGGTTTTCGCGATTTTTGGCGTTGTACAGGGGCAGGTAGCGAGCCATCTGTTTGGTCATTGCCACGGCGTCGTTGGGGTGGTTTGTTTCCACAAAAACGGCCCGGATGTGCGTGCTCCAATCCTGGTTTTTGAGGGCCGTATGAACCGGGTGGTAGCCCGTCAGGAAATCGAACCGGAAGCCCGTGTTGTTCGGAAACGGCTCGGCAACGCCCTGAATCACAAACTGTTTTTGTTCGCGGGTGCCGGTAATGAGCGTGAATTTTTGCCCCACCGGCGTCTGACCCGGAAAATATTTTTCGGCAATGTCGTGGCTGATAATCAGCGCGTTGGGGTCGCGCAAAGCCGCCGGATTGCCCACTTTCAGGGGGAAGGTAAAGAGGTCGAAAAAGTTGGTGTCGGCATAGGTCAGCGACTCGTCGACGAGCGTTTCTTTACTGAACACCTGCACCCCCTCTCGCTCCACCCGAACGGTTTGTTTCACCTGCGGAAAGTCGCTGCCGAGGGCGGCAGCGAGTGGCGCGGGCGGGTCGCCGAAGGTGCGGAGTTGGCCGTTTTCGTCGGTGGTATATTCGACCATAAAAATCCGGTCGCCCTTCTCGTGGAAATCGTCAAGGGTCCAGAAGTTTTTCAGGATCAGGAACGTAGCGATGGCGCAGGCCACGGCAACCGACAGACCAACAATATTGATGAACGACGTAAGCCGGTTGGCAAGCAGGTTCCGGTAAGCAAGGATGAAATACGTACGGAGCATTTTTTGTCCTGTTTTGGTTATCTTTGAAAAAACGTATCAGCTATGGAAGACATCCTTGAACTCCCTGTCATTAGCGACGAATCAGAAGACGAAAAAATGTCCAGTCTTAATCACTCCGATTTACAGACCCGTTTAGGTTTTTTGCTGATGGCTGCTTATCGCCATGAATACAGTATTTACACCGAACTCGATTTTAGCTTTGCTTCTGGCAAAACCCGCCCAGACCTCTGCATCATGCCTAAGCGGAAAGCTAACTGGTTAGCCGACGAGCTAGTGGTTCAGGACGTGCCCTTAACCACCATCGAAATCCTTTCGCCAGAACAAAGTTTGAACAGCCTGACCGAGCGCATTTACAAAAAACATTTCCCGGCGGGCGTTAAAACGGTTTGGTTGGTTGTTCCCACCGTACAAACCGTTGCGATTCTGCTCCCCGACCGGAAGCAGGTTAATTTTGCTGTCGGCACCGTTCTTGACCCCGTTACAGGTATTCAGTTGGAATTGGCCGACATTTTTGAGGGCTGATTATTCGCTACGCAAACTCTTCACCGGGTTCATCAACGCAGCCTTCACGCTCTGGAAACTGACCGTCAGCAAGGCAATACTGATGGCCAGTAAACCCGCCAGGGCAAACACCCACCACTCCATGTCGATCTTGTAAGCGAAGTCCGAAAGCCAACGGTTCATGGCGTACCAAGCCAGGGGCGAGGCAATAAGAATGGCGATCAGGACGAGTTTTAAAAAGTCCTTCGAAAGCAGAATAGTGATACTGCTCACACTGGCTCCCAGTACTTTACGGACACCTACCTCCTTCATTCGCTGTTCGGCAGCGTAGGTGGCAAGGCCAAACAAACCCAGGCAGGCAATCAGAATTGCAGCCAGCGACGCCCAGATCAGCATGGTTCCCCGGCGGGTGTCGTCTACGTAAAATAGAGCGAGTTGCTGGTCGAGATAGTGATACTCGAACAGGTGGGTCGGGTCGATTTTTGTCAGAATGCCCTCCATGTTCTTCAACGTTTCGGAGGCATCGCCAACATCGATTCGGGCGGTGTAGTAGTCGATGGGATGAACCGGATTGTTCTGATAGGCCAACACCACCGGACCGATTTTTTCGCGGAGCGTTTTGACATGGAAATCCTTCACGATGCCAATTACTCGTGCTCTAAACACGCCCCCACTGCGCAGTGGTGAATAACTGCCCCCAAATGAGACCGACGGTATGTCGACCATTTGTTCCGACGGTTCGGTGATGTTGAGCAGCCGGGCTGCCGTTTCGTTCAGGAGTACCGACGAGGAGTCGCCCGCACCGCTGAAGTTTTTTCCGTTCAGCAGTTTTATCTCGAATGTTTGGGTAAACCGCTCATCGACGGCCAGCAGATGCGCCACTTTTGGCTCGTCGGTGCTGCCCGGTTGCTTTATTTTGACCGTAGGAATGGTTTTCCACTCGCCCGGCACCCGCGACGTAGTCGATACGCTCTTGACGTTAGGCAGTTTGGCAAATTCGGTCTTGATCGTCTGGGCTGATCGTCTAATATCACCGCTGTTGATGTCGACCACGACCAGGCGTTCTTTGTTGAAACCGAGATCTTTGTTATTTACGAACTTCACCTGCAAGAACATGGTGATGGTGGCTACAATCAGGATAATCGACACCGCAAACTGGAACACCACCAGCCCTTTTCGTAGCGAAAAGTTGGAGCGGGTCTGAATTTTGAGACTCTTGAGTAAGATGATGGGACTGAACCGCGAGAGCATCAACGCCGGGTACGACCCCGACAGCAGGCCCGTCAGAACGGCCATGCTCAGCGAGGTGAGCCAGATGCGATAATCGGTCGATATGCCGAGCGAGAGTTGCTTGCCGGTGAAATTGTTGAAGAACGGCAGCATCAGGTTGACGCAGCCAATGGACACCACAAACGAAAGCAACGTCACCAGCAGCGACTCCGTCAGAAATTGCGTGATCAACTGACTGCGAAACGCGCCCACCACCTTCTTCACGCCGATCTCCTTGCTGCGGTTAGACGCTTTAGCCGTGGTCAGGTTCATGTAGTTGATACAGGCGATAAACAGCACAAACAACGCGATTAACATAAACACGCGGACGTAGCTCATGGTCGCGATGCCCCGCTGACTCGCATTGCGGGCGCGGTCAACGATGGTTTCGGAGTGCAGGTGCATATCCCGAATCGGTTGCAGGCTGTAGTCGAGCGAGACACCCTGATCGGGTTTAAAATTGGCGTAAACCAGTTGCTTGAGCTTCTGAGCCGTTGCCTGCGGGTCGGCCCCTTTTTTGAGCAACGCATACACCACGAAGTTCCCCGAACCCCAGTCGCTACTCATCTCGCTCACATAGCTCGAATCGGTTAGGTAGGTGCTTTCAGAATAGACCGAATTGAAGGTGAAGCTCGAATTTTTTGGATGGTTTTTGATAACTGCCGTAATCGTAAAAGGCTGGTCGTAACCCTGCCATTTGAGCGTTTTGCCAACCACTTTCGTGTCGCCAAACAGTTTCAAAGCCAGATCCTCAACAATTACAATCGAAAAAGGAGCCACCAACGCCGTTCTCGGATTGCCCTCAATGGACTCAAAATCAAACAGTTCCATTAGGCCGTTGTTGGCGGCTGTGATGTCTTCGTACACCTTTTTCTGAGCGGCCACATTCTCCAGATTATCCCGCCCACTCAGGGTCATTCGGGCCGTGTTTTCGATCTCGCCAATACTTTTTTTCGATTCCTCAGCTACTTTGTACCCGGCACCGGCCAGGCGAACGTTCTCGTCGGGCGTCTTTTTATGGCGAATCACCCGGTACAGTTGATCGGCGCGGGCGTGGTGACTGTCGTAGGTTAGTTCGTCGAGAACGTAGAGGCCAATCAATAAAAAGCAGCTAAAACCGAATGTAATGCCGACCACATTAAGGGCGGTATAAAGTCGGTTTCGGCGGAGGGTACGCAGGGCGATTTTGAGGTAGTTACGAATCATATAGGTTGTTGTTTATTCACTCCGCAAACTCTTCACCGGGTTCATCAAAGCCGCCTTAACTGACTGAAACGA
>RDXN01000096.1 GCA_004292855.1 Cytophagales bacterium
TTCGGTGAATCGGTTCGCTTTCATTTCCCTTTTGTTTACCGTGAAAAGTAAGGTTTTTACTCTATTTTTCACTGGCTCACTTTTAGGGGTTCAAGACAAGTGATGTGGAACTATTTGAGAGCATACTTGCTGTCGAACCTGACGTAGATACCTATTTTGAATGTCTCGCTGCCTTATATAAACGAAGGCTGAAATACGCCAAAATCTTGCAATACCAGCCAATCCCGACCATGAGCCAAGTGGGGCCACGTGGTCTACTTCAGTACGGCGTCTTGTCAGATAAAGCCCTTGTCACGCTGTTATTTTGGCGAAAGTGGTTTTTCGATATTGATAATAGAGCAGGTCAGGAAACTGGATATATATTTGAACCAATCGTGGCCAGATGTATTGGAGGCCAGTCTATTTCTGCTTCTAAATCTCCCGTCAGACGCACTAGCGATGTCAACAAGGGGCGACAAGTCGATTGTATAGTAGGGAATGATGCTTATGAGATAAAGTTGCGAATAACGATTGCTGCATCAGGGCAAGGGAGATGGGGAGAAGAAAAAACGTTTCCAGAAGACTGTAAAAACTCAGGCTTTAGACCGATTTTGTTGGTCTTTGACGGCACACAAGCCAATAAATTGGATGAACTGACTGCTATATTTATCAAATGTGGTGGAGAGGTAAAAACGGGTGAAGGTGCCTGGGCGCACCTCGAATCAATGGCTGGTCCTGCGATAAGCGTATTTCTTGAAAAATACGTGAAAGAGCCGCTTAAGAACCTGTTGGAATCCGCCCCGTCAAGAGAAGACTTACCAAGTCTTTCGCTGCATCAAACAGACACCACTATTCAAATTGTAATTGGTGATGAAGCTGTTACAATAAATAGACCCATGAAGGAGGAAGATATTATTTCGGATGAAGGTAATTAGGCTATTTATGCTCAAACTATTTACAAACTAATTTCCAGCCGACACCCGTACGTCTGTTCCGTCTCTTCAATGCGCAACGTGTACCGGTTTGGGTACAGCAAATCTAAGCGTCGGCGGACGTTGGGCAAGCCAATGCCGCCGGTGGTGTCTTTCTGGCGTTCGCTTTTTTTGTTGAGCACGTCGGCCAGCAACTTGCCCTGCCGCACGCTCAGGTGGATCACGAGCGGGTGGTTAGGGTCGGTGAGGTCGCCGTGCTTGAACGCGTTTTCGACAAATGAGATCAGCAACATCGGCTCAATTCGGTAGAGGTCGGTGTTACCCTCCACCTCGAACTGCACCTGCGCGTTGGGCACCCGCAACCCCTCCAAATCGACCAGATTCCGCAAATACTGCACCTCTTTCGACAGGGTTACCTTATGCGTGTCGTTGTTGCCGGCTGTTGGCGAACCGTTGCCTGTGCTTTCGTACAGCATGTAGCGCATCAGTTCGGAAAGTTTCAGAATGGCCCCCGGCGCGGCATCCGACTTGGCGTAGGCGAGCGCGTAAATGTTGTTGAGCGTGTTGAACAGAAAATGCGGGTTGATCTGCGATTTCAGAAAGGCCAGTTCGGCGGTGGTTTTCTCGCCCACCAGTTCGCGCCGTTCCTGCTGAAGCCGAAACCAGTCTTCGATTAGTTTGAAGAGAATGCCCAACCCTACGGCCCGGAGGGCGTAATACTGGTTGTCGACAATGTAATAGCTGATTCGAAGGTCTTCGGGGTCGTAATTGACATTGCCGAACAGCACCCAGCAGAGTTTTTGCTCCACGAGGTAACGCATCGCGATAAAGAAAAAGCCAGCCCCCACCGACCCTATCATGGCCCGGATATATTGTTTTAGGTTCAGAAAAAAATTTAAGACCAAAACGTGCTCGACCCAGGCCGTGAGCAAAAAAACCGTGTTGAACGTGACTCCAAACAGGTTGAAATACACGTCGTTGTTCATTGGGTTGATGGCATTCAGCGAACTCGGCACCAGCAGAATGCCAATGTAGAGCACGGTACGGAGCAAGGCACGGTTAGGGCGAAAGGTCATCATTGACAAATGCAGTTAATCGTCGCAAAGCTAGACGTTCGGGAAACTCCCCCAACCATTCGTTCGACCAACGCCCCGTTTTTACCGACTAACACCGCTGCTTTATGGAGAGGGGTAGCCCACGGCGTTGGACGACAAAACCCGTGCGTTGGTCGAATGGAGTAGGCGAGGGGAGGAGCCATCCCCCACCTTTGACCCATCGTTCAAACAAACCAAACACGATCCCAATGAAAACGCTCCTGACCACTGCCCTGCTGCTGATTGCCCTCCTGACCCACGCCCAAAACACCCTGGAGGTGCTGATGGTGGGCACCTCCCACGAGTACGGCAAGAAACCTGTCGAGAAATTCGACGCTGTTATCGACAAGATCGCGAGCTTCCAACCCGATGCCCTCTATGGTGAGTTTTTGTCGGCTGATGACTACGATGCTATCCCTGATTATTGGAACAAGGCAGTAATGGAGAAACGCTTCGCCTACATGAAGGCCATCAATTACCCCGCGCCCCGCAACCCGCAGACGTTTATCCGCAAAACTCTGAAACTGCTTCACGAGAAACCCAATTATCACCAGGATCGGATGAAACTGGCGCGGGCGTTTTACCTCAACCACGACTATGCCAACGCCCGGTATCAGCTCTACCGGCTCGACAAAGCCCGCCCCGCGTTTGGTGCCGAAGAAATAGCGGCTTACAAAGCCATTCTGGGCGAACCCGATTCGATCTATACGGCTCGTTCCAACGAATACCACAACATCGTCTTCCCCCTGCTCGACAAACTGAAGCTCGACCAACTGGGCGCGATGGACAGCCAACGGCACGACGTAAACTGGCAAGCCGCCTGGGACAAAGCCGAAGTACTGTTTAAGAGCTGGGAAGCCGCCGTCGAAAAGGACAGCACTTCGGCAGATGCTCTGCGCTACAAACAGATGAACGACCGGATCAAGGCCCTGCAACGCGACATGAATAAGGCCAATATGGAAGGCCGGGGGACATTTTATTTCAACAGCCCCGACGGCGACGAGTTTCTGAACATCGTGAATTTCTACGGGGCACGTCGGCTGTTCGGTACAAAAAACTTCCCCGAAAAAGAGATCGACGCGATGCTGGCGCAGTGGCAAAACCGCAACGACGACATGGTTCGCAACACCGTCGAGCGTGCTCGTAAGGCTGGCGCCCGGCGTGTGGTGGTCTTTGCGGGAGCCAATCACCGCAAGATCATGGTCGACGGATTCCGGGCCATGCCGGGTGTGACGGTTCGTGAGTTAAATTCTTTTTAATGTCGTGCAACCCGCCCCTATCCCTCGTGCATCTTCTGGTCAGAACACGCTTGGAAAGCCCTGTTTGGAGCCAGTAAACAACACAAACCTTTTTTAAACACTACCGCTATGAAAACCATCATCACCCTCTTGAGTTCTGCCCTCTTCGTGGCCGCTACCACCTTCGTCAATGCCCAAACCACCGCTTTTGCCCACCCCGAAACACCGGCCTACAAACCCCGTATCATCAAAGATTTTGGTCTGTATCTGGGTATCAACGGCGTGAGCGGCAGTGGTGCCGATCAATTTGGATTGCGGCCTCTCGGTTCTCGTTTCGTGGCTCTGTCGTGGCGTCGGAATTTGCCATTGGGCGATAAGCCGGGGAGTATGCGCATCGGCATCGGCCCCGAACTGGCCTGGAACAACTTCATGTTCGACGACAACCAACGGCTCGCCATAACCACCCCGGCCACTGGCCTCTCGCAGGCGGTGTTGGTGCGCGAAACGAAGGCTCTCGACAAGAGCAAGCTAACCACCCTGCAAGGCAATCTGCCTATTTTGCTCTTGTTCGGCCCCGCCGATAAAGTTACGTTCGGTATTGGGGCCTACGCAGGCATCCGACTGGCAAGCTACACCAAAATCAAACCCGAAAGCGGGGGTAAAGACCGCGAGCGTGGAGCCTACAACACCACCTCGATCCGCTGGGGCCTCACCGCCGAAGCTGCCTGGAACGAGGGTACAGGCATCTTTGTCCGCTACGAACCCGGCACTACGCTGTTCAAAACTGGTCAGGGGCCTGATGTAAACGTCTGGTCGGTGGGGTTGCGGTTGTGATTTTGAGATTATATGCCGGATCGTTGTGCGGAGTGTTCCGAAAGGGCACTCCGCACTTTTTGTTTGATGTGTGGATAGGGGTTAGCCAATCAAGTTACCTACTTTATTGCTAACGGAAGTAAACATCGGCTATCTTTGCCCCGTTTTGCAAATGCCATTTTTCACTGCATTCGGGCATTAGCTACCCTATGGAAGACAAAAAACACTTAGATACCGTCTCGGCTGCTGGCTTGTTGGTGGCAATGGGTATCATTTTCGGCGATATTGGCACGTCGCCCCTGTACACCCTTCGCGCCATTATTGGCTCCGAGAACGTAATCAATGCCGATGTAGTCCGGGGGGCACTCTCCTGTATTTTCTGGACCCTCACGCTCCAGACCACCGTTAAGTACGTTATCCTGATTCTACGGGCCGACAACCGGGGCGAGGGCGGGATTTTCGCCCTCTACGCGCTTGTTCGGCGGCACGCCCGGTGGCTCACCGTCCCGGCCATCATTGGTGGGTCGGCCTTGTTGGCCGATGGTATCATTACGCCCCCCGTATCGGTATCGTCGGCAGTGGAGGGGCTTAAACTGCTCTACCCGACCATTACCGAGAACCAGATTGTTACGATTGTTATCTGCATTCTGACGGTTCTGTTTCTGATTCAGGCCTTCGGAACCACCGTGGTGGGCACCGCTTTCGGGCCAATCATGCTCGTGTGGTTTTCGATGCTCGGCATTCTGGGCATCGTGAACGTGGCGGGCGACCTTAGCATCTTCTCGGCCATTAACCCCTACTACGCGTATTGGCTACTGTCTGAATATCCGGGTGGTTTCTGGCTGTTAGGGTCCGTATTCTTGTGTACGACGGGGGCCGAAGCCCTCTACTCCGACATGGGCCACTGCGGACGCGGCAACATCCGGGCGAGCTGGGGTTTTGTTAAAACCTGCCTGTTGCTCAATTACTTTGGGCAGGGTGCATGGCTCATTGCCCACGCTGGCGAGAGCCTCAACGGTCGCATTCCGTTTTACCAACTAATGCCTGAGTGGTTTCTGACCATCGGCATTGTCATTGCCACTGCCGCCACCGTCATTGCGTCGCAGGCTCTTATCAGTGGGTCGTTTACGCTCATCAGCGAGGCCATCCGGCTCAACTTCTGGCCCAAGGTACGACTGCGCTACCCCAGCGTTCAGAAAGGCCAACTCTACGTGCCGAGTGTGAATTTGTTGCTCTGGATGGGTTGCGTAGGCGTTGTGCTGTATTTCCGCAAGTCCGAAAACATGGAAGCGGCCTACGGACTTGCCATTACCCTCACCATGCTCATGACCACGATGCTCTTCACCTATTATCTGTATGTGAAAAAGTTTCAGGCCTGGGGGGTCGTTATTTTTCTGGTGTTGTATGTAGCCCTCGAAGGTTCGTTCCTGGTGGCTAACCTTATCAAGTTTGCCCACGGTGGGTGGGTATCGCTCGTTATTGGGGGAGCCATTGCGGCTGTGATGTACATTTGGCTGCAAGCGTTCAAAATCAAACTTCGCCTAACTGAGTACGTCCGCATCGACACGTATTTGCAGGCCCTGAAAGAACTAAGCCGCGACATCAGCATTCCGAAATACGCCACGCACATCGTATTTATGAGCAACGCGGCCCGGCAGTCGGAAATCGAGTCGAAGATTATTTATTCGATTTTCCAGAAACGCCCCAAACGCGCCGACATCTACTGGTTTGTCCATGTCGACACGACCGACGATCCGTATACAATGGAGTACAAGGTAAATACCATTGCCCCCGATGACGCCTACAAAGTGACCTTTAAATTAGGTTTTCGGGTCGAACAACGAATTAATCTGTTCTTCCGTAAAGTGATCGAAGATATGGTGCGTAACAAAGAAGTGGACATCACGAGCCGCTACGAGTCGCTGAGTCGGCAGAATGTGATTGGCGACTTCCGGTTTGTGGTTCTCGAAAAATTTCTCTCGTTCGAGAACGACCTGCCGTTCGCCGAACGGGTGATTATGAACCTGTATTTCACCGTCAAGGGCTTCACTACCCCCGAAGATCGCTGGTTCGGTCTCGACAGTAGTTCGGTGAAGGTCGAGAAAGTGCCGCTGGTGATTCGACCAGTAGAGAATGTGAAATTGAAACGAATTCCAAGTTAGTGGCAGTGGGCAGTGGCAGTAAGCAGGTGCAAGACCTACCCTTATTGACCACTGCCTACTGCTACTGTCTACTGCTACATATATGAAATTACTAATAACCGGCGGTGCCGGATTTGTTGGCTCAACGTTAGCCATTGCTATTAAGAAGAACTACCCCGATTACACCATCTACGCCCTTGACAACCTCAAACGGCGCGGGTCCGAGCTGAGCCTGGCGCGGTTGAAAGCGGCTGGTATTGAGTTTATTCACGGGGATATCCGCAGCAAAGAGGATTTCGATGGCCTGCCCGCTGTCGATACCGTTATTGAGGCCTCGGCGGAACCCTCCGTGTTGGCGGGCCTCGATGGTACGCCCGATTACCTCATCAACACGAACCTGTTCGGTACAGTCAACTGCCTCAACTACGCCCTCAAGCACAAGGCTAGTTTTATCTTCCTGTCGACAAGCCGGGTGTATCCGATCAAGACAATTGAAACCCTGAATTTTGAGGAGGCCGATACCCGTTTTGTCTTGACCGACGAGCAGCCGGTGCCGGGCGTTTCCGCGCGGGGTATTGCCGAGAACTTCCCGCTCGACGGGGCGCGGTCGCTTTACGGGACCACCAAACTGGCATCGGAGTTGCTCATTCAGGAATACAACGAGTTCTATGGTCTGAAAACAGTCATTAACCGCTGCGGGGTTTTAACCGGACCGTGGCAAATGGGCAAGGTCGATCAGGGCGTGATGGTGCTCTGGATTGCCAAGCACTATTTCGAGCAGCAACTGGCGTATATTGGCTACGGCGGCACGGGCAAACAAACCCGCGACATGCTCCACATCGACGACCTGTACCGCCTGATCGACTGGCAGTTGCATAACCTTGATGCCGTAAACGGCGAAATTCTGAACGCGGGGGGCGGCACCGAAAGCAGCGCGTCGTTGCAGGAACTGACCGCTATTTGCCAGGAAATTACGGGCAAAACCATCCCGATCCGGGCCGTAACCGAAAACCGGGCCGCCGACATCCGACTCTATATCACTGACAATACGAAGGTGACGCAGATGACCGGCTGGAAACCCGAAAAAGGCATCCGCGAGATTGTAACCGACATTCACGAGTGGCTCAATGAGAACCGAGACGCACTGGAACCGATTCTGAAGTAAAAACCTATCAACACACTCAATGGATCAATTATTTACCGCCCAAAACATCGTCAGTTTGCTGACACTGACGTTTCTGGAAATCGTTTTGGGTATCGACAACATCATTTTTATTTCGATTGCAGCGAACAAACTGGCGCGTAAGGATCAGGGTAGAGCACGTAATATTGGCCTGATATTAGCCATGATTTTCAGGGTTGCCTTATTGTTCGGTATTTCGTTTCTGATTGCCCTGTCGGAGCCGTTCGCCCACGTCGATGCGGGTTGGTTTAGCGCAGCTTTTACTGGACAAGCCGTTATTTTGCTCATTGGGGGTTTGTTCCTGATTTATAAAGCGACCACCGAGATTCACCACAAGCTCGAAGGGGTTTCGGAAAATCAGTCACAGGACACGCCAACGAAGGAAAAGGCAACTATTTCGGGTGTTGTTACCCAAATTGCGATCATCAACATCGTGTTCTCAATCGACTCGATCCTGACCGCCGTAGGCCTGACCAACAACGTGCCGGTTATGATTACCGCCGTTGTAATCTCGGTTCTGATTATGATGTTTTTCTCCGGCCCCGTGGGTCGCTTTGTGAACGAACATCCTAGTATTCAGATGCTTGGCTTGGCCTTCCTGATCATGATCGGGTTCATGCTCGTGGCCGAAGGGGCACACCTTTCCGAAGTTGTTTTCTTTAATGCGCCGATTGGAACGGTTCCGAAGGGGTACTTATATTTTGCGATTGCGTTCTCGTTGTTAGTTGAGTTCCTGAACATGAAGTTGCGCAAAACGCAGCCCCCCGTTCAACTCCACGGCTACAGCGAACAAGCGAATAAAGAAGGAATGATTTAATGTCACTCACTAACCAACTCCAGAACATACTCGACAGCCTTGGCGGTTTTGGGCCAGTGGTATGGCTGTGTGTCGCGTTTGCGCTGGGGTTGGTATTGGATCTGGTACTGTCGCATCGGGTAAGACCTGAGCAAGCCCGACGGGGCGTGGCTCTGTTCACGGTGTCGAGTCTGTTGGTAGCTTTGGTTTGGGCGGCTACGACCCACACACGGGGGTTCCTGTTTTTGCACCTGCTCTACCTCGACACACAGGCCATTTTTGTACAGGTCGTAGTGGCTCTGACAGCCATTCTGGTTATTGTATACGACCTGTTGGCCCCCGATAACACAACTCCCCGCCCACTCCCAACGTACCATTTGATTCTAGGCCTCATTATTGGTCTGTTTCTGCTCACGATGTCGGTGAACCTGCTGGCGATTTATCTGAGCCTGGAACTGGTTTCGGTGAGTTCGTACCTGCTCACGGCCCTATCGCGTACACGGCGGGCATCGGAAGGGGGTATCAAATATTTGTTGTTTGGGGCAATTAGTTCGGCGGTGATGTTGTATGGCATGTCGTTCCTCTACGGCCTGACCGGCACGCTCGACATGACGAGTACTGAGTTTGGCGTTGAACTGGCCAAGAACAGCGGTATGGTGGTGGCTACGGTGGGCTTGTTAACCCTGTCAGGCTTTCTGTTCAAACTCTCGCTCGTACCGTTCCACGTCTGGACGCCCGACGCCTACGATGCAGCCCCGTTGCCCATCGCGGCCCTGTTTTCGGTAGCTCCCAAAGCGGGTGCGTTGCTGGCCCTGATGCGTTTGCTCACGGCCTTGCCCTCGGAGCAATTTGTTGATATTCAGACGCCCCTGGCCATAATCGCGCTGGCGAGCATCACGCTGGGGAATTTCTCAGCCCTGCTCCAAACCGATGCCAAACGCCTGTTGGCCTACTCGACCATCGCCCACGCGGGCTTTTTGCTGGTGGGCGTGGTGGCCCTCAACGAGACTGGTTTCGAGGCCGCGCTGTTCTACATCGTCACATATTTGCCGATCAATCTGGCCGCGTTCTTTTTGATTGACCTGCTGTCGCGCAGCAACGGCGGTTCACTCGCCATCGCCGACTTTGCGGGCTTGGGGTCGCGCCAACCAGTATTATCCATCGCGCTCACCGCCGTCATGCTGGCCCTAGTTGGGTTGCCGCCAACGGTGGGATTCACGGCTAAACTGCTCTCGTTTTCGGCCCTCTACAACGCCTACGAAACCACCAATAACGGCTGGTTGCTGGCCCTGTTCGGGCTGGGGTTGCTCAACGCAGTCGTCTCGCTGGGGTATTATCTGCGAATTCCGTTCCTCCTGTTTTTTCGGCCTGCTCCGGCCAACATACAGACGGTTCGCCTGTCGCCCGTTGCCGTTGGGTTGGCTGTTGGATTGGCTGCGCTAGCTGTACTGCTCTTCTTTAGCCCGAGCGGACTTGTCAACCACATCAGCCACTTTTAGCCGCAGATAACCAGATTATCAGGCGCATATACGCACCCGGCCCAGCCGGATGTCGGTCCGGTTTAGTTGCCGTTGCATTTCGGCAAATACCCAATCAATAGCCTCGTCGGGATCGGCGGCTGTGACTTTGAAATCCTCGTTTTGGCGCATACTACGGTTCGACTCGTCGAGTACATCGAACATGACCCGTATCACCTGCTTTCGTCTAGTTACCATTCTAATTCGTTCTATGGGGCTAAAGTAACAGACAAATTCCATATTTGTATTATATATAGCAAATTAATATTATAATCAAACTTCACGCCCTCATCTTTACGGTTTATCGTTTTCGTACTACATTAGCCTTATGATCGACAATCCGAATCCGCCCGGTCCGCGTCCGAGCGATATGCACCCCGACCCACGCGTACACAAGGCCCTCGTGTTGGGGGGCGGATCGTTGAAAGGGGCGTTTCAGGCCGGGGCTGTAAAAGCCATTCTCGAATCGGGCTTCGTGCCCGATACCATCTACGGTATTTCGGCGGGGAGCCTCAATGCTACGTTTTTGGCCAACGAAGTCGCCCGACAAGAGGCCGAAAACGGGCAAATCGACTGGCCAAAGGCGGGCCGTGCGCTTATGGAATTCTGGTTGCGAAACATCACCCAGCCCCAGGACGTAGCCGTGGAGCGGTCGCGCTTCCGTACCGGCTACGACACGATTATGAGCCGGTTCGATGGTTTTCTGGACAACTCACCCATTAAAAACCTCATCAGTCGAACCATCAACCTGGAGCAATTACGGGCGGGGTCGGTGCGGGTGAAGGTGGGGGCTGTCGATATTCTGAACGGCGACATGGTTTATGCCGAAGCAAAAGACGAGCATTTTCTGGATTATGTGTTCGCCAGCAGTGCACTGCCGTTTCTGATGCCCGCCGTGCAGATTGGGGGTGACCATCGGAAAGCGTTTATGGATGGGGGATTGCGCGAGGTGGCTCCCCTGCGCGTGGCCATTGAAGACGGTGCCTGCGAAATTATGTGTGTGGCCTGCCATGCCAAACGTATCCCCGGTGAGGCCATCAACTACCGGGGCCTGCTCACCCTGATTGAGCGTGTGAAAGACATCACGGTGAATCAGCTCGTGAACAACGACATCGCCTGGGCCGAACGCTACGTCGAAAAGGAGCGATTTAGGGGCAATGACATTCGTTTAACCGTAATCCGCCCTACCGACCCATTGCATTTAGATTTACTGCAATTCACGCAGGAAGACATTGGTAAGCTCCTTGTACAGGGATACGGAGTGGCAACTGAAGCGTTACGGTAGGGCTGTATAGCTTGGGTATCGAATTTATGTACTGAATTCGCTCAGGGTTTGCCAGGTTAATACGGTGGCCGCTGTTCGACGTTGTGGGTCGTTTCCCCCATACACCAAATAGGATTTAACAGTTTCGGTTTCGTGGGGCAGGTTGGCATAGAAGCTTAGTCCCTCAAAAAAAGCGGGTTGTATGGTTTGCCCCGATTTGATTTCCAAAGCCCGATGTACTATTCCTTCATCCGACAGCAAGTCAATTTCGTGGCCGGTACTATCGCGCCAAAAGTAAAACTGAGGCCGTTCGCCCACATTCAGTTTGTTCTTGGTGAGTTCGTTGATGAGTAAGTTCTCAAAAAGGGCACCCCGCAGGAAATGCGTCTGTAGCTGCTCAACCGAGCGAATTCCTAGTAACGAACAGGCAAGGCCGGTATCATAGAAATACAGTTTGGGCGATTTGACCAATCGCTTGTTGTAGTTGCGAAAGTAGGGCTGTAGCTGGTAGGCGATAAAACTAGTTTCGAGCACCGATACCCACCGGGCAACTGTTTTGGCGTCCAAACCGAGTTCCAAACCTAATTGTGCAAAATTGACCAGTTGCCCGATTCGGCTTGCGCAACTAACCAGAAAGGCCCCAAATTGCCCAACGTTCTGCACATTGACTACCTGTCGAACATCACGTTCGACGTAAGTTGTCACATAGTTTGGGTAGAAATCTGCCGGGGCAATGGCTCGGTCATATAGCCTGGGGTAACTACCACGCCACAAATAATCGGCCCATGCTGTGGGAGCGAATTCGGTCGAGTTAATCTCATTCAGTGCAAAAGGCAGTAAGGTGAATAGGGCCACCCGACCCGCTAACGACTGCGTAATTTGCTCAAGCAACAAGAAGTCTTGCGATCCGCTTAGAATATACTCACCCGGTTGATTACGCAAGTCAGTATAGTATTGTAAATACGAGAATAAGCTTGGCACGGTCTGTACTTCGTCGAGAATGACACCACCTTTGTACGTTTCCAGAAAACCGTTCGGGTCTTGCTCGGCAAATTGCCGGTTCTGCGGCAACTCCATGTTGAGATATACGTAGTCGGGACGTAGTAGCCGACACAGAGTCGTTTTGCCTGACTGACGGGGCCCGTTAATCGACAGTATGGGATATTTCTCTAGCAACTCAGTTGCTTTAGATACTAACAATCTGTTTACCATATCTTTGCAAATCGGGAATCAGATTCCCGATTTGCAAAGATATCCACTTTGCTACCACAAATAACAAAAACCCCCGGCTAGCGATAGTCGGGGGTTTTGCAATTCAACTTATAAAACGTGCCTAGTTGAAGATATAACGCAGGCCTACCTGTGCTTGCCATACCGAGCTAGTCGATACGTTTGGCACGAATGAGTCACGCAACAAAATCGTTTGACTTGCTCCGTTAGTTGTCACTTGCTGCGTAGCCATACGATAGGTTGGAACACCTGTCGCGTTCAAGCCAGCAAAAACAAGCGGGTTAAACGAGGTAGCTTGTTGACTGATACCCCATGCATCGTTCAGCAGGTTGCCCACGTTCAGAATGTCGGCGCGGAGTTGGATAGTGTTTTTCTTGCCTTTTGCACCAACAGCAACGTAGAATTCCTGAATAACTGTGAAGTCTACGCGAGTCAACCAAGGGAACTGACCGCCATTCCGCTCAGCATATTGACCCCGACGCGTTTTCAGGTAGTCGTTGCCCTCGATGAAGGCATCGAACGATGATGCTTGCTGATCGGCTGTATACGTTACTGACGAAGCCCCTGTACCCACTACCAACGGCACGAACGTAAGGTCGGCCGCTCTGTTAGGAACAAACATCAGGTCATTTGTGGTCTGACCGTCGCCGTTCAAATCCTGATTGAACGTGTAGGAGACTTTCGAGCCACTGTTCGATACCAGACCCAACGTGAACGTTGTTGAACCGCCAAACTTACCACCGTAGTTCAGACGATAGTTTGCCAAACCAACAATCCGGTGACGCAGGTCGTTATCCGAGAATGTCAGGGGCAGGTAGTTCTGACCAATTGTAGTAGGTACGTTTGCCTGAACCGTGCTTCCTACGAAGGCGATATCGCGGGCCTGACCGTAGGTGTATGAAACAAAACCACCAAAGCCCCGCGTTGCAGGCTTCTCTAGCTTAACAGTCCAGATGTATGAGTTTCCTTCGTTTGTGTTCTTAAGCACAAATGCGTTACCGATGGTTGGGTTGTAGAAACGAGCGGCATTAACACCCGCTGCTGCTACGCCCGATGCCGGGAAACGTGAGCGCGTATCGGCACCCGTGAACGTCCGATCCGGTGCTCTCAGGTTGGCGTCGATATACCGCAGTGCATTGATCGACTTGTTATAGATAAATTCAACCGTACCGATCAGGCCACCTGGCAGTTTCTGGTCAACCGCAATGTTGGTTTTCCAGATTTTCGGGTATTTCAAATCGCTATCCGATGCGTTGATGGCGTAACCTGTCAAACTTTCTGGATTGGTAGCCGCTGGCAAAATCCCGGCAGGAAGCCTACTTGGATCAGTTACAAATGGAACCCGTGTGTTTGTCAAGTTAAATACGGCTGTGTTTACCCCGTTGTTACCCAACTGGTTCGAGATTAACACCTCAGGAATCCGTGAGACAAAGAAGCCCGAACCACCGCGAATCTGCGTGCTCTTGTTACCCTTCACGTCCCAGTTAAAGCCAACACGGGGCGAAATGAGCAGACTTGCTTTTGGGAAAGCCCCTGTGCTGATTTTGTAATCGGCATTGTTCTCATCTTTAAAAGTCAAACCTGCCACACGTGGGTTGTTGAACGAAGCCGCGTTGTCATTGTCATAGGCGAAAATGTCGCCCCGCAAACCGAGTGTCAGTTTGAAGTTTGGCGTTGCCTGAAATTCATCCTGCGCATAGAAGCTAAACAAATCACGATCCAACCGTTGCAGTGGCTCAGCACCACCGGGCAATAGCGAGTAACGCAGGTTGTAGCGGTTCACTACCACCGGCGACGTCGTGCTGGTTGGGTTTGAGATAGAAGCTAGTGCAGCGGCCTTAAAGTCAGCGATTGAGTTGTACACATACACTCCGTTCGATGAAGGGAAGAATACGTTGTTCGACGTAAAGTGTTCGTAGGCAGCTCCAAACGTCAGCGTGTGCTTACCGGCAAAATAGCTAACGTTGTTGGTGATGTTGAACGTCGAATAGTTCAGCTTGTTGCTTGGGGTAAACGGATCAAAACCAATTGACGTGTAGGTGCTACCACCCTGAAGAATGTCAATTGTTGGGAAAATATCCGTCATGTACGTCCGATCTTCGTTCTGTTTGTTATAGGTAACGATCAGGTTGTTGGCCAGTTTACTACCAAACGTAGACGATAATTCAGCAGCAAATGAGCGGGTGTTGTCGGCAATCAAATAGCCTGTATTCTCAGGTGAGATAGCCAAATCGCGGTTTGTCCGGTTACCGTTACCGGCCGTGTTCGAGCTGTTACTGTCGCTGATCCGCTGTCCTGACTGTGAATTGTGGTGCGAATAACGGACCGAGAGCTTGTGCCGGTCATTGATGTTGTAATCCAAACGGATCAGACCCTTCTTGCTGGTTACGTCGTTGTTGAAACCATCGTAAGCACCCAGGGTCCGGTTGAAGTTGGTCTTCATGAAGTTGTCCAGATCCAACATGTCCGCGTATGTCGTCCGCGAGATGTTGCCCTGTGCGCCATCGTTCCGGTTTAAGGCCCAGGTCAGAGCAGGCGTGCTGCTGGCGAAGCTTTCTGCGTTTATAAAGAAGAACAGTTTGTTCTTAATAAGCGGTCCGCCTACACGGAAGCCAAACGTAGACTCACTCACGTTGGGAACGGGAGTAATATTCACGCCTTTTACCGTCTTGCCGATCATGCTGTTTCCACGAGTCAGAACATAAATTGAACCTGAGATCTCGTTGGTTCCCGAACGGGTAACGGCGTTGATACCAGCACCTGTAAAACCTGACTGACGAACATCGAACGGAGCAACGTTTACCTGAATCTGATCGAGTGCGTCGAGTGAAACGGCTGTTGTACCCGTACGACCACCGGCCTGTGCTGAACCACCCAAACCAAAACCGTTGTTGAATACTGAACCATCGATGGTCACGTTGTTGAAACGCGTGTCCTGACCAGCAAATGATTGGCCGTTACCATACGGGTTGTACCGGGTAACGTCGTTAATTGTCCGGCCAATGGTTGGCGTTGTGTTGATCGTTTCACGTCCGTACGAAATAGCGGCTCCGTTCCGGTCCGAGCTGAAAATGTCGTTCCGGTTCGTAGTGACCACCACTTCGTTGAGGTCGGTTCCCTGATCGGCTAGCTTAAAGTTTGCATCGGCAGCCGTACCAAGGTTGGCAAATAGACCTTCACGAGACTGCTCTTTGAAACCTACAAACGTAACCGTAACAGTATAAGGACCGCCTACACGAACGTTCGGGAAGGTATAAGCCCCCGACACATTGGTGATAGCCCCATAGCGGGTGCCCGAAGGCGTGTGAATGGCAATCACCGTCGCTCCGGGTAAGCCTGCGCCCTTATCGTCAGTAATGATACCGTTGATTTGGGACGACGTCACCTGCGCCTGAGTACCTGTGATAGCCACAAGTGCCAATAACATACTGCCGAACAGCAACAGGGCTATTCGTGATTGCAGTAATTTCTTGTACATAGATTTGATTGGTTTGGTTGATAATGTCATGCAACCCATTTGGTTGAGTCCTGATATTGAATTTGGGCGCAAAAGTGCAGCTTTTTATCCGCTGTAGCAACCACCTCTTTCTTTAAAAAGTACTACCTATTGCCTATAGATCGGCTATTTTCGCGGAATACTTCATTTTTAGCCCTTGTTCATTCTATTTGAGTATGTTAAGTTTATGTTAACAATCACTCTACAGGCCATTCGAAACTAATTGCCCCCTATTTCGGTACTATCCTAAGCAAATAACAATGGCTATTTATGACACTCTCTGAGCCAACGTATAACCTTACGCAATACAGTCATGGCGCAGGTTGCGGCTGCAAAATTGCCCCCAAAGTTCTTGACCGTATCCTGCATGGGAATCAGTCGAACGCGATCAGCGATAGAACCACTCAACCACTCAACCACTTAACTAATCAACGATTGCTCGTTGGTAACGATGCCCGCGACGATGCCGCCGTGATGGACTTGGGTAATGGCGACGCCATCATCAGCACGACCGACTTTTTTATGCCCATCGTCGACGATGCGTTTGACTTCGGGCGCATTGCCTCGGCCAACGCCATCAGCGACGTGTATGCGATGGGGGGCGAACCCATTATGGCCATTGCCATTCTGGGTTGGCCCGTCGACAAACTCCCGCCCGAAGTAGCCGGGCAGGTCTTGGCGGGTAGCCGCGCCGTTTGCGCCGAAGCGGGTATTCCGCTGGCCGGGGGGCATAGTATCGACTGCCCCGAACCCGTTTTTGGCCTTGCTGTGACAGGCCGCGTCAGGATCGAACATCTCAAACAAAACAACACGGCCACCGAGGGTTGCCATCTGTACCTGACCAAGCCGTTGGGGGTGGGTATTCTGACGACTGCCCAGAAAAAAGGCATCCTGAAACCCGAACACGCCGACATCGCCCCCCGACAAATGGCCCAACTGAACTTGTTTGGGGCTGTGCTGGGCAAATTGCCCTACGTGAAAGCCTTAACCGACGTAACGGGTTTTGGTCTGCTGGGTCACCTCACCGAAATGGCCGAGGGTAGCGGATTGAGTGCCGAAATGGATTTCAGTAAAGTCCCAACCATCCCCGAGATCGGCGAATACATTGCCCAGAAAAGCATCCCCGGCGGTACGGTGCGCAACTGGGACAGCTACGGCCACAAAATCGCCGACCTTACCGACGAACAACGCGTTGTTCTGGCCGACCCGCAAACGTCGGGTGGATTGTTGATTGCCGTTGAGCCGGAAAGCGCAGTCGAGTTTGAGCAGGTTGCGAGCCAAAACGGGTTCACATTAAAAGCATTTGGACGGCTCGTTGAGAAACGGGAAAAGGTTGTTTACGTGAACTAAAGGAGTGGCAGTGAGCAGTAGCAGTGGGCAGTTATTAACGCGACAGCCACTGCTCACTGCTACTGCCTACTGTTACTACCATTTATGAACTTATTTTTCCGCGAAGTGGGCGACCCTGATCACCCGCCCATCGTTATTCTGCACGGGCTGTTTGGCTCGTCCGATAATTGGCTGACCATCAGTAAAGTCATTGCCGAAAAAGGCTATCGGGTGTTGTTGGTTGATCAGCGCAACCACGGGCAATCGCCCCGCGCCGATACCCACGATTACGATGGTATGGCCGCCGACCTGCATGAGTTTATTGTTGAACACCAGCTTGACCAACCCGTTTTGGTAGGGCACTCGATGGGCGGCAAAACCGTGATGCAGTACGCCATGAACTACCCGAACAATGGCTTACCGAGTGATTTTAGCAAGTTGGTAGTGGTCGATATTGCCCCCAAATTTTACCCGGTTCATCATGGCGATATTTTGCGCGGCCTGAGTGCTATTGACCTTGCCACGCTGACCAACCGCAACGTGGCCGATGCCCAGTTGGCTGCCTACGAACCGTCGCCCACGGTGCGGCAGTTTCTGCTGAAAAACCTGTACCGCTCCGAGGGCCGTTTCGATTGGCGCATCAACCTGCCCGTGATTATCCGCGAAATTCACGGTATTGGGGAGGAGTTGAGTCATCAGCGCACTGTAATGGAGCCAACGCTGTTTATTCGGGGGAGCGAGTCAGGCTACATTGCCGATGCAGACTTACCCGGTATACAAAAACTGTTTCCAAACAGCCGCGTCGAGACTATCGAGGGGGCCGGGCACTGGGTGCAGGCCGAAAAGCCCACCGAATTTGTACAAACGTTAATGCAGTTTCTTTCCTGATGCCAACACTTTATCTGATTCCTACGCCCCTTGCCGAGGGCACGGCCCCACAAGTGCTCCCCCCAACTGTTACGGAGGTTATTGCCGCCACCGACGCCTATTTTGTCGAAAATCTGCGCTCGGCCCGCCGGTTCATCACCGAACTGAAAACCGGGCGGGTCATCGACGAAACCACGCTCCATCTGCTCGACAAAGACACCCCGCAAGCCGACACCCGCAAACAAATTCAGGAACTGATGGAACGTAAACGCAACGCGGGCGTGCTGTCGGAGGCAGGGTGCCCCGGCGTGGCCGACCCCGGCGCGGTGGTCGTGGGTATGGCCCATAAACTGGGTTGGAACGTGGTGCCGCTTATTGGCCCTTCATCCATTTTGCTGGCCCTGATGGCGTCGGGCCTGAACGGGCAGTCGTTTTTGTTTCATGGTTACCTGCCCATCGACCGGCACGACCGGGCGCGGGCATTGCGCTACCTGGAGAAAGAGGCCCAGCAGCGCGTGCAAACCCAGATTTTCATGGAAACGCCCTACCGCAACAACGCGCTCATGGCCGATATTCTGGCCCATTGCCAACCCGAAACGCGCCTGTGCGTAGCCTGCAACATCACCGCCCCCGACGCCTTCGTCCAAACCCGAACCGTCCGCGAATGGAAAGCCAAACTCCCCGATCTGCACAAAAAACCGACGGTGTTTCTGTTGTTGTAGTGTTCAGATGCGGGGCAGATACTAGTACTGATTGCATCAAAATTCGACCTATCTTTACAATCTGTAAACAGGAATTACTATGGCTACTACCAAACAAAAACAGAAACCACCCCTCAAGGTCCAACTTCGGAATGCGTCGGGTAAAATCATTGAGGGCATTATTTTAGCTGGCGAATGGCCAACCGAAGACCCCGTTTTGGCGATGGCTCGTGAATTAAGTAAACATAAGAATCTCAAGCCCACTCCAATTCCATAATGACGACAGAGGGCTCGCGGGTATTATTGTGTGACACTGGTTTTTTGAGCCGAGCTATTCTTGGCACCTCACCGTTTATAGAATTTTATCAGGAATTAGCACCTGTTTACCAGCCGGTTATCAGTACAGCTATATTCATTGAATTGCAACATTGGCTTCTCCTGGAACGAGGTTCACCAGTCAATCCAATTAGCCGGACTGAATACGATAGACACAGAAAACGTCTTGAAACGCTAATCACCTTAAATAGTGATGGCATCAGCGAACAGGCCATGAACGTCGCCCGGCGTTGGCCCGATACGGGCGTGGGAGACTGTTATACCATTGCTACTGCCCTGGTATTTGACGTTCCTATTTTCACACTAAATCCTAAACATTTTGAGCGTGTGGTCGGCCTTAACCTGTACAAACCCGCTAACTATCAGGAGTTATTACTCAGCGTCAAACGGTCCGCTTGAGCGAGTAAACTCACGCCCTATCTAGACTATGCTTACTGCCTTTACATTTTCCCCGTTTGCCGAAAACACGTACGTCGTGGCCGACCCCACAACGCGCGAGGCCGTGGTATTCGATCCGGGTTGTTACGATCAGGACGAGAAAGAAGAACTCGCCCGCCATATCGACGGTAACAACTTGACGATCAAGGCCGTTTGGCTCACCCACGCTCATCTCGATCACGTGTTTGGGTGCGCCTATTTGAAGCGTACATACGGTGCTCCCGTATACATGCACACCAATGAGCAGGTCATTCTGAACGACACACCCAGCCGGGCCGCGCTGTATGGCCTTCGGGGATTTGAGCCGTTCGAGGTCGACGGGTATATCCGGGAGGGCGAGACGCTTACGATAGGTAGCCTGTCGTTTGAGGTGCGGTTTGTGCCGGGGCACGCGCCGGGGCATATTGCCTTCGTGAACCATGCCGAACGGTACGTGATCGGGGGCGACGTGCTGTTTCGGCAGAGTGTGGGCCGTACAGACTTCCCCTTTTGCAGTGCCACCGAGCTAAAGCGTAGCATCGTAGAGCAACTATACACCCTCCCCGACGACTACACGGTATATCCCGGCCATATGGAATCGACAATAATTGGCTACGAGAAAAAACATAACCCCTTTGTAAGAGGGTAAACTATGCTTAAACACCTACCCAACGCCATGACTTGTGGCAACCTGCTGTGTGGCTCTGTGGCTATTGTGCTGGCTATGCAGGGGCATCTGGCAATGGCCTCGTGGCTGATGATCGTCGCGGGTATTCTCGACTTCGGCGATGGGTTCGCTGCCCGTTGGCTCAACGTAACGGGGCCGTTTGGCAAGGAACTCGACTCACTGGCCGACATGGTAACGTTTGGCCTCCTGCCCGCCATTCTGGTGTTTCAACTTTGTACGCAGATGGGCTGGGGCAACTGGGCCTACGCGGCTTTCCTGATCGTGGTCTTATCGGCGTTGCGGCTGGCTAAATTCAACATCGACACTCGGCAGAGCTACGGATTTATTGGGGTGCCTACGCCTGCCAATGGCCTGATGATCGCTGCGTTTCCATTGATGGGCCTTTACCAGCCCTCCCTGAACAGCATCTGGCAAAACGATATAGTCTTGGGAGCAATCATCCTGTTCTCGTTTATGCTCGTGACCGAACTGCCCCTCATGGCCTTCAAATTCAAATCGTTTGGCTGGGCCGAAAACCGAGTCAAATACATTTTTTTGGGGCTTTCCGCCCTACTCTTGCTAGTTTTGCAGTTCGCAGCCCTGCCAATCATCGTCGGGCTTTACATTGTTTTTTCACTCGTTTTTAAATGAGTGATTGAGCGAATGAGTGATTGAGTGAAACTTCGTTAGACCAATTCACTCAATCACTCATTTGCTCAATCACTCAATTATTCAATGACGTACCTCGCCGAAATTGACGTAATGACGCGTCGCGAAATTCTTGACCCACAGGGCAAAGCCGTTAAACTGGGCCTGCACAACCTACACATGGACGCCATCGACAATGTTCGGATCGGCAAACACATCACGCTGGAAGTGGAAGCAGAAACCGAACAACAGGCCCGCGAAACCGTCGACGCGGCTTGTCGGCAGCTATTGGCCAATCTTATTATGGAGGAGTACTCGTTTACGCTGAAGGCTGCGTAAAAAAAGTACAACCATGTCTGACCAATATCCAAGCATCAGCTTGAAAGTGCTACTTTTGCAGCACTTTTAGTTGTTAACATGACATACTCGACCATAACAGGGCTAGGCTTCTACGTGCCCCAAAACGTAGTGACCAACAGCGACTTGACACAGTACATGGAAACCTCCGACCAATGGATTCAGGAGCGGACCGGTATTAAACAGCGTCGTTACTTCACCTACGGAAAAGAGACCAACGCGAGCATGGCCACGGCGGCCTCACGTATGGCCCTCGACCGGGCCAACCTGCAACCTTCCGAGGTTGACCTGATTGTGTTTGCCACGATCACGCCCGACTACTTTTTTCCGGGGTCGGCGTTTCTGATGCAGCGTGAGTTGGGTCTCGAAGGCATCGGCGTAATCGACATTCGCAACCAATGTTCGGGCTTTGTGTATGCCCTGTCTATCGCCGATCAGTTTATCAAGACTGACATGTACAAGACGATTTTGGTGGTCGGGTCCGAAATTCAGTCAAGCTGGATCGACAAAAGCACCGAAGGCCGGAATGTAGCCGTGATTTTTGGCGATGGAGCCGGAGCCGCTGTTGTGCAGGCTACCAACGACCCCGAACACCGCATTCTGTCGACTCACCTCCACGCCGATGGCCGCTACGCCGAAGACCTGTTCGTAAAAGAGCCGGGTAGCAGTCGGCCCGGTCGGGCGGCCACCAAGGAGATGATCGACGAAGGTGGTTTCGATGTAGTTATGAACGGCAATGCGGTGTTTAAACACGCCGTTGTCCGGTTCTCGGAGGTCATTAACGAGAGCCTCGATGCCAATGGTTTCAAAACGGACGACATCTCGTTGTTAGTGCCGCATCAGGCCAACATCCGCATTTCGGAGTACGTGCGGCAACAGATGGGCCTGGCCGAAACGCAGGTGGTGAACAACATCCACAAGTATGGCAACACAACAGCCGCGTCGATCCCGATTGCCCTTACCGAAGCCTACGACGAAGGCCGCATAAAACCCGGCGATCTTATTTGTTTGGCCGCGTTTGGTAGTGGCTTCACCTGGGCTTCGGCATTAATCAGGTGGTGAACGGGTTAATACGTCCCGACCGACAGCATCACTAACGTACAGGCTTCGATAGGCTCAATGCCCGCCTGTATGAGTTCGTTTTCAAATTCAGGATTCTCAGCCCCGGGGTTAAAAATAACCCGTCGGGGCTTTATTTTTTTGATATAGTCGTAGTATCCCGCCTGATTGTGGACACCTACGTACATCGTCACGGTATCTATGTCAGTTAGTTCGGGCAGGCCTGTTTGTATAGGTACTCCCCGAACGGCTCCGGGGCGCAGGCCGATTAGGGCAATAGAATACCCATGAGCCAATAAACTCTGGGCCGCGCGATTAGCGTATCGGTCGTGATTTTCGGTAGCTCCTAAAATCAGGGTTTTCTTCATGTTGCTGCGTGCAGATCGTTCGAGAGCTGTAGGCTTACCTGCCCTTTAAAAAGAGCTAAGCAGGCGTAAATGTTCCTTGACTGGCTCTCTATTCCCCCAAACGCACTCTGCTTTGCTTAAGGATTTGAACGAAAAAGTTAAACAAAACAGGTTCGCAATGCTTTGTCTTGTTTAGACTTCTTGAAAAAAACCGGGCAAACGTTTAGGGGTAATCAACTATATACGTCGCCCTCTAGGCTATATGCTTGGTTTTCAGAAAGAAAATACTTGCTTTTTCGATTTTTATTGTTGTACATTTGTTAAACATCCTCCCGTAGAAACATCAACAAGATTTTCCGTCGGCACAATTACCATCGGTCACATGAACGACAAGAAAAACCAGAGCTACTGGAACGAGAAGTGGGTGCTGATTACTTTTGAGCAGGTCGAGAATCCCCCGCGTTACGAAGTGTCGAACTACGGGCGCATTCGTAGTTTTCAATCCGGTTCACCCGACGGAACAATCATTAAAGGTTCCGTTATCCAGGGGTATCGTTCGCTCAATATTCGCGTGGCCGGGAAAACCATTAACCGATACGTTCATAAGCTGGTGGCCGAATATTTTGCCTATAGAGCCACCGATACCCATTGCTTCGTGATTCACCTCGATCACGATAAACACAATAACTTCTATCAGAACCTAAAGTGGGTAACGAAAGAAGACATGATTGAGCATAACCGGCACAACCCGAACCTCAAACGCCCTGAAATACCCCGCCGGACAAGCAACTACAAGCTGACCGAGTCGAAGGTGAAGATTATCAAGAAGCTGTTGCGGAACGACAAGAACCGGCTCAAAATGATTGCCAAGCAATTTGGTATCACACACACACAGTTGAACCGGATACGCTCAGGCGAGAACTGGAAACACGTCACGATTGAGGCTGAATAGACTAGCCTGTTCCGACCTCACGCCCCCAACATCTGCAAAACCCCCACGCGGTAGCTGGCTCCGATAGGCAACTCGTACGGGCCAACGTCAACATGTGTGGCCGAGTATGCCATCACTTGCTGCCGGTTAATCAGAAACGAGCGATGAATACGCAGGAACCCCATTTCGGTGAGCTGTTCGGTCAGCTCGCCGATTTTGTTTTTTGAGACAATCTCGCGCTCAGTAGTCCTGATTTTGACGTATTCTTTCTGACTCTCCACGTATAAAATGGAATCGACGGGCAGGTTGTAAAACTTACTGCCAGCCTTCACCTGAATTGATCTTGGCTTTATGACTGACGTTGCCGGACCCTGCTGTGGAGCGGTCGTCAGGCGCATGTATCGCTCCACAGCCTTAAAAAACCGCTCGAATGTGATGGGTTTGAGCAGATAATCAATCACCTCCAGATCATACCCGTCAAGGGCAAATTCGCGGTAGGCAGTTGTAAGGATGGTTTTGGGCGGTTGCCGAATGGTTTTCAGCAAGTCGATGCCTGTTACTCCCGGCATTCGGATGTCGCAGAAAATTAAGTCGACTGGTTGCGACCGGAGGGCTTCGAGAGCTGCCACGGCGTTGCCCGCCACAGCCACCACCTCGAACGAGGGAATTTGCCCGATGTGCTTTTGCAGAAGTTGAATGGCCAGGGGTTCATCGTCCACCAGCAGGCAGCGCGTTTTCATAGGCGGTGGAGAGGGGAAGGGCAGGCACCGACAGCTCTACCTCGTAATACTGTTGGGTTTGGTTGATGTGCAGCGAGTGCGTTTCTGGATATAACAGGGCCAGTTGTTGTTTGAGATTGGGCAGGCCGATGGTCTCACGGGCGGGGTTGGCGTGGACGGTGGCTCGCGAGTTTTCGACCCGAAACGTGATTCTATCTTCGGTAATCTCCACCGCAATATCAATCGTTGGCCTACCCGAATCGGCACTGGCACCGTGTTTGAACGCGTTTTCGACAATAGATAACAACAGCAGTGGGGCCACTACATGATGCGTGTCGCTGGGGGCGTCGAACGTGACCCGTAACCTGTCGTCGTAGCGGAGTTTTTCGAGCGCAATATAGTGCGTGAGCAGGTCGATTTCGCCCGATAGTGGCACCATATTGCCGTTGCTTTGGTAGAGCATGTAATCGAGCATGTTGGCGAGCCGGGCGATGGCTTCGGGGGTTTTGGGTGATTCCTGTACGGCTAGCGAATAGATGTTGTTGAGCGTGTTGAACAGAAAATGAGGGTTGAGCTGGGTTTTCAACAACTTCAATTCCAGTTCGGCTTTCTGTCTTTCGAGCGTCAATGCCCTGCGTTGCACTTCGGTCCGGTTCAACAACAATTTGATGAGCAACAGAGCCGCAGCCCCGCCCAACATACTAAACAGGTGGTTGTACAGAAACTCGTTGCCGTTGAGCAGAGCAGCCGGAAACCGGAGATCGTCGGGCAGAAATAGCCCCGCAACGGGGAAACTGGCCGTTCGGAGCAGGGTCAGAAGGGCGTACATCCCGTAACTACCTGCCACAAACAAAAACACCGTCAGGCCATAACGGCCCCGTTCGAGATAACGCGGAATGAGCCAGTAGACCACAAAATAAGCCATCGACACCCGGCTGAACGCCAACAAGCCAACAATCAGCATACGTTGGCCTGCATTTTGCCCCGTGGTTGGGTCCAGCAGCCCCAAGCCATACACGAGCACCCAAAAACTGGCATGCGTAAACGGGCGGTGCCTGTTGTGAACGCGAAGAATCGACTCGATAAACGGTTCCATAAACCCAATGCTACAACAAAGTGCGGATTATTCCGCGCCGTATTCACCAATGGATGTGTTTATCGCCCCAACAGAGCCAATCGCCTGCCGAATTGGATCGACCATCGTAATGGCCTGTCTGTGGGGTAGATGCCTCTGTCTGTCGATGTGGCTTGGTGTTTGGGGGCGTGGGGAGTAGCCTTGTCCCGAATTTGTAACACAACAACTCGATGAACACCGCTATTCCAGTCAAAATCAGATTCTGGAGCCTGGCTCTAGGTTTGATTTTAGGTTGCCGCTCACAACCTATTGCCCCCGTTCTACCTAAGAGCAGCTATGCGTTCACGACGGTGAGCGAGCTGCCCTGTTTGCCGGTCGAGGATCAGTATAAGTCCGGCACGTGCTGGGCTTTCACGATGGCCTCGTTTCTGGAGTCCGAAATTATCCGGCAATCGGGTCGGCGCATCGACCTGTCGGAGATGCACCTCGTTCGCAATACCTACTTCGACAAAGCAGAAGCCCACCTGATGCGACACGGGCAATTGAAGTTTCCGCTGGGGGGCCTTAACCCCGACCCGATCAACACGGCAATCCAGTATGGTTTGGTGCCAAATCAGGCTTATACGGGCCTGGTGAACGGTGCCACTCAGCACGACCATATGGAGATGCACGCGAAAATTGAGAAAATTATGGCGCGTTACGTGAGCAACTCGGTTCAATCCAATGGTTGGCGGGCCGAATTAACGGCCACAATGGACCGGCACATTGGCCCCGACGTTCCTGCGTTTGCGTACAACGGAGAATCATTTACGCCCGCCCGCTTTCGGGACTTTACGGGCTTGCAACTCGATCAGTACGTACACTTGACGTCGTTTACGCACCGCCCTTTTTACCAACCGATGGTGTTGGCGGTACCCGACAACTTCTCGAACGCCCTGTTTCAGAATGTCCCGCTCGACGCGTACATGCAGAACCTGAACCACGCCCTCGACCGGGGCTTCACGGTTGCCGTTGAACTCGACGTATCGGAGCCGACGTTTTCGGGCGACTATGGCCTGGCCGTGATCGCCGAAACGGACGCCGACGCAAGCCGAATCCTGCTCGACCCATTGCCCGAAAAACAAGTGACGCAGGCCTATCGACAACAGGAGTTTGAGAATTATCACACCAACAACGATCACAACGTACACCTCGTGGGGCGAGTGCGCGACCAAACCGGCAAGGTATATTTCAAGGCCAAAAACTCGTGGTCGAGCAAGTGGGGTAGGGATGGTTATGTTTATCTGAGCGAGGCCTATGTACGGCTGAAAGTGGTGTATTTCACCCTGCATCAGGACGCCCTGTTGCCCGTAACCAAACAGATGCTCAAGCTGTAAACCGCTATTCATCTTCACCACCGTTACGCCCGCGCCACCCCGGTCGGCGTGTTCGTTCGGGTAATAAATTTAAGCACTAACTTGCCGAAGCTGCCATAATCAAGGCAACGATTTCGGAGGATGACGAACGATACGGAGTGGACCCCTTATCCTGATGATAATTTACTGGGCATAACGGACAAGGATGAGATCAACGCACTGGAAGCCAAAGGCTTGGCAGAAGCTGAACTCTTTGTTTTTGGACTGGATACCGATGAGCTACTAACCACAAATTTGATCCTAACTATTCACAAAATAGCCTTTGGAGGATTGTACGATTGGGCAGGTCAATGGCGAATCGTCGATGTGCGGGTTGGGCAACTGGAACCCCCGCCACCCAATCAGGTCTAAGAGGTTGTCTAAAGTTTCACGCAAAGTGAGAGCCGGTCAGGTAGTTTTGAGGTGCGAACTTAAAAACTACCTCGATGAACTATCCGAGTAAT
>RDXN01000007.1 GCA_004292855.1 Cytophagales bacterium
ATCGCCCGATCCGTTCCAGGGAGCCTCGACCAACACCGTTCCGGGCAACCAGATGACCATTCTGGGAGCGGGTGCGCCCAACGCCTGGCAGTGTAACTACGTGTGTGAGGCCATCTGCCCCAACAACCAACTGACGCTCATTAAGCAGGCCCCGGCTACGGTATTGCAAAACACGCCGTTTTCGTACACGTTCACGGTAACGAATATTGGCGTTACGGCGTCGGCTATTCCGATTATCGTCACCGACGTGTTGCCCGCCGGACTGCTACCTGTTTCGGGAGGTGGCAATGGCTGGGTTTGTGGCGTTGTGGGTCAAACGGTTTCCTGTACCTTCACGGGGTCGATCCCCGCACCGGGCAGCAGCACGTTCTCCTTGCTGGTGAACCCCACGCAGGTCTCGAATCTGGCTAACACGGCTACGCTCATCGGTGGTGGCTCGCCCAATCCGGTGCCCTCGCAACCCTGCGCGGTTTGTCCGGCTGGCCCAACCAACACGACGGTCGGCGCGTCGAGTTCCGACCTGGTGCTGGCTATGAACTGGGGCGGTGCCCTGCTCGCCGGTCAGGCAACCATACTCAACACGACCGTGACCAACACGGCGGCTGGCCTGGCAACGGGTCCGCTGAACGTGTCGATTGCGATTCCAGTGGGTTTAATGGCTCCGACCGGCGTGTTCTTCGTAGCGGGCGGCTGGTCGTGCGTCACGTCGGGCACGCTTATTAACTGCACCAACCCGGCAAGCCTCTCGGCAGGTCAATCGGTGGCTCTGCCGATCTCGCTCACGCCCGGTGCCACCCTCATCAATAACCCGATTCTGGTAACGGGTCAGGTGGGTGTGCTGGGTAATGAGCTAAACGCGGCCAACAATTTCAATTTCGTCTATGGCACCGTGTTGGGGGCTGATTTGACCGTAAGCTTCGGCGCGATGCCGGTGCTAACGTCGGGCCAGAACACGTTCCTGCCCATCACGATTACCAACAGTGGACAGGCCTCCGCGCCGGGTAACCTGACGGTGGCCGTTTCGCTGCCAGCGGGTGTATCGCTTAACAACTCAATTGCCTTGCCTGCGGGCTGGTTTGTGCTCGGTAGCACGGCTCAATCGGGCGGGGGTACATTGGTGCAACTCCTGTACCCCACGTCGGGTGGGTTTGGTAGTGGTGCGCAACTGGCTCTGAATCTGCCCATTTCGGTAGGAGCGGGGGCAACGGGTTCGCTGCCGTTCAGCACGACCGTAGTGCCTAATCCGTTCGAGATTGTAGTGATTAACAACGTCGCAACGGCCAACTCGACCGTTATTGGCGCGGTCGACCTGAGCGTAACGGTAAGCGGACCAAGCCCCGCACTTGTGGTGGGTCAGCAATCGAACGTGTTTATCACTATTCTCAATGGCAGCAACCAACCGGCGGCTGGTCCGTTTGTGACCACCCTCGTGCTGCCTGCCGGATACACCTATAGCCCAAGTACGCTGACACCGGGCTGGACAATCGGCTCTACCCTGAGCGGACCAGGTGGTACAACCCTCGTGCTCAACAACGGTTCGGCCTCGTTGCCCGCCTTGTCGAGCCTGTCGATTAGCCTGGGTATCACCCCCCCAATCACCAGCTCAGGTGTAAATGGCTCGATCATCGCGGTCGTTTCACCGGTGTCAGGCGAGGTAATTACAATCAATAACACGTCGATCTTGTACGTAACGCCGAGCGCACCGGGTATCGTGGTCAACACCATCATGCCTGGCTCGTTTACGGCTGGGCAGGCCTCGAACATCACCCTGTTGTTCACCAACACGGGTGGTAGCTCGTACACCGGCCCCATCTCGACCACGATTACGCTGCCTGCCGGGACACTGCCGGGTGCGTTGCCCGTGGGCTGGAGCTACGGAACGGCGATTGTGAACGTGAATGGCACCATTTCGTACCCGATCCTGGGGCCAATCGTGATGTTGCCCGTGGGCGGAAGCTCGTCGGTTTCGTTCCCGGTTACGCCACCCACCACCGCAGGGGGAAGTTCACTGACTATTTTGGTTACGACATCGTCGATTCCGTCGGTGCCGTCGAGCAACATTACGGTGGTACAGATCGTGCCGGTGGTGGCTACCCCCGCACCCAACCTGATTGTGAACATAACGACCCCAACGCCAACCTGGTCGGTAGGGCAACCTACGTTCATCAACATCAACCTGATCAATTCGGGTACGGGAGCTGTAAACGGGCCTACCAACCTGACAATCAGCCTGCCTGCGGGGGTTCAACTCTCGCCCTCGCAGTTGCCCGCCGGATGGGTCATCAACAGTTCGATGAACGGGCCGAATGGCACCATCATCTACTTCCTGAGCAAACCCGATTTGTTTGTGGGGGGCAATGGCGGAACGTCGACCATTCAGTTCCCGGTCGTAATCGGTCAGGTGGCCAGTGGCAGTTCATCGCTGACGGTCAACGTCAACATCCTGCCCCCGCTCTCGCAAACGTCAAGTTCGTCCTCGCTCGTGATCGGGCCATCGGTGGGTGCGCCCAACATGGTGCTGATCGTTGGCCAACCCGCCCCTTCGCTGGTGGTCGGTCAAACCTCGTTCATTCCGGTTAGCTTCAGTAACACCGGCACCGGCGCGGCCTTCGGACCACTGAGCATTCAGTTGGTGTTGCCTGCGGGCGTTTCGCTCAACGGGTCGGCTCTGAATTTGCCTGCTGGCTGGGTGCTTAGCAACACGGCCTTGCAGGGTGGTTCGGTGGTGGCTACGTTTACGTATGCTAACTCTTCGGCGGGTGGTTTCCCGGCGGGTGGTTCGTTCTTGCTGAACCTGCCTGTTGTACCGGGCATCACGACGCTCAACACGCAGCCGGGTTTCACGATCAATTTGTTGCCGGTTGGGGGCCAAACGACCACCATCACGCAGCAGATTATTGCCAACCCACCTGTGCAGAACCTGGGCACACCCGACCTGATTATTGTGGGTGGGCAACCCACACCGGGTTTGGCCGTTGGGCAACAATCGTTGATCCCAATCACGATTCAGAACATCGGTAGTGCGGCCACCAGTGGAGCCTTGTCGTTCCAGATCTCGCTGCCTACGGGTATGTCGCTCAACTCGGCGCAACTACCTGCCGGGTGGGCTGTGTCGGGCATATCGGCCATTTTGGGTGGATCGGTTTATACGATCACCAACAACAGCGTGAGCCTGGCCGCTTCGGGTGGTTCAACGGTGGTGAATGTGCCGGTTATTCCGGGCGCGTCGCTGGCCAATGCTACCATGAGTTTGAGCCTGTATGCTATGCCAGTTTCGGGTGAGGTAGTCGTGGTGAATAACACCAACACGCTGAATATCAGTAGTCAGGTGCAACCCCTGCCCACGCCCGATCTGGCCGTGAGCATTCCATCAGGGCAAGCCTTCGCTCTGTCGGTGGGGCAAACCTCATTGGTTTCGTTCAACGTAGCCAACACGGGGGCTGCTTTGGCAGCCGCTCCGCTCACGCTTCAGTTTACGATGCCGGTTGGTTTCAGCACCTCAGCGGCCTCCTTCGCCACGGCGGGGTGGCAGTGCCAAACGACCAACAACGTCGTGACCTGCTCGAACGTGAACGGCCTGGGCATCAACGCATCGTCGGCCATTACCATCCCGGCAGTGCCCCTGAGTGGAGCCGCCGGACTGATTAATCCTACGTTCCAGATCAATGTGTTTGGGGCCACGGGCGAGACCGCCCTGATGAACAACATCGGCACAATCAATTATCAGGGCGTTGTGAGCGGCCCCGATTTGGCCGTTAGCTTCCCGGCCCAGAGCTTTACGCTCGTGGGTGGGCAGGTGTCGAACGTGCAAATTCAGGTGCAGAACCTGAGCACCTCGGCCACGGCGTTCGGGCCGCTCTCGCTTACGTTTGCGATGCCGGGGGGTGGGTTCTTCAGCACCAGCCCCGCGAGTTTCCTCACTAATGGCTGGAGTTGCAACACGACGGGTTCGATTGTAAGCTGCCTTTACGGCGGAAGCCTGTCGGGTTCGGCTTCAACGCTGCTCACGATTCCGATCATGCCCTCGGCCTCGGCGGGGGGTGTGGTCTTGAACCCCAGTTTCGTCGCGTTTGTAGCGGGTGTTGCAGGCGAGTTGAACCTGGTCAACAACCAGTCGACGCTGCAATACAATGGGCTGGTTCAGTCGCTGGGTGTGCAGTTGGCGGTGAAGGGCATCCTGCAAGGGGGCGTTTTGCCAAACTCCACCCTGATGCGCGACCGG
>RDXN01000008.1 GCA_004292855.1 Cytophagales bacterium
CCGGTCGCGCATCAGGGTGGAGTTTGGCAAAACGCCCCCTTGCAGGATGCCCTTCACCGCCAACTGCACACCCAGCGACTGAACCAGCCCATTGTATTGTAGCATCGCCTGGTTGTTGACCAGGTTCAACTCGCCCGCTGCGCCCGCCACAATCGCCACAAAGCTAGGGTTCAAGACCACACCACCCGCCGAGGCCGAGGGCATCAGGGGAATCGTGAGCAGGGTTGAAGCCGAACCCGACAGGCTTCCGCCGTAAAGGCAGCTTACAATCGAACCCGTCGTGTTACAACTCCAGCCGTTGGTGAGGAAGCTTGCGGGGCTGGTGCTGAAGAACCCACCGCCGGGCATGGCAAACGTAAGCGAGAGCGGACCGAACGCCGTGGCCGAGGTGCTCAGGTTCTGCACCTGAACTTGTACATTCGACACCTGCCCACCCACGAGCGTGAAACTCTGGGCCGGGAACGTTACGGCCAAATCGGGGCCGCTAACAACGCCCTGGTAATTGATTGTGCCGATGTTGTTCATCAGAACGGTTTCGCCCTTGGCCCCAAACACGTTGATCTGGAACGTTGGGTTCACCAGTCCAGCGGCCCCGCTCAGGGGTACTGCCGGGATCGTGATGGCCGACGATGCGTTGATGCCCAGGCCATTCACGTTCGAGCAGGTCACGACGTTGTTGGTCGTTTGACACTGCCAGCCTGCCGTGTTGAACGAGGCTGCTGAGGTGCTGAAGCCAACCGGCATCGTGAACTGAAGCGTGAGCGGAGCGGCTGCCAAAGCAGCCCCCGTGTTGGCTACGTTGAACGAAACCAATGAGGTTTGCCCCACCGACAGAGCGAACGATTGCCCTGATGGGATACTCACGGCCAGATCGGGCGTGGGCATCGGCTGCACCTGACTACTGATCGTCAGTGTATTGCTATTGTTGTTTATGACCACCTCACCCGACACCGGTACGGCATACAGGCTCAAACTCATGGTAGCATTGGCCAGCGACGCGCCCGGAATAACCGGCACATTCACCACCGTTGAACCACCCGAAGCGGCCAGGCTCAGGCTGTTGTTGGTGATGGTGTACACCGTACCGCCCAGGATAGACGACGTTCCCGATACAACCCACCCGGCAGGTAGTTGCGCCGAGTTGAGTGACATGCCCGTGGGCAGCGAGATCTGGAACGACAAGGCTCCGCTTGTGGCTGCACTGCCGATGTTCTGAATCGTGATTGGAATGGTCGACTGTTGGCCAACAGCCAAACCCGGTGTGGGTTGCCCACCCACAATAATGAGGTCGGGCATGCCCAGGTTCTGCACGGGTCCGTTCGTAATAATCTGCTGCGTGATGGTGGTTTGGCCTCCAACCGGCAACAAATTGATCGTGAAACCCGGTTGCGTGTTGAGCGTCGTGATGCCCGGTACAACAGGCAGGTTCAGCAAGAACGAGCCACCTGCGGGGAAACCACCCGCCGAACTGTTGGCGTTGATGAACGTTGCCACCACCAATCCACCCTGCAAGGCTGTGCCGCTAAAGACCCAACCGGCTGGCAAATTCAGAGCCGATGCATTGAGCGAGACGCCCGCCGGCAACACCAACTGAACCGTTAGCGGGCCGTAGGCTGCGCCAGTGCCGGTGTTACTGAAGCTAACCGGAATGAACGAGGTTTGACCGATCACCAACGTGGGTGCGGGTTGGCCAACGATCAGCACCAGGTTGGGCGAACCCACCGGTGGCCCGATCACGAGCGAGGACGAACTTGACGTTTGCGAGAGCGGAGGCAGGATGTTGACGTTGACCGTCAGCGATGAACTGCCGCTAGATCCCTGCCCTATTACGACCGGGAACTGAATCGTTGTGGAACCTCCATTGCCTCCGACGAACAGATTGGAATTGCTCAGGAAGTAGATGATGGTGCCGTTGGGGCCGTTCATCGAACTGTTGATAACCCAACCGGCGGGCAACTGCGAGGGCGAGAGTTGAACCCCCGCAGGCAGGCTGATGGTTAGCGTAGTCGGTCCGTTCACAGCTCCGCTTCCCGTGTTCACCAGGTTGATGTTGATGAACGTAGGTTGCCCCACCGACCAGGTTGGCGACGGCGAGGTCACGGTCACTTGCAGGTTGGGCGCGGGGGCGGCTACCACTTGCACGATCTGTACCACCGTAATGTTACTTGATGGCAACGACGGAATCGACGGGGTCGTGACCAGAACCGTTAACGAGCTTCCACCGGCTGAGACGGGCGGGGTTACGGGGAACGAAACCGATGTGTTACCACCGACGGGCAGCATCACGATAGGCCCCTGAATAGGGTAGGAGATCGTTCCGTTTCCGTTCACAATCGCCGTTCCGTAGCTCCAGCCCACGGGCAACGCGCCCGGCAGTGTTCCGGCAGGCAACGTAATCGTGGTCGAGATGGGACCGGTGTAGGGGCTACCGCCCGTGTTGGTGAACAGCAGGGTGATGTTCGAGGCCTGCCCGCCCGTAAACGAAGTGGGCATCAACACGTTCACCACAATCCCCGGTGCGCTTGGTGTTACATACAAAATCGACGTGTTATTCACCAGAATTACTTCGCCCGATACGGGCGATACCACCGCGATGATGGAGCCGTTGACGCCCGAGCTGGTGATCGGGGGGATAATCCCCAGGCTAATCGACAAGCTCGACAAGGGAGCCAGCGAAGCCGAGCTGTTGTTCAGCACGAGGGTTGTACCGCCCGGCCCCGTCAGGGTTGAGCCGATGCTCCAGCCCGGTGTGAGCGAACTGGCATTGTAACTATACCCGGCAGGTAGCGTCAGCGTGGTCACAAACGGACCTGCCGCCGGTTGGTTACTGGTATTGATTAGGTTGATAACTACATTCGATTGCTGACCAACCACCAGCGCGGGCGTTGGACCACTGATCAAAATAGTTAGATCGACGGAGCCAATGACGCTCGAACTGCCCGATGTGACGTTGTTGGTCACGATAATCTCGAACGGATTGGGGGTGACAGTCGCGCTGAAGGGCAACGAGCCACTGCCCCCCGTCCCGACCGAAATCGGCAGATTCAGAGCCAGTTGTGCTCCGCTACCAAAGCCACCCGACGTGGGGTACAGGAGTTGCACCAACGTACTGCCGCCCGGTCCGGCACTGCTGCCGAGCACGACCCAACCTGCCGATAAAGCAATCGAGTTGTTGAGCGATGCACCTGCTGGCAGCGAAACGGCCACCGTCAGGTTACCTGGTGCGGAGGCCTGTCCACTGTTGGTAATCGTGATGGGCAGGAACGTGTTCTGTCCCGACGTGAGCACCGGCATCGCGCCGAAACTTACGGTCAAATCGGCCCCCAACACGGTGCCGTAGACAAAGTTGAAGTTGTTTGCACTGCTCAACTCGTTCGCCAGCACACTCACCTGACCCGTTACCAAAATCGGGTTGTTGATGAGCGTGGCACCGGGCGTGAGCGAGATCGGCAGAGCCAGCGACTGCCCCGCCGACAGGCTTGCCGGGTTGGTGCAATTAATGATTGTGCCCGACGTGATGCACGACCAGCCTCCCGCCACCAGGAACGCGCCCGATGGGGCCATCATACCGGCAGGAATCGCAATCGACACCGACAGCGGACCCGTTGCCAGGCCAGCAGCCGTGTTGGTTATGGTTGTGTTGAGCATGGACCCTTGACCAGCAAGCAGGGCACTGCCCCAACTCATGCTCAGTACCAGGTCGGAACTCGACGCGCCGATGGTGGTGCTGGTCGGGCCAGCCGGACAAGCCGCGCAGGGTTGCGAGGGCACCGGATTAGGCGAGCCGCCCCCGATGAGCGTGGCCGTGTTAGCCAGATTTGTCACCTGCGTGGGGTTCACCAGCAGCGAGAACGTGCTGCTGCCCGGTGCCGGAATCGACCCCGTGAAGGTACACGAAACCGTTTGACCCACGACGCCACAAACCCAGCCGTTGCCGCCCCCCGAAATGGGTAACAGTCCGGCAGGCAACACGTCGGTCACAATAATGGGGATAGCCGACACTGTGACGCCGATGTTCGTTACCGTGAAGGTGTAGGAGTACGGCGTGTTTTGCAACACCGTAGCCGGGGCCTGCTTAATGAGCGTCAGTTGGTTGTTGGGGCATACGGCCTCACACACATAGTTACACTGCCAGGCGTTGGGCGCACCCGCTCCCAGAATGGTCATCTGGTTGCCCGGAACGGTGTTGGTCGAGGCTCCCTGGAACGGATCGGGCGATCTCAGTGCCCGCCGTGATAGGAAACGCAGCTCCAATGGGTGTTTGCGAGTAGCCAAACGAAATGTAATCGAGCGTTGGCGTTTCCGAAGGCGAAACCCGTTGCGGGTTCCAGAACGTACCGGGTTGCAGGTTGGTCACGTTTGCGATGCCCATCGTGCGGGGCAGTTTGATCGTGGCCTGCGCCGTGGAGATCCGCGACAGATTGCCGGCGTGCGTTGCCGAGGAGATCATGTAAACCGTATAGGTCACTCCGTCGATGCCGAGTTTGATGCCGTATTTCACCCCTGTTGCCGAGCAGGGTACACAGGCCGTTCCCGACGAAATAGGACTTCCCGCAATAGGACCCGGGGCAATCACCGACGGCGCGCCGTTGTTGGCCGTGTTGCTTTCGGGCGTGGGCGTGGTGGGGGTACCCGTAAACGAAGGCGTTACCCCCGCCGTGACGGGCGTCACCGGAACAACAAAGCCCGTGTTACTGCCAGCCGCCAGCGGTCCGGTTGTTTGGCAGTTCACCACTTGCCCAGAGGTCGAGCAGGCCCAACCGTTGTTGGTGAAGAATGCCGGGGCTGTTACACTGGCAGGCAAGGTGGTCACGAATCCAATCGGGCCAGCCGCCGGGGTCGTACCCACATTGCTGACTGACACGGGAATGTTGGCCGAAACGCCTACCGTCAGGGCCGGAATGGGTCCCATTGCCGAGACGAGATCAGGCGCACCCGCCACCGCAGCCGGGGCAATGGCCGAAGGAGGAGCGACCGGCGTTGAGGTATTGTTGGCCGTGTTGCTTTCGGGCGTGGGCGTCGATGGTGTACCGGTGAACGAAGGCGTCATACCCGCCGTAACCGGCGTAACCGGCATTACAAAAGCTGTACTGCTACCCGCCGTCAACGGCCCTGCTGTTTGACAGCTAACCGTTTGGCTCGTTACGGCGCAAGCCCAACCGTTGCTTACAAAGAATGAAGCCGCTGTTACACTGGCAGGCAACACCGTCACGAACGTGACGGGGCCAGCCGCTGAAGCTGTACCCACATTGCTTACAGATACGGGAATGTTGGCCGGAACGCCCACCGTGAGCGATGGAACAGGTCCCATTGCCGACACCAGATCGGGCGCACCGATTGGTACTGCCGGGGACACGAGTGGGCCGGAAATCGAAGCCACGTTGTTCGTGCTGTTGCCGTCGAGCGTGGTCGACACCATCGTCGTGAACACGTGCGTCAGACTAAACGACGTGGGCAGGGCCGTCATCGGAATTGTGTAGGCCGAAACGCTGCCTGCTGTTAGCACGAGCGGGTTGGTACAATTGACGAGGTTCCCCGTGGTGGCGCAGGTCCAGCCGTTGTTCGAAAACGTAGCCGGAGCCGTGAACGTAGCGGGCAGGGTCGTAACCATCGTCAGCGAGGCATTCGACGATGCATTGCCGATGTTGCTCAGACTCACAGGCAGATTCACCGTTTGCCCTACGGACAACGCAGGCACGGGGCCTACGCCGGGCGTAAGATCGGACACGGCGCAGGGGGGCGGATTGGTGCCGTAGTTGTTGGCATACAAACTCGCTGAACTACCCATGCCGTTGGCCGAAACCTGGTTGATGACCGTCGAGGTGCTCGATCCGTTCACCTGCAAGATGTCGGGGTCGCCCGGTTGCCAAAGGCGTACGGCTGGGTTACAGGCTCCGCTCGTGGCAAAGGAAAACAAGAGGTACTCGCGACCGGCCACAATGCCACCCGCTAGAACGGCTCCCGGTCCTACCCCTATCGAGATAAAATCCAGACCCGTGTAGGTATTGGCGACGGACGCCCCGTTGATCTGAGCACCCGTAATGGTGGGGCCGTTGATACGCGAGTTGGCCGACCAGAGGCCGATGTTGCTAGCTACCGTTGGCGTGGTAAACGTGCCGGTGGGTGCCACGATGGTCACCTGTGAGGTGCCCAAAAACACAGTCGAGGTGGTCGACGAGGTCGTTGAGCGCATGTAGACCCGGTAGGTGCCCGCTGCGTCGCGCTCAATTTTGTAAGAAATCGGTTGGGCGATGGTTGGTAAAAAACCGGCCAACACCAGCACCCAAGGGATAATCAGATAGTGCAGTATATGTTTCGCATTCATACGATTGATTCGGCTTAGTGAGTCAGAAAATTTAGCTCTGATTGGTCTAAACCTCAGCCGGGGC
>RDXN01000057.1 GCA_004292855.1 Cytophagales bacterium
ACGTCCCCATCAGGCGTTAGGGTTTATGACGCCGGTCGAGTATCGACAGGCTGCTTAGACTCCAGTTCAAACTGGCTCATAAAAGGGGGTAAGGACAGATTTGCTAAAGTATATCTTGATAAAAATTACAGACGAGAATTCAAGGATACAAATAAACACCTACGAGCAAATTCTTGTTGGTGCAAAAAATATTGATTTTACAAACTTTGAACGATACCGTAAAACAAGTAGCAGTAAACGGATTCTTTTAGAAGATTTACGCAATGCTATCAATGTTTGAGCCAACCGCTCCAACTTTCTCCTATCTCGGTGATATAAAGTCAGTTAAATTTTAAGCTGTCTGTTTCTCTCGACGCTTGCGACCATCTTGAGTCTGTGACTTTCGAGCCGTTGGGCGCAAAGCTACTGCCGCTTTATCGGCTTGAATAAACGCGCTAATCGCCTGCTTTTGCTGCTCGGTCAATGGCTTGCCTTGAATCACAAAGTCAATGCCGTCCGGTTCTTTTATGAAGCCCATAGTTAAGTGTTTTGAAGTAAGTTCAATAAACCGCAGGCCCCACATAGCCCTGATGCAGTTGCGAGACGGGGAAAATCAAATCCCAATCGCGACCCCAAACCACGTTGCCCCGCTCAATTCGGAATTGTCTGAAATTAGCCAAACGGCGGTATTTATCATGCTGAGGGTGCGGGTGGTTTTGCAGAAATGGCCCAAAATCAACCACCTGTGAGGTGCCATCGGAGAAACTCAACTGTAGGCGATGCTCCCCCACGTGTTCTGCTTTGGTTATTGCCAGCGTCCTCATAATCTTTTGGTGATTTTACGAATTTTGGGCTTCTTTTTTAAAACGAAAAACTCCATCCATTTTTGAGCAATTTCATCTGCATAGGCATTAACAACTTTCAAGGCTTCTTTGTGGTCTTTAGCTGGGAGCAGTTCAATCCCATCAGCCTTTCGTGTCTGAACATCAACTAATTTACCGTCTTCAAAGAATAACTCAAAAATGGTTTCGTACTCCGCATGGCTAACGTGTACATGCACAGGTAGGTGCTCGTTGCTGTAAAAATAGAAGATGAGTCCGAAATACTCTATCAGTTTGGGCATATAGCAAACGGCGATTTCAAAACACGCAAAACTACAAAGGGTTCTTCTACTCAACCGCCCCAACTTTTCGTTATCTTGCTGACAGCAAATCTAAACCGAGATGGAAGCCACGTTTGTTATCGACCCTAAACAGATAAACGCTCAGTTAGTCGAGCGGATGCTGACGTTTTTTTCTGAAAGCGATAACCCCGTCACGGTGCATATGGCTGAGAAGGAAGAGCCTCGTTTTGATTTTAAACAATGGTTTGCCGAAATGGAAATGATTCGGGCGAAGACCGAAGTAGTGCCAATTCCGGCAGGCACAACCGATCTCAACGAACTAATAGATAGTATTAACGATGTTGATTTTGACCCGAATTGATCGTCTGTTGACCAGTCTCAGAGTAACAGTATTGACGACGGAAAAACCTTCAGAATCTCAATAAACCGCTAATCCCACATTCGTCTGACATCCATAGAACACAGGGAAACCCTGCATCAACTCATCAGCACCCCCTGTTCCTCTAACACCGCCCAGACATTCTGGATGCTACATACGCGGACATCCTTGCGCAGCCAATAGCCATCAGCTTCGGGCGTAACAACGAGGGTTTGCTCCAGACCGAGGTCCATGATGGCCTGCGTGTTGCCGCGTGTCAATTTTGGGGCGTTTGAGTACCGAATCTCAAGCGCGATCACTGGCTTACCCCCTTTCACCAGGATTAGATCTAGTTCGGCTCCGTTTTGCGTCCGATAATAGTAGGGTATCACACTTTGGGCAAGCCGCGAAACCACCTGTTGCACAACATAACCCTCCCACGAGCCACCCAACGAGGCACTTCCTGATAAGGCGTTGAAATTGTCGAGGCCAAGCAGCCGATGCGCCAGACCACTGTCACGAACAAATACTTTGGGAGCTTTTACCAGCCGTTTGCCAATGTTGACAAAGAAAGGAGGTAGCCGCCGAATCAGATAGGCGTTTTCCAGAAAACTGATGTAGTGTTGTACGGTTATCACCGACAGATCGAGCGAGCGGGCGAGGTCGCTGTAGTTGAGTTGTCCCCCCTGAATCCCCGCCAACATCGTGAGCAAATTGCGAACCGTACTAGCCGGTGCCGAAAGGCCGAGGTCAGGCAAATCGCGTTGGACGTACGTTTGGATAAAGCTATCCATCCACAATTGCCAGATATGCTCATTAGGAACCTGCAACGCATCAGGGAAGCCACCCCGTAGCCAGTGATCGCGGTAACCGTATTGTGCCTGAATTTCCAGCAGGTGCAACGGAGCGAGTTCGAGATAGACGATGCGGCCTGCCAGCGTCTCCGACGAATTTTTAAGTAAGTCGGGCGAGGCCGATCCCAGCAGAACAAACCGACCGGGTGTGCGGTGCTGATCAATCAATGACCGCAGGAGCGGAAATAACTGGGGCATCCGCTGAATCTCATCCAAGACAACGATCTTGTCCTGGTTAGCCTGAAAAAAAAGGTCGGGTTGAGACAGTCGATTTTGATCGGCAAAGTATTCGAGGTCCAAATAGATAACCTCTCTCGTCGAATGCTGCAAAAGAGTTTTTACCAACGTTGTTTTACCAACCTGACGCGGCCCCAAAACGGCAACGGCAGGGAAATAACGTAGACTGGTTTCTAACAACGATTGTATAGAACGCTCAAACATTATTCAAGTAAATTTTAGGCGAAGATATAAATTTACTTGAATAATGTTTGACCAAGCTTACACCAACGCCCGCAACTCCTCCACAACACCCTTCACAGCCGCAACGGTGGCCGCAACGTCGGCTTCGGTGTTGAACCGGCCCAGGCTGAAACGCAAGCATGAGAATGCCTCCTGCTCATCCAGTCCCATTGCCAGCAGCACGTGTGAGGGGTCGATGCTCGCGGCTGTGCAGGCCGAGCCGTTCGAGACGGCAATGCCCTCCAGCCCCATAATGAGCGCGTCGGAATCGCACTGTTCAAAATAGACGTTGGTGGCGTTGTACAGGCGGTGTTCGGTCGAACCATTCACGCGGGTGCCGGGGATGGTCAGCAGGGCGGTTTCCAGGGTATCACGTAGAGACGCGATACGTCGCGTCTCACTCGCGTCAACAAAAACCATCCGGTCAGGAGACGCGAAGGGTCGCGTCTGTACATCCTCAGCCACTGGTGCCAATTCTGCCGCCATGCCTATGCCCACAATACCCGGCACATTCAGGGTGCCGCTACGGAGGCCACGCTCATGACCACCCCCGTGCAAGACGGCCTCCAAACGGACCTTGTTCGGTCGACGTTGGCGCACGAACAGACCCCCAACGCCTTTGGGGCCGTAGAATTTGTGGGCCGAGAAGGTTAGCAAATCAATTTCATTGTAATCCACGTCGATGGGGAGTTTGCCCACGGCTTGTGTTGCATCGGTCATCAGGAGGGCACCGGCTGCGTGGGCAATTTGTGCGATTTCGCGGATGGGCTGGATAACGCCCGTTTCGTTATTCACCCACATCACCGACACCAGCAGCGTATCGGGCCGGATGGCGGCCCGGACCACGTCGAGGTCGAGCAGGCCCGCGCGTGGCGAGGTTGCGGGTTCGACGGGGAGGTAGGTCACCTCGAAGCCGCGTGTTTCCAGATAGGCGCACACGTCGAGCACGGCTTTGTGTTCGGTTTGTACCGTTACAATATGTTTGCGGGTTGGGTCGGCCCGCTCACAAACGCCCTTCATCGCCAAATTGATAGCCTCGGTTGCGCCCGATGTGAATACCAGTTCGTGGGGTTCGCATCGGAGCAGATCGGCGAGTTGTTGCCGTGCCCGCTTCACGGCCTCACTCGCGCCCACGCCAAACGGATGGGTGCTGGCGGCATTAGCGAAGTTGTCGGTCAGAAAAGGCATCATTACGTCCAAAACACGCGGGTCAATACGCGTCGTGGCGTTGTTGTCGAGGTAAATCATACTCAAAAATACGGAGAAAGGACGAAAGGGAGGAGGGGAGAAAGGATTACCGACTCGTTTGTTAGACAAATTTCTACAACACAAAAAAATGGCTGACCGCCCCGGTAGACCGGCGTAGTCGAAGGCCGGATGCGTCAGCAACAGGTACACACAATAGCTATATAAGCTATAACAAAACAAATAATCTTATACTTAAATGTAATTCTTTAAAGAATTTTTCAACACCGCGATTACATTCCGCCTTCTGGAATCGACCTACTAGTAAGGTAACCGTTTTTTTTCGAGATACAACACGCCACTCAATCGTAACCGCCATGCACCTTCCCATTCTAATTGCCCTCACCGAAGAGGGTACGGCCCATTGGTGGGCCACTCGCCTGCAAAAAGTCTCGTATGTCCCAACCGTTTGCTATACCAACGTAGCCGACGCGCTGGACCATGCCACCCGCAACCAACCCGCCCTGCTGCTAACCGAGGCCGCCTTCGACCACAACAAGGGCTTTATATTGGCCCGGCAGACTATGCAGGCGTACCCGACCCTGCGGTGTGCGGTCTCGGTGCCGACAGACGTGACGTTCTGGCAGGAGGCCCTCGAAGCCGACGTGAGCGGCTACCTGCATGCACCCCTCGCCGACGAAGCCGAGCTACTCCACTGCCTGAACGAAATAACCCAACGCCGACGCTACATCAGCCCCGCCCTACGCAAATTAACGTTGTTGCCCGCGACAGACCTGCTGGATAGGGTGCGTGCCCTGAAGCCCCATTACCGGCGCGTGCTCAAACTGACGGCTTTGGGCAAAACAGCCCGGCAAACGGCCATAGCCATGCGTCTTAAAGAGGGCACTATCAGAACCTACCGGGAAGATTTGGTGAAATTATTGAGCCTGAAAAGCGCGGCAGAACTGAAAGGCATTGGTGGAGCCGTGCTGGGTTGGCTCGATTAATAATAGTTTAACCCCCTTTACCCGTAGAATTACGGGTTGACAGAAGTTAGTATACCCGTTACATTTGACACAACAAAGCCGCCCCCTCATGTTGGCACAGTCGGAGCGGCTTGTTGAGGTCTTATTTGTTCCACTAAAACCAAAAGTAAAGGTATGAAAAAACTAGTATCGATGGTGTGCATCGTTGCGGTTTCATTGGTGTACTCGTGTAAACCAAGCATTGAGCCATCCGTAGAAGCGACCGAAGTTGCGGCTACAACAGAGTTGCAAGAGGTTATGTATCGGGGCATAAAAGCAATGGTACGGGCCGACTTTCCTGAGCGGGCCTTGGCCCCCAAAACGCTGGTTGACTACGTGGAGTATCTGAAAGGCATTCAGGCTCCGGGAGCGCGTTTGGCTGCGTCGGATATTCCCAAGCTGTCGGGTCAGTATGTTCTTGATCTGATGCTGGAAATCAAGAAAGGGTATCCCGATCTGTCGAAGTCGCCTATCTCGGACAAAGACATGAAGGAGATCAGGAAAAACTTCCCGACCATCGTCAAAGAGGAAGACGTCTGGAAGAACCATGACGCGGTTTTTCACTTCTACAACGACCTGATTCGGGAGGATGCCTTACGCAAAGCCTTGAAGGAAGGCAAGCCTAAAACGGGTAGCGGGCGAGTGGCTAATTTTGAACCAATGGACTTACTGGCTGCCTCACCAATTTATGCATTATGGGTCGGCTGGCCATTTATCTGGATGAGACGAGCGCAGACGGATGCAGACCATCGCGTTGTGACAGATGTTAATAATGGTATGATTCCTACTAGTGTACCATTGCCCATCGAAGCCGACAGTGCGGCAAAAGTAAACCATGAGCGTGGCAACGCCTACCGTCACTCTGTCTGGAACGCATTGGGTGTAAAGTACATGATCGACGCCGGTGTGTCAAGAAATGGTGCTCTTGATAAAATGCGTGATGTGGGCACTACTTATGAGGCAATGAGAGGAGCTTGGCGGACGTTTGTAGCTGCTAACGACGCGCTTTGGAACAACCCGCAACAAGCGTTCGATAACGTACCTAGGAGTAATGAAACAGCAATGGACCTGCATAACAACTTAGTGGGACGCACCTATATGCAGAACAATATCTCGTGGGGACTATTTGGACTTCGCCGAATGCCATCATACTCTCAGATCTGCGATGAGTTACGCGTCCGGGCTGTCAACGCTAGTTATTATGGTCCTGTTGAAGCATTTCCAAATGCCATTTACGCCATCCATAATCCAAGCGATATAAATGATGGATTTGAACGACTAAAGTGGTGGAGTTGGGATCATACCTACCGCTCTCTTATCTACATAAAACCTTGAAATTGAGACTCTAAAGACATTCTCATGAAGAATGCCTTTAGAGTCTAATCCTTCTGTAACCATGTATTTTAGAATAAGAAGTATCATAATTACCAGTTGTGTAGTTCTTGGCAGTTGCCATGATAACACCCCTTGGCCAGATCAATTACAAGTTCCTCTGATGGTAAATATAGAGGGTTTGAAGGACACTCTACAGGCAAACAGAGATACTCTTCAACTTCGTGTGGAAGTGTCCCAGCCGACTGTTTACCGTAACATGGCAAGGGGCTTCAATGGAAAGAACGAACAAGTGCAGTTACCTGCGAATAATAAGTTTAATTTCGGATTAAATGCTTCTAGAATGTTTGTAACTAACCCAAGTTCGCTTTCGGCAGACTTTAATATGGATAGTAATTTTGTTCGTATACCTGTCTACGGGGTATTCAGATATGGCGATGGTGGACAGCTTATAACCGAAGCTGAGCAAAGTCGTTTTGTAGGTAAATATCTACCTACTAAGAAAGGTCTGTATGTGGTTCAGTTATCAAACGGAGTAGTATGGGCCAAAGACATCAACATGGAGACTCACCCTAGTTTCAACTTGCCCTCCGAAAAGCGTAATTTCCATTTGCTAAGTGAGCAGATGAAGATAAATATGGGGATTACTAACGATTACGGACGACGGACGTCTATTGCGTTTTATGTAAAGTGAAGCTGTTATGAAACGCTCTCTTTGGTATTTCGTGCCCATCCCTTGCATCATCTCACACAAATTCCTACCTTTGCACCCTCATTTTCAAGTCATACACAAACATGTACGCAATCGTAGAGATCGCAGGACAGCAGTTTAAGATCCAGAAAGGTCGCTCTATCTATACCCATAGATTGGCGGGCGACGTGGACGCTGTGCTTGCTGCCGACCAGGTGAAAGTACTGCTCGTTGATAACGAGGGGACTATCTCGGTAGGCGCGCCCGTAGTTGAGGGCGCAACCGTTTCAGCCAAAATCCTCGAACACCTGAAAGGTGAAAAAGTGATCATCTTCAAGAAAAAACGTCGGAAAGGCTACAAGAAGAAAAACGGTCACCGTCAGTATTTGACCAAACTCCAAATCGAAGACATTACGATCTAAATACTCATGGCACACAAGAAAGGCGTAGGTAGTTCAAAGAACGGTCGCGACTCCCACAGCAAACGCTTGGGCGTGAAACTCTTCGGCGGCCAAAAGGCCATTGCCGGTAACATTATTGTTCGTCAGCGCGGCACGGTGCATCACCCCGGTGCTAACGTTGGTCTTGGCAAGGACCACACGTTGTTCGCTTTGGTCGATGGCGTGGTAAAATTCCGTCCCGGTCGCTCACAGCGGTCGTATGTAGACATCGTTCCGGCTGAAACGGTAGCCGAGGCTGTTGCTCCGGTAGCAGTAGCCTAAATCTCGGTCAACAATTGGTCGAAAACCCGCTTTGTTTCGCGACAGAGCGGGTTTTTGGCGTTTGGGGCAACTAAATAAGACAACCAGGGGTTGTTACGTACAGCGAAGTGGTACTTCGCTGGGCCATAAGGCCAATCGTTGTAGCAGCTTTTTGGCCTTGCGGCCCAGCGAAGTACCACTTCGCTGTACATAGACCATGAACGCACTCCTCCGCCGTCCGATCTCTATTTTTGCCCAACAGAACCCCAACCCAAACTCGATGAAGTTTGTGTTGAACGTTGAGCTGGCCCCCGATGGCCTTTCGTTCGATTACGCCGAACCCGGCGAGGCCCTGCTCGAAGGCAAGTCGTCGCCGTTGGCCGTTGCCCTGTTTGGGTTTGATTACGTAACGCGGGTGTTTATCGCGAGCAACTTCGTGACCATCACCAAAACCGACGCGACCGACTGGGACGAGGTGATGTTTGAGTTGAAGCAGTTCCTGAAAGAATATTTCGAGGATCAGAAGCCCGTGTTTGCCCAACGCACGATGGATACCAACACCACCCGCGTGGAGGCCGACTCGGAGACGATTCAGAAAATCAAAGCCGTGCTGGAACAGTATGTCCGGCCTGCCGTTGAGTCCGACGGTGGAGCCATCAATTTTCACTCGTTCGATGAGACGAGCGGCACTGTAAAAGTGCTTTTGCAAGGCTCGTGTAGTGGTTGTCCTTCCTCAACGCTCACGCTCAAAGCCGGTATCGAGAATCTGATGACCCGTTTGGTCCCTGAAGTGAAGCTTGTTGAAGCTGAAGGAGTGTAAATCACCCTCTTTCTCAAAAAATAGAGACGATTGCCGCTGCGGAGCGTTATTTGAATGATCAACGCTCCTTTGCATGAATTTCAATAAAGCACTGGGGCCGGTTTTGCTGTTGCTATGCGCGACGGTGAGTCCGGCTCAAAACTTTCTGGGCATCGCCACAAGCCCAAACGGTGGCACTCACCGCACCTACCTGAACCCGGCCTTAGCTGCCGAGTTGCCCCACCGGATTTTTCTGCATGTGGGGGCGGGCAACCTGCATGTAAACAACAACTACGTGCGGTATCAGGCCCCGTTCTCGCTATTCACCCTGTTCACGGGCAACGTGCCCGACCAATACCGGCGCAACACGGGCAATGTTCGGTTCGAGCCGGATTACACGACCGAAATCTTGGACGGAAACCCCAAAAACGCGACCATTTGGGGCGATTTGCGCGGTCCCGCCCTACAAATGCGGCTGGGTGAAACAGGCGGTACGTTCACGCTTTCGAGTCGGCTTCGCGGAGTGGGGCAAGTTACGGGTGCATCAGAACAGTTGCTGTCGGCCCTGCGGTCGAGCCTGAACGCATCGGCCCTATTTAGCATTCCGAGTCGCGATAATCGGTTCACGGTCAATACCAACGCATACGCCGAGTTGGCCGCTTCGTATGCCAACACCCTAGTCGATCTCGATGGTATCCGGGTATCGGGGGGCATCACGGCCAAATACTTGCGGGGCTATTCGGCGGGATCGTTTGTGAACCGGGGATTAGATTATCAGCTCGAAGCAGGAACCGGCCTCAACCCCAACCCCTCGCTCGTGGTGACGCGGGTGAACGCCGATTTAGCCTACACAACCTTTCTGCAAAACCGGCGATTGGGGGCGCGAACCCTGTTTTCGCCCAATGCTCCCGGCAGCGGGTTTGGTCTCGACGTAGGGTTATCGGCCACGATTCAGGCCGAGGATAGCGACTCTAAACTCGAACTGGGCCTGGCCCTAACGGACTTGGGGGGTATGCGCTACACGGGCGAAATTTATGACGTAAATGGCCAGAGCATTCGGTTTCAGGCCACCGACTTCAACACGGCCAACGCCGGTAGTTTTGAGCAGATTGCCACCGTGATCCGCAATCGGCTCGGTATTTTGGAAGACGTAACACCCTCGACCTTTCGCGTGGGCCTGCCTACCTCGCTCAACCTGACTGCCGACTACCAGGTTGGCGAACGAGCGGGCCTAAGTGTCGTATATTTGCAAAACTTGAAAGCTGCCGACGCGCCCTCTGTCCGGCAACCGTCGCTCTTGAGCGTGGTGCCGCGTTTCGAAACCCGGCTTGTCGGATTAGCCATTCCATTAACCTATATCAACCGTTCGGTACTGGTCGGAATGGCCCTGAAAGCTGGCCCTGTCCGCATCGGGTCCGACAATCTGTTGGGCTTGCTTGGTAGTCGGCAAAATGGGTTCCGGCCTCGCGGCACCGATGTCTATGCGGGCGTGATGCTAGGGATAAGAACAATGCGTAATGATGAATGAGTAATGCGTAATCAGAAGCATTTACCCCCAACCATTACGCATCACGCATTTATCATTACTCATTAGATAATGATCGCTACCCTTGTGTTGATTTTCGTGATCGGCTACGTGCTGATTACGCTGGAGCATACGATTAACGTCAATAAAACCGCTACCGCCCTCATTACGGGCGTGTTGTGCTGGGCAACCTACGCGCTCGCAGCCCATACGGGCGAACCCGTAGGCGAACATCTCACTGAAAACCTCGGCCATACCGCCGAAATTTTGTTTTTCCTGCTGGGTGCCATGACCGTTGTGGAGTTGATCGATGCTCACGACGGGTTTACGCTCATCACCGACCGGATTGCCAGCCGGAACACCCGAACGCTGCTCTGGATTATTAGTGGCTTATCCTTTGTCTTGTCGGCCCTGCTCGATAACCTCACTACGGCTATTGTGATGGTGTCGGTAGCCCGCAAACTGGTGCGTAACCCGGAGCAACGGCGCATCATGGCCGGAATGATTATCATTTCCGCCAACGCGGGCGGAGCCTGGTCGCCCATTGGCGACGTGACCACCACGATGCTCTGGATTGGCGGGCAGGTTACGACCGTCAACATCATAAAAACCCTGCTCCTACCCAGTCTGGTGGCTATGCTGGTTCCGCTGGCTATTCTGACATTCAGAACCCCTGCTACAACGTCGTCGTTTGAGGCCGACGAGAACGAGCAGGGGGCCAGTCGCCCCTACGTGAGCCAAACGGCCCGGCGCGAACGGCGGTTGATGTTGAGCATCGGCCTGGGCGGTATGTTGTTCGTGCCGATCTTCAAAGGTTTTACGGGTTTGCCCCCCTACATGGGCATGATGCTCGTGCTGGGGGCCATTTGGGTAGCGTCGGAGATCATTCATAAAGACAAAGACGATGCCGACAAGGAACCACTTAGCCCGGCCTACGCCCTCAGCAAAATCGACGCACCGAGCATCTTGTTTTTCCTGGGCATTCTGCTGGCGGTTGGCTCGCTCGAAGCCACCGGGGTGTTGCGTGGCCTGGCCGAGTCATTGAGCGATACGGTCGGCAATCTGGACCTGATTGTGGTGTTGATCGGTCTGGTGTCGGCGGTGGTCGATAACGTTCCGATTGTAGCCGCTGCGATGGGCATGTACGACTTGGCTACCTACCCCGCCGACAGCAAGATCTGGGAGTTTTTGGCCTACTGCGCCGGTACGGGCGGCAGTATCCTGATTATCGGTTCGGCGGCTGGCGTGGCAGTTATGGGCATGGAGCGGCTCGATTTTATGTGGTATCTGCGCAAGATCAGTTGGCTTGCCCTGATCGGTTATCTGGCTGGTGCGCTGACATATCTGGCACTTTGGGCGGTGTTGCAGTGAGTGTATTTTATATCGTTAACCCCGGAGGGGTGGCATGTCAATAGAAAAAGGATGCTCTACCATTGAGTATAGCCCCATCGGGGCGATATGTTCAAAGACTGCCTCTCAAACATGCCGCCCCGATGGGGCTAAAAACGGTGTTAGCCTCTAAATTTCTATTGACATGTCACCCCGCCGGGGTTGTATAATAGTCATAAGATTGGTGTGGAAAACGTATTGTACGGCCATCAATTGTACAAATAGTTACCGACCCCATTGATCTAACGCTTTAACGCTAGGCATTTTTGTTCCAACTGCCTTCGCCGGAATAAGCCGGACCGTGAGGGCGGTTTTTGTTTGGGCCGGAACGACCGTTTCAAAGCCAACAAGTGTGGTGCCGGGGTTGGCTGCATCGTAGTCATAAACAGGATCGGTGGGCCAGGTTTTGAGCGTGAGTTGGGCGGGTTCGTCAACCTGCATTATGAGCGTTTTACCATCTTTGGTTAACTCCACTTTATTAGGACCGACGATTTTAACGGACGCAGGCGTGAGCATGGTCCAGCGAACGGTGGCGGGTTGGGCGGATGCTTCGACCTCATCGCGCACCAGTACCGACGCCTTGTCGACAATGGCGATACCCCGAGCAGCGCGGGCGAGTTGGCCCGCGTAGAGTTCGCTCAAATCGAAGGCACCAAACATGAAGTTGGGGAAGTTGGACATTCTCAAAAACGGAGCCTTGCCACCTACCCGTTGCAGGCTGTCGTTAACCGTGAGCGTGTTATGGACCTTGTTGTTGTATCGAAACACCCGCCATCGTTGCGAGTTTTGGCGCGAATTCCACAAATCGACCTTTTTCGACTCCAGCGATTCGTAGTTCTGCATCCCAAAATCCATTGCCCATCGTACGCCATCGGCATCCATCACAAACGTACCTGCATCCATGTGGGCGTGGCTCACCGACGGGCTACCTCCTTTCACGCCCACATAAATGGCGTTGGGGTCTGTCCAGGACGTGCGCATGAGAGCTACCGGGTTCTTGCCTGCTCCCCACCACATAAGCTCAGTGGGCGGGGATACGTTACTCACCGTCTGATCACCCAACCAGAGCAGGGCGGCTGGCAGTATCCGATCTTTCAGGTGTGCTTCTACGGTTCCACTTTGCAACCAATACCGCTCCATCCATAGCAGGGAGGGGTCTTTTTGCCGTTGGGCAAACCAAAACATAGCCGGTTGTAGTCCGCCATTATTACCCGCGTCGGAGTAATTGAAAGGCAAGCCACTGGGGCCGGTCATATTTTCGAGATAAGCTGCCGTGGGCAGAAATCCCTGCTTATTGGCCAGTCCAAACGACGATCCAAACAGGTTTTCCAATGCACTGATGAGCATCACGTTAAAACTTGTGCCGTAGCCCCAATAGCTGTAGCCTTCGGGGTAGGCCCCATCGGGCACGTAGTCGCCCATCGAAAGTGTAACCGTGTTGAGCGCACGATTGATGATAGTCCTGGCCATTGCGGGGTCATCTTCGTAGGTGGCAATGGCACCGTACACCATGCCCGCGTTGCACACCTGATTCCAGTTATTGGTGGCTTTGAGCCAATTATTCTGCCCCGTTACGAGCGACGCGTCGATACCTTTTTGCCGGATGGCCGTGCGGATGGTGTTACGCGAGGCTTCGGGCAGTTGGTCGAAGGTCCAGTCGTAGCCGATGGCGAGGGCCATTGTCATCTCGCCCACGTCCAGAAAATGTGATGGATTCCAGTCGCTGAACGCCGAGATGGCCAGCATTTCCGCTTCGGCGCGTTTGGCATAACGCGTTTGTCCGCTCATGCGGTAGGCATACGACAGGAAAAATAACCTCCGCAGTGCCTCCCGCGACACACTCAACAGCCGCCTACCAATTTTTATGCGTTCCTGTGGGGCCAACGCCAGCATGCGGTCGCTTTCGGCCAGGATGCCTTCGTGCAGTTTTTTGGCGAGCGGGTCATTCGCCACGTTGCGGGCGATGGCCTTCTCACCACCCGCTTCGAGTAACAATCGGGGGTGCTGCCGCACGCTGGTAATGTTGGCCAGATGGTCGGTTTGGGCGTGGGCGAAGAGACTCGCGAGACAAAGGAAGATGAGAAGGCGCAGGAACATGAAGTAGGGGTATGGGGATATTGGCTGATTACAACACCCTGCCGGTGGTCTGCAAGACCCCGGCAGTGGTGCAAACTAGACTAGTGGATTTATGCCCCTGCCAGGGTCTTGCAGACCACTGGCAGGGCTTTTGCAAAAATTACCAACCCGGATTCTGCTTAACTGCCGGGTTTTGGGCCAGCGTGTTTAACGGAATTGGCCAGAGATAATGCTTACTTTCGTCGAAGACCGGGCCAGCCCAGTCAGTCCCTTTGTAGACGTCGATGTAGGTATTGCCCGATACCGGATCAACGCTGGTTTGGATGGTGGCCTTCGGGTAACGGGCAATGGCGGCTGCATCCCAACGGATTCCCATTGTGGGAATGGTGAGTTTTTTACCTTGTTTCCAGCGTTTCAGGTCATTATAACGGAAGCCTTCCATGAACAACTCCACTCGCCGTTCGCGCCGGATTTCGGCGATCACAGGTGAGATACCATCAGCCGTGTAACGCGGGTCAACGGGCACCTTGTCCAGTTTCAGGTGCGGCATGGCCACCCGGTCGCGGAGTTTGTTGATCGTCAGATCGAGGTCGGCCTGGCTCAACTTGCCTAGTTCGGCTTGAGCCTCCGCGTAGTTGAGCAGGGCTTCGGCAAAGCGCATGATAATGGCGGGCGACTCCGCCGTATCGAACGCCTTCCCGATCATATCATCGGCGTTGTAGTGCTTAATAATGTGATAGCCCGTTGTGGACAGATACCCACCTTCCATACCCTGGATGCGCGGATACGCCCGTCCGTCGTTCAGGTGATATTTGTACCGAACGGCGTCGGCAGGGTGCAAAACCGTTTGGCGCAGACGTGGGTCACGGTTCTCAAACACGTCTTCGATTTTCGCATCGCCTTTGTAGAGGGGCGAGGTCGAAATGGGCAAACCGTCGGAGCAGAGGTAATCTTCGACCATGTTTTTGGTAGCCCCACCCGCATACTCAAAATACGATTGTACGTGGTTCGTAAACACGCCCAACTGATACTTGCGCCAGTACATCACCTCCGTGTTACCGGCCAGATTCAACACGCGATGATACGAGTTATAATCTGTTGTGGGGCTGCCCGTTGTGAAAAGTCGATACGGCCCCTTATCCATCAATTCTTTGGCCGCATTGGCGGCTTCCTGGAGCCATTTGGCTGCGTCGGCTCCGCCGTGATATTTGCGCCAGGTACCTTCATACAAACACAGCCGCGACTTAACGAGCAGGGCAGCCCAGCGGTTATATCGACCGGGTGCATTGCCGTCGCCCCAGTTATCAGGCAGTTTGGTGGAGGCAAAATTCAGGTCTTCCAACACTTTGTCCATCGCCTGAGCGCGCGGCATCCGAGCCGCCATCAATTCGGTCGATTCGGTGTTCAGTTCTTTATCCACCCAGGGGACATCACCAAACTTCTGCACCTTTTCGGCATAGAACCACCCCCGGAACAAACGGGCCTCGGCGGCATAGCGGTCTTTCAAGGCTTGCGAAAGAGTAGCTTTATCGTAGTTGGCTAAGCCAATGTTGATGGCTCTCACAAAATTCCAGCCTTTGTAGCCGAACCATTGCGGGCCGGGGTCGGTCGGAACCACATGCTTACCCGAACGTATCTGCTGATAGAGCGTATGGCGTGCATGGCGGGGGGCCATATTGTCGGCTAACTCATCCAGAAACCAGACCGAAGCCCAGTGGCTATCGAAGCCGTTCTGATGTCCGTGCGAAATGGGTACATTGTCGTTGTTTCGCGACAGATCGTAGAGACCATTGTTATATACCCGGAGGTCGTTTTCTGAGTTCCAGAACGTTTGGTTCGTCACCCGGTCGAGTGGGTAACGTTCCAGAAAATCATCATTGCAGGCTGTTGTCAGCAAGGCCGCTGCAACGGCCAGAAGTACACTATATTTTTTCATGGTTATGTGTCGTTCGACCTCACCCTCAGCCCCTCTCCTTGCGAAGGAGAGGGGTGATGTCAACGTCTAACCTGTTCTCGCAAAGGCATCTTGATTACCCTTGCCAAGAAATAGTATGACTGGTAAGACTCCCCTCTCCTTGTGAAGGAGAGGGGCCGGGGGTGAGGTGGTTAGAAGTTCAGGTTAAGACCGAGTGTACCGATGCGTTGCATGGGGTATTCGATGGCCCCAGTTGTAATGGTTTCGGGATCGAGCGGTTTCCGCAGTTTGGTGTATTCCCACAGGTTCATACCCGTCACAAACACCTGCGCGCTCCCCACACCAATCCGCTTCATGAGCGTCTGCGGCAGATCATAACTCAGCGAAATGTTTTTCAAACGGATATAGCCTGCGTTTTGTATATACCGTGATTGAGTCTGCACGTTCTTCTTGTCGTTGGTCGAAATGTGGGCCGCCGGGAAATAGGCATCACGGTTGTTCTCGGTCCAGGTTTCAGTGATGTAATACCGCTCAATATGGCCTGCGTTGAAGGGAAAAAACCAGTTCCAGTTATCGGCAAAGGGCCAGTAATCGCGTTTGCCGATACCCTGGAAGAACACCGACAAACGTAGGTTCTTGTAGCCAATGCCACCGTTGATTCCGAAGGTATAACGGGGGGTGCTGTTACCAATAATCTTGCGGTCGCCGGGGTTGCTGAGTGTATTGTTGCCGAACGTGATTTGTCCATCGCCGTTCAGGTCGGCATAGCGAATGTCGCCCGCCCGCCAGTTGGCACCGATGGCCGTTTGCTTGGGAGCCTGCGCCACCTCGTCGGCTGTCTGGAAAATGCCTGTGGTTTCAAAGCCCCATATCTCACCCAGTTTGTGTCCAACATAAAAAGGGTTATTGATTGCTCCAGTTGGATTGTTGAACTTGGTGATGGTTGCCGTCCAGTCCGAAAGCGCGAGCGAGACGTCGTAATTCCAGTCACGCTTAATTTTGTCGCGCCAGCCCAACGAGAGTTCCCAACCGTTGGTCCGCAAATCAGCCGCATTTTCTTTGGGGGCTGCCGTGCCGAGAATTGCCGGATACGATACGTCCATGAGCATGTCTTTGGTGTCGCGGGTGTAAATATCCACCGACGCATCCAACCGCCCACGCAGAGCCGTTATGTCCAGACCGATGTTTTTGGAAATCACGGTTTCCCAGGTCAAGGAGGGGCTTACCAGACCCGCCGGAGTCACAATCGGAATCAGGGCGTTGGTAAACATATACGGCGACGTGCCGCTGCCCATCGTGGCAATATAAGGATAATAGATCTGCGGGCCGTTGACTCCGTTTGTCAGGATCTGATTGCCCAGCGTACCGTAAGATGCCCGGATTTTCAGGTTGTCGAGCCACGACGAAGCTCCAGCCATAAACTTCTCGTTGCTGATGCGCCAACCTGCCGAGAACGAAGGGAAGAAGCCAAACCGGCTGTCGGTGGGGAAGCGCGAGGTGCCATCGTAGCGTCCATTCAACTCCAACAGGTATTTCTCCTTGAGGATGTAGTTCAGTCGGTAAAATGCTCCGCGCAATGACGTATGCTGCTTGCTGCCGCCTGTTTGCTGTACGCCCGTTGTGGCCGATAGATCAACTACATTGGGGGTAATCAGCCCCCGCGCCTGAGCACCCATGAACCGGAACAAACCCCGCTCCTGGTTAAAGCCGACCATTGCCGTCAGGTCGTGGGTCGAAGGCAGTGGCAGTTTGTATTCGGCAAAGGCGTTGAACACATAATATTGGTTGTTGGTATTCTGGTTCAGAATCCAGTCGTCCCCACTAAACCCGTTGTTGACAACGTTAGCTGCGAGCAGGTTCGTGGTAACAACGTCCACCTTGCTTTGCACATCCTGAAAGGCCCGGCTAAAAATCTGATACGAGAAATCAGAACGGATTTTCAGCCCCTTTACCGGAGTGAGCGTTGCACCCTGCGTTAGCCAGAGGTCGTTGTTGGTATAGGTTTGGCGACCTCCGTCGAGCAGATAAGGGATGAAATTGGTTCCCTCGAAATACTTGCCAATAAAAGGCGCGTATTTTTCGCGATCACCGGGGGCAACATAGTATTCCAGATCAGGGAATTGAACGGGTTGAATGGGGTTTACCCGCGCCAGCGAGTTAATGTTCACGTCCCAGTTGTAGAAGTGCGGCTTGTTGCTGTTCTCAGAGTTGAATACCACTTTGTTGTCCAGAGCCAACCAGTTGTTCACCTGAAAATCGCCCTTCATCAAGAGGTTATACCGCTTGAATTGCTCGTTTTTGGCCTTGTTTTTCAGGTAGCCATCCTTGCTGAAATAGCCCAACGACACCAAAAACTTCGATTTGTCTGTCCCCCCTGACACCGATACATTTTGTTGATTCGTAGGGGCATATTCAGTCAAAACGGTGTTCTGGTAATTGTTGTTGCCGTAGAAACGTAATGTCCCGTTCACTACACCCCACTGCTTGGCCGTTGCGGGGTTTTCGGACCAGGCTTTGGTGCCGGCCACCATGTCGGCGTCGTAGGTTGGCACCCCACTCGTCCGCATGTTGGCCGCGTTCCGGGCCGTTACGAACTCATAGGGGTCGGTCACCACATCCATGTTGAAAATGGGCTTGCCAATAGATAGTTGCGACCCAACCGAGACGCTCACTTTGCCATTCTTGGCTTTTTTGGTCGTAACCAACACCACACCAAACGCAGCCCGCGCCCCATAAACGGCTGAGGCAGAAGCATCTTTTAGCACACTGATGCTCTCGATGTCGTTGGGGTTAATCCGGTTCAGGTCCATCGGTACGTTGTCGACCAGCACGAGCGGTGCCCCGCCGTTGATGGATTCATAGCCCCGGATGTTAAAGGTAATCGGTTGGGCGGGGTCGCCGTTACGCACGTTGACGTTCAGGTTCGGGATCACACCCTGCAAACCCTCGCCCGCGTTGGCAATGGGTCGATTTTCGAGCCGTTTGGCATCGGCCACGCCCACAGCCCCGGTCAGGTTCACCTTCTCCTGCGTACCGTAGCCAACAACAACCACTTCTTGCAATGATTTATCGTCAATGACGAGTTTAATATCCGCCACCGACCGGCCTCCCAATGCAACTTCCTGCCGGACGTAGCCAATAAAGCTTACAACCAGTGTAGCGTTGGAATTTGGCACTTTCACTGAGTATTTTCCGGTATTATCGGTGGTGGTTCCCTGCGTCGTTCCTTTAATCAGGATACTGACCCCCGGCAGGGGTTCGTCCTCGGCTCCAACAATGCGGCCCGTTACCATTTGGGCATAGGTGGTTCCTAGTACCCCTAATAAACAAAACAAGCTGGCTATCAGTCGAAACGACCTTATTTGCCAGTCTACTGGTACAAGTTTTTTCATTGACATAAAGGTTTACGTGAACATTAACGAACGCGCTGATTGCAGGATGACAGAGGTGGATTTAACCAGCTATTAATCCCTAAAGCACCCCGTTCTACTTGGTTACTCACCTGCCTTTATCCTATAAAATCAACGACTAATACCAGTCAAAATACACCTGAATACAGGTAAAATTGTATCAGTTTAACTATCAAAGAAGCTCCCGCTGCGAATGTTCCAGCGCATCCCGGCTATGTGCAAAGTAGCAAACCGGCACCCCGGCGGCCTCTATCTCAGCCACGAGCGCACGGGTTCATTCGCGGTGGGGCGCATGAACCTGGCGCAGGACCTCTGTGTCTAGAAAATCTTCCGAAATGTAAAGGCGAACTCGGTATCGCCATGCTCATCGAGCGAGCGTAACCGTTCGTGAGCCTCCTCGAACGTGGGGGTGTGGCCTTCGGGTATCCACCACAGGGCCATGTAGGCCGAGGGGAATTTCTCGAACCACTCGCGCCGACGTTTTACAAAGGTCATGTGCTCGGTCTGGAACGCGAAGGCTCTCAGGGCGTCGATGCTCTCCCAAACGGACATGTTCACAATGTCGAGTTCGTTGCCAAAGGGGTGGTAATCGGTGGCATTGTTGTTATCGCCTTTGAGCCGCCATACGAAGCCGGGGCTGCGTTCGGCGAGTTCGTTGATGGCATCGAGGTTGTTTTTGAAATCCGCAATTTGAGGATCGTCGATGGGGGCCAGCAACCGGCCAATGTTTATTTGAGCAAGGTGCATAAAAAAAGAGTCGGTAAGTCGTAAGTCGGCTGGCGCGTGAGTTTGGCTCGTGCGCCAGCCGATTTACGACTTACCGATTTACGACTTACGACTAAAATTAATACCCCGGGTTTTGCTTTAAAATCTCAACCCCATCTTTTTTGCTATTCAAAATCTCTTGCAAAGGAATTGGATAGTACTCATGTTTTCCTTTTACAAATGTCACGCCATTGAAGTAAGCACGTTTGTCTTTCTCTTTTGCGTAATACGCGTTGAGCGTTACATCGGCAATGCCCCAACGTACCAAGTCAAAATAGCGGTGTCCTTCCATGGCTAACTCAATACGAGTTTCGTATCGAACAGCCTGACGAGCAGTGGTTTGTGTAGCAAATACGGGCGAGTTGGCTGCGTATTCGCTAATCACATAGTTGGCAGCAGGCTTACCGTCAGCACCCATCACAAATCCTTCGGGGTTGGCGGCACGTTTGCGAATCTGATTGACCAACTCACTCGCCTTCGCCAATGAACCTATTTCAACCTCACATTCGGCCAACATCAATAACACGTGTGAATACCGGATGATGCGGTAGTTGTTGGCGTTCTGCCGAGGGTTCGGACCTGTGTTTACGCCAATGTCTGAACGGTAAGGCAAGTGTTTCTTAGGCGAGTAAGGACCTGCATAGGCCTGGTCACGGATGAACCCTGCGCCAGTATGAACCCCCCAATCTAAGAATGTAATACCACGACGGCCAACAGTCCAGTCTAAACGAGGGTCAAACGTGCCTGCATCAGGTGTAAAGGGAGCTGCTACGGCTAATCCCTGGTCATTTTTCACGTCCACGTCATTAAACGTATTGAGCAATGGCAAACCGTTTGCGTCTGTTTTGAAGGCATTAACCAGGTTTTGAGAAGGCTGATAAAACCCGCAGCAGGTTGTTACACCACCAAAAGATGGGTAGTTGAGCGTAGCACCTGTGTTGCCATTTTCGTTACCTGGCGCACCGTCGTTTACTGAGAACTGAATCGAGAATACCGACTCAGCATTGTTGTTGGTTGCAGCGCGGAAATTATCGTGGTACTTAGGCATCAATGAGTATTTGCCACTGGCTACGATTGCTTCCAGGATAGGTTTTGCTTCGGCAAATTTTTGCTGGAACATATACGCTTTTGCCAACATAGCCCCTGCCGCCCATTTTGTCGGGCGGCCAGGTTGCGCTTGGTTCACGGGCAAATTGTCATAAGCAAACTTCAAATCAGCTTCGATATTTGGCCAAATATTTTTGTCATTGGGCAATTTCGTGCTGTTCAAATCATCAGGGTTATAGGTTTTCTCATCAATGTAAGGCACCATGTTAAACACCTTTTTTGCCTCAAAGTGATAATGTCCTCTCAAAAACCGTACCTGGGCAGTAACCTGTGTTTTTTCGGCCTCAGTCATGTCTTTCGCATTGGCCATAGCGATCAGGACATCGTTTGAGCGAGCGATACCATCATAAACTGTCGACCATTTGCCCCGGAAGTGAGTGTTGTCTGAAAGAATGTTTTTCTGCTCAATAAACGAGATTTCAGGTTGGTCGCCAGAGGTTGTGCCTTTGTAAGCATTATCTGCCGACACCTCACCATAAATCCAGTTATCAGCAGAGCCATGCCACGACGAAAAGGCAGCGGTGTTGTTGGTGCCAGTACCATCAATAAGCGCGTACGCACCCACTAACAGGTAATTGACACCTGCTTTGTCAGAAAGTATTGAAAGAGAAAGTACAGCCTTGGGTTGTACGTTCAAGAACTCGTCTTTACATGAAGTAACAGCCCCAAGCGTTAAGACGAAAGCTATTAAAACTATTTTTTTCATTGTTGTCTTTGTTTTGGAGGTTTTTGTAGTGCTTATCAAAAACCTATGTTTAAACCAAGGATATACCCTCTGTAGTTAGGATAAGAACCCTCATCTACACCAATTTGACGGTCAAAGCCCGTAGTACCTGCCGTAGAGTTCCGAAGATTGATTTCTGGGTCTAAACCTGTGTATTTTGTCAGTGTAAGCAGGTTTTGGCCTTGCACATAGAGGGTTGCGTTGCTCAAACCAACTTTTGATAAGAGGGTTCTGGGTACAGAGTAGTTCAACTGAATGTTTTTCATTCTCAAATAAGAACCATCTTCCAAATAATAGGTAGAGGGGTTTGAGCTGATGTTGTCATTTGAACGAAGGATAGGCAGTTTGGCATTGGTTTTACCAGGCTCCCAAGATTCGTTGACCATGCGTAGGCTACGATTTCCCGCAAACGTGGGGAAGTCTGTCCAGTAGCGTACATAGTTGAAGATTTGGTTTCCTTGTACGCCCTGAGCGAACAAATCCAAACGGAAAGCCTTGTAACCCAGGCTCACATTGAGTCCATACGCAAAATCAGGGTGTGGGCTTCCGATTACCTCGCGGTCAGCAGCAGTGATTCTATTATCACCATTGATGTCACGGAATTTGAAGTTACCCGCTTTGTTGTTAATACCACCACCAAACTGTGCAGGGAGTCTTGAGCCTTCTTCGTCTGTCTCAATAAATCCATCAATGCGGTAGCCAAAGAACGACGCCAATGGATAACCCGCTTGCGTAACGCTCATTGGCGGAAGGCGAGTCGTGAAGCCAAAGTATTGAGTAGATGGGTTACCGTCTGTTTTGATAACCATGTTACGGTAAGTAGAGAAGTTGGCATCAATATTATAGGTAAAGACGCCACCCAATGCTTTTCCGCCGTAGTTGAGACCCAGCTCAATTCCTTTGTTGTTCATTTGACCGATGTTTTGGAAAGGAGCAGCAGCAAACCCTTGTGTACGCTGTACTTCAACAGGGAAAAGCATATCGGTTGTGGTACGATTAAACCAGTCGAATGTAAGCCCTAAAGCTCCCTTCATGAACGAAGCGTCGAAACCGATGTCCATCGAAGAGGTCGTTTCCCACCGAGCGGCAATGTTACCAAACTGCGTACGGTCATAGCCCTGAACAGAAGACGAGCGTGTACCACCCAAGTCATAGAAGTTTTGGACTACGTTGGTACCAAACAAGCTGAACGAGTTGTAGTTACCGATTTCCTGGTTACCTGTTTTGCCATAAGCCGCACGTACTTTCAAATCAGAAATCCAGGCGAGGCTTTTCATGAACTCCTCGTTAGAAACTCGCCAACCTGCCGAAACCGCCGGGAAGGTGGCTTTGCGGTATTCGGGGGCAAAACGAGACGAGCGGTCGCGACGGATAGTCATATCGACCAGATATTTGTCGTTAATATTGGCGTTGACTTTGGCAAACTCAGACGCCAAACGCCAGTTGGAGGCCGAGCCGCTGTTGGTTTGTGTACCTGCGTTACCAGCGTCCAAATACCGGTTTTCGAGGTCGTCACTCGCAAATCTCAGGCGTGCAGCTGAGAAGAATTCAAAATAATTTTTGATGGACTCTGTTCCCGCAATTACATTGATATTCAGGACATCGTTGAACAACGATTTCTTATAAGTCAATGTGTTGTACCAAGTCCAGGTCCAATCGTAGGCATTGGTTTGGTTAAAGCTATTGTTGGCTTCTACCTCTGCATTTTGGATAGCCACCGGGAAGAAGTTACGGACGTTGAAGTTGTTGTAATCAATACCAAACTGGCTACGAGCCGTTAGGTCTTTCAAGATATCTACTTCAGCATACGCATTTCCAAACAAGCGAATATTGATGTTTTTGTTGTTACGAGTATCAAAAGCATCAGCCACCGGATTACGTGAGTTGTCAAGACCTGCGCTATACGTACCGCCCCAGTTTCCGTTAATATCGCGAACTGGGATAAAAGGCTGCTGACGATACACAAACGATATCGGATTGTTTTCAGTCTGATTACCATTACGTTGGTTGATCCGCTCATCGTAAGCCACCGTAAAGTTTTCGCCGATACGCACTCGTTTGTTGATGTTAAACTCGGTATTGGCACGCAAGCTATACCGCTTATAGCCAGTGTATTGCATGATACCTTTTTGGTCGAAGTAGTTGAGTGACATGGAGTAGCGAGCCGACTCCGTAGCACCACTCGCCCCAATTTGGTGGTTTTGGATCGGAGCAGGTTTAAACAACTCGTCAAACCATACGGTACCCTCCTTGTTTGTTTTCTGAATCAAATAACGGGTGTTTGGATTCAACAGATCACGCACATAACGGCTGGGGTCAGCCAGTGGGTTGCCTTCATTTACACCACCCGAAGGCACAATATAATCAGGCATAACCGGTGTAGCACCACTACCAAAGTGTACACTTGAAGGATATCGTAAGCCAGTTGCTCCTGTATTTGGCGTAGCGATTCCGTTTACGAGGGTGTTATTGGCATTGATAAACGATTTCCAAAATACATCCAAATACTGCTGAGAGTTAGCCAATTCAAGTCCTCTGATCGGATTTTGTGAGCCATAATAGGTGTCGTAAGTAAATTTAGGCTTACCTGCTTTACCTTGTTTTGTGGTGATAATGACCACCCCGTTTCCTGCCCGTGAACCATAAATAGAAGCAGCAGAGGCATCTTTCAATACCTGCATACTTTCAATATCATTAAGGTTCAATGAGTTAAGACTTCCTTTTGTAGGCGTACCGTCAATGATATAAAGTGGTGAGTTGTCGTTAATAGTACCAAAACCACGGATACGAACCACTACACCACCACCAGGTGCGTTTTCATTACTGACGCTTACACCCGCCACACGGCCCTGAATCGCCTGTGCTAAGTTGGTAGCAGGTACGGCCAGTGCTTGTTTCATGTCCACCGTAGCAACTGCACCCGTAATGTCGCGCTTTTGCTGAGCACCGTAGCCCGTAACCACTACTTCATTCAGCGTTTTGATATCGGCCCGCAGTTGAATCGTAATCTCGGAACGATTACCAACAACGACCTCCTGCGATTCAAACCCAATTGCTGATACCGTCAGGCGGTCACGTCCGGCTGGTATATTCAGCGTAAAGCCACCATTAGCATCGGTCACAACGCCCGTTTGGGTTCCGGTAATAAGGACATTCACCCCCGGCAAACCAGTGTTTTCGGTGGCATCCAGAACGCGCCCCGACAGTTTCCGGTCTTGAGCTATCGCGCTCATAGCCGTCGTTGCGACTATGAGCAGTGCATACACTATAGAGTGGAGCGGTTGCCATCTCCAGTACAAGTAAGCGTGCTTCATAATTAATTAGATTAGTAGAAGTTAACCTTAGAATAAGTCAATCATTCAAAAGTGGCTTTTAATTTTCTATCAATCAATAGTGCTCCTGAAATTTAACGTAGACTTTTTGTGTCGCATACCAACATGTATTTTTTTGACCGATAAATAATTCTATGTCGTGTTATATTACCTACGATATGAAATTAGCTTTCATAACTGATCTCGGCTCTATCCGTTTTGTATTAATGCTATACAAAACTCCTAAGTACATACGCTTTGGATAGAGACTTTAACTGAGTATTTTTTTGAGTATTTGGGTTTTATTGTTGTTTTGCTGGACCATAGTTTGACATCTTGTAATCGTTACATTTTTTTCTCAAACTACCCTCAGAACATTGAATCCCGTTTTAATCTATTATATTTGCTTTCAGAAAGTGTATCAGAACTCTCAGCCTGTACAGGTTAAAAATATAGCGCAAACTTAATTGCGCGAAGGCAACAGTCTTTACGGCTGTTTTTAAATGGTGTGGATATAGTCGGAAAGCTATTTGGGTCTCCTAAGTAGCTTTTTTTTGTGCCTTTAGGGAATTTTAACATGTAGTTAACGCCTGTTTAATTCTCCTGCTTCACCTTTGTCTCAACAAAACAGGACGACAAGAGAGCGTCGGTTTTTAAACTAAGTAATTACTGCAAGTTGCATAAAGATCCTTTACAAAGGGAAGGTTGAACATCAAGGTCCCGTTGCCTCTCGGCGACAACCTTGAAATGGTGTGGATAGAAGCGGAAAGCCGTTGAAGAGTCTTCAACGGCTTTTTTGTTTAAAAAATAAAGGCGTCCTTGTATTAGGTTACAAAAACAGAGCATTTAATAAGTAGTTACTCTATTTTCTTGTAAAAAGCCGAATTGACTTGTAAGTTTCAGTGCCCCTGCAACAGGTCGGGCTTTCACGTGGAATGATTATGAAGGTACTCGTAGTAGAAGATGAGCCAAAATTGGCATCCTTTGTTAAAAAAGGATTGGAAGAGCAGCAGTGCGAAGTTGAAATGGCTTTCGACGGACAGATCGGTCGGACGATGGCGATGAGCAATACGTACGACGTGATTGTGATGGATGTCAATCTACCCAAAATGAATGGCTTCGACGTTGTCCAGTCGATTCGGCAAGAAAACATTAAGACACCCGTGCTGATGCTGACCGCCATGGGGTCGGTGGATGATAAACTGACAGGTTTCGAGTCGGGTGCCGACGATTACCTGGTGAAGCCCTTTGAGTTTCGGGAGTTAATGGCTCGGCTTCGTGCCCTACATAAACGTGGGCAGGACTCCGGTCCGCAAGCCAATGCGCTCAAGGTAGGCGACCTCGAACTCGACCTAAACGAAAAGGTGGCTCGGCGCGGTGGTCGGCGCATTGAGTTGACGGCCAAAGAATTTGGTTTGCTCGAATATCTGATGCGCAACCGGGGCCGGGTTGTCTCGCGGGTCGATATTGCCGAAAAGGTTTGGGATATTCACTTCGACACCGGCACCAATGTGATCGATGTGTATGTGAATTTCCTGCGGAAGAAGGTCGATAAAGACTTTCCGACCAAACTGATCCATACGGTGATCGGGATGGGCTACATGCTAAAGGAGGAATGAACATCCGAACGCGCCTGACGCTGTTATTCACGCTGCTGGTAGCTTCTATCATGCTGCTCTTTTCGCTGTCGATCTATTATTTGTATAATCAGTTCCGCGAAAACGAATTTGGACAGCGTCTGGAGGATGAGGCTATGACAGCCGCCCGCATGCGCGATACAGGTCGTTCGGTTCCTTCCAGTGATCTGTCGACAATTATTGCCGGACAGATTTCGATGTACGACCAAAGAGATAAAGAAATTGTTCGCAGTCACCCTGCCAACCCGGTGTTCGAACTTACCCCAGACATTCGGCAACGGGTTCGGGAGGGGCATCTCGTACGCATGCGGCAGGACACGCTCGAAGCTGTGGTTATGCGGTTCGTGAACAACGAACAGACCTACGTGGTCGTGGCTTCGGGTTACGACCGCTTTGGTTTTAGCAAGTTGACTCGCCTGCGCGACATCCTCTTATTCGGCTGGCTGTTCAGTCTGATGGTGGTGGCGGTGTCGGGTTGGTTGTTTGCGAGCGACGCACTCCGGCCCGTGGCCGAACTCATCGAACAGGCCAAAACCATTTCGGCGACGAACATCCATCAACGGTTGCGCGTAGGACGACAACGCGACGAGCTTTCGCGGCTCGCCGTTACGTTCAACGCCATGTTGCAACGATTGGAAGAAGCATTTGTTAACCAAAAAAGCTTCGTGTCGCATGCTTCTCATGAGTTACGTACACCATTGGCCATCATGATGAGCCAAATTGAGGTAACGCTCATGCAAAAGCGCACACCTGCTGCTTACGAATCGGCCCTCACCGAACTAGCCGACTCGGTGCGCAGCATGATTGATTTGGTCAACACGCTACTCGAACTGGTTCGGGCCAACTCCGACGCCGTTACGCTACGGTATCAGCCCGTGCGGGTCGATGAGTTGCTGTGGCAGGCACGGGGAAACTTGCTCACAAAATACCCCGACTATCAGATTGAGATCGAATTCGACACGATGCCCGAGGGTGAAGATGATCTGATTTTGTTAGGTGATGAACACCTGCTGACCACCGCCTTCCAGAATCTGATGGAGAATGGGTGTAAGTACTCACCTGACGCAAGCGTAACGGTGTCGCTGGCTTTTGCGCCCGATCAAATGCAGTTAAATTTTGCCGACCGTGGGTACGGTATTCCGCCAGCCGACATTGCCCATATTTTCGAGCCATTCTACCGGGCCGACAATACAATGGCTATTAAAGGATATGGCTTAGGACTGGCTCTTACTCAGCGTATTATTGCGCTACATCGGGGCCTGATCAGTCTTAAGTCTACTCTCAAAAAAGGCACCACCGTTACCCTTACGTTCCCGCTTCATGAGCCTACCCCATCGGTGCAGTTGCCATTTGCAGAAGAAGCTGCCTAACTTTGTCTGACGGGCGTCATCGCTCCGTACAACCATTCCAATGACCAATACTGTACTTCCCCTGCTCCAACAAACGAAAGGGGCTGCTTCGGCAGTTCGGCAACTCGGTACCGACCAAAAAGCGGCTTTGCTTCGCCATTTGGCCGAATTGCTCCGCACAAACACGGAGCTGATTTTGAGTGAGAATGCCCGTGACCTCGACCGTATGCCCGACACCGACCCCAAAAAAGATCGGCTCCGGCTCACCCACGCCCGCGTGGCCGATCTGGCCAACAGCCTCGACGATATAGCTGCCCTACCCGATCCGTCGGGCGAGGTGTTGGTAGAGCGAACGATTGAGCAGGGTTTGAGGCTCCGCAAAATCGCCGTGCCGTTGGGCGTAGTTGGTGCGATCTACGAGTCACGCCCCAACGTAACCGTCGATGTGGCCGCGCTGTGTTTGCGGTCGGGCAACGCCTGCGTACTCAAGGGAGGAAAGGAGGCCGATTACTCCAATCGAGTGTTGGTAGGGCTTATTCAGGAGGCACTAACCGCGTTCAGTGTCCCTAAAGCTGCCGTAACACTCCTACCGCTCGATGGCGACGGCCAACGCGGGGCCGTTGTGAACGAGTTGCTAACTGCCACCCGCTACGTCGATATTATTATTCCGCGTGGCTCCGACTCGCTGATTCAGTTTGTACGCAAACACTCGCTCGTGCCTACCATCGAGACGGGCGCGGGTGTATGCCACACCTACGTGGAGGCCTCCGCCGACCTAACCAAAGCAGCAGCCATCGTAGTGAACGCCAAGGTTTCCCGGCCTTCGGTGTGTAATTCTCTCGATTGTGTGGTGGTCGATGCCGCCATTGCCGACCAATTTTTGCCCCTGCTGAAACCCGGCCTTGAAGCCTACAAGGTTGAGATATTTGCCGACGAACAGGCCTACACTGTTCTGCAACAGGCTGGCTACGCCAACCTGCAACCCGCGCAGCCAGCCGACTTTGGCCGCGAGTTTCTGGACTACAAGTGTGCCGTTCGTGTGGTTGATGGATTTACCGATGCCCTCGCCCATATTCAGCTTTACTCGTCGCGGCATTCGGAAGCTATTGTCTCAACAAACCAAGACTTGATCGATCGGTTTTTAAGCGAGGTCGATGCTGCCGCCGTTTACGCCAATGCGTCCACGCGCTTCACCGACGGAGCCGTGTTCGGGCTTGGGGCAGAGATTGGTATTTCGACCCAAAAGCTACACGCCCGTGGGCCGTTTGCCCTCGAAAAACTAGTCACCGAAAAATGGGTGATCGTAGGCGACGGGCAAGTACGGTAAGCGAGGGACTAGCAAATAAAAAACGCCCCGTCAAAGACTGACGGGGCGTTTTTTATAATAACAATCTAGATCTACGATCCGCACATTTCGCAACCTTCGGGGTTGTCGAGTGAGCACTGCATGGCCAAATACGCCTGCTCAGTGTCGGAAACGACCGAAACGGGTTGGGCGGCTGCGTGCTCTTTAGCGTAACCCACGTAGTCGAGTGGTTTTTCGACGGGCGCGGTCTCGGCCATAGCGGGTTCGAGTTGCATTTCGGCTTGTGGCTCCACCGTAAACTGGATAGCATCGGCTGCCGACTTCGTGCGGAGGTAGTACATGCCCGTTTTGAGGCCCGCTTTCCACGCATAAAAGTGCATCGACGTTAGCTTACCGAAGTTCGAGTCCTGCAAGTGAATGTTGAGCGACTGCGACTGGCAAATGTAAGCCCCCCGGTCGGCGGCCATGTCGATAATGTGCTTCTGCTTAATCTCCCAAACCGTTTTGTACAGGTCGCGGATGTTCTGCGGAATGCCCGGAATCTGCTGTACTGACCCGTTTGACCGGATCAGGTTGTTCTTCATGGTTTCGTTCCAGATACCCAGTTTCACAAGGTCGCGCAGGAGGTGCTTGTTCACCACGATGAACTCGCCCGACAACACGCGCCGGGTGTAGATGTTACTCGTGTATGGCTCGAAACACTCGTTGTTGCCCAGAATTTGGCTTGTCGAGGCCGTTGGCATGGGGGCCAACAACAGCGAGTTGCGTACGCCGTGTTCCATAACCTCCTTACGCAGGCTTTCCCAGTCCCAGCGGGTGCTTTTGGGGGTTACCCCCCACATATCGAACTGGAAAATACCTTGCGAGATTGGCGAACCAGCCCAGGTCTCGTAGGGGCCATGCTGCTTAGCCAGTTCCATCGAGGCCGTCATGGCACCGTAATAGATCGTCTCAAAAATATCTTCGTTCAGTCGGCGGGCTTCGTCTGACTCGAACGGCATCCGCAACAGAATGAACGCATCGGCCAGGCCCTGCACCCCCAGGCCAATGGGCCGGTGACGCATGTTGCTCCGGCGAGCCTCTTCGACTGGATAATAGTTGAGGTCGATAATTTTGTTCAGGTTACGCGTAGCCGTTTGCGTCACCTCAAACAACTTCTGATGATCGAGCCGCATCATCCCGTCGGTGCCGCGTGCGATAAACTTGGGCAGGGCAATCGAGGCCAGGTTACACACCGCCACCTCGTCGGGCGAGGTGTACTCGATAATCTCGGTACAAAGGTTGCTCGACTTGATGGTGCCGAGGTTCTTCTGGTTCGACTTGCGGTTGGCCGCGTCCTTAAACAGCATGTAGGGCGTGCCGGTCTCGGTTTGGCTCTCCAGAATATCGAACCACAGTTCCTGCGCTTTGATGGTCCGGCGGGCACGACCCTCGCGCTCGTAGCGCGTGTAAAGGGCCTCAAACTCATCGCCGTAGCAGTCGCTCAGGCCGGGGCACTCGTGCGGGCAAAACAAGGACCAAACGTCGTCGTCTTCCACACGCTTCATAAACAAATCGGGGGTCCAGAGGGCATAGAACAAGTCGCGGGCACGGAGTTCTTCCTTGCCGTTGTTCTTCTTCATGTGCAGAAACTCGAAAATGTCGGCGTGCCAGGGTTCCAGATACACCGCAAACGAGCCTTTACGCTTACCGCCCCCCTGATCAACATAGCGGGCCGTATCGTTGAACACGCGTAGCATCGGCACAATACCGTTGGAGGTGCCATTGGTCCCTTTAATGTAGGTTCCCGTTGCCCGCACGTTGTGGATGCTCAGACCAATGCCCCCCGCCGATTGCGAGATTTTGGCCGTTTGCTTCAGCGTGTCATAAATGCCCTCAATCGAGTCGTCTTTCATTGTCAGAAGAAAGCAGCTCGACATTTGGGGCTTGGGCGTACCAGCGTTGAACAGCGTTGGTGTTGCGTGGGTGAACCACCGCTCCGAGAGCAGGTTGTAGGTCTCGATGGCCGAGTCGATATCGGTCATGTGGATACCCACGGCCACGCGCATGAGCATGTGTTGCGGACGTTCGGAGATGCGGCCCTCGGTTTTGAGCAGATACGACTTTTCGAGGGTTTTGTACCCGAAATAATCGTAGCCGTAATCGCGGTCGTAGATAATCGTTGAATCGAGCAGGGCCGCGTGTTTACGCACGATGTCGTACACCTCTTTCGAGATCAGCGACGCGTTTTCGCCTGTTTTCGGGTCAACGTACTGATACAGTTTCTTGATCGTTCCCGAAAAGGATTTGTTCGTTTCCTTGTGCAGGTTCGAGATGGCAATCCGGGCGGCCAAAATGGCATAATCGGGGTGCCGAGTGGTTAATGATGCAGCGGTTTCGGCGGCAAGATTGTCTAACTCAGTGGTCTTTACGCCATCGTAAAGGCCATTAACGACCTTCATGGCCACTTCAACGGGTTGGACATAGGCAGCATCGAGGCCATAGCAAAGCTTCTCGATTCTGGCGGTAATCTTGTCGAACTTCACTGACTCGCGTCGGCCATCGCGTTTAATTACATACATGAGCGTTGGGGTTGTGTTCGGTTTATGTTAGTAGGTTAAAGCGATTGAGGCTGCTTTTTCCTAAGGATTGGGTCTTCTGTTAACGGGGCACTAAAGGTACGCAAAAGCAGAGAGGGCAGCAGAGGCAAACAATAAGTCCTTTGAAAAATCAAAGTCTATTAGCCGCACTACCCAACTGGTCGGCATTGGCCCTTAACGACTTATAGAACCCTATCGGAAAATAGGTCTAAAAATCGTACCAGTACGAGCGATTAAGTCCGGCGAGGCTTCCCGGAATGTGAAGAGTGGTTGGAAAGAAGAGACCATAAAAATAAGATTAACTTCACGCAAAAGCCAAGCACAAATGGTCCATTTTTATGGTACGGCAGATATTTTTTGTTTTTATGGCAAAGGCTTGGCGGTCAGTCGCGAAAGCACTATTTTTGCAGTCCTTTTTGGTCGGAAACCAAAGAGCAGCATAAAAAAAGGCAACTAGCATGAGAAAGGGCATTCACCCGGAATACCGCGACGTAGTATTCCACGACCTGTCGAGCGACTTCAAATTTCTGACCCGCTCAACGGTCCAAACCAAAGATTCCATCGAATTTGAAGGCGCGACCTACCCGCTTGTAAAAGTGGAAGTTAGCTCACAATCGCACCCCTTCTATACAGGCAAGAACGTACTGCTCGACACGGCAGGTCGTGTGGACAAGTTCCGCAAGCGGTACGGTATGAAGTAAGGCGTTATTCTTGCAGACAAACAGCCCCCGGCAACTGAGTTGCTGGGGGCTGTTTGGTGTTCGGGGTACTTACCTGCTATTTGATAGCCTCAAAACAGTAGGTGTGATAGCCCGTACGGACATAAACACGGCCCTTGTGCCCGTTCTGACCCGGCTTGCCCACAATGAAGCCCCAGAAATTACCATCGAGTTTGTTGGTAGTGGGAGCCAGAATACTCCACAGTTTTTTGCCGCTCGGAATCTCTACAGCGTTAAGCGATTTGGTGAGGTAGTATAAAATGCCCTGATCGTAGTACATCTGCGAGGTTACGGCCATGATTTCCCGGTCCTTCCACCAAATCGACTCACCCGTATTGATGTCTAACAGGTAAAGTTTACTATCCGTGCTGAACACGGCTAGATACTTGTTCTCGATGGGCGTTGGGATAGCAGCAAAGCTAGTCAGGGGCTTCATCCAAATCAACTCACCAGTGCGCCAGTTAGAACAGGCAACGGCATTGTTGAGGATGGTAATCATCTTATCGCCCACCACCGTGAGCCAGGAAGAGTTGAACGCTTCGGGCCACTGCGGGTTGAACCGTTTTCGGTCATAGACCCACTGCCGTTTCGTAAGATTGTACAGACCAATGTACGTTTCGTATTGATGGCGGATGGTGCTGGGTTCATTGTAGGTAGCAATCAATAAAGTATCGAGACCGTCGAGAACGGGATACACATCTGTGACGATACCGACATACCCCCGCCAGTTAGGGGTGGTTTTCCACTTCTCCCGGTTGTAGGGTAAAGTAGCAATTTCTGTTTCCTCGCCAGTACGGATATCGCCCCGATAGATGCGGTCAGCCATTCCATCGGGTTTCATTAAGGCATTGGGTGTTGCCCGGGCAAAGTAAATTGGACCGATGCCATACGTTACTCCGTTCATTGCAGTATAATCCCGGTCTTTCCGCCAGATGGTCTGGCCCGTTTTTAGATCAATGCAATAATTGCGCGGGCCGTAATTGTAGAATAAATACTGATTATATGGTTGAATAAAATTTCGCCCTATTCGCACAGGATCGGGGTCTCTGATCACATTATTCCAAGTCCATTTGCGTTGGCCAGTCTCTCCGTCAAGTAAAGCCATATCTGGCTTAAATGAAGCAGGCTTTGAGTCATAATTATCAAGTAGATTACCCTCAACTATCCAAGAATAACCAATCGCTCCTCCTGGTTGATTAGGGTCGCTTGTGTTTTCAACTTGCCAGATTGGTCTCTTTTCATACACAATGCCCTCCTCATTTCGTTTTTCAATCTGTGTAATGTCTTGTCGACAAGACACAGCAGTTATGACTCCTGCCAGAGTCATAACTGCCAATGCAAGTAAGCCTTTCATTATTGTGGAACAAAAAAGGCTCCACCACTTCTATTTCCATTAAAGGCTTCGTTTATCTCAAACCTCGACTCATTACTTCGTCGCACTTCGTTGTGGCTGTTATTAGCCAGCTCGCGGATTTCCGAATTAGACCCCGACCAATGTGTGCCCTCGCCTACCTGCGACCGGCGGGGCACTAATCCATCCGACTGGTCACGAGCAAAAACCACCTCGTCATGATGCACCCATTGAAAGTAGGTGTTCTCACAATTTTGAATTTGAACAGGATCGCCATTGGCATAATTGACGCAATCCAGATAGGCATTGTAATCGGTCCCTACAAACTCAAATGTGTAGTAGGACCGGGTGTAGGAATAACCGGCTCCGATCAGGTTAGCCCATTCATTTTCAGATTGACCAGCCAAGTAATCATAGCCGGCGGCCCAGCCATCACCTCGCCAGGTGTAGAACGGGAACGCGCCAAAAAATATCCAGCGGAGCGTATAGTTCTCATCTCGCTGATCTCCATAGTACTGCCTGATTTCATTGAACGCATTTACCGCACTTTCTTCGTTTACGCCCAAACTGCCGGCAAACAGGCGGATGTGAATTGGACTGACTTCGTTACCCCAGTAAATCAGTTTGGGCGTAGGCGTCGCATTACCATAAAATTGTTGGTTGTACCCACTTTCGTCGGCTAAATCAGCAGCTGTAGCGGGCGTAAGGTTCTGCTCCTCTCGTTGCGACTGTACAAACCGTTCACCAGCGAAGAAGTCGATGTCCCGTATGCCGGCAATAGGTAGAGCAATCTGCGGAATGGGGAAGTACTGCCGGAACGGGCCTTTCCGCAACTGCGAAACAGCGTGGCTGATGTAGTCGGCAGCAACGCCGTTGTTGACATTAGTCACCACTCGCGCACCCCGTAGCGGGGAGTCAAATGTCATGATACCGCTAAAAAAACCGGTGTTTTGGACATCAATTTGCCGAGCAGCTACCCCACCCATACTATGGCAAATACCAAGTGCCGTACCCCCTGCCGTGCCGCCAATCTGGTTCTGAATATCGCCCACCATTGTATTGAGACCGTTGCCTGTCTCGTAACCATTATGAGTATTCACCAGCATTTGGCGTTGTCCGCCAAATTCATTAGAAAACTGCTCCCAAGACGTAGCTGCCCCACCTATACCATGAATCCAGTGAACATTTCGTTGAGCCTGTAGGCTTGTTGTGCCGCATAATAGCAACACCATCAGTAGATGTTTCATGAGTTAGTTGAGGTTATTGATTAACTCGAAGTTTTTGTACTGGCAGATTGTAGTACGTTTTTCCTGACGGCCCGTTTTCGGGTTCTCTGCAAACTCTTCGCTGTACACCGTTTGAATGTTGTCGGCTTTAGTTTGCGGGTCATGCTTGTATAGTAGTGTTGTCCTGCTTAACAACTTGTTCGTCTTCCGGTCGATCAACTCGCTGCTTTTCAACACATTTCGACCCATATCGAGCCTGTGCTTCACACGCAACGATTTTGCCTCCTGGCCGTTATTGTGCGCTGGCTCATCCATATCCATCTCGATTTCCTTCATCGCATTTCCAACATCCTTAATCCGTGCATTTTTTGCTTTGGCCATTTCAACCATCACATCCATGTCCATACCTGCCTGTCCCATTGCCTTTGCCACTAATGATTTATTCGCTTTAGCCTTGCTCTTGGCTGCTTTCATCTCCTCCATCTGGGCTTTGAAGTTCTGAACAGGCACTTGCCGGCTTCCTACTAATTTGCCAGTCAAATCAAATAGCATAAACTGCCCATTTCTGGTGACGGCCTTTGCAATTCTGGCCGACGGATCAGGTAAGCTTTTGTGCTTATTAAAGGCTCGGCTCTGTTCTGACTCCTGAAACTGAACTTCACTTTCCAAACTTCCATCCGCCATAATTTTCATCCGCACGGTTGAATGCGAAAATGTCGGTGCATTGTAAATGGCATCAAGGGCCGCTGACTGTTTTACTCTTTCGTTTACAACCTGATGCCGGGTGCTTGTCTCCATTTCGTAATTAATCTCAATCACTCCTGCCTCCGCACTCAACCTTGCCTGTCCCGGATTGGGAACTTGCTCGTCGTTTAGTTCCTGTGGCCGGCACCCTGCCGCCATCAGCAACAGCCCTATTAGCCAACTTTTGGCTATCCAGAGGGCGGTTCTCCGTTTTTTCATACCTTTACATCGGTTTTAATGAAATAGATAAGACCTCAACAAGCCGCTCCACCTGTGCCAACATGAGGAAGCGGCTTTGTTGTGCTAAAGGTAAACGATCAAAATTGAGCTTGTCAACTGGCAATTCTGCCAGTTTTTGAGGAGTCACTGGCAGAAGTACTTATAACTATTTAATGTGATTCTTATAATATTCAAAGATTATTTGTTCATACACTACTGAAATACAGACAGTTGTGAAAATTAGATTATGTATATGAAAATTTCAAACTACTTACGTTTCTATAAGAAACCCTGAACCGATCCCGCAAAGCTTTTCAATTCATTGGCCCCTCTCAGACCTAATTTATGCCATAAGTTCTCCTTCTGGAAATTCACGCCGGACTCCGAAAGACCCATCTCATAAGCCATCTGACGGGCCGTTAAACCCTTAGCCATCAATCGTAAAATCTGTTTTTGCCGATCACTCAGATTTTTCACTATTCCCAGCACGTCAGCAGAGGGCAACAACGCCAGATTGCGAAAAGCAGGACTAATGTACCGCCGACCCTTCGTAATTTCTACGAAACAGTCGATCACTTCCTCGCTGTCGTCAAGGCCATCGGGCAGGTATCCGCTGATGTCGGTATGCATGGCCTGTGTCCATGCTTCGTTGGTCAGGGGCAGAAATAAAGCGCACCGAATAGCCGGGTGAATCACAACGGCCTGCCGGGCCAGTTCGAGACCCTGCCCGTTAGCAAAGCCCGTTTCGGTCAGCAGCAGATTGGGGCAGTGCTGGTCAATGACCCGCAATGCGTCGGGCAGGGTGGTGTGGCAAATGTGGGTTACGAACTGGGCTTTTTGCAAAACAGTGGCCCAATACGTGGCTGAAACAGGCCAGGAACAGGCAATTAGGATAGACGCATTCATACCCGAACAATGGTTGGTGAGCAAGAAACGAAAATAGTTTAAAAAAACAGTTACCTATCTATAGGTCGATTCTGAATCACAAAGTGTAATCAAGTATCCGTAAAATTTTTAAGTAAATTTATCAAACGTCACAGATCATGGGTTCGGAAGCGGGCGGGAGTCGCCGATCTGAAAGCGGGTTTGAGTAAAGATGACTTTATTGCGGCTCTCTCATAGGAACGCTTCCAGGAATTGTTCAGCGAAAGGGACAGCTGGTACGACCTCACGCGCACCAACACGTTCCAGCAAGTGATATCGAAAGCCACCAACGATGTGTTCCCCACGCGAAACCCGATGCCGAAGCACCGTTACTTCCCTTTGCCTCAGGATGAAATCAACGCCAATCCGCTGATCAAACAAAGCCCGGAGTGGCAGAATTAATGTTTACTCAATCACAATGAAATTAGGTTGGAAATCGGGATTCTGGCTCGGCGTGGCGATTTTCGTCACGTCAGCCCTGAACCTTTGCCTGGGACAAACCACTAAACGCCTGTCGCTGAGCAACGAACGCCTATCGCTAACGTGGCAGCAGTCGCCAGCAGGTTGGCGGTTGGCGAGTGTTCGGGCAAACGGAAAAACGTTACCTGATCCTTCCGGTGAGTACACGTTGCTGTTTTCGGCAGAGAAGCCCAATGCCGATCCTACTGAAACGTTCCGCGACAATACCGGGGCCGAATTTCCGGGGCCGAAATACCATTACCAAACCAAACAATGGGCTGAGAGTACGAACGGTGTTTCGCTGAACACGGCTGGCGACCCTTGGCGAAGTCAACCTGATTGTGCGCGAGGGGTTAGTTACACCCGACAATTCTAATATTGAGACCATTAAGGCCCTTTCGCCCGACAAAAAAACGTTATTTGTGGTGCTGATGAACAACCGGACCGAACCGACATCGGCCACGGTGCGGCTGCAACCGGAGAAAATCCGGTCGGGCAATGGCCGGTTAACAGGCTTAACCCAGGGCAAATCAGTAAGCGGCTCGACCGTTACGTTGCCACCGTTTGGGGTTGAGGTTTGGCAATACGTCTGGCAGTAACTCAAATCAGAAAAAACACAGCCAATTAGTCTCAACTAATGCGCTCCGAAAAGGGTAGCTGAGGCATACCGCATCAGCGTTTTGAACAGGTTACGAATGTTTCGCGTAAAACTACATAAACCTTGAATACAACTATTGATACCGCCGTTATCGTTCTGTTCTCCGCTTTTGTGCTGGGAATCGGGATGTTGTTCGCCCGGACGGGGCGCAACCTGAAGTCGTTTTTTGCCGGGGGCGAGGCCGTTCCGTGGTTCATCGGGGGGCTGTCGTTGTTCATGAGTTTCTTCTCGGCGGGGACGTTCGTGGCCTGGGGAAGCATCGCCTACAAACACGGTTGGGTAGCCATCACGATTCAGTGGACCATGTGCATCGGGGCCATCGTGACGGGGCTGTATCTGGCTCCGCGCTGGAAACAAACCGGCGCACTCACTGCCGCCGAATTTATCCGCGAGCGGCTGGGGCTGACCGTTCAGAAAGCCTACATTTTCATCTTTACGCTGGTCTCGATCTTCATCAAAGGGTCAGTGCTATATCCAGTGGCCAAACTGGTGAGTTCGTCGCTCAACCTGCCGTTGGTGCCAACCACCATCGGGCTGGGGATTTTCATGATTGCCTACACGGCAGTGGGTGGGCTTTGGGCCGTTATGGTGACCGACATCCTGCAATTCGTGGTGCTGTCGGCGGCAGTGTTTATCCTGTTGCCGCTCTCGCTCGACCGGGTAGGTGGTTTAGAGGGCTTCACCAACAGCGTCCCGACTGACTTTTTCAGCCCGCTCAGTGGCGAATACACGCTCGGTTTTGTGTTGGCATTTGTGTTCTATCACATCGCCTATATCGGCGGCAACTGGACGTTCGTGCAACGCTACACCAGCGTCGATTCGCCCAAATCGGCGCGGAAAGTGGCGTTTTTGTTTGCGGGCTTGTATCTGATTGCGCCGATTATCTGGATGTTGCCGCCGATGATCTACCGCGTGATCGACCCTTCGCTGACGGGGCTAGACACGGAGAACGCCTACCTCAAAATCTGCCAATTGGTGCTACCGCCGGGCTTGCTGGGCCTGATGCTCACGGGTATGTATTTCTCGACCTCGGCCAGTGCCAACACGGCTCTGAACGTGGTCTCGGCAGTGTTCACCAACGATATTTATAAAGGTTTGATTAACCCCGGCGCGTCGGACAAACAACTAATTCGAGTGGCGAGGGGATCGTCGTGGGTATTTGGCTTGGGCATGATCGTGATTGCCCTGCTCGTACCGAAAGCGGGGGGCATGGTCGAGGTGGTGCTGAGTATTTCGGCCATAACGGGCGGGCCGCTGCTGGCTCCTCCGCTCTGGGCGTTGTTCAGCAAACGCCTGACGAGCGGGGCCACGCTCTGGATTAGTGTGTTTGGGTTGTCGGTCAATCTGTTCTTTAAAGTGCTGTCGCCGTGGCTGTTCCAATACAAGCTCTCGCGGGGGGGCGAAACGGTCATTGGCGTGGGGCTGACGCTGGTTCTGCTGCTGGGGTACGAACTATATCAGCGAAGCCGCAACGTGATTGCTCCTGACTACTTCCGCTATAAAATCGCCCGTCAGCAAAAGCACGATGACGCAACCGAAGCCACCACCGCTGAGGAAGCTCTTGCCATTGCTGAGCAAAACCGTTTTGGTCTGAAAGTGATTGCCGGATCGTTGGTGTTCACGGCCCTGATGTTGTTCGGAATGAGCACATTCGCTACGTCGGGAGCTTCGGCAACGGCCCTAATCGGCGGGCTAATTCTGATAGCCGCACTAATTCCCTGGCGAGCGAGTCGGAAAGTAGCGTCAGGGCAGGACTCGAACCAACCCCAAAAAATCGTCAATTCTGAGAACTGATACAACCGGAAAACCAATGTCACGCAAGATCAAAAAATGCCGATCCTCTGATACCAAATGGTCACTGCCCGACCAAAGGGTACAATCAACGTACTTATTGTCATCAGGATCGTTGTGCATAGCCCCTAAACCGGAATATACAGTTTGCAAAATGACGTTATCCAATGACAGAAGCAGCTTAACAACGTTGTCGGCAATGCCGGGCGTGGTTTTCTCGGATAATTTCTCGTGGTATTCCAGTAATATGTCCGTACTGACTGCCAGCTCAAAACGTCCTTCGCGCAACGCATCAAAAATAGGGCGGTACGGCGAAGCTACGGGTAGTGAAATCAGTAGTACGTTAAGATCTAATACAACTCTCACTGGCCAGAGGAATGACTACGTAGATGTTCCGTTTTCCAGTCCTGAATGGTTTGGTCATTCCAGCCTTTTCGCTGCCACAATTGATCCATCTCTTTGTCGATTCGTCCGGCGAAATAGTCAGCCAGCAGTTTCCGAATATCCTGTATTTCTTCGTCAGAAACACCATAGGGATAGAGCTTCAGCAACTCCATTTGAAGATTGCTTAAGCGTTGATAGGGTTGTTGCGATGAGACCATACATTGATCGGTTTATCACAAATCTACTTAAAATTCTGCTCATTTGTTTAAGCCTGACGAATGCCACTGCCCAATCCCTTAATGGCACTTGGGCGTTCCGCACCGACCCCAACGATGTGGGCGAGCAACAGAACTGGCACAAGCCCGAAACAAACACGGCGAGTTGGGATAGTTTGCCCGTTCCCGGCAACTGGGACCTGCGAAACGAATATGCACAGTATGTTGGCAAAGGTTGGTATCGGCGCACGTTCGCCACACCCGCAACCCTGAACAACCGCGTTGTCCGGCTGTTGTTCGAGGCCGTTTACCACGATTGCACCGTTTGGCTTAATGGCCAGAAATTAGGCGAAAACCACAGCGGTTTCCTGCCGTTTGAATTCGAGATAACGAAACTCCTGAACCCATCGGGAACAAACACGCTGGTCGTGTGCGCCGATAATTCGCTGACTCGTGGGGCCATCTGGAATTGGGGCGGCATCCGGCGGCCCGTCACGCTGGAGGTCACCGAGCCAGTACGGGTAGTTCGGCAACACATCACGCCAACGGTCGATTTAGCTAAACGAACAGCGACGGTAGCCATCCGGGTGTTCGTGCAAAACCACCGGGCCGCGCTCGGCTCGGTGCAAGCGGCTGAAGCAACGGGTACGGTTCAACTCTCAGCCCCTAATAACTTCACGCGGTCGTTGCCGTTTCGGGTGAGTGTGCCTGCAAGCGGGTCGGCATCGGTGCTGATACAGACGACATTAACGGCTCAGGAAACGCATCTGTGGCATTTCGACAATCCGTTTTTGTACACGTCGGCGGTGACGTTGGCTGGCGCATCTGGCGAAAAAATCAACCGCTTCGGCCTGCGTAAAATCGAAATCGACAACGCTGCCTACACCCGAACGTCGGCCCGGCTCAAACTCAACGGCGAAGTTATCCGGCCAATGGGTTTTAACCTCGTCCCCGACGACCGCACAACGGGCAACACCCTCCCCACCTGGCGCATCAAAGAAGACATCGACCTGCTGAAAGGCTTGGGTTGTACCATGACCCGGCTCTCGCACCTGTGCCTGCCCGATGAGATGATGGATTACCTGGATGAGCGCGGAATGCTGGTTATCTCCGAAATTCCGCTCTGGGGCTACGACCCCCGCGCCGACCCCGACAGTACGGTCTCGAAAGACTGGATGACCCGATTGGTCACCAACCAGTATAATCACCCCTCCGTGATCGGATGGAGCGTGGGCAACGAAATTGGTGACTATCCAACCGTTATGAAATACGTAGAAGGGGCCATTGCCTACACGCGTACACTCGACAGTACGCGGCTAGTTTCGAGTGTCAGCCACACGGCTCAGTTTCCGACCGATATTGTTGATCTGGGTGATATTGGGTTGATTAATAAATACGGAAAGAACCTGCGACCCATCACACAGAAGCAGCACGACTTACACCCCAAACAAACCCTGTTTTACAGCGAATATGGCATCGGGCAATTATTCGAAAATCTCGATGCCGACCTGGATGCCAAAACATTGATTGACTCTTTGCGCGGCTTGCCGTATCTGATCGGCGGGTCGCTCTGGACATTCAACGACTACCGGAGCCGATTTCTGGGTACTAAAGAAGGCTCCGGGAACCGACCCTGGGGAGTGGTGGACGTGTACCGACAGAAAAAACGGGCTTATTATTCATTTCGGCGCGAACACAACCCCCTGCGGGCCATGACAGTAGCCCCGCAGGGAGTTACCTCGGCCCTGGTAAGCCTCCAACCGCGTGGGGTTCTCGACCTGCCCGCTTATCCGTTACACAACTACCGACTACTTTGGAAACGCACCGACGCGACGGGTAAAATTGGACAAAGCGGGCTGGTGTCTCTGCTGGTTATCCGCCCCGGCGATGCTCCACAAACACACTCAATCAACTGGAAACCAGATTCTTCATTTGCTATGACTGTCGAACTGCTGGCTCCCACGAGCGACGCGTTGGCCGATACGACAATCTATTACCAGAAACCTACGCCCCCCATCATCACCTACGCAATGGGTGGGCGCATATACTACAACGCACACTCGCAGGGCGGTATGATTCGGGTACATTTTCAGAAAAATCCATCCTGCGTGACCTACAAAGCCCGTTATGGGGAGGGAAGCCTAACCCATGAAACGGCCCCAACGCTCAATGATTACATCGAAATTCCGAAGGTAGCACTGGGGAAAACGTATCAGGTGACCGTCGTGGGTATTAACGGAGCGGGTGGTACGGCACTCCGGGAAAGTGCGCCGGACAATATTCGATCTGTTACGGTCGAGAAACTTGGTTTTGCGCCCCCTGCCATCCAACACGTTGAACCTGCCGATGGTGGCTTTTTCATCGGTTACGCCAGCCCCGACGATGATTATGCGTATCGGGTTCAGGTAACAGACACACCGGGCGATTACACCAAAGCTAAAACGGTACAGAGTCTGACACCGGGAACCTTGTTCGTACCGGGACTAACAAATCGGTCCGCCGATGCGGGAAAACCGTACTATTTTCGGTTTAAGCGACTGAAAGACAACTACTTCGCCATCAACTGGTCGGAGGAGCGGGTTGTTACGCCAGATGGCGGACAACGACCGGCACCACCCGTTTTGCAGGGTATCGTGCAACAGAGCAACGAGGCTGTTGTGTGTTTCAATCCTGTTCCAAAGGCCACGGGCTACCTGCTCGAATACCGGCGTGGTAACACCAACACCTGGCAGCAGCAATCTATACCGACCGTTCAGACAGGCCGATTTATTCTAACAGGCCTTGATTCGAAACAATCCTACGAATATCGAATGGCTACTGTCAATGCTCACGGACAATCCGATTTCTCACCAACTCTAACGATCAATCCTTATGCTCCGTCTCGACGCAACCGATAAACGAGAACTCAAAACGATTACCCATCAAGCCGATTTAGTGGTCGTAGGTGGTGGCTTATCTGGTGTCTGCTCAGCCGTCACAGCGGCTCGTGCGGGCATCCGGGTATTACTGGTGCAGGACCGACCCGTGCTGGGCGGCAATGCCTCCAGCGAGGTACGGCTGTGGGTGCTGGGGGCCACCTCGCACATGGGCAACAACAACCGCTGGGCACGCGAGGGGGGCGTTATCGACGAAATTCTGGTTGAAAACTGGCATCGCAACCCCGAAGGCAATCCACTCATTTTCGACACTATCCTGCTCGAAAAGGTCATCCTCGAACCGAACATCACGCTGCTGCTCAATACTGCAGTGTTCGATGTGGAGATGCTAGTACCCCCCCGCCCCCTGAAGGGGGAGAACGTTGAGCATAGTCAAGCAACTCCCCCTTTAGGGGGCGGGGGGGTGAAATCCGTTCGGGCCTTTTGCGCCCAAAACAGCACGATGTACGAGCTTTCGGCCCCGTTGTTCTGCGATGCGTCGGGCGATGGCGTGGTTGGGTTTCAGGCCGGGGCTGCGTTTCGAATGGGGGCCGAGAGGCAGGAAGAGTTCGGCGAAAAATTTGCCCCTAGTGCTGAATACGGCGAGTTGTTGGGGCACTCGCTGTATTTCTACACCAAAGACACGGGTCGTCCGGTGCGGTTTGTGCCCCCCGCCTACGCGCTCGACGACATCACCAAAATCCCACGTTATCGCCGGTTCAACGCCAAAGAGTTTGGTTGCCAACTCTGGTGGATCGAGTACGGGGGTCGGTTAGACACTGTCCATGACACCGAGGCCATCAAATGGGAACTCTGGAAGGTGGTGTATGGGGTCTGGAATCACATCAAAAACTCCGGGCAGTTTCCCGAAGCTGAAACCATGACCCTCGAATGGGTCGGCACCATTCCGGGCAAACGCGAAAGTCGCCGATTTGAGGGCGATTATATGCTGACCCAACACGACGTGGTGGAGCAGCGCAAACACCCCGACACGGTGGCTTTTGGTGGCTGGAGCATCGACCTGCACCCCGCTGATGGCGTTTTTTCGGAGAAACCCGGCTGCAATCAGTGGCACAGCAAAGGGATTTATGGTATTCCCTATCGCTGTATGTATAGCCGTAATGTGGACAATCTGTTCCTGGCGGGGCGAATTATTTCAGCGAGCCACGTGGCATTTGGTTCGTCGCGGGTGATGGGTACGTGTGCTCACGTGGGGCAGGCGGTGGGTATGGCCGCTGCCCTTTGTGTAAAACAGGGGTTGTTACCGCGTGGGTTGAGCGATGCCGAACAGATGGCCCAATTACAACAGGAACTGTTAAAAACCGGCCAACACCTGCCCGGTCTTAAACTTCACGACCCCGCCGACCTCGCACAGTCGGCCACGTTGACTGCCAGCAGCGAGTTTATTCTGACCGAACTCCCTCCTAACGGCCCCTGGCAATCTCTGACCGATTCTGCCGCTCAGATGTTGCCGCTACCCGCCGGTGCGGTGCCGCAAATGACTGCCTTCGTGGCTGCCGACCAGGATACGACCTTGACTGTTGAACTGCGCCGGAGTAGCAAGCCGGGCAATCACACGCCCGACGTAACGTTGCAAACCCTATCAATTCCACTTCGAAAAGGGGAACAACCTGTTGATTTGTCGTTTGGTTACACCGTCGAAGAGCCAGAGTACGTCTTTATATGCTTCCTGAAAAACGAACATATTCAGCTTCAGTACAGTCAAATGCGGTTAACGGGGGTGCTATCGGTATTTAACAAAACCAACCCCGCCGTATCGAACTATGGCAAACAGGAACCGACCGACGATATTGGAGTCGAAACGTTTGAGTTCTGGTGCCCCGAACGCCGACCTAAGGGCCATAATATTGCCCTGACTATCGAAGGGGGTATCCGCCTATTTTCACCTGAGAACGTTCGGAATGGCCTGCAACGTCCCGTCGATCAACCGAATGCCTGGGTAGCCAACCTCGACGACCCCAACCCGACGCTAACACTCACCTGGCCTCAAAAACAACGAATTGGCCGCGTAGAACTAACCTTCGATACTGATTTTGATCACCCCCTTGAGACAGTTATCATGCTTAATCCCGAAACTGTTTCACCGTTTTGTGTGAAGGAAATCATGCTTTGCAACGACGTACAGGAGCGCATTTTTCTTCAAACCGAAAATTATCAGAGCCGTCAGAGTATTTGGTTTACGGAGCCAGTCGAAACCCGTAGCTTAACCATTCACCTGAAAACTGCAACAGCAACGATACCTGCGAGTCTGCTAGAGTGTCTCGTGCTGAACTAAATTAACCTCAGCCGCCGAGTCACCTCGGCGGCTGGTCTTCAGAACGTTCTATGCATTCACACAATCCGCTCGGCACTTTTCCAGATGCCTTCGTCGTATTGAATCCCCAACCCCGGTGTGTTAGGTAGTTGCATCAGGCCATTTCGCACCTGAATCCGGGGGGTGTACCAACTGGGCTGATTCCCCTTCAAATCATACACAAACTCCTGGAGACCGTGGAGGTTGGGGCACACGGCGGCCAAATGCCAGAACGGGGCAATCAGCGGATCGGCTTTGGGGGTGTGGGGGGCAACGGACTTACCGAATTTCCGGGCAATTTCGGCCACCTGCAACCCGCGCAAAATGCCCCCGTTGTAGTACACGTCGGCCTGCAACACGTCGTACACGCCCGTGCGGGCCAGCCGCTCGAACCGGTACACGCTCGTATCCTGCTCACCCCCGGCTAACACCAGTTTTTTGAGGGCTTTGTTGACGTCGCTCAGGCCCTCTTCGTCCTCGAAATTGCAGGGTTCCTCAAATATGGCCACGCCGTAATCTTCCAGCATCCGCCCGATTTCAATGCCCTCTTTGGGTGTGTACGAGCCATTGGCATCGGCGTAAATCACGGCCTTGTCGCCCAGCGTTTTGCGGACCAACGGCACAAATGCCCTCGTCCGTTTATCGTCGGCGGGGGTGTTCACCATGCGACCACCTACCTTGATTTTCACGCCTTTAGCCCCCGTAACGGCCAGTTTTTGAGCCATGCGTTCAACGACCACCTCCGGCGCGTCGGTGCCCCGGTCGAAATCGGAAATATACACCTCGTATTGCGTGCGCAGAGGCTTGCCGAGGAGTGCATAAACCGGCTTTTTGGCCACTCGTCCCAACAAATCCCAAAGCGCAATCTCGACCGAACCGATGCAGTTCCAGAGCGGCATCCCGGCGTATTTGTAGTTGGAATTCAATCGGTACGCGTTGTCGACCAATTGTGGCAAATCGCGGGCGTCTTTCCCCACAAAGTGCTCTATAACAATGCCTTTTAATAATGACGACAGGTTCTTCATCCGGTCATTGCACTGCGTGATGCCCTGCTTGCCGGTCTCCGAGGTGACGACCACAAACAGTTCTGATTGGGTTTTCAGGAGTTGTATAGACCGAACCAGAACCGGAGTGCCGATGGCTTGCCGGAGGTCGGGGATCGGCCAGGTGGGAAGGGCATCAGCGTTGCGTTGTGCGGCCAGCGAAGGGCGGGGCAAGATGAGCAGGGCCGCCGAAGCGGTCAGGGTTTTTAGGAAGTTGATGCGGTTCATTTGTTACTAAGGGTTCACTTAGGGGGAATCGTATCAGGGTGCATTTCAATCTTGTGGGTTATTGGCCTTACGGCCATGCCGGATACTATCCGGCATTACAAAAGTGGCCATCCATGTAATGCCGGATAGTATCCGGCATGGCCGTAAGGCCAATATAGGTTGCTTTACTTAGCGACGGTTGAGCAAAACACAAGATTGAAATACACCCTGATAGAATGCTACTCACTCAGTTTCTAGGTAAAACCGTAAATCGCGCCAGACTTGCAAATTAGACCTTTAGTCGAATAGATAGCCTGATGAACCCCGACTTGCACCGGCGGCACCGGCATGAGTTCGGCAGCAGGTTATACGGAGCAGACTTACTTGGGCTGATCTGTATCTAATACGTTGATATCTGCCAGTTTCACCTCGTTTCCTTTGCCACTACGCCCAACCGTCACGTTCCGTAGTACAATCTGCCCAATGGGTTTGGCCGGTACCCCCACCAGCCACCAACCATAGTCGCGCACGGCCCGCACGTTGATCTTCTCAACGATAATACGGTCGAAATCAGGCGGGAAATTGCCCCCCCGGTAACTGTGATAATCCATCTGCATTCGGATGGCGGCACGGCGGCAACTGTCCATGCGCACGTTACGAACCCACACGTCGCGCACAAAGCCGCCCCGGTCGAGGTTGGCTTTAATGTTGAGGCCGTGGTCGGCGAGGGAAATCGTGCAGTTGTCAATCCAGACCCGCTCCACCCCGCCCGACATCTCGGAACCAATGCAAAAACCATTGCCCACATTGGAACGGAGCGTACAGTTGCGCACCACCACGTTGCGGGTACCGGGACGTTTCCAGGCGTCCTGGTCGCGACCGGCTTTGAGAGAAATAGGGTCGTCGTCGGTGTCGATCCGGCAGTTTTCGATCAACACGTCCTCGCAGGAGTCTGGGTCGATGCCGTCGTCGTTGGTCGTGCCGTGGCCGATAGTCAGGTTGCGGATGGTCAGGTTTTTGGAGAACACCGGATGGATGGTCCAAAACGGGCTTTGATGGGCCGTGAAGCCATCGAGCAGGATGTTTTGACACTCGTAAAACTCAATCAGCGACGGGCGAAGTTTGTGGCCCTCGCCAAAGACGCGCTCGGCTTCGGGCGTGCCGGTTTCGCCCATCTTCCGCAGCATTTTCTTGGCCAGTTCCTGATCGTTCCCGTCCAGTTGTTTTTTCCATGCGAACCAGAACTTGTCGGCCTGCCCGTCGAGCGTACCCCGGCCCGTGATGGCGATGTTATGCTGACCGCTTGCATGAATCAGAGGTGAGTAGTTGTAGCAAACCGTGCCTTCCCAACGCACTTTCACCACAGGCAGATAATTAGCAGGGTTGGTACCGAAGCGAATAGTTGTCCCCTCGCTCAAGTGCAGGTTCACATTGGACAACAACCGGATGGGGCCGTTGCAAACGTGCTCACCCGCAGGCACCACCACGCGCCCGCCCCCGGCCCGATGACAAGCGTCAATGGCCTCGTTTACGGCTTTCTGAAAATTACCGGACGCATCTACTGGAAACGTTTTGTCCGTGAACGTGGGCGGGTTGATGGCCTTCAGCACCTCGCTCACCTGCCAGGCAAACGGGTCGTTGGTGGCCGGTTTCTGGGTTTGGCAGGCAATCGATAAAAATAGAAGCAGGAATAAGGCAGGGCGCATTTTGGCTGATGGAGGAGTACGTGTAATTCAGCAGAGCCGCCGACGCGGTACGTGTTTTTAGGAAGTCGACTCGGGTCATTTATTCAGCTTGCGTTTCTCCATCTCGGCTTCGTTTACGTCCAACCCCAGCCCTACGCCGGTGGGGATATACAGAAAGCCGTTCTCAAATTTAACGGTTCCGTTGAACAAAACAGTCTGATCCAGGTCAGGACGTAACCCACTGAATTCCTGCACTTTCGCGCTGTTGGCAATACTGCCCACGAGGTTTAGGCTCGCGGCTGTGGCGAGCGTGGGGCGGGTGTTATGCACCATCACCTCCTTGTCGAAGGCGTGAGCCATGCCCGCAATTTTGCGGCACTCGCTAATGCCCCCGCACTTGATGAGGTCGAGGTTCAGGCAGTCGGGATTGCCCGTCATGATCAGGTCGCGAAACTGCCATTTGTTGTACTCGTGTTCGCCCGCGTTCACCTCGCAGGGCAAGGCCTCCACCACCTGTCGCAGGTCGGGGTAGTTCATGCTCGACACGGGTTCTTCGATTACCTTGATGTTGAAGTTCTCGTAGAGTTTCAGGCCCAGTTCAATGGCTTTTCCGGCAGTGTAGCCGTTGTTGAAATCCACAAAAATATCGGTCGAATCGCCCACGGCTTTGCGCACTTCCTTGATGCAATCGTAGGTGAAGTTGAACGGTGGATTGCGCTCCCGGTCGTATAGTTGCATCCGGGCTTTTATAGTTTTATAGCCCTGACTGACAAACTCTTGCCCAAGGTTAGCCATTTCGAGCGGGGTTCGATAGCCGTCTTTTTTCCGCCGACCATACGACCCATACACGGCCACTTTTTCGGTTTTATTAGCTCCCAGTAACTTCGATACGGGCAAGCCAAGTAGCTTTCCTTTCAAGTCCCAGAGCGCGTTATCGACAGCGGCCACGGCACCGGGGTTCAGGCCCGTACTGCCGTTCTCGAATCCCTCAAAAAACATTTCGGTCCAGAGGTGCTCGGAGTCGAACGGGTCTTGGCCTTTCAGGATCGGTGCAAACACCTCAGAGACGAACTTACCCACAAAATCGGGCCGTTCGTGGTCGCCCTCGCCCCAGCCGCTGATGCCCGCGTCGGTTTCAATTTTGGCGTAAAGTGCGTTGCGGAAAATGTAGGGTTTTACGTCTGTGATCTTAACTGTCTTGCGCACGCTGCCGGGGGTGGGTACGGCGGGTTTGGCGGTTGCCTGTGCCATCAGGTCGGGCGTGTGCGCGAAACCCAGGGCAGCTAAAGCACTCTGCCTAAGAAATTGGTACCGGGAAAGGGCCATTGTACTATTGTGGGAGTTGTTTTGTGCAATAACAAGACGACATAGGGGAGGTTTTACCCCGAACGGGTCGGGGAGAAACACGTTCCGGCTCGTCATACCGTAAAAAAACGATTCTTGTTTATGCCCAATCGTCGCCGATTTATCCGTCAGAATCTGTTAGCCTCGCTGAGTCTGCCGTTTGTTCCGAATGCGTTACAGGCCAAACCAACGACCCGCCCACTGCTCCATCAGAAACTAGAAGAGGCCCTGTATGCACACGTGGTGGCCGATGCGATGGGCGGCTCGGTCGAGAATTTTGTTCCCGAACAAACCAAGATCCAGTTTAGCGATTGGGACTTTACGCAGTTTCTGCCGCCAACGGCCAAAAAGGATATCGAAACCGGGAAAGGCAAGGGAAATGGCCGCACCACCGACGATACGCTGAACCTGGAAGCGATGATGGGCTGTTACGTGCGGCACCGCGATCACCTCGATGCCTACGCCTACGCGGATGTTTTTATCCAGGAGATCACCGAGAAAAAGGTCTGGATTGCCGAGAAGGGGGAAATGCTAACGCCCAACGACCGTCCGCTGTGGTGGCCCGAACGATACGTATACAACCGACTGGCTATCAACAACATTGAGCCTCGTTACGGCGGAATGGGAAACTGGATCAACGAGGGGTTTCAGGGCGTGATGCTTCCGGTTGGGGCCGTCAATGCGGGCGATCCCTGGCGAGCGTACCGGGAGGCCACGGCGTTCGGCACGGCCCATACCGAATCGTTTGGCGTGGAAGCAGCCGGGGTAAACGCAGCCGCTTATGCCACCGCTTTCGGTGCCCAATCGACCATCGACGATGTCCTGAAAACCGCCTTGTTAGTGGCTAAAGACGGTACGAAACGCGCCCTTGCCGATGTACTCGACGCCACCCGCCCAACGGACACCCTCGACGAATTCGTTCGGAAAACGCGGTTGGCCGTGCTGCCGTATCTCCAACTTGCCCCCGACCACCTGCGTAAAGACAATCTCGAAACCCCAAAAATGATGCGGGAAGGCACCAACATCGCCCGCCCCTCGCGCATTGCCTGCGTCGAAAACCTGCCCATCGCGTTTGCGGCCTTGAAGTGGGGCAATGGCGATTATTTCCGCACGCTGAAAGCCGGTATTTTCTACGGTCTAGATGCCGAAACGATTGCCGCCGTAGCCACCAGCCTGCTTTGCGCAATCACCGGCAAAGCACTCGTGCCCGACGGCTTAAAAAAACAGGTCGATGCCGTAAACCGCCGTAACTACGCCCAAACTGCCGAAACGTTTTTTGCCGCCGTAAAAACCATCTACGCCTTGGACAAAGAACGGCTAGCCGGACGCGAAGAAGTGCTTTGAGGTAGATGGTTAGTGAGGGTGTTGCTAACGTGAGGATGTAGTTGACGCTTTAGCAATGAAAAGTCGACAAACAAGTCTCAGTGATGCAACGCCTGAACTTTTATGTTCTCTTTGGAGACCAATCATTTCCGAAACAGTATGAGAACGATAGTATCCGTCTTGCTAGCTTTTGTCCTTTTCTCCAATGGCTTTAGCCAGAAAATACCTGTACTCAAATCACATACCTATACTATTTCGGTACGAGACGGGGATTATTTCAAAAAAGGGCGGTGGAACATAGAACCCAAAGTAAACCCCGATATATATGAGGCACCGATGGCCATAGATAAGAAGTATAAACTGGTCACATTCATTACAGATATTGATTCTCTTCAATTTAAAGTTGAGAAGGGCAAAACATATCCTTTTGTCATCATCATAAATGGAAAAGACAGTGCCTTTACTCAAATAAAAACTATTCAATCACCCGTTTCTTTTACTAAAGGATATATAAAATCTCACGAAGGAAAAACGTTTGTTGAAATTCCGGCTGTGTATGAATTGGTTAATATTGTTATTGCCTTGACCAATACAGGTAAAACTAGGGAAGGATTGGTCGTGTCCTTGCCCCCTTTTATGAGCCAGTTCGCACTGGAGTCTATGTCGCCTGCCGATACTCGACCGGTGTCATAAACCCTAACGCCTGATGGGGGCGTTCCGTATTGTACTCCACCCCCCACTCATCGACTACCCGCCGAACCTGAACGACGCTTCCAAACACGTTCGCGTTCAATACTTCGCGCCGGAAGGTGCCATTGAATCGTTCAATGTACGCATTTTGTGTTGGTTTGCCGGGTTCAATCCAGCGCAGTTCCACTTCGTTAGACCGACACCAACTCTGCAACTCCTCGCTGATGAACTCGGGGCCATTATCCGAACGTAGACTGCGAGGCAGACCACGTTTGGCCACGATTCGATCCAATAGACGAGTGACTCGTTTGGCCGGGAGCGAAAAGTCGATTTCGATGCCCAGAGCTTCCTGATTGTAATCATCAATCACGTTTAATGTGCGAAATTTACGACCGTCTGTTAAGCTATCAGAGGTAAAGTCCAATGACCAACACTCGTTGCACGCACTTGCTTTAACTAACGGTTTACGCACGGCTTCAGGTAATTGCCTGCGGACTTTTCGGCGAAGGTTCAGACCTAATAAGCGATATAACCGCCTGACACGCTTGTGGTTGACTCGTTCCCCTTTCTTACGCAGACGACGATATATTTTCAGCACACCTCATTGTTTATGCCGATGCGCCAGCGTTTCAATCTGTTCTTTGAGGGTCGTATCTTTTTCTTTAACGGCCACTGGTTCCGCCATTGCATTGCGACTTAGACCCACCCAGCGGCAGGCTTTGCGCTGGCTAACCTTCTTTTCAATAACCATCCATTTCACCAACGCCCTGCGCTTGGCAGGGCTTAGAACTTTTTTGTGAGAGCCTCTTTGGTGATGTCGTGTTGCAAACTCAGGTCGGCGTACATTTTCTTGAGCCGCCGATTTTCTTCCGCACCGGCGGCCCGGCTCCAATTCTTTGATACGTTTAATGTCGGATGCCTGCATACCGCCAAATTTGGTTTTCCAGGCGTAAAACGTGGCCTCGCTGATACCATGTTCGCGACTGATCTGAGCAACAGTCTGGCCATTTTCCTGTTGTTTAAGGATGGCCACCATCTGCGATTCGGTGAATCGATTTGCTTTCATTTCCCTTTTGTTTACCGTGAAAAATAAGGTTTTTTGCTCTACTTTTCACTGGCTCACTTTTAGGGGTTCAAGACAGACGTGAATTATAACCGTATCCGCCTGCCCGACGGCTTCAACGATGCCGACTTGCTGCTCATTGGCCCCCGCATCGACCTGACGTTTACGAAGAATATCTACCTCACCACGCAGGTACAGTACAACAATCAGGTCAACAACATGAACCTGAATGCGCGGTTTCAGTGGCGATTCCGGCCTGTGAGCGACTTTTTTATCGTCTACACCGACAACTATTTCACCGAGCAAACCTCCCTTTCCGACGCGCGTTTCTTCCAGCCGTTTCAATCGAAGAACCGGGCCTTGGTGGCAAAGCTGACGTATTGGTTTTCGTTGTGAAAAGGGTGATTTTATTACTACATAACCGTTTACCTTATCGCTCGGAGTGAGCAGGCAAGCACGAACCCGCTTCGAGCAGTTTGCGTGCTTTCAGATGGTCGCCGGGGCGATTGAGCGAGTCAACAGCAATTAGTTGACCGTCAGCATAATAATACACCGAAAACGTATCGGTTTCCGGGTTGCCCGCCACCGAGAACTGATCGTATCCGGCTGAGATGCCCGCCATTTGTAATTTCAGGTGGTATTGATGGGTCCAGAACCAGGGGACAACCCGGTAAGGGTGGGCCTCCCCCATCAGGTGTTTCGCTGCCGTTTTAGCTTGATCGACAGCGTTTTGTACCGATTCGAGCCGAAGCCGACGACGGGCAAAGGGGTTGTACTGATTAGCGCAGTCGCCCACGGCGTAGATGTTGGAGACGGAAGTTTGGCCGTATTCGTTGACCACAATGCCATTGTCGCAAACCAAACCCGCAGCTTGCGCCAGGTTTGTTTCGGGAATAACGCCAATACCTGCCAGTACCAAATCGGCGGCAACAGTTTGCCCGTCAGACAGTTGAATCGAATAACTTTCGTTCTGTTTCTCAATACATTGGGCCACCGTGTTCAGTCGGATTTGAACGCCCTGTTGCTCATGCACCCGCCGAAAAACGCCCGACAACACGGGCGGCAACACTCGTTCCATCAGCCGCGATCCGGCTTCAACTACCGTCACCGTTTTTCGGTTTTCGGCCGCAACAGCCGCCAGTTCAAGCCCGATGAAGCCGCCACCCACGATAGCCACCCGCCGGGCCTGTTCGAGCCGCGCACCAATTCGGCGGGCATCGGCGAGGTTGCGGAGGTAAAGCACATCGTCGGCACCGGGGCAGGGCAAAGGGCGGTTGGCAGCTCCGGTTGCCAAAATCAGATGTGTGTACGGAATCGCATCGCCCGTTTCGGTCTTTAACTGACTTCCCAACGGGTCAATTTGCACTACCCGAACACCCAGCCGGAGAGTTACGGCATTGGTCTCGTACCAGGCTGGCACCCGAAACAGCAGGCTCTCTTCAGTCTGTTTGCCCTGCAAAAAGCCTTTCGAGAGTGGGGGTTTTTGAGAGGGTAAGCCATCGTCCGCCGAAACGAGCGTGATGCCCCCCGCGAACCCTTCTTCTCGCAAGGAAGCAGCCGCCTGAAAGCCCGCATGACCACTGCCAACGATAACGACCTGCCCGGTCATTGCCGGTCGGGAATGCGGACAATCAGCCCGTCGAGCTTGTTCGACACCCGCACCTGACACCCTAACCGGCTGTTGGGTCGGCGTTCGGCGGTGGTGCCTTCGAGCATTTCGGCTTCCTCCTCTTCGATGTCGGGCAGCAGGTCGAGGAACTCCTCGTCGATATAAACGTGGCAGGTAGCGCACATGCACGAGCCACCGCATTCGGCCAAAATGCCTTTTACATCGTTCTGAACGGCCCCTTCCATGAGGGTTGCGCCGAGGGGCAGGGTTAGCGTGTGTTGGGCACCGCCCGGTTCAACGTAGGTTATTGTTGGCATACTAAATTCAGGTCAAATAAATTGTTTGCCGCCATCGACAATGATGGTTTGGCCCGTGACAAAATCGGCTAAGGGAGAGGCCAGATACAGGGCCGTTCCGGTGATATCGTCGGCAGTGGAGGGGCGTTTAATGGCTCCCCGATCCACGCCGTACTGCTGCGCGTTGTCCATCAGGTTCAGGCTGGCCTCGGTGAGCGTAAAGCCCGGCGCAATGGCGTTGACAGTGATGTTAAATCCCCCCAGTTCCTTCGCCATTGAGCGCGTAAGCCCAATAACGCCCCCTTTCGAGGCCACATAATGCGACCAATTGGGCGACCCGCTCATAACCGTTGCCGAGGCAATATTAATGATCCTGGCCCCCACGTTTTGGGTCTTGGCTCGCTCGATCATGGCCTGAACTACCACCTTCGAGCATAGCCAAACGCCTTTCAGATTCACACTCATGACCCCATCCCACTCCGCTTCGGTTAGTTCGTAAAACGGTTTGCGGGTAATCGTGGCGTAGATGGCCGCGTTGTTCACCAGCACGTCGATTTTCCCGTAGTTGTCCAGCACCGTTTGTACCATCTGTTGCAGGGATGCTTCGTTTGTAACATCGACACCCACCGCCAGCCCGCCAATTAATTGGGCGGTTTCGGCGGCACCGGCCTCATTTCGGTCAGCGGCCACCACATGTGTACCCGCCCCCGCAAATGCCTGCGCGAAGGCCCGGCCTAAGCCCCCTCCGGCCCCGGTTATCAGTACAACTTTGTTATGCAGATCAAACATGTTTAGCAGGTTAATGATGAATGCGTAATAGGCTGACGCGGAACATTACGCATTACACATTCATTCTTACACATTCCAAATCAAGTTTTGCCGTTTGGAGCATCAGGGTGGCTAATCGGCGGCCCTCATCGGTCAGAAAACCGGGCAGTACGTAGTGTTCGAGAATGGGTAGCACCTCGGCCTGTTCAATGCCAAACCACTCGCCAATAATTCGGTTGCCGTGGGGCGTATATCGCCAGAGTTTATCGGCATCCTTATGAATGGCATCGTTGAGCGAGCGGGCGTGTTTGGTGGTGTCGTGACCGTCGATGAGGGCCAGAATAGCCGCAAGTTGGTTTTCGGGATAAGCCAGACTCGTTAGCACCTGCGTGGCAATAGTCAGGCTTTCGAGTTCGTGTTGCCGGGTCAGTTCGGGGTATTGGTTGTTGGGGCCAAAAGCGTGCAAAATTTTGTCGGGAGGAATTTTCGACCAGCCCGTGTCGTGTAACAAAATGGCGGGTAGCACCACCTCCGGGTCGGCTTCGGGCTGTTTTTCGAGCAGGGTACGGGCCAGCATAAACGAAAATAAGGTGTGTTCGTCGTTGTTGCGGACGTTCAGGTGGGGCCGTGCGCCAAGCCAGATAGCGGCCAGATTACCAACAGGGGTGTCGAAAAAAGCGTCCATCAGTACGTCAGGTAAATCGTTTTCAACTCGGTGTAGGCTTCAATGCCGTAGCGACCCTTTTCGCGGCCAATGCCACTTTGTTTCACACCCCCAAACGGCACATCATGATACGAACGGTGAATGTTGTTGATCCAAACCGACCCGGCCTCCAGCGATTCGGCGAGGTGTAGGGCCGTGCCGAGATTCCCCGAAAACACATAGCCCGCCAGTCCATACACCGAATCATTAGCCAGTTCCACGGCTTCGTCCAACGTTCGGAAGGGCATCACGCCAAGCACCGGCCCGAAGGTTTCTTCGGTCATAATCTGCATGGAATGGTCGCCGTTGGCCAAAATCGTGGGCGGAAAAAACCAGCCCCGGTCATAGTCGGGGCCGGTGAGCCGGGAGCCTCCGGTTTTCAGGACGCCCCCTTTTCCCAGCGCATCGGCCACCTGTTGTTCACTGTTCCGGTAAATTTTATCGTTGATGAGCGGTCCGAGGTCGGCACCTGAGAGCGGATGCCCAACGCGCAAGGCTTCGGCCCCGGCTACGAGTTTGTCGAGCAGCGTTTCATAGATGCTTTCGTGGGCGTAAATCCGGTTGACGCGGTAGCAAAACTGTCCCGTGTTGGCAAAGGCATGGCGCACCAGGGCCGGTACGGCCACGCTCAGGTCGGCATCGGCGCAGACCAGCGCGGGCGACTGACCACCCAGTTCGAGGGTCACGCGCTTGTTGTGCCGGGCGGCTACTTCGCCAATGCGTTTGCCGGTTCCGGTGCCGCCCGTGAACGCGATTTTGGCCGTAATCGGATGTTCTACCAGTGCGTGACCGATCTCGTGACCATAGCCCGTCAGCACGTTGAACACCCCTGCCGGATACCCCGCCTGCCCGAAGAGTTCGGCCAGTTTCAGAGTCGTTAGGGGGGTGTCTTCGGAGGGCTTGGCCACCACCGGACAACCCGCCATCAGGGCCGCACCCAGCTTCATAATCAGCAGCGTAATGGGGTAGTTGAAGGACGTAATGGCCACCACCACGCCCACCGGCTCGCGCACCACCAGGGCCTTTTCGCCGGGTAGGTTGTGTTGCGGAATTTCGCCTTTCAGCCGTAACCCCTCTTCGGCATAAAAATCGAGCAGGTCGGCACTACGGCTCAGTTCGGTCAGGCAACCGGATAAGGGTCGGCCCAGTTCGCGGGCAAGCAGATGGGCCAGTTCGGTGGCCTGCCCGCGCAGGAGTCGGGCGGCTTCGTGTTGCAGCCGGGCACGTTCGGCAACGGGTTGTTTACGCCAGTGCCGAAACGCGCTTCCAGCCGCTTCGAGGGCCGCGTGTACGTCGTCGGGGGTGCTGCGTGGCACCGTGTCGATGATCTCGCCCGTGCAGGGGTTGGTCACCCTGATCCAGTTTTCCATAATTCAGATTACATCACAACAAAGCATCTGCCGGGTTTCGGCGAGGTCGGCCTGTGCCATTGCCACCGATTCGGGGCGGTGCAGTTGCGGAATCACGTCCGTTGCCAACCGACCGCAGTAGTGGCTCGGCGTTTGTTTAAACCAGCCACTCGCGATGCCCACCCCCGTTACAGTAAACCGCCAGAGTTTGTCGGCATCGCGCACCAGTTCGTCCTCCAGCGACCGGGCAAACGGGCGCGTATCGTGGCCGTCGATAATAGTGCAAACCTGCCCGATAAACGCATCCGAATAGCCCAGATCGCGCAACAGCGGCCCGGCTAACCGCACCCCCTCCGACTCATGCAGGTAGCGCACATCGCTCTGAAGAAAGTTTTCGGTCTGAAACCCTTTCTTAAAAATATCGTCTTCGTCAATCGAATACCACCCGATGTCGTGCAGAATAATGGCTGCGGCCACCACGTCGCGGTCGGCGTTGGGGTGGGCATCGGCCAGGCGCATGGCATAGTGGAACGAGATGGGTATATGCACGTCGTTTTTACGGACGCGCATATACCGCTCGGCAGCTTTCAACAGGCTGAAATAGGCGTTCATCAGGCCGCTGCTTCCAGAATGGTCACTTCGCCCTGCCCGCCGTTCACGCGGATGCGGTCGCCGGTTTTGATGGTCGTACTGGCTGATCCTGTGCCGGTTACGGCAGGCAGGCCATACTCCCGGCACACAATGGCCGCGTGCGACATCATGCCGCCAATATCGGTCACGGTCGCTTTGATTTTGCCAAAAACCGGTGCCCAGCTTGGAGCCGTTACGCGGGTTACGAGAATTTCGCCCTGTTGCAGTTGACCCAGTTCGTCGGGGTTGTTGATGACCCGCGCCAGGCCCTCCACCGTGCCGGGCGATGCCGCCATGCCTTTGAGCTGATTGCCCGATTCGGAGGTGTTGAGCCAGCCCTGCACACTCTCGGTCGTGATACCCCAGAGCATAATCGTAAACGGCTCTGTGATCACGGCAGGTGGCTCGTTGAACGCTGGTTTGGGTGGTGCCGTTGACAGCGCATCGACAATCGCTTTCCGGCGGGCTACCTCGGCGGGCAGGTAGCTTGGCCCGATGGCCGGTACGCCCATTGCCCATCCCCGGCCATAGTCGAAGAGGAGATTCTGAATTTCTTCGCGCCGGAAATAGAACATATCGTTCGCGTCGGCAAAGAAACCGGCCCCCACAAACACGTTGGCGAGGTCGCGCATTTTGCGCCAGAACACGCTCATCGCCCAGTGTTCGATGTAGAAATTGTGGTTTTCCACGTAGGGGAACACCACCCGCGCCAGGCCCAGTTTCCCGTCGAAAGCCCCCTGAGCAGCCTCATCAAGAGCATCGCGGTACTCGCCTGAGATACGGTCGCGTTCGGCGGCAATGGCCTCCGTTGGCCGGTCGATGCTCTGCCCCGCCTGAAGCTGCTGAATGTAGTTTTGGACATAGCCAAACGGAATATCCAAATGCTCAATCCAGTATTTATCCGTCGAATAGAAGCCGTTGCCGCTGGTGAAATTGAACCAGGGGTATTTGGCTCCGTCCCAGGCGGCAACCCACGCCTGCCCGCCCTCGGTTTGGGCGAGTTGGGCCAGCGCGTCGGTTAGGTTATGGCTCAGGATCACCTCGGCAGAACCATTCGCCAGGGCCAGTTTAGCCAGCTTGCGGAGTTCGTCGTCGGGCCGGAACAAGTCTGAGTCAACGCCCTGCACCATCTTGGCAATGGCCAGATCGGGAATGCCGGGGAACGCTTCTTTGCAGAACCCAAAGAAGTCGAGATAAGCCGCGTAGCCGAGGTTCAGAAACTCAAAATGATACATCCAGGTCTTGTAACACAGGTCGATCATTTTGTTGTAGTTGCCAATGAGGTGGTAGGTAGGGTCGAGACCCACGCCCTGCGTCACCCAGTCCATCGGGATAATGTCGGGCAGCGGTTCAAAGGTCACGGCTTCCATTTCGGCAATTACCGCGTCCACTTTCTTGTGCCAGTTGGCCAGCAGGTCGTTCCAGTTTTGGAAGTAATAGCCCGCCCGCTCCATAAACAGCGGCACCCGGTCGCCGATTTGTTCGGGCGGCACGCCCACCGGACTCATGTAGCAATAGCCGTTATGAATTTTGAAGTCGATGCCGTTGGCGGGTGGAATCAACCATTGGCGGGTGTTATACTGTCCGAGGCACTTTACGGCAAACTCCACCGTGATGGCATCGAAGGGCTTGAACACGTTGGGCCAGTGCTGCGAGTCGCAGAAAAAGAACTTGGCTTCTTCGTCGGAGCGGAGATTGTCCTGAAACACCATGTAATACGGGTACAGGTCTTGCCATCCCTCGGCACCCGCCGGGGCTTGATGGTCGTAGGGGCTACTGAATTTTTGAGCCATTGGAATAGTACAGTTTGAGGATAATAATCAGTTCGGTTTACTGGCAATCGGATTCATCAGGGTGTTCAAAATGCCCGCCATGCCGGTGGTGTGGGTAGCCTGGGGGGCGGCTTTTTTCTGCGTCCAGACCGTTTCGGGGCGGCTTTGGAGGAGCATCAGGTTCTGACCGTCGGGCAGGTCGGCATCCAATGCCCACTCAATGTCCTGCGGGCAACGGTAGTGTTTCTCCACAATTTTGGCCATTCGGCATACGGCCTTCACCTCCTCGTCGGTCAGGCTGGGCAGCCCGGCGCGGTCGGCCTCCACCGCACGAATCTGCACGCACCGGGACACCGGATCAGGGACGTGTTCGATGGTTTTGATGTGAATAGCCGTTTTGACTGGCTCCAGCATCACTTTATCGACCAGAAAATGATCGGGCGTAACCTCGCCCGACACCACCGCTTCGCCCAACCCCCAGGATGCGTCGATAGCAATTTTGGATCGGTCGCCGTTGGTCGGGTTGAGGGTCATGGTCACCCCTGCCGAGCGGGCATTCACCATTTTTTGCACCACCACGCTCATCAGCACCTCGTTTTCGGCAATGCCCTGGTGTTGACGGTAGTTGATGGCGCGGCCCGTGTAGAGACTGGCCCAGCACCGGCGCACGTGTTCCACAACTTCGTCTGCGCCCACTACCCACAAATACGTATCCTGCTGACCGGCAAAACTGGCATCGGGCAGGTCTTCGGCGGTCGCGCTCGACCGCACCGCTACGGGCAGGCTGTCGGGGCTATTTACCTGTTGGCAAAGGCGGGCATAGGCCGTTCGGATGGCCGTTTCGATGGTTTGTGGCATGGGGGAATCCAACAACTGTTGCCGGAGTTGGGCCGATTGCCTGTCGAGTGCGGCAAAATCGGTACAGTCGATATCGGCAACACCCGCCATAAGCGTCTCGAACAAACCCGATTCGTGCAAAAAGGCCGCGTAGGCATCGGTCGTGATGCAAAAACCCACCGGAACGGGCAGATTGGCCGCGCTCATGCTGGCCAAACTCGCGCCCTTGCCGCCCAGCAAGGGGTAATCGTCGGGCGTTGCTTCGTCAAAAAACAGGGTATAGGTCATATCGTTTCCCATTGTACGTTCAGGGCTACCGGTGCCCGAAACGAGGTGTTGGGCGCAAACTGAAACAGTTGATCGGGTTTGATGTGCAGGTTCGGAATGGTTCGGGTTAGTTCTTCCAGCACCACTTTGGACTCTAGTTTGGCCAACGGCGCACCAAGGCAAAAATGAATCCCGAAGCCCATCGACAGGTGTTCTTTGGCGTTAGGCCGCTCAATATTGAAGGTGTCACCCTCGTCAAACTGGGCATCGTCGCGGTTGCCCGACCCCATCACTAACAGCAGGTTAGCCCCCGCCGGAATCGACATTCCGCCAATCTCGCTTGCTTCCAACGACTTTCGTCGCCACGACACAATGGAGGGCGAATAGCGCAGAATTTCTTCTACTGCATTGGGAATCAGGGCCGGATTCGCGCAGATAGCCTCCCAACTTTGGCGATGCAACAGCAACTCCCGAATACCGTTGCCGATGAGCGAGGTGGTGGTTTCGTGGCCCGCAAAAAGCTGGCTGTAGCAAACAGCCGCAATTTCGCGGTCGGTAATTTCGTGGCCTTCGGCCTGAAGGCGCACCAGATCGCCGGGGAGGTCGTCGGTGGGGGTTTGGTGCCGCAGGCTTACGAGGTTCTGGCAGTAGTTCCAGTAGTTGACCATGTTCTGGGCGTGAACCAATTGCTCGTCTTCCGATAGGTCGCCCCAGGTCATGAGCAGACGGCTTTCGGCCCAGCTTTTCACCTGCTGCACATCCTCGGCAGGCACCCCCAGCAGCATAAAAATCACGAGCGCGGGCAAATCGTAGGCTAATTGCCGAATCAGTTCGGCCTGCCCGTCCCCCTCGAAGCGGCCAATGGTCTCAATGGCCAACGCCCGAATACGGGATTCCAGTTTTTTGATTCGGCTCAGGTTAAACGCCATGCTCACAATCCGGCGGATGCGCGTGTGGTCGGGCGGCACCCGGCCCGACAAACCCGACAACCCGATCATACCCTGCGCTTCCATGAGGGCTTTGGCCTTCGGAGCAATGGGCCGAAACGGCGATTGGGCGTTTTCGGAGGTGTAGGTACGCCAGTTGCTAAACACCGCCTTGATGTCTTCGTACCGCGTAACGACGTAGTAGCCAAGTTCTTCGCTGAAAAAAACGGGCTGTTCGTGCCGAGCCTGTTTGTAGAACGGGAAGGGGTTGGTCAGGTCGAAGGGTTTGAAGGTCTCCTGACCCTGATGATACGGGCAAACACTCATGGTTTAGGCTGGCCATTGGGGAACAAACAAAAGCCGACCACCAAAGCTATTTCATTATTCTTTGGTTAATCTTTGGTTTTTATAGAAACTTTTCAATTTTTTTTAGAAAGATTTAGATAAAGTTGGCGAATATCGTTGGACGGAACACTCAACTCAAATTTTTTCAACGATTCCATATAAATCCGGTACTGTCGGTGCAGCGCGTCGGTTCGGCCCAACTCGGCGAGGGCGAGCATTTTCTCTTTGTGAGCTTCATCAAGAACAGGATTTTCGTCGAGTGCGCGGTCGGCATAGATCAACGCGCGGGGCAGGTCGCCCGTTTGGCGGTGAATACGGGCCAGGCTATACAGCAGTTTGTGGTACATATCCCGAAACCACATCCGTTTGCTCCAGCACCAGTCATTCTGGGTGTTGTCGATGTATTGGTTCGGAATATCCATGAACAGATCGCCCGTGTAGAGCCGCTCCGCCGACTCGTAGCAGATCCGGCACTGCTCCAGATTCCCCTCCTGCCAGTGTCCGTTGCCGTTGAAACAAAGCTCCTGAAACATGGGCAGATCGACCCAGCTATCGGAAGGCAACCGCAAAAAATACATAGCGTTCTGTTGCACCACAAACGACGACTTCCGGGTGCTTCCCGACGGTTCGCCCAACACAGCCCGCAAATAGCGAATGGCATGGTAAAGCCGGTTCATAGCCACCTTCTCCGACTCGGCATCGGGCCAAAGTAAATCGGCCAATTCGCGGCCTGTAGCCCCTTTTTCGCCCCGGAGCAGCAGGAACGCAAACAGGGTTTTTAGCTTCCGGGTCGACCCGGCCCCGGTGTTCCAGTCGATGCGTTGGCCGGTTTCGCGCCGGATGCGGAGTTCGCCAAAGCACCGTATTTTCCAACGACCCTCATCGGTTTGGGCCACCAGGTTGGTAAAGGGTTTTTCGACCGAAAACGACCTGGAAACCCCGCCCGATTCGCTGACGAGGGCGAGTTCGGGCGTGGCCCGTTGCGGGTCGATGTTGGCGAGCCAATAACCGAACCGTTGCCGGTCGTTGTTGGTGTGGATCACCGCCGGGGGCAGGTAGTAGGGGTTGGGTCGAAGGCCGGCGGGCGTATAAACAACCGGATGCGAAAACAGGCCCAGCAGCAGTTGGCTTTCTAACAGGAGGTCTTCGTTGTACAGGCAAACCAGCCGCAGGCCGGGCATTTGGGCAAGAAAGGTTTGAAAAGCGTCCAGCATTTCCCGCAAATAAATGTCGCCGGAGGGTGTCCGAATGGCCCAGCTCATGTCCAGAAACACCGTTACGGGTTCGGGCAGCAACGGCTCAATAATTCGGGTCAGCGCGTCGATCACAGGCTGCGCCCGCACAATTGAGTCGCGCAGATGAAACTCCGCCGACGAGAGCACCTCAACCGTCTTTTCGCCCGCTTCGGCCAAGGCTATCCTCACCTGCTGAACAGCGTGTTCGTCGGTAATGTAGAGCGTGGTTCCCGGTGTCAGCATCGTTAAGACCCCTTGCCAGCGGTGTTCCAGGGTAACGACAAAAAAACCAATGAAGGTCATGTGCGCGTATTTACCACATCCGTTTTAAGTGGCTCCTTACGTAGTTTACGAGTCACGGTGGTATTGGTTACGGTGTAAAAATGAAGTTTTGTCTGGTAAAGCACACACAAAATTCCGTTACATAGATGAATTTAGGTTTTGTGTTTCACCATTTGTTATTTTCAACCATTATTATTTGATCTTGCAAGCTAGGTGGTTCTCCTTCGGTTCATTTCCCAAAAAATTTATCTATATGCGCTTATGGGTTGGAAAGTGGCCTTGTAGAACCGTTGCCTGTCAGGTTAAGCGATTAGTTGCCTACCCGATTATCGTTCTACTTTTAACCAGTTGGCCGAGCTGGTCTCAGCATCGTTTTCACCCACTTACCACTGGAGATGGGCTTTCGCACAACACCGTGCTCGACATATTGGAGGACCACAAGGGGTTTCTGTGGCTGGGCACAGCCGATGGGTTGAATCGGTACGATGGTGAACGATTTCAGGTGTATCGCCGGGCTGCCCGTGATACAAATAGCCTGAGTAGTAATTACATAAACTGCCTGCTCGAAGATCGCCAACATCGGCTTTGGGTCGGAACAAACGGGGGTGGGCTAAACCTACTCGACAAAACCGGCACCCGGTTTATTCATGTGGGCCATACAGGAGATGGTACCGATCTATCAAGCATAACAATCACCGATCTCGCTCAGGACGAGCGTGGTTTCGTTTGGGCGTCGACAAACGGAAACGGCTTGCTAAAGATTAACCCCTCGACGCGCCAGATGTGGCGCATAAATTCGACGAACTCACGGCTTCCTTCCAATTTTGTAAGTCAAATCTGCCCCGACCATCAGGGGAACCTCTGGGTGGGTAGTTTCGACGGAATGGTGCAACGTCTGCGCCTGAGCGACTATGCCGTATCGCCTTATCCGCTACCCAAACCAGTTACTAAACTTAGTAGGGGTCCTATCATGTCAATTACCTGCGACAAACGCGGGAACCTGTGGGTAGGCACGCAGGGTGCGGGGCTGTTTCGGAAGCAACCGCATGAGTCGGCATTTCGATTGGTTTTTTACCAGGCGGGTATTGTGGAAGACGTAAACAACGCCAGAAGCCTGTACGAAGCCCCGGACGGACGCTTCTGGCTTGGCACCGACGATGGTGTTGTCGTTGCCGAAGACACCAGTTTTCGGCGCACGACTCACCTTCAGCATCGTTCCCTCAGCGTGGGTGGTCTAAGCACGCATGCTGTTGTGTGCGTGCGCGGAGACCGGCGGGGCAACGTGTGGGTAGGCACCTGGGAGGCAGGCCTCAATGTGCATTTTGCCCAGCCCGACCCGTTCAACGTTTTCATGCACCGCCCCGGCCTGCCAAACACCCTGCTGACGCCGGTGGTGTCGACCCTGGCAACCGATTCAACGGGGTGTGTTTGGGTGGGCAGCTCGCGGGGCCTAACCTTCATTGACCCGAAAACCAACACGACCCGCTACATTCAGCATCGGCCTGATTGCACCAATTGCCTGCCCGGCAACGACGTGTCGGAACTAGTTTATCTGTCAGAAACCGCGCTGCTGGCAACGATCTGGAACAAGGGCACCGTGCTTTTAAACCCTAAAACCGGGGTGGTTTACCGGATTCCTGCGTTAGACGGGCAAACTATCCATTTCGTGCTCTCCGAGGGGGGCCATTGGGTTCGGGTGGTGGCGAAAGATGGGCGTGCGTGGCGAATGAATCGCCACACAGGAGAAGTACACTCTTCGCCTGGGTTACCCCAGGTAATGACGAAAAGCAAAACGCTGCTCCAAACGGCAGACGGACTCATTTGGGGGGGCACATTTGGAGATGGCCTGCTTGCCTTTGACCCCCGCACCGCCACGATCCGACAATACCAAAGCGAAGCCCGGCCGGGAAGCCTATACGATAGTCATGTTATTTGTTTATTTGAGGATCGCCATCGCCGGTTGTGGGTTGGCACAACGGGTGGGTTGCATCGATTCGATAAACGCACCGGCCGTTTTGTTCTGCTGGATACTGATAATGGCCTGACCAACAACGCCATTATGAGTATTACGCAGGATAAAGCCGGGTATCTGTGGGTGGCCACCAACGAAGGACTTTGCCAAGTGGACGAAAACGGAACGGTAACGCGAACGTACCGACGCGAAGATGGTCTGGCGGGCAACGATTTCAGTGAACGGGCCGTTAGCCGAAGCCCCGACGGAACCTTGTTTTTCGGCGGGAAACACGGCCTGACGGTCTTCGATCCGAAGCAGTTAATCACCCGCGACCGGGCTATTCCCGTTTACCTGACCGATCTGAAACTCTTCAACAAATCGGTGGCGGCAGGAACGCCCGGATTACCCTTGCCACAAGCTCTAATCGACACCAAAAAGCTGACCCTGCGGTATGACCAATCAGTTTTTACGTTCGATTTTTCGTCCGTGTTGTTTCAGGCCCATCGCAACGTCCGGTATGCGTATAAGCTCGACGGTTTTGAGGAGGCCTGGAACTATGTGGGGTCGCAGCACTCGGCAACCTACACCAACCTGAACCCCGATACCTACCTGTTTCGGGTGAAAGCTTCGCAGACAGACGACTTTACCAACGCGCCTGAACGCGTGCTGACGCTAACCATTTTGCCGCCCTGGTATCGCACGGGCTGGTCCTATGGGGTGTATATCCTGCTTATAACGGGATTGTTGCTGGGTATTCGTCGGCTTATTCAACTTCGGGAGGGATTCAAAACCAAGATACGCGCCGAACACCTGGAAACGGAGAAAGCCCGCGAACTCGACCGGCTCCGGTCGGGGTTTTTTGCCAATATTTCACACGAGTTCCGTACCCCGTTGACGCTTATTTTGACCCCGTTAGAGCATTTCCTGACCGATCAGACTCCCGATAGTCGTCGGCCTTTGTGGCAAACGATGCACCAAAATGCTAACCGGCTGCTTCGATTAATCAACCAACTGCTCGACTTGGCTAAACTGGAATCGAACTCACTCCGGCCCGACATTAATCAGCAGGACGTTATGCCGTTTGTGCGTCAGGTAGCCGGGACTTTTACGGCGCAGGCCAACCAACAGGGAGTCGCTTTCTGGGTAAGCACCGAACCCGACACCGCGCTGGCCTGGTTCGACCCCGATATTCTCGAAAAAGTCTTGTATAACCTGATCGCCAACGCGCTTAAATTCACCCATAAGGAGGGAACTATCTGGGTTCGTTGTTTTGCAAAACAAGTTGATAATCAGTTCTGTGTTGTGTTGGAGGTAGAAGATACCGGCATCGGAATTTCTGCCGAACACAAGGGGCACATTTTTGAGCGATTCTACCAGCGGTCGCCCAACGTAGCGAACGGACAAGGCCGGGCCAAGAAAGCCGGAACCGGTATCGGACTGGCCCTGACCCGCGAACTGATTGAGCTACACCGGGGGCAGATTCAGGTGGAGAGTCAGCCTGGTTTAGGGACCGTTTTCACCGTTACGCTGCCCATCGACGCGTCGGCATTCCCGAACGAGTGGCTATCCGCCACCACAAACGCGTGGATACCGACTCAGGATGAGCCACTCGTTCCGGTTATGGCCCCCGCCGAGTCCCCCATAACTGCGGTTCATGACCTGCCGCTGGTGTTGGTCGTGGAAGACGACGACGATTTGAGACAGTATATAGCTGGTTGTTTCCGGCAGCATTACCGGGTGCTGTCGGCGGCTAACGGTCTGGAAGCACTCGCACAGGCCCAAAACGAGATCCCCGATCTGATCGTGAGCGACTGGCTGATGCCCGACATGGATGGCCTTCAGCTTTGCGAGGCTCTCAAATCCGACGAGCGCACAAGCCACGTTCCGCTCATTTTGCTCACCTCCCGCTCCAGCACGGAGAGCAAACTGGAGGGGCTGGGCGTGGGTGCCGACGACTACATCACCAAGCCGTTTACGCTCAGTGTGTTATTACTCCGAGCCAGAAACCTGATTCAGAGTCGCCAACTGCTGCGAGCGAAATATAGCCGGGTGCTGACGCTCAAACCCACCGACGTTGTTGTTGAATCGGCGGAGGAGGTGTTTCTGCGCAAAGTGATGGCCCTGATCGACCAGCACCTCACCGACCCGGACCTCGATGTGCAGCGTCTGGAGCGCGAATTGGCTCTGAGCAACACGCAGTTATACCGGAAGCTAAAGGCGTTGACGGGCAAGGGGGGGAACGAACTCATCCGCACGATGCGGCTGCAACGGGCCGCCCAACAACTACAAACCGGCGGCCAAACCGTAGCGGAGGTAGCCTATGCCGTGGGTTTCAACGACCCCAACTATTTTATCCGGGCTTTCAAAAAGGAGTTCGGTCAGTCGCCCGGCGAGTGGGGGAAGCAGGGCGTTGAAATAGCCTAAGACCGCTCACTTCCGTATCCTCGGCCTGTGTCAGAGCATGGGCGGTTTTTTGGGCTTGTGGAATTGCCAGACACCCAGCGGGCCATCGTTTGCGCCGACCAGGAACCAGACGGAGCCGTCGGGCCGGTTGAGTGGGATGAGCGATTTAACGTCGCTATCCATCGCGAGGCCGGTGTTGAGTACGGTTTTGAACGCCGACTGCCCGTTCGATTGGCCGGTTCCTGCCAGCAGCAACCCCTTCCCGGCATCGAGCTGACCGCCAATGGTTTCGGTGCTGTACAGGTTGCCCGCCACCAGCACGTCGAGCAATCCGTCGCCCGTGAAATCGTTGATAACTAAGCCATTCAGGGGCGCGAATTGGGCTTCTACAGGCAACTGATGCACAGCAAATGTAAAATTGCCCCGGTTTTCCAGGTAGCAACTCGCCAGTTGGCGGGCATCAAGAACGAAGGCCGCGTCGCGCTCCGCCGACGAGAACAACTCCTCAAACGGGTGGCTGGCGTAGTCGTGGTAGGTTGGGAATCGCTTTTTGATGCTCGGAATCTGGGCCACCATCACGTCGCGGGGGGCAACGGGCACGTGCTGATGTCTGAGGTAATGGGTCAGAATGGGGTCGAGCCGCCCGTTGGCGTCGTAATCATGGGCGAATACGCGCAGGGGTTCGGTGGCCGACGCTCGGTATTTGCTGTTAAGACCCAGATTACCCGCTACGTAATCCATATCGCCATCCTTGTCAAAATCGCCCGCAGCCAACGAACACCACCAGCCCGTTTGAGCATCCAGGCCCGTCGTTTGGACTTTTTCCAATCGCCCGCCTGTGTTCCGAAACAGGGTTGGGGCCATCCATTCGCCCACTAACATCAGGTCGGGACGGTCGGAAGGCCGCACCCCCGACGGTTCGATTTTGTCGTTGTCGGCATCGGTCCAGAGGGCCGCCGTCACCAGACCCACGTTGCGAAGGCCGGGCGCGTGGGTATCGGTGCAGTCGGTGAAATGGCCCCGGCCATCATTTCGGAGCAGATAACTGGGGGCCGGTTTGGGGTAGTTCCCCGGCACCACGCGCCCGGCCCGGAACACGTCGGTGTCGCCGTCGCCATCAAAGTCGACCACCGTAACTACCCCACCGCTCGACCGCGTGGGCGGCAAGGCATTGGGCGAAGGCGCGAAGTTGCCCCGTCCGTCGTTCAGATACAGCCGGTCCTGATAGTCTGCCGACAGCCCTTCGGTGCGGCTTCCCCCGCTCACCACGTACAGATCGTTATCGCCATCGCGGTCGGCATCGAAAAACACCGCGCCCATGTCTTCGTAGGCCTCACTGCCCGGCAACGATTTCGTCACGAACCGGCCCGACGCGGGGTCCTGCACGTACACGAGCGAAGGATGGCCCCAATCCGTGCCCACGAAAAAATCGTCGAGTCCGTCGCCATTCACATCACCCACGGCCAGTTGAGGGCCGTTTTGGCCGAGTTGGTGGGGCAGGAGGGGTGTCCGGTTGAAATCGACGACTTTGTTTTCTACATGCTTGCTATCCAACCCGCTTTGGTCAGGCCGCAGTTGGGTAAACATTGGGTCCGACGATGGGACCGGTGCCGACCACTCGCCAACCGGGTGATACGCCACCGACAAGACCCGGTTGGCCTCGCCCGGTCCCAACACCTGCTTGTTGCCGTTGGGGTAACGAAGCACGAGCGAATCGTAGCGAGCGTTGTTGCCCAACCCAAAATGCAGCGTGTTCTCGACCGTCGAGACGAAGCCGCGCACGGGGGCTAGTTCGAGCATCTGCTGTTGCCCGCCCGCGTAGAGCCAGGCTTTGGTGCCGACCGTCACGGGCAAACCCGGTGCAGGTGACACGTTGACCCTGAGCCAGTTCGGGTGTTTCTCCTGCTGATTGAGCCGATTTTCGAGCACGAAGCTTTCACTGTCGATGTTATTGGTGACCAGGTCGAGGTCGCCATCGTTGTCGAGGTCGGCGTAGGCGGCCCCGTTCGAGAAGCCGGTTTGGTCCAGGCCCCATTCTTTGGATACGTCGGTGAAGGTCAGGGAGGTTTCGGGGTTGCTGCCCTCGTTGCGGTAGGCGTATTTGGGGATTTCGGGTTGGGGCAACGAATACAGTTCCTTGCGGGCGGCTTTAAACTGAGCGTCGGGTGTGCCAAACGAAGCCTGCTCGTGGTTAAACACGATGAAATCGAGGTTGGTCACGTCGCGCCGGTAACCGTTGGTGATGTACAAATCCTTCCAACCGTCGTTGTCGAAATCGGCCAGCAGCGGTGCCCAACTCCAGTCGGTTTTTTCGATACCCGCGAGTTGCCCGATTTCCGAGAAAGAAACCCCTCCGGCAGCAGATCGACCCCGGTTTAACTGCAACGTATTGCGCATAAACTGAGGCTGATAGCCCAGTTGTTTTTCCATCTGAAACCGGTTGTAGTTGGACCCAGAGAGCATCATTTTTTGCCGATAATTCTCGGCGGGCAGCATGTCGAGCACCACAATATCGGGCAGGGCGTCGTTATTGACATCGGCAATGTCGACCCCCATGCCGTTGTGGGTTTGATGTTTCAGCAGGGTAGTCGCTTCGTTGCTGAACGGGGCGCGGGCCTCATCGGGTCGGTTCATCCAGACCAAATCGTTCGACAAAAAATCGTTGGCGCAATAGATGTCCGGCCAGCCGTTATCATCGAGGTCGCTCAAACACACGCCCAGCCCGTAGCCCTCAGCCACGATGCCCGCTTCGCCCGAAACGTTCTGAAAATGACCGTTTCGGTTACGATACAACCGGTCGGTGCTGGGGGCTGTGCCGTCGTTTTGTTTGGGGCGGAGGTTGTTGCGGCTCGTGGTTTCGAGGGCGTTGGTGAGCAGGTAGCAGTCAAGGTCTCCGTCGCGGTCGTAGTCGAAAAAGACGGCCTGCGTGCTGTAGCCCGTGTCGGCCAAGCCAAACTCGGCAGCTCGCTCGGTGAAGGTTGGTGTCGTACTACCAGGGATTAACCCGTTGTTGATGAACAGTTTGTTGGCGGGGTGGGGCGTTTTCCCGGCCACACACAGGTAGATGTCCGGCCAGCCATCGGCGTTCACGTCGGCCACGCTCACGCCCGTACACCAGGCGTCCGTTCCGGTTTTTGAGGGCACCGTGCTGTCCGAAAACCGAATGGGTCCGCCCGACTCAGTCTGGTTCAGGTAGAGTCGGCTCGATACCTGATTCCCGGCAAAGTACAAGTCGGGCTTGCCATCGCGGTTGAAATCGCCCACGCCCACGCCCGCCCCGTTGTACATGTACTCGAAGGTGAGCGCGTTAATGGAGTCGGTGTCGGTGAGTTGGTTTGCGAAGGTGATGCCGGTTTGGGACGAAGGGAGTTTCACAAACAGCGGACTGTTACCCACCCGGCTACTCCACCAGCCACCCAGCCCGATGAGACCTGCGCCCAAAGCACCTAACAGATAGATTTTCATACGATTGCCTTAGCAAGATGCCCGAAACTGAAGTTGCAACGCCAGTGAGCCAGAGGCTGCACGAGGGCAGTGTTGGCCGCTCATGATTTGAGCCGCGAGTCGCCCCACCTCGGCAGAGGGGTGAGCAATAACCGACACGCCCCCGGCCAGCAGCCGCGTGTAATCGTTCTCCACAAAACTCACGATACCCATCTGCCGACCCAATTGCAACCCCCTCCGCTGACTTCCCTCGACCAACTTAATCAGGTGATGACTGTCGACCACAAAATAGGCCTGCTGCGGTTGAATGTCAGCCTCGGCTAATTCATCAATCAGTTGAAAATCAAAGCCGTATGTCGTGCAGAATCGCCGGAACGCGCGAATTGAGTCGGCATCGAAACAATCGTGTTCGGGCAGTACCAGATTCAGCTTGGTGTATTTTTGCAGGGTGCTCAATTGACTTTGGAGGGCGTCGTACAGGGCCGTTTCGCCCCCGTAATGAAGCTGATGGCCGTGGCGCAACACCTCCGCCCATTGATTACCAACCAGAATTACTTTGTTACCCGGCACATTACGAATGCACTGGAGCGTGATGGGGTCCTGCCCGATCAGGTGGGGCATCAAGACAAAATAATGGTAATTGCCCTGTTGCCGATCCAGCAATTGGCAGAGCAGTTCGCGCCGGTAATTGTAACTACTCACGTCCAGAATAGCCTCGCGCTGGAGGTTGCTGGCGATGGCATCGTGGAGTTGTTTCACGCCCTCGGTTAGCCCACCAGCCACAATCAGCACCCGCAACGCATGGCGTTTTGGCTGACCGGCAATGAAGAATCCTTTCCGGGTGATCGACGTGATAAACCCTTGTTGGTGCAGGGTTTCGTAGGCCCGCTTTACAGAATCTTTCGACAGATACCACTCGGCGCAGGCCTCGTTGATGGAAGGCAATTGGTCGCCCAGGGCCAGCACGCCCCGTTCAATGTCGCCTACAATGGCATTCACAATTTGTTGGTACTTGGGCGCACGGGCCTGGTTGTCCAGCGTAAAATCCAGTTTCATAGCGTTTGAAGGTTCGTGGTTTCGACAAGGCATACTTAACCCGGCAGTAGCAAAAGCAACCCAAACAGCAAGGAAAAAAATAGCAATAGCATGGCTGCTAACTCGACCCAACGCAGCCACTCGGGTGCCTTCCCATTCATGCGTATTTGTTACCGGGTAATGTGATGCAAATGTGTCAATACGATACGCTACGAACACTGGATAAATCCGCCAAAAAGTAGCACAGAACAGGCAGTATATGCTTTTAAAGACCAAATGGCCCAAAACTAGGGCCATTTGGTACCAGACTACCTACCCATATACTCTCATCTCAATAGCCTGCATTTTGAACCAGAGCGGGGTTCAGATCGCGCTCACTTTGAGGGATGGGCTTCAATAAATTCTTGGCGGACCAATTTTTATTGGGGTCCGTCCGGCCAAAATCGATGTCGCGTTTGATGTCGATTTTTCCGGCCCGCTGCCACCGCACGAGGTCGTTGTAGCGGTGACTCTCGAACGCCAGCTCGACCCGGCGTTCGTGGCGCAGGGCCGTGAACAGTTCGGCCTCGGTGCCTACTTTTGCGTCGGGCAGGGCCACGGCGGTTGGGTCGGCCCGGCGACGAACCTGATTGATGAGGGCGGCTGCCCCGGCGAGGTCTTTGGTTGGTCCCAGAATTTTGCACTCGGCCAGCATCAGCAGCACGTCGGCGTAACGAATCACGCGCTCGTTGTTCACACTGAGGGGCGAGCGGAAGTCAATGTTATTGTCGCCCAAAACGTACTTGGCAATAGACGACCCGGTGGCCGAGTAATCGGCTTTGAAGATCCATTTCTTGGAACCGTCGGTGTTTTCGCCCGTGTTGAACGGGTCGCCATCGAGAAACAACGTAGCCACCCGGCGGGGGTCGCCCTTCTCAAATTCGCGTTGGAGCGAGAGCGTCGGCACCACCTCGCCGTAGCCCTGCGCGTTGGCCCCCGGCGCGCAGACATTGTTCAACCCGCACGACGCCCGGAAGTAGATCAGGCGGGCCGTTCCTGCCGAGATATCCTCGCCGTTGCCGTCGAAGTTGAAATCGACGGGTAGCCAGGGGTTGAAACCGCCGATGCCCATCTGAATCTCAAACACCGACTCGGCGTTGTTTTCGGTGCGGGCCGCGAAGTTATCCCCGAAGTTCTTAACCAGCGAATACCGGCCTGCCAGCCCCTGAAATTCCGCAGCGGCCTGTGCATACAACTCCGGCTTGTTTTCCCACTGCGCCCGAAACAACAAAACCTTGCCCAGCATTGCCTGCGCGGCTCCGCTGTTGGCCCGGCCCAGGTTTTCGCTGTTCCACTGCTTAGGTAGGTTTGTTTTGGCAATACGCAGATCGGCAATAACGGCATCCCACAACTGCCCCGGCAACGAGTTGCCCGCACGGGTTTCTTCGAGGGCACGCGGGGTTTTTTCGATCAGCGGAGCCTGCCCAAAATGAATCGCCAGGATAAAGTTGAAGTAGGCCCGCAGGAACCGCGCTTCGCCTTCAAACGCCTTCTTCGATGAATCGGACAGGGCGGTTGCGTCGGGCAGTTTTTCCAGAATCACGTTCGACCGCTGGATGCCTTTGTAGGTCGTTTGCCACACCGCCCTGAATGGCCCGTCGGTGGGTGTCCAGTTGAAAATCTCCTGGCCGTTCACGGTCGTGTTCTCCGGGGTCGTGTCGTCGTCGGGCAGGAGTGTGGTTTGGAACCAGCCGCCCCCGTCGAACTGATCGAAGGTATAGTTGAGCAGCGACGAGTAGGCCAGCAACACGGCCCCTTTAAAATCGTCTTCGGTCTGGAAAAACGTTTGTTCGTCGAGCTTGCCCAACGGAGCCAGGTCCAGTTTTTTCTCGCACTGGGTAAATAGGCTGCACAACAGCAGCAGGGATAGTGTCCGGGTTATGAATCGTTTTTTCATTGATGTAGTCGTTTGGAGATGGGCGTTAAAAAGTCAGGTTAGCACCCACTTGCACCGTGACGGGTTGCGGGATGTTGCCCACGTCGGACCCGGCAAACAACTGCGAGGACGCTTGTCCGTAACTAACCACCTCCGGGTCTAAGCCGCTGTATTTGGTGATACGAAACAGGTTGGTTGCGGCCACGTACACGCGGGCACCCTGGAACACCTTAATCTTGTCGAGGAACACGCGGGGAATCGAGTAGCCGATCTGCACATTTTTAAACCGCAGGAAACTCGCGTCTTCCACCCAACGGTCCGAGAAGCGACCGTTGTTGTTGAGGTCGTTGCCCGTGGCGCGGGGCATGGTGTTGCTCGTACCCTCGCCGGTCCACCGGTTTTGGGTGCTGGCCAGTTGGTTTCGTCCAACGCCACCGAGACCCTCGGCACCCCGCCGAAACTCGTTGTACACGCTGATGCCCGAAACCCCCTGAAACAACAGGGCCAAATCGAAGCCTTTCCAGTTGGCATTGACGCCGAAGCCATAGAAGAAATCAGGAATAGTTTTGCCCAGATACGTCCGGTCCTCCACGTTAATTTGCCCGTCGGGGGTGCCGCTAAACTGCTGTCCGTCGGTGCCAGGGCCGTTGTTGTCCTGAAAAATCACATCGCCGGGAACAGGCTTGTTTTTGCCGTTGGCAATGTCGAGAATGGCGGCATCGGCTTGAGCGGCATTCTGGTAAATCCCCCCTGTTTTGTAGCCGTAGAAATACCCGATGGGGAAGCCCACCGCCGTCCGGTAGTCGCCACTGGCAAACTCCTGAACCCCCGGCGCAAGCGAAACGAGCCGGTTCCGTACGGTGGTGAGGTTGCCAAACAGGTCGATGGTCCCCTCTTTGCCGACTTTAACGCGGTAGCTCGTTTCGAGTTCGATGCCCCGGTTGTTCACCTGCCCCAGGTTCACGGGAATGCTGCTGAAGCCCGACGTCAGGTTCACGGGCAGGTTATACAAAAAGTCCTTCGTGTTGCGGTTGTAATAGGTCGCCAGCACGTTCAGCTTCCCAAAAAGGGTCAGGTCGAAGCCCGCGTCGATGCTCTCGTTGATCTCCCAGCGCAGGTTGCGGTTGGTCAGTACGGGGATACCCGTACCGCGCAGGGCCGTTTGCCCCTCGCCGATGGTGTACCAAGGCTGCTGCACCACGCGGGCCACGTACGGAAAATCGCTGCCGATGCGGTCGTTGCCCAACTGCCCCCAGCTTGCACGTAGTTTCAGGTCGGTAATAAACGAGGCTCTGCCCTTCAGAAACGACTCGTTGGAGACGCGCCAGGCCGCCGAAATCGCCGGGAATAACTTGGCGCGGTTTTCGGGCGCGAAGTTCGACGACATGTCGTAGCGGGCCGTGGCCGTTACCAGATACTTGTCCTGAAAATCGTAGCTGACCCGCCCGAAATAAGCGAAATAGGCCCGCTCCGACAGTCCCGAACCGACATTGGCGAACACAAACCCACCTTTTCCGTCGGACAGGCCCTGCTGATTGCGCAGGCTCCGGTAAAAATTGGGGTTGGTGCTGCTGAAATTCGACGCCGAATAGCCGAGGCTGCTCGTCCGAATCTGCTGATATTCCATACCCGCCACGGCGTTGATGGTGTGGCCGCCAAACACACCGTCGTAGTTGAGTGTGTTGGTGTAGACCTGCTGAACGCCCTCGCCCCGGTCGTCGCCCGCTCCGTTGGTGTTACGCTCCTGCCCCAGTTCGCGGGCGGTGTAGCCCGGTTGCCAGCTTGTGTTGCGCGACGTGCCAAAATCCAGTGCGGCCACCGACCGGAATTTTAGTCCCCGAATCAGTTCCAGTTCACCATAAATATTCCCTAGCAACCGCAACGACCGGTCGGTGGCGTCGACCACCTGATTAATGCCCGGCGTGTTCAGAATAGTCAGTCCGGCCACGTTCAGGTTACCCGTGTAGCCGTAGCGGTTGTTGGGTACGCTATTGTCGACATCCCGATAATTGAAAAACGGGGGCATCGTGGCCGAGGCTGCGTACAAAAATCCGTCGCCCCCGGCATTGCTGCCCCGTTGGGTCTGGTTGTAAGCGATAGTCAGGGCCTGCCCGATTTTCAGGCGTTTCCCTACCCGGTGGTCGCTGTTGATCCTAAACGAATAGCGGGTCAAATCCCACTTTTTTACCATTGATTTTTGCTCGAACAACCCCGCCGAGATAAAATAGTTGGAGTTGTCGTTTCCGCCCGACACCGACAGGTTGTAATTGCTGATGGGCGCGTTACGCTCCACAACGGCATCGCGCCAAACGTCGCGGTTGTCGATGTTGAGCAACGGGCTACCGGGCCGTAAATCGGGGGGGAGGATTAAAAACTCTTTGCTGCCGGGTTGCGCTCCGCTTTGAGCGTTGGCCCGGTCGAAGCTCTCCTGCGCCAGGGCCACATACTGCGCGGTGCTGTTCATCTCGTAGAATTTGGGGAAGTTCTGCACGCCCGTATACACGTCGAGATTCACGCGGGGCTTGCCCGACTTGCCGCGTTTAGTCGTGATGAGTACTACGCCGTTGGCCGCCCGCAAACCGTAAATCGATGAGGATGAGGCATCTTTCAATACCGACATCGTTTCGATATCCGCCGGATTGATCTGGTTGCCGGTGCCGTCGCCAATGGGCACGCCATCTACCACAAACAGGGGCTGATTATTCCCCACCGTCGATACGCCCCGGATTCGGATGGACACCGGCCCACCCGGTGTTCCGTCGACGTTGGTAATCTGCACCCCCGACACGCGCCCCTGAATGGCAGCTTCGGCGTTGGCAACGGGCAACCGCGTGATGTCGCGGGCCTGCACGGTACCAATGGATTCGGTGAGTTTGCGGGTTGTTTTCTGGCCGTAACCAACCACAACCACCTCGTTGAAGGCGCGGGTATCGGCCTCTAACGATACGGTCAATACGTTGCTGTTTCCGACAGGAACTTCAGTTGCCTGATAGCCTACGGACGAGACCACGAGCGTGTTAGCTCTGGCAGGCACGCTGAGCCGAAAGTTGCCCTCAGAGTCGGTTGTGGTGCCGTTGGGCGACCCAGGGGCCTTTACCAGGACACTAACACCGGGCAGGCCTTTGCCATCGGCGGCATCGGTCACCCGGCCTGAGAGCGAGCGTGTTTGGGCCTGTGCGGTGCCCACAAGCCCAAACAGGGCAAGCAGCAAAACCGGCACAAGGCGGTTCAAGTAGCGGATAGAAGTCATAGAAAGTTGTGTCTTGTGGTATTTTCTGCACAATTAAGAGGAATATCTATAGGATTTCTGGGTGGGTCTGGGTGGGTATACGCTGGAATGCTGATGGCAACTCTGTTACTTGCAGTAGTTAATCACACTCCCTTCCATGAATAAACAAATGGCCTGCTGGCTGCTTATCGTCGGCATCCCGCTATTCGGTCAGGCCCAGTCAACAAACAGCCCAACACGGCTAACGGTCAAGCCCGCGCAGACGCATCAAACCATCGAAGGCTTCGGCTCGTGCATCATCGACTTCACCGACGCACCGGCCTTTTACGCCGACTCGGCGATGTATGACCGGATTGTGCAGGATTTGGGGTTGACAATGCTCCGCATGTCGATTCCGCAGGAACTCGAAGCCGTCAACGACGATAACGACCCGAATCACTTCGCCTGGGAAAACTTCAACATGCACTTCATGGAACGCCGGATGCGGTTTGCCCAAGCTCTGAAAAAGCGGGGCGTAACGCGGTTTATTGCCGCTACGTGGTCGCCCCCGGAATTCACCAAAACCCACCGGGCAACGGTGCAGGGCGGGCATTTGCGGGCCGATATGTATGCCGAATACGCCGAAAACATGGCTGCGTTTATCATTGCCGCCAAACAGAACTGGGGCATCGACATTGGCTCCATCAGCATTCAGAACGAACTGCTGTTTATTGAACCCTACAAATCGTGCATCTACAACCCACAGCAAGTGCGCGAGGCCGTGCGTGCCCTGATGCGGAAGTTCAAACGCGAAGGCATCACCACTCAGATTCACCTGCCTGAAGACATGATGTTCTCTGGCAGAATGCTCAACAATATCGGCCCCACCATGGCCGACCCCGAAACCCGCCATTTTCGGGGACACTTTGCCACCCATCGACAGGAAGAATTGGTGGGGGTTCAGAAATGGCACGAAGCCACCAAACAGTACAACCGCCAAACGTGGATGACCGAGACCTCCGGCCACGACCAAACCTGGCCGGGTGCCCTCAAAATGGCCAACGACATGCACGATTACCTCGTGGGCGGCAACATGAGCGCGTGGCTCTACTGGCAAATTGCCGAACCCCACAGCGTGTTTGCCCTCATGGACAGCACCCGAACGTCGCCCAAATATGCTGCGGCCAAACACTTTTACCGATATATCCGGCCCGGTGCGGTGCGTGTCGAAACGGAGTCCACAAACCCCGATGTGCGGGTATCGGCTTTTCGGCACGATACCGACGGAACGCTGACAATGGTGCTGATTAACCGGGGCGATACCGAGCAGACTGTGCAGCTAGGGGTAAATGGCCCTGATGCGCCTGCCACGTATGCGGTTTTTCGGTCGAGCGCGACGGAAGAATGCCTCCCGGCTGGGACGTTCAGCCCGAACGGGCCAACGCTTTTGCTGCCGCCCCGGAGCATCATTACCCTGGTTGGGCAAGGAAAACCAGATGCTTTGACGAAACGGAACGAGTGGCCAGAAGCCTGGAAATCAACGTATTCGGGCAAAATTGGTACGTTTTCTGTACCCGATAAGGGCGAGGGGTTTGGCATCAACGTGGTTTCGGAACGGTACAACATGACCGCGCTACGGGCCGAAATTGGCAAGGGGAATTTGAACAAAACCCTGCCCAACGGCTGGACGGCCCTGCACTCGGCCCTGCTCGGCGGGAATTACGAAGCTGCCGAAACCCTGTTGGCTGCCGGTGCCGACGTGAACCGCCCGGCCAACGACGGCTGGACTCCCCTGCACATGGCCGCCAGCACGTTTGTGGGCCGCGCCGAACACGACAACAGCAAAACCGAACGCTCCAAGTACGACCTGTTCCGACTCGTCATGGACAGAAAACCGGACCTGAACGCCCGCACCCGCGACGGTTGGACACCGCTCCATGCGGCAGTGGCCAACGCGCACTCGGCCTGGCGACAACCCGAAAACCACGCCCTCGACCGCATCCGGGATTTGCTCCGAGCCGGTAGCAACCTGGAAGCCACCGACCATAACGGACGAACGCCCCTGCATTGGGCCGCGTGGCAGGGCTATTCCAAGTTTACCGATGCTCTGAACGTGTCCGACGCGGTGGTGCAGGTACTGATTGATGCCCGGGCAAACCTGAATGCGGTGGACAATACCGGACGAACACCCCTGCACTATGCCGCCGAGATGGGTTACGACCCCATTGTGGCCGCGCTGGTGCGGGCCGGAGCGAGCCAAACCATCCGCGACAAAGCCGGAAAAACACCCGGACAACTCGCGCAGGCCAACCAACTGACGGGCACCGTTGCCGCCTTGCAAACGGGCAAAACGGTTAGTTCAAAACCCCAAAAAACCCCATCCGAGACCGGAACGGGCAAATTGGGCAAGGAATTGGTGCAGGCCGCCTGGAAAGGAAACCTGAAACTCGTTTCTGAACTACTCGCCCAACAAGCCGATGTGTTTTATCGCGACAGCGACGGGTTCCGGGCCATCGACCGCGCCCGCGACAACGGCCATCGGGCTATTGTAACGCTGTTGCAGGAAGCCGAAAAGGAGACGAAATAACCTGGACCATTGTCAACGCCATTGCAGCCGCCCGAACTAACGTGCGGGATTGCGAGAGTGAGCGGTCGGTTTTTTCAGTGTCAGCTTGAAGGGCCGGGTCATCAGGGCGTAGTAACCTCCGCCCCCTTTTGTATAGTCACCAGCAAACATTATGGTGCTCTCTAAGCCGGTGCTGTTCCACCAGTTGTTAGGTAGTTGCGGCAGATAGGCAGTGTGATTTTCGCCACCAAACTGCTTTTCATTGTGAAAAATCCGCCACGGCCCCCACGGGTTTTTACTCTCGTAGAGCTGGAGTTCCGACGATTGATCCCAGGTTTTCCACTCGGCAATGGAGGTCAGTTCGCGGTGCGGGACCACATCGCTGTAAATGGCCATAATGTAGCGTTTCAAGGGCTTGTTGTACGACATGGTGGGGTGCCCCACGTGGCCCAAATCAGTGAATATCGGGATGCTGGCATCCTCCTGTTTTGACCAGCGCGGTTGCCCGTTTTTGCCAAACCCCGACAAAAACTGCCACGCCGACCTGACGAGTAAACTGTCTCTATGCACCCTCGCCATAAAGACATGGTCGCCACTTTCCCAACTGCCATCATTCGAGACGGCATAAACGTAGCTGCCTAATTCGGGGGGTACATCGGTGTAACCTGGGCCGAAATTGAGGAAGCACAGGCCCGCAAATTTTGGCCCGAGAAATTGAGGTGTGGTGCTATCCGGGATATTGGTCCAGGTCTTGCCGAAATCCGTTGATTTAATTAGCCCAGCCGTGCCGTAATGTCTGGAATAGCTGTCGGTAAAGTACATGGCCTGCAACATAGCCGGGTCTTTTACGCGCTGGTTGTACATATACTGATTGGTACGTAGTGCCACCGAATCGCGATAGGGCATGATCCGGTCCAGGTGCCAGTCATAATCGTAAATGGCGATATACAACGTCGAGTCAATGGCAATTGGCCCGTTTACGTACCGTCGAATCAGCGGAGTTGGGAGCATCTTCCGAAAGGGGATCTCCATAAAATCCGTAACCGTTTCGACGCGGTGAGCCGGGGGGATGCCCGTGATTTTCAGCAGGTGGGCATAATTGGCTGGTCCCCCGAAATTGCTGCCATCGTCGTCCACTACGTAGAGCGCGTTATCAATGCCCAGCGTCCACCAGTGCATATCCGAGCCAGTGCCGGGATATTTGTAGGGTTCGCCAGTCCACGAAAAACGGGCGATTAGGTCGCTCTCCGGGTACGTTATTGTTCGGTGGTATGTCAGGGTTGATTTTTGGGGAAAACCGGCCAGAGACAGGCACAGAGCGGGTAACAGCAGCCAAAAGCCTGCTTTAGTTTGATTGCTCATGAGTGATACAGGTACAGGAAGTGACTGAATTTAAGGTGCTTAGATAGGTCTAAAACATACGAATCAACCCGTTCCTACTTGACCCCTACCAGCGTGACCACGCTCTGCGCGGGCATCGTGATAGTGTCGCCCGCTTTTACGGCGGTCAGTTCCTGGCAATTTTCCGAGGCCGTGGTCCGAAACACGTTGTATTGGGTCGAAACGCCGTCACCTTTCACCCGAATGGCTTTGTCGGTGGTGCCGATGTTGCTGATAACCAGCGTGGGTAAGCCGTCTTTGGTGAACGCCAGCGGTAGCAGGTCGGCATCGGGGCTGTTAGTTTCGACGCGCACCGCACCGGGCCGTACGTAGCGGTAAAACTGCTTGGAGACCCAGTAGCGTTTGCTTTTGATGCCGCTCGTGGTCATCAGGCTGTAGTCGGAGGCTTGTTCCTCGCTCAACGACCAGTACACCCAGGCCGACACGTTGCCGAACCGCAGGGCCGTGTACATGGCTTTGGCGAGGCTGATGGCTCCTTCGTGGTTGTTTTTATAGCCGGAGGTCTCGGTCATCCAGAGCGGAAAATTGTAGGGCTTCCCCCAGCCCGCCATCGTTTCCCAGGTGGTGGCATCGGCAGAGGAGGGCTTGATGCCGTCGAGGGCGTAGCCGTGCGTAGCCACGATACTCACGTAGGAGCGGGCTTCGGGGTCGTTGAGGGTGGGTAGGGTCATGTTCCGCACCCCATCGAGCCAACCTACATCTTCGGGCATGAACAGTTTGGCGGTGATGCCTTCCTTCTTGAACCGCCGACCCACCACCTTAATCAGGTCGCGCAGGGCCTCGCCATCGTACAGACACGATTGGTACGACTGCGAAAAGCGGGGTTCGTTCTGAATACTCAGCCCGTAGAGATCAACCCCAATTTCGCGTTTGAAAATCCGGCAATAAGCCACGCAGCTCTCGGCAAACTCCTCGTAGTTATCCACTTTAAGCTGATTGCTGGCCACGGTGGGGGTTTTGTTGTAGGCCGGGGCCGAGTTTGCCGACGTGCCGTTATCGACGCGGTTATTCCATTTCATCCACGGGGCCGGACTCCACACCGACGCGATAAACGTTTCGACGCCCGCCTGTCGCAACGCTTTCAGGTGGGGTATGCGGTCGCCAAACGGCACGTGATGCCCACCATGCCGCGTGTTCAGGTTGAACTTGGTCAGGTCGGTCACGTTGGGGTCGGCATTGTCGTTCTCGATCTCGAACGAAGTGGGCAGTTCGTCGCGGATGATCGTGCAGCCGAGGTCGTCTACAAGGTCGCGCACAAAGCGGTCGCTGGTGAACGGCCCGTTGGACCAATACACATTTTGGGCACCAAACCCCCCAAAACCGGCGATGGTCTGGTTGGTTTTGGTAACATCGAGCGTCACCTCCACAGCCGCGCTAACCGGCGGGTTAGGCGTTGGAGTGGTGCCGGGTTCGGTACGTTTGCAGGCCGTCAGGGCTACCAGAGCCAGGGCCGTTGTCGACAGGAATAGTTGAGTGGTCATGACGCAAAGGACGTGATTCGGCAATTGTGTTACTACCTCAATCCACCCAGACCCACCCAGCCAGTACCTATACTCGCCATACATTGCTTAACATTTACACCTGTGACTAAGTCCATACGATAATAACGCAAAAATACCTGCACCAGCCCTCCGATCAGAAATCTCATTATCAACTAATTAATTCAATTTAATCGTTCTATCAACCATCAACTAGCATGAAAAAACTGGTATTACTATTCTTCTTAGTCATGCACTGGTGCGTCGCGAAGGCCCAGGTAGACTACTCGTTTTCCGGCTCGTCGGGCACCTACACGCCCTTGAGCGGAGCCACCACAGCCGCGCTCACGGCGGCTAACCCCGGCGGCAAAACCTTGCTCGATGAGGCCTTTGCCAACAACGTGCCCATTGGGTTCAGCTTCCAGTATAATGGCCTCAACTATTCGGCTATTCACCTCAACGCCAATGGTGTAGCCTCACTCGGCGCACCCTACTTAGCCAGCTCAACTGACCCGACCTACGACCAAAACGAGTTGCGGGCCGCGACGGGTTTTCGGGGCGCAACCCGCCCCGCGCTGGCCCCGTTTTGGGATAATCTGGCCTTTACCAACGCGGCTGACCTGACCTACAAAACGGAAGGCGCAGCCCCTAACCGGGTCTTCACGGCGCAGTGGCAAAACATGGCCTGGCAGGGTGGATCGCCCGCGCTATCCTTCCAGCTCAAACTTTACGAGACCACGAATGTCGTTGAGTTTGTTTGCCGTCAGGAGAGCAACATAGGGGGGAGTGGCCGCTCGGCCTCCATCGGTATCACCGCCGAAACCGGTGCCGCCCTCCTCGACGAAGAGACCGTTGCGTATTTGTCGCTAGGCAACGCGGGTAGTTCGCCCCCCGTTAGCAGCACCCTCGAAACCGAAACCATCGCCGACCGACCCGCCACTGGGCAGGTCTATCGCTTCACCCCCTCGACTTGTGCGGCTCCGGCGGGCCTGCGGACAGTGGCCTACTCCCAAAACGCGGCTACTATCCAGTGGACGGGCCGGGCGGGTTCGGGTGGGTATCAGTATGCCATCAACAATATGGAGGTGGTGCCCAACACCCTCACCAACACCGGCCAAACGGAGGTCACGCTCACGGGGCTGGTGCCGAACCAGGCGTATTATGTGTATGTGCGCAACGGCTGCGGCTCGCCTTGGCGGGTCATGAGTTTCAAGACGCCCACGGTGGCCTCGGTGCCGTATTCGGAAGGGTTCGAGGCCGCGCTCGATAATGCTTTGCCCCGCAACATGCGCCGGGAAAACGTGAGTAATTCGTTTGCCGACGTGTTCTGGCAAACGAGCAACGGGGTAAGCGCGGCCACGGGCAGCAAAGCCGCGTTCAACTCGGCTCCGTTTGTGACGGGCCAAACCTGGCTCTACACGCCGGGCTTGAGTTTGGTGGGCGGCACGGCCTATCAGGTCAGCTTCAAAACCGCCACCACCGCCGGGCCGCAGGGCCTGGAAGTACGCTGGGGCACGCAGGTAGGAGCCGCTGCCATGACCAACACCCTCTTTAACCAGGGGGCTATCGCTAATGGAGCCTACCAAACCAACACGTCGTCGTTTGTGGCCCCGGCTACCGGTACGTACTACATCGGTTTTCTGTATAAATCAGCCCCCAACAACGGTTTGCTGACCCTGGACGACATTGCCGTAACGGTTGATGCCAACGTGGTGGCCGTAACGGGCGTAACCGTCAGCCCCGGCAGCACGACGATGTTGGTTGGTAACTCGGCCCAGTTAACAGCCACCGTGTTGCCTGCCAATGCCTCCAACAAAACGGTTAGTTGGTCCTCCAACAACACCGCCGTGGCCACCGTCGATAACAACGGGTTAATCATTGGTGTAGGAGCCGGTACGGCGACCATCACCGTGACCACCGCCGACGGCAACAGAACCGCCACTAGCAGCGTGGTTATTACGGCCCCCACCGTGAACCAGAAGCCGGTAGCCGTGCTGAACGCATCGACCAGCAGTGGGGTGGCCCCGCTCGCGGTGTCGTTCAACGCCAACGGCTCCTCGGACCCCGACGCGGGCAACACCATTGCTGGCTACGAGTGGAACTTCGGCGATGGCAGTGCCAATCAGTCCGTTGCGGCTCCCTCGCACTCGTTCACCGCGACGGGCATTTTCACCGTAACATTGCGCGTGCGCGACAACAACAATCTGTTGAGCGACCCCGTCACCCGGACCATTACCGTGACGGCCCCCACCAGCCCAACCAGCAGTACGGGTACATCGGGAACGGCGTTAGCCCTGTGGGATTTCGCCGGAAAAGGCGGGCAAAACAACCTGCTAGCCACAACCAAAGTAGCCGACGTCGGCACGGCAACGGCACAGTTGGGAGCGGGTTTAGCCGTTATCAACTACCTCGGCAACGGCCTCACCGGAACCGAACAAACGGCTACCAACCTCGCGGGCGCGCTGTCGGGTAACGATTTTTTCTCGTTCAGGGTCGCGCCGGTTGCTGGCAAGAATTTGACGATCAATAAAGTAGACATTCGCCCGGTGAGCCAGAATGTGAGCCGGACGTTTGTAGTCTTTTCGAGCGTGAACGGGTTTTCGTCGGGCGCGCAACTCGGCACGTTTACGGGTCAGGACGGGCAGGGCGCGGCTCTCCAAAGCCTGACCATCAGTAACCACAACAGCCTGACCGGAACCGTTGAATTCAGGGTGTATGTCTATGGTCCGACAAATTTTTACGAATCGACGGGGGTGGGCAACCGAAACGGGGCTGCGGGGGCGTATGACCTCGCCGTTTTTGGCTCATCGGGTACGGTGAGCAACCCGCCCGTAGCCAATACGGGTAAGATTATTCGGGAGTTCTGGTCGGGCGTTTCCGGTAACGAAACCAGCCTGATTCCGGTGGCTCAACCGCCCAGTGGAACCGCCATTTTGACTTCGCTCGAAGGGCCAACTAATTGGGCCGATTCGTATGGGGCCAGAATCAGGGGCTACGTAATTCCTTCAACAACAGGAGCGTACACATTCTACGTGGCCGGTGACGACTATGTTGATCTGCACTTGAGCAGCAACGACAATCCGGCCAATAAAACCCGCATTGCCTTCGTGGCCGGGTGGACCACATCGCGTTTGTGGACGAAGTACCCCAGCCAAAAATCGGCGGTGATGAATCTGGTCGCCGGTCAGAAATACTACGTCGAGATTTTGCACAAAGAAGGCGGTGGGGGCGATAACGTGGCCGTTGGCTGGACCGGGCCGGGCATTTCGGCCATCACCGTCATTGGCGGGGTCAACATTGCGCCGTATGTGGTGCCGGGATCAGCCCGCGTGGCCGTGAGCGAGCCAGAAAATGTCCGTGTGCAGGTCTATCCGAACCCCGTAAGCCAGGAACTGACCGTGGTGGGCCTGTTGACCGAATCGACGGTGGAGATTATCGGGTCGGATGGCCGGGTGATGCGCCGACACGAACACGTGACCGACCGGAGTCAACTTACGGTGAGTGAGCTGAATACGGGGTTATACGTGGTCCGAATCAGCAATGAAGTGCAAGGTGTGGTAAACCGAAAAATCGTCAAGCAATGAACTACATAATGCCCAAAAATAGCAAGTGGATAGCTCTGTTCGGCCTTGTTGGTCTGGCCAGCTTTACCACCAATGCCCAGGATGTTATCTCTATTTCGACCCTGACGTCGGACCTCAACGAACGCTGGCCCCAACCGGCCACGGTCGTGATTCGTCGGAGCGGGGGCGTGCGGGCCGTAACGGTGCCCATCACGTTTGGCGGGTCGGCCACGAAAGCCGTCGATTATGCGTCCTCTGCCGGGTCGAGCGTGACCATTCCGGTGGGTGCCCGCGAGGTGTGGGTGCAGATTCGCCCCTTGACCGATGGCCTCACCGAACCCACCGAAACAGTGCAGGTACAGGTGCAGCCGTCAGCCGGATTTACGGTGTCGGGCAACAACTCGGTGTCGATTAACTTGCTGGATAACAGCGGCTCTCCAACCGACGACGAGGCCACCCGGTTCCTGATTCAGGCCGGTTTCGGGGCCGACCCCGACGAGTTGGCCGAGGTGAAAGCCCTCGGTTTCGAGGGGTGGATCAACCAACAGATTACGCGCCCGAAAGGGTATCTGCAACCTGTGATTCAAGCCCGGCGGGCGGCTGGCAAAGACGTATTTCACCCATCGACCAAAATTGCGCTTTGGACACAGGCCATGCGTCGGCGGAACCCACCGGGTGGGGGCACGGTGCAGACGGACGTGTTGCGTCAGCGGGTTACGTATTCGCTGCTCCAGATTTTTGTGATCTCGCAGAACGTAGATGCCCTGCTGGTCAATTCGGAAGGGGTTACCAATTACTACGACCGGCTCATGGATGGTGCGTTTGGCAACTTCCGCCAGTTACTGTTCGACGTGACGATGCACCCCTGCATGGGCGTGTACCTGAGCCACGTGGGCAACCGCAAACCCGACCCCAGCATCAACCGCTTCCCCGACGAGAACTACGCCCGCGAGATCATGCAGTTGTTCAGCATCGGGTTGTGGGAGTTGAACCAAGACGGCACCCGCAAGCTCGACGGCAATGGTCAGCCCATTCCGACGTACACCAACCGCGACATAACCCAGTTTGCGCGGGTTTTCACGGGTTTTCAATATGGTGGCCCCACAACCACAGAGTTCGATTATTCGGGCGAAAGCTACCTGTATCCGATGAAGGTGTGGGATCGGGAACACGACATGGACGCCAAAACGTTGTTGCGCGGAACCGTGCTGCCCGCCCGTACGTACAACGGGGCCAACACGCAGGTGCAGGGGATGCTCGACGTGAACGCGGCTATCGACAACCTGTTTAACCACCCCAACGTGGGGCCGTTTATCGGGCGGTTGCTCATTCAGCGGTTGGTTACGTCGAACCCCAGCCCGGCCTACATCAGCCGGGTGGCGGGCGCGTTCAACAACAACGGTTCCGGTGTTCGGGGCGATATGGGGGCGGTGGTGAAAGCCATTTTGCTGGACCCCGAAGCCCGCTCATTTGACAAGACGCTGGACCCGGCTTTTGGCAAAATGCGCGAGCCGTACATGACGCTCATGAACATGGCCAAGACGTTCAACGCCCAGCCGCAAAGTGGCGATTACGAGAGTGCTACCTACATGTACGATTTCTATTTGCAGGAGCCGTTTCAGTCGCCGAGTGTATTTAATTTTTACTCGCCCAACTACCGGCCTTTTGGTGAGTTGACCGCGCTGAACCTGTACGCCCCCGAATTTCAGATTCTGACGGCAGTAACGGCCATCGAAACGCAGAATAACCTGCTCAATTCGGTGGAGAACCAGATTTCGCGCTGGGGAGCAACACCACAAAACGCGCTCAAACTCGATTTCTCCGGCGAAATCCCGCTGGCCAACGACCCCGACGCCCTGATTCGGCGGTTGTCGACCCGCATGACGGGTGGCACGCTTCGGCCGCGCAGTTTTCAGAACATTCGGGAGGCCGTTCTCAAGATCACGACGGCCAACGCCAACTGGCAAACCGACCGCATCAAAATGGCTGCTTACCTGATCGGGTCAAGCTCCGAGTTCAACATTCAAAAATAAGCACCCCATGAAATCATCGTCAAAAAATACGATCAATCGTCGTCAGTTTCTGGG
>RDXN01000058.1 GCA_004292855.1 Cytophagales bacterium
GACTAAAGAGTCTCATGCTGAGTCTATTATCTACTGGACAATGATCCGGCTGATGTCCAGAAAAATTCGTGAAACGCAATCCTAAACAACCTCTTAGAGGCAACAGACGCAGCACAGCCGTCCGACCCGCCAGGCTTTGACTTATCTGATCCAGCAATAGAAAGTTCTGAGACCCCGTCAGAATATAGGGGCGGTTGGCGATTCGGCGGTCAACAATGCCTTGCAAATAGGAAAATAGATCAGGAACGCGCTGCACTTCGTCGAAGATGGCTCCGTTGGGGTAGTTAGCCAGAAATCCTCGCGGGTCAGTCTGGGCCAGTGTCCGAACGTCGGGGTCTTCTAACAGCACATAGGGCAAATCGGGAAATACCGACTGAACCAACGTTGACTTACCCGATTGACGCGGGCCGGTCAATGTTACAACTGGATACTGCGAGGCTAGTTGCCGCAGTTTGGGAGTCAAGTGACGGTCAAACATAGACAATATTAGCGGTCAATCTGGACAAATTTGCAATCCGATTGCAAATTTGTCCAGATTGACTCTCATCCATAAATAGGAATATCCGCTACAGCCTGATCTGTAAGCCATCGTAACCAAGCCGTACATTCGGGGGCAATTCCAGTTCGACCTCGCGGTGGAGGCCCATTTGGTGGCTAATGTGGGTGAGGTACGTCCGCTCGGGGCCGATGCGTTCCACGAGGTCAAGAGCCTGTTGCAATGTGAAGTGTGAGAGGTGGGGTTCGCGCCGAAGCGCGTCGAGAACCAAAATCCGGGTACCGCGCACTTTGGCAAGCTCGTCGTCGCTGATGGCGTTGAGGTCGGTGAGGTACGAGAAATCGCCGATGCGGAAGCCGAACACGGGCAGTTTGTGGTGCCAAACCTCAACTGGAACGATGGAGATACCAGCAGCCTCAAACGGCTCGTTTGTGATGGCGTGGGTGCTGATGCGGGGGGTGCCGGGGTATTTGAAATCGGCGAAGACGTAGGCAAACTCGCGCCGGAGTTGCTCGAGCACCGACGCCCGGCCAAAGACCGGAATTTCTTCGCCCTGCCGGAAATTAAACGCCCGAACCTCGTCTAGCCCTGCCGTGTGGTCTTTGTGTTCGTGGGTGAACAGAACGGCGTCGAGGTGGGTCAGGCCCATCCGTAACACCTGTTGGCGCAAGTCCGGCCCCGTGTCAATGAGCAGGCTCTTTCCCCCAACCTGAACATGCACCGACGTACGTAGTCGCTTGTCGCGAAAATCGACCGACCGACAGACCGCGCACTCGCAGCCAATCATCGGCACACCCGACGACGTTCCGGTTCCGAGGAGAGTAATGAGCATAGTTTGCAGTGGGCAGTGGGCAGTGGGCAGTAAGCACCCGAAGCGACTGCCTACTGTTCACTGCATACTGCTTACTTGTCCGTCAATTGATTAACCACCTCCACGAGCCGGTCGAAGTTGAGGGGTTTTACAAGCACGTCGTTGAAACCGGCTGTTTTGAACTCCTCTTCAGTGTAGTTTTTAGCATTGCCCGTTATGGCCACAATGGGCACTTCGGCCTTGGTTTTGTCGGACAAGGCCCGCACCTGCCGCACACACTCCATACCGTCCATAACGGGCATGTTGATGTCTAGCAACAGGATGTTAAAATCTTCTTTGGCCAAAATCTGCATCACCTGCTCCCCGTTTTTCACGGCGGTGATGTCGTAATTCTGGAATTCTAATATTTTGCGAGCTAGGTTTTGAATAACCGAACTGTCTTCAGCAATCAGTACGCGCTTGGCTGACATGGGGTAAACCGAAATTGGCTTTTGATTCGGTGGTGAAATTAGTCATAAATCCCAAAACCCAAAAAATAACGTGCCTGAACGGGTTTTTGTGAAGAGCCTAATTTTAATCTCACAAAGGCGGTATATCAAGGGTTTATGCGTAAATTTATCCTTTAAAATCTGTAGATTTTAATCCTGTCAATAACCTTCATCGAACCATGACACTCACCGGCCCAACGGGTTCTTTTGAACTCACAATCCTAGACTATGAATACAGCGATTCGCCCCGGTTCCTGGAGCGAAACGGCTTACTCGTACACCTGCGCACGCGCCACCAGAACCACGAATGGGCGCAGGCGGCCCCCGTTCTCTCGACTTGGGAAATGGAGATCCTCCGCGATTGGATGCGTTCGGTGGTCGATCATAAACAGCAGTCGCGCCGGATCACATTTGTTGAACCTGAACTTAGTTTCAGCGATTTTTCTGCTCAAAATGACGGTTACGACCTCCGCCTGAAGCTTTCACACGAGGCCAAACCCGGCTGGCAATTCGGCGACAAACAGCCATTTTATCTCACGCTCTCCCCCGATGTGAAACAACTTAAAACCGCCATTGCCGACCTTGATAAGCAACTGAAACAGTTTCCCGTTCGCGATTAGAGGTAACGCTCCCGCACAATGTTAGCGTGGTGGATGGGGTGACCTACCAACACAAACCCCAGACTCAGCACCGAGATCGTCTGATTGAAGCAAATGCCCGTGCGCTGTAGCATTTCGTTATCGAAACTGCGAAACAGGGCCAGAGTCGACTGGCGTTGCAACGTGAACTCGTCGTACAGATCGGTCAGGTTCCGGCGCGACGCGTGGGCGTGTAGGGCGAAATTATCCTCCTCGAAGCCGGGCAACGATGTTTTGTCGTTCCGGGCAAACCGGAGCGACCGATAGGCCATAATCCGTTCGGTGTCAATCAGGTGCTGAACAATATCTTTGGCGGTCCACTTTCCTGGCGCGTACCGATAGTCGCCCAGATTTTCGAGTGTTTGCAGGGGCAGCAGTGTTTCGAGTGAGGCCCCGGCTTGTAGCGCGTCGATGAGGTCGATGTCGGGAGCCAGATTGATGTAGCGGTCGAAAAACTGGGGCAGTACGGCGATGTCCGATTTGGTCATGGTGATTTTATGTAGGTTGTTTTCGCCCTAAAAATACGCATTCATGGCCTTCGGATAATGCGGAAGTGCAATTTCGGGGTCGGGCAGGTCGGGGTGCCACATTTTTTCCCACTCAAAACTGTAGTAGCCTTCGTAGCCACCCGCCCGGAGCAACCGAATGGCTTCAGCAAGGGGCATTTCACCTTCGCCCGTCAGGGTGTATTGCAGCTTCGCGTCGACCAGTTTGGCGTCCTTGACATGAACGTGCTGGATGTAGGGTTTTAGGGTTTTGTAGACCTCCGCAAGCGGCTCTTTCGTCACCGACCACATATTGACGATATCCCAGATCAGCCCCACGTTAGGCCGGTTGGCCCCCGTCATGATTTGCTTGAGCATCGGACTTTCGATCACCTTCCCGTGCGATTCGAGCAACACACTCACGCGGCCATTTCGGGCGTGATCGCCCAGTTCGGCCAGTCCCGACGTGATGAGGTCCAGCGTTTGGGCACGGTCCTGATCGGGCGGCAAATCGTTTGGGAACACGCGCACAAACGGGCAGTTCAGTTCCTGCGCCAAGTCGATAAATCGTTTAGCATGGTCGAGTTGGTCAGTGCGTTTTTTGGGATCGACAAAATGTAGATTAGCCGACGAGCCAAGGTTCACAACGCTCACGTTTTTGTCTACCAGTTTCTGCCGGGTTGCGTTGATCCGCTCCGGTGAACTGAGATCGGGGCATTTGGGCAAATCGAGTTCGCCTTTGATGCCGCGCAGCTCAACGCCCTGATACCTGTTCGTGACGGCACAGGCCAGTACCTGATCGAGCGTCCAGCCGGGGCAACCGAGGGTTGAGAACGCCAACAGTGGCTTCTTGGGGGGCAGCAGCGCGGGGGCTATCATAGCCGCAGCCGCTGTTTTCAGGAAGGTTCGACGGTTTTGCATGTTCGTAGAAACTGACTAAAAATACCCCCAACCGACCCGTCGGACCGCCCCTAAAGGGGGCTTATTTCCACGTCAGACAAAGCCCCCTTTAGGGGCGGTCCGACGGGTCGGTTGGGGGTATTTTTAGCCTTATTCAAAGTTAATTTTCAAACAGTTTCCTAGTCCTCGACGTAGTTCAACTCTTTGTGAAACGTCTCCTCAATTGAACTCAACGCCCACAACGCCAGCCCAACAACCAACACACCCACGCCCAACGCGCTGTATAGAACGCCTACCTGCGCTTTGCCGAACACAAACAACGCTGCGAGCGGAATAACAGCTCCCCGCACAAAGTTGGGTACGGTGGTTGCGACCGTAGCGCGGAGGTTGGTCCCGAACAGTTCGGCCGCAATGGTCACGAACAAGGCCCAGTAGCCATTGGCAAAACCGAGGGCAATACACAACAGATAGAACGAGTTTAGTTCGCTGATTGGGGCCAGCAAATAGACCAGCACGAACCCGAACGACAGCCCCACAAACGCCCGAATGGCCCGTTTGCGGCTTTGCCACCGCTGACTCAGCAAGCCACTCGCAATGTCGCCGAAGGTTTGCCCCACAAACGTGAGCATCACGGCCTTACCCGCCACCACCGGCTCGGTGAGGCCCATTGCCTGCCCGAATTCCGGCGAAAACGTGATCAGAATCCCCACCACAAACCAGATAGGCAACCCAACCAGAATACATTGGAGGTATTTCAGAAACCGGGTTTTGTCGGAGAACAGCATCAGCAGGTCGCCCCGCTTAATTTGTTTGGCCCGGACCGTCTCGAACGCGGGCGATTCGAGAATTTTAACCCGCAACAGGAGCAATAATAGGCCAAGTCCGCCCCCCACGAAGTAGGCATTGCGCCAATCGAACCAGTCGGCCACGAAGTAAGCCAGAATGGCTCCCAACACGCCCATCGTCGCAACGATGGTTGTGCCATACCCCCGGATTCGGGTGGGGAGCACCTCGGTCACGAGCGTGATGCCCGCGCCCAACTCGCCCGCCAAACCGACCCCGGCCACGAACCGCAGCAGGGCGTATTGGTCGAGGGTGGTGACGAACCCGTTGCCGATATTGGCCAGCGAATAGATCAGGATGGACCCGAACAACACCGAGAGCCGTCCGCGTTTGTCGCCCAGAACACCCCAGAAAATGCCACCAAGCAGCATCCCGGCCATTTGCATGTTCAGAAGCATGATGCCGTCGGGCAGGAGCCGGTCGGGGGCGGTGCCCAGTGCTTTGAGGCTCGGCACCCGCACAACGCTGAACAAAAATAGGTCGTACATATCGACCAGATAACCCAACGCTGCCACCATCACGGGCAGTTGCAGCAGTTGCTGGGTAAGGGACTTAGGGGTTGTTTGCGTTTCGGAGATCATAGAGTTATGGAAAAATTTACCACAGAGTACACGGAGTTTTGGCACAGAGTTGCACAAAGTTTTTATGTTGCCTCTCCGTGAAACTCTGTGCCAAAACTCCGTGTACTCTGTGGTTAAAAACTAAACGTGCTGCGGCACGGCGTAGGGTGCGCGGTATTTGCGGGTGAGCATAGCGTTGGCCTGCGAGTCGCCAATAACCTCTTCTTTGACCGGATCAAATTTCAGCGTGCGGCCCAATCGGTAGGCAACGTTACCCAGATGCGCCAGTCCCGAGGCCAAATGCGCTGTTTCGACGGGGCCGTGTAGTTTCGATTTGTCGCGGGAACGAACGGCCTCTATAAAGTTCAGGTAGTGATCGCCACCGGCGGTACGGGCGGGGCCGGGCTGACGTTCGCGGCCCAAAAACGTCTTGTAGTCGTTGTAGCCGTTGACGACCATGTAGCCTTTGTCGCCGAAGAAAAAGTTGCCGATTTCTACACCGTCTTCCTTGTTCGTCATCCAGGGGCGCACCTCAAACTGGAGAATTTTGCCCTGTTTGGGGTACTTGTAGGTCGAGGTGAGCGTTTCGGGTGTTTCCTTGCAATCACTCCACAGGAATTTGCCCCCCGCCGAGGTAATTTCTTCGGGCAGGCCTACGTCGAGACCCCACATGCAGAGGTCTGTTTCGTGGATGCCCTGATTGCCAATGTCGCCGTTGCCGTAGTCCCAAAACCAATGCCAGTTGTAATGGACGTAGTTTTTGCTGAATGGTTTGGCCTGCGCAGGTCCCTGCCACAGATCCCAATTGAGACCTTCGGGGATGGGTCCAGTACCCTGATTACCAATATCGGCCCGCCATTTATAGACAATGCCCCGCGCCATGTAGACCTTGCCAATCAGTCCGTCGCGCAGGTGCTGGATGGCCTCGCGGATGGCCGCCGAGCTACGCAATTGTACCCCGTGCTGCACAATCCGGTTGTACTTAGCGGCAGCCTCAACCATCCGCCGACCCTCGCGCAGGTTGTGCGAACCGGGCTTTTCGACGTACACATCTTTCCCAGCCTGCATCGCCCAGATAGCCGCCAGCGCGTGCCAGTGGTTGGGTGTGGCAATACTCACGGCGTCGATGTTCTTGTCGTCGTACACCTGCCGTAGGTCTTCCATCATCTGCACCTTACGGCCATGCTTTTTCTCAAACTCATCGGCCCGTTTGGCCAGGATAACCTTGTCAACATCGCACAGCGTAGCTACTTCTACATTCGGCAACTTAGAGAAGTTTGCGATGTGATCGGTGCCGCGCCCGTTTACGCCAATCACGGCCACCCGAATACGGTCGTTAGCCCCAAACGCCCGGGCAGGGATGATGGTTGGCAGGGTCAGCGCGGCCAACGAGCCGGTGGCGGCTGTTTTGATAAATTCTCTACGATTTTGCATAGTTAAAAAGGGTTTAGTTTAACCGCACCGGCGGCCCGGCACAGAGTAACACGGAGTTTTTATCCACGTGTTGGTTTTGTCATTCCGACGCAGGAGGGATCTACTTCTGTTACTCGCAAGTTGGATGTTATTGAAGTAGATCCCTCCTGCGTCGGGATGACAAAATCCTCCGTGTACTCCGTGGTTACTATTTATTTCAAAGTCTCGCTAGCGTCAATCCACCATCGACCTGGATCACCTGCCCGGTCGAATAAGGCAGATCGCCACGGGCGAGGGCGGCAACAGCGCGACCAACATCGTCGGGAAGGCCCCAGCGTTTTTGGACGGTGAGACCTTCGGCAATGAGCTTATCGTATTTGTCGGTTACGCCCGATGTCATATCGGTTCGGATAACGCCCGGACGCACTTCATAAACCGGAATATCGAACTCCCCCAGTCGGGCCGCAAACAACTGCGTCGCCATGCTCAGCCCGGCCTTCGCCACGCAATATTCGCCCCGATTGACCGACGCCACCGTTGCCGACACCGACGATACATTGACGATACAGCCCCAGAAATTGGGTTGTTCGGTTTGTTGGGCAATCATCCAGTTGGCGGTTGCCTGTGTCAGAAAATACGCCCCCTGCAAGTTGGTCGTGAGCACATTCTGAAAGCTTTCTTCGGTCGCTTCCAGAATATCGCGACGCTCCTTTGGGGCCACCCCCGCGTTGTTTATCAGCACGTTGAGCCGCCCAAACCGCTCCCTAATTTGCGCCAGCATCGCGGCCCGTGCATCAGTCGAAGCCACGTCGCCGGGGCAGTAGAGCACCTCCGCACCCAACGCCCGCAACCGGTTCAGAGCCTCCTGCGCGGCTTCTTCGGGCCGTAAGCCATTGATGGCCAGATCAAATCCGGCGCGGGCCAAATGTTCGGCAATCCCGTAGCCGATGCCCCGGCTCCCGCCGGTTACGAAGGCAACCTTTTTCATACCTTCAACGCCTTTAACTCCTCAGCTTCGGGTAGCTTTTTATACAATATATCGAGTGGGTAACAACCTGATATCAAGCCGTTTCGGGGGGCGGTGGTGCAGTCCGAAAACGTTCGACAAATCAGGTTGCGGGTGAGCGTGTTTCCAGCCACCATATCGGCGGGCATGGTCGGGTACGAGAGCACCATGCGACCAAACCCCACGCTGTCGGCCATGCCCGTTCGCAACACGTACTGCGCCACATTGGGCAACCACTCCTGCAAATACGAATAGCCCGAGCCAATAATCACCAGATTCGGAAACGCCTGTTTGAGGGCATGGGTCACGTCGATTTGGCGTTTTACGCCCAACAGCGGGTCTTCGGGGGGCAGATAGCCGTCGGAGGGGGGGAACAGGGCGGGGCGCATCAGGTGGGGGTTGTAGTAGGGACTACCGCCCGTAATGCACACCAACTGAATGCCCAGCGACTCAATCAGGGCCAGCAATTGCTTAGTCTCGGTCAGGTCGACGGTCAGGCCGTCGGTGTTGCCCCCAAACGCGTAGGGGTACTGTTCGGCGGTTTCGGGCGTACCCATATCCTCCGCGCCTTTTTTGAACGGCAGCAGGTCGAACGCGCTCAACCGAACGCCCATTTCAAGCCCCGGTGCGGCCTGCCGAATTCCGGCCACAATGTCGCGCAGGTAGCGGGTGCGGTTCTCGAAACTGCCGCCGTATTTGCCGGGCCGGTCAACGGCACTCAGAAACTCGTGACCCAAATACCCGTGGCAATGCTTCACATCCACAAAGTCGTACCCAGCCTTTTGGGCAAGCACGGCGGCATCGACATACTGCTGAATAATCCCGTCGATTTCGGCATCGGTAAGCACGGGATAGTCCGGTTCCATCCCGAATTTGGCGTTCAGGAACGGGTGTGCATACAGAATTTTCGACTCAAATTGCTTGTGGCTTTTGGGCTTACAAAACCGCCCGGAGTGCGTCAGTTGCAGGCCAATCAACAAGTCATCCGTGCGCCCAAATTTCTCGGCATGGTCGGTTAGGAGTTGTTGGCGCAGATCGACAAAATCATCAAACGTCTCCTCGTTCAGCACGAGTTGATTAGGATTGGCTTTGCCTTCGTGGGCGACGGCAACAGCCTCGCAACCAAACAGCAATTTGGCTCCGCTCACGGCGAACTTGTGCCAGCGGTTGCGCGTAAACGACGAGGGTCGCCCGTCGGTGGTGCCGTCCCAGCCTTCCATCGGCAAAATGCACAGGCTGTTGCCAATCGTGCGGCCCGATTTCAGGGGAATTGCCTGCCCGAACGGACTTTCGGCAGGGGGCATCAACGTATCATCGAACGGCAGGTCAATACCGTTGGTGGTCAGGTAGGTACGCAGGTCGTCAGCCGTTTTGAGCTGCGCCATGCGGGGGTATTGGGGTTTGTATTTCGCACTCATAGTTTTTAATGGGAACCGAAGCGTCGGACCGTACGGATGACACGGATGTACACGGATTTTTTTTCATCCCGACGAAGGAGGGATCTACTTCTGGTATTCTCAATTTGATTACACACAGATTAGATCCCTCCTGCGTCGGGATGACAAAAATCCGCATTGATCCGCGTTCCATTCATTACAGACAATTAAAGAAGGTATAGTACCGCTCATTACTCGCTACGCGTTGCACATAAAGAGCAAGTTCGCGGAGGTGATAATCGCCCCACATGCTCGACTCGCCATTGGGAATCTTACTGCCGTTGGGTACATAGTCCCAGCCGTTGGGGTGGTGGTAAATGGAGTGGAGCAACAGGCCCTGATGGTCCGGGTTGGTGCTTAAATACGGCTCATCGAGCAGGGTATTCAGCACCGTTAGGCCCGCCTGCCAGTAGCGTTCGCCCTCTGTTCCCAAATACGTTCCTAATCGCAGTAACCCCTGCGCCCCAATGGCCGCTGCGGTGCTGTCGACGGGTTCGTGGTCGTTGAACGGGTCGGCGGGGCGGGCGAGGTAATCGCCCAGGCGGTGCAGGTTGGGTGCGCCCGTGTCCCAGTACGGGATGCCATCGGTGGGGGTGTGTTCGATGTAAAAATCACAGGTGGCGCGGGCTGCTTTGAGCAACATGGCTTCAATGGCGTCGCGTCCACCTAGCGAATCTACATCGCTGTTAGGTAGGGTGGCGAGGTATTCGAGTTGTTCGGCGAAGCCACACATCGCCCAGGCCAGGCCCCGCGTCCAGGTCGTGAAGCCCGTGTAGCCCTGTTGTGAGTTGGGGCAACGGAAATTGCCATCTTTTGTGTTGAACACACTCTCATGGGCCGTGCGCCCCCACAGGTCGTAACTGTCGCGACCTTCGCCGTAGAAAACGGAGTAGTCAGCGGTGGCTTGCATGTGTTGGATGGCCCGGTCGAGGAGGTTGATTCGGGCATCGTTTTCGGCCTGAAACACGTGGCCCAGACTGTGGCTCAGCACCAACGCCCGGCACGACCGGATGGTGTCGACAAAGAGCGAGTGTGGCCCATTGAACGAGTGAATAAAGCCCGCTCCGGCATGGCCCTGTTTGCCCTGAATCGGGGTCCAGCGGCTTGCCTGAACGGCCCCCGAAATTTTCAGGGCCAACTCGTAAAAATTGGCTTCATGCTCGTTGTGGGGCATTTTACCCTCACGCATGAGCCGCAACAGGTTGCCGTAGGTGCTGACGTTGTTGAACCCATGATCGTGTACGCCAATGTGGCTCACGTGCGGGGCCATTAGCTCCACGGTTTTCTGTCGCCCGTAGTTCAAAAACCAGTCGTCGCCCGTTGCGTCGAACTGCAACAGGGCCGAGCCATACTGGAACCCCTGCGTCCATTCGGTCCAGCCGCGTGTGGTGTATTTACCCGCAGCAGTGAACACGGGGGAGCCTTTTGCGGTGTCATACTGGTTGTCGATCAGGCGAATTTTCTCGCCCGAAAGCTCCCAGAGTCGGGCTAGTTTTTGGGTAAGATCGGTAGGGGTGAGATTGGGGTTGATTTGAATCATTAGAATGGCACGCGGACTTGATGAGGAGTTTTGTCATCCCGAAGTATGAGGGATCTACTCCGCTTGCTACCAAGTTGTGTGTAAACAAGCTAGATCCCTCCTGCGTCGGGATGACAAAAAAATCCGCGTACATCCGTTAAATCAGTTTAATCCGCGTTCCTATCCTTCGCGGGTCATTAAAAATTCCTCAAACGCTCGTTTTAAGGCGTTTAGCTCCTCGCCCAGTTGACTGGTGTCGCTCAGTTTGAGCTTACCTTCGGCTAGTCGGGCAATCTCGGCTACCCGCGCCACCCCGATAGTGCCCGCGCTGCCCTTGAGCGTGTGCAGGTGGCTTTTTACAGTCGGAATGTCGCCCAACGCGAAGGCGTCGTTGGCCCCGTTGACGAGTTCGGTAGCCTCGATCACGAACTCCTCCATAATCGAATCGACCAGTTCCTGACCACCCAAATCGCGGAGTTGGCGCACAATTTCTTCGTCCAGTACGGGCGGCAACGGCGGCTGTTGCTCAATCGTTTGCTGGGCAATCTGCTGCTGCCGTTGTTGCAACTGCTGTGATTCCCGCTTGGTGCTGGCCGCATCAACCAATTCTTTTACTTTCGCAATGAGGCTCTGCGCCCGAATCGGTTTGGCAATGTAATCGTCAAGCCCCTGACTGATAAAGCGTTCGCGGTCTTCGCGCATCGAATAGGCCGTCATGGCCACAATCGGCGGCAACGAACTGCCAAACTGCTCGCGCAGGTTACGCGTGGTTTCGACCCCATCCATGTCCGGCATCTGAATGTCCATGAAGATAACGTCGAAGGGGGACGTTGGATGTTGGATGTTGGATCGGTCCGCCGAAGCGGTTGGATTTGGGATACCGCCGGTGGTAAATCCAACCGCTTCGGCGGACCGATCCAGCATCCAACGTCCAACGTCCACTATCGCTTCCGGGCCGCTGGCTGCGGTGGTTACGTCGCAACCGGCTTTGCGCAGGATTTCGCCCGCCACTTTGCGGTTGGTCGCATTGTCGTCAACGAGCAACACGCGGGGGTGCTGATCTTTGAAAAAGTTGACGAGCGTGACCTCGGCCATTTCGCTCGATTGTTGCGTGGGGCTGATGGCCGTTTCTTTTAATTCGATCACAAACCAGAACGTGCTCCCCTGCCCTACCACCGAGTTAACGCCCACTTCGCCCTTCATGAGCAGGGCCAGTTCTTTCGAGATGGCTAAGCCCAGGCCCGTACCGCCAAACGATTTCCGCGACGATTCATCAACCTGACTGAACGAGTTGAACAGCAACTTCTGGTTCTCTGCCGAGATGCCAATACCCGAATCGCGCACCTCCACCCGAATGCGGTTGAATTTCCCTTTTTTGCCTACCAGTGATGCCACCACCCGCACATCGCCGTTCTCGGTAAACTTGATGGCGTTCGAGGTGAGGTTCGACAGAATTTGCAGCAGGCGCGTTTGGTCGGCAATTACGAATGTGGGCAGGTCGTCGGCCAGGGTGTAGGTCAGGCGGTTGTTTTTCGAGGCTGCCTGTTGCCCAAACAGGGCCGTCAACTTGTCGAATACCTCGCGAAAGGCAATCGGAGCCTCGTGCAACTGCATTTTGCCCGCTTCAATTTTCGACAGGTCCAGAATGTCGTTCAGGATATTCAACAGCGTCTCGCTCGACCGCTTGATGGTCCGCACGTAGTCGCGTTGTTCATCATCAAGGGGCGTATCGGTCAGCAAGTCGATCATACCGATCACTCCGTTCATGGGCGTGCGAATTTCATGGCTCATGTTGGCCAAAAACCGCTCTTTCACCTTCAGCGAACGTTCAGCCTCTTCTTTGGCCTTCACCAGTTCGGCGGCTTGCCGTTTGAGTTCGGTGATGTCGCGGGCCAGCACAGCTACCACCGACGGGTGCCCGCTCTCGTCCTGCAAGAGCAGCATATTGAACATAAACTGCCGTTCGGAGCCGTCCTTTCGACGGAGTGTGACCTCAAAATTCCGCAAACTCCGGTTCCGCACCAGCCGAATCATGGCCCGATGAATAGCCGACTGATCCACGAAATACTGCGTCACGTCCTGCCCCAGCACTTCTTCGGGCGTGTAGCCCATGCGTTTGTACACCGACGGGCTGATCATCGTAACGCGCCCCTCCCGGTCCACGCGGCAGTAAATGTCTTGCAGGTTCTCAAAAATACCCCGGAATTTCTCTTCGCTTTGGCGCGTCACGATCTCGGCCCGCTTGCGGTTCGTGATGTCGCGGGCAATGCCCGACACCTCCTCAATGGCCCCACTCGACAGCAGAATGGGGTTCAGTTGAAAGTCGAGCCAGGTTTCGCGGTCATTGGTATCAAACCGGAGTTCAAAATTCTGCGGCACCCCCCGGAATGCCTGCTTGTATTTGTCTTCGAGCAGTTTACGGTTATCGGGGCCAATCATGCGCCAGCCCAAATTGGGCGCACTGCCCAGCATCGTGGGCGATTCGTCCAGATTTCGCTCGATCAGGGCCGCATAATTCTTGTTGAACGAGGTGAGTTGCAGGCTCTTGTTTACGGACCAGATCAGGTACGTGCTGCTATCGAAAATGGCGTTGAGCCGGGCCGTTTGCTTGTTCAGCTTGGCCTCGTCTTGCTTTCGGGCGATGGCCAGTGCCACCTGCCCCGAAATAAATTCAAGCAGTTCGAGGTCGCGGGGGCCGTAAGTACGCTCGTCGTTGTACGACTTCACGCCGATGATGCCCGTCACCTGCTCACCCACGCGCAGGGGGGCCGTTAGCATCACCTTTGGCTGTCGTTGCCCGTAGAGATCGATCTGATGCTCATCGGCCATCTGCCGGATGTCTTTCTCGTACAGAAACAAGGCTTTGTCGGCCCGAATCGTGTATTCGGTCAAGCCGGGCCGCGTTCGGTCGTTGCCCAGTCGCCGTTTCGTAAATCGGAGTTGGCTTCCGAAGTACTCATCTACGTAATACGGGAAATAGAGGTACCGTTTGGAGCCATCGTAGAGCGCGATAAAGAAATTTCGGGCGTCGATAATGTTACCCAGTTCTTCGTGAATCCTGCCGTACAGATCGTCGAGGTTGCGGGTGTTGATGGTCCAGTTGGCAATGCTATAATAGAGCTTTTGCGATTTCTCGGCCCTGATTTTACTCGTCGTGTCGTGCAAAATACAGCGAAACGCCGTGGGCCGACCGTTGTCGTAACGACAGTTCACGCTGCCCGACACAAAAATCGTTTTGCCCAGTTTATTTCGGAGAACGGTCTCGAAATACGGCAGTTTCTCGCCTTCCTGCACGCGCTTGAGCCGTTGCAGGGTCACGTCGGCATAGTCGGGGTGCAACACCTCGCGCAGGGTCAGGGCGGCCACCTCGTCGGAGCCATAACCGAGCACCTCGCGCCAGGCCCGGTTCACAAACATGAACTTGCCATCGAGCGTAACGAGCTGGATCAGGTCGGAGGTGTTATCGACCAAATCCTGCAATTGCGCGTTGGTGAACGACAGGGCCGACGCCACCCGTTTTTTGGTCGTTACGTCTTCGCCGATGATCGTGAACGAATGCACATTCCCCTCCGACCGATTCACGATAAACGAGTTCAATTGCACGTTGCGCAGGGCACCGCTACGGGCCAGCAAATCGATCTCACGCTGCTCCGTAAAACCCCCGCGCCGGAGAGCCTCGTCGAACTCGCTTTCGAGCTTGGCCCGGTCGGCGGGGGGCACAAAGACATCGAAAAAATTTCGACCAATAATGTCATCGGGTTGCCAGGCCGTTACGCGATAGGTGTACAGGTTGGCATAACTGAGCGTTCCGTCGCGCTCAACAGTCAGGCCGATCAAATTGAGTTGGTCGACCGTTTGCCGAACGTCGAATAGTGCCTGTTGGCCTACAGAGGCCTTTTTAGTCGTATACGAAGGGATTGAACTATCCACGAGTTAGTGCGTTCAAAAGGGCTGAATCTCTAAGCTACGAAACAATGAGAAAAAATTTACAAAAAATAATGAGCATTCATGCGAGACTTATCTAACAACATTCCGTCATAAGTATTGACTGCACAAAAAGCAGGTAACCTATGGTTGCATTGTTGTATGTTTGCAGATTCTAACCCATAGAAGTGATGATGATGAGGACAGGCTGGTTACTAACACTAACCAGCCTTTTCATAGCTTGTGAGCCGTACGATTTAGAACGGTTCGATTTCCCAAAGTGCCAACCTCCGCAAGCAGGTATTGACTACCAGCAAGACCTGCTCGATGTCCAGTTTTCACTCGCCGACCCCTCTGGCGATGTTGGCTCAGTAGGCTGGGATTTGGGCGACGGGCGGACCCGCGTGGGCAATCCCGTGTACCACAACTATGCGCGCCCCGGCACCTACACCATCACGATGGTGATTGCCAACGGCTGCGACGATGTGTACCGGACCAGCCGCACCATCAGCATTCGATAAGTAGTGACCAGATGCTCTTCGTTGCCGCATGAAATACCTCTTCCTCCTGATCCTGTTCTTTTTCGTTGTCCGAACCAGTCTTGCACAGGGATTGGTGAGCGATGTGCGTATCCGCATGCTCGACTCGGCACGGCTCGAAATTCTGTATAATCTCAACGGCCCCGCCGACTCGGTCTGGTTCGAGGCCGAAGCCCGTTTTGGTGGCCAACTCTACCCCAACGCTAAATTTTTATATGGCGATTTTGGACCAAACGTGCGGTCGGGCGTTAATCGGCGCATCGTCTGGAACCTGTACGACGAAGGGCAGCGCATCAAATCCGACATTCGGGTGCGGGTGTTGGCCCGTGGCCTGCAACTGCCCGGCCCTATCATAAAGGAATCGCTCGATGCCATTGCCCTCACCAATACGGCCCGCAAGCGTCGCACCTGGCCCATTGGTCCGGGTTGGGCGGGGGTATCGGCCCTATTGCCGGGCGTGGGGAATATGTTCGTCAATCGCGACCAGGACGGTCAACCCAAACTGCGCGTGGGGCTGCGCCCGCTGGCAACGGTCGGGTTTTATGGACTGGTGCTTTATGGTTTGAATCAGAGCCGATTAGAGCGGCATTGGTACGATCAGTACACCCGACAGAAGAACGCCCGCGAGGGCGAAACGTACTACCAACTCGCCAACACCTATCACCATCGGGCCTATATTGCGGGGCGGGCTGCGGCCCTAATCTGGCTAACCGACGTAACCTTGACCGGGATCTGGGGCTGGCGCAACCGGCAACCCGTCCGGCGGGAGTCGAGGGTGAGTGTGGGGGCGGGTACGCAGGGAGCTGTGCCGGTAGCCAAACTCCGCCTGAAATTATAGCCCACGCAATTCATGGCGTGGTTTGCGTTTTTACGGATGCTTCTCTACATTGCCCGATAGTGCCCCTTACCCAACCATCAAATGTACTTCCCGAAAATGCTCCTGCTCTATTTTTTGAGCCTGTTTCCGCTCGTTTTGCGCGGGCAGCAACGCCCGGTCGAGTCGGCTACGAGCGATTGGCTGGCCATCGAAACCGGGGCGGTTCTCCCCTTCCGAACGCCTAGTGGCCCAAGTTTTTCGGAATCGTTTACGGAGGAAAACCCCAATGGCTGGCCAACGGGTCTGCGGGCCGGTTTCACCTACACTCTCAAACCTATTGGTTACCAACTGGAGCGTCGATCTGCCGACACAAGCCGGGCTGCCCGAGCCTGGGTCACGCTCTCGAACCGCCTGAATCTGAACAAAATCGACACGTTTCTGATCCAGATTGATCTTCTCCCCCAAACCGACACCTACCCCGCCGGGGGGTTGCTGTTCGGCGTGGCCGACTCGCTGAATTACAGTCAAATACGGCTCATCGGTCCCAACCGGGTGCTGGTGCAGCAGGTGGTAAATGGCAAGCCCGACGTCACGTTTGTATCGGCGCATCTGGCGCGGGCCACCGTCGCGCTCCGTTCGGGCCGCAACCGGATTGCCGTGTGGCGACGGGGCCGACAGCTTCACGTGTTCGTGAACGAAAAAGAACTCCCCACGAGTCCGTTTGCCTTCCGGCCCCTGCGCGGCAACGGCGTGGGCGTACTGATGACCGGCAACTGGCTCTCGTTTCGGAATTTGTCGGTCAGGACGCAGTGAACCAACACGGATTCAGGCTGGTTCGCCATCGCCAGCGTTAGGGTCTGCGACCACTGACGGGGCAAACCGGAATCTTTCGTAACTTGCCCAATACCAAACCTTTGTTCACCCCTTCGGCTATGCTTCTGTTCAGCTTCACGTTTGCAACGGTTCTCTGGGTTCTGGCGGGCTATCTCGCGCTGTGTTTGCTGGCCTACTGGATTCAGGAACGGTTTATTTTCAAGCCCGAAACCCTCTCCTCTGATTTCGAGTACAAGTACAACACGCCGTTCAAGGAACTGCATTTTTCAATGTCCGACGATGCCCACATCAACGGGCTATTGTTTTACACCGCCACCAAGCCCCGGCGCGGGCTACTGATGTATTTTCACGGAAACACCCGCAGCGTGAAAGGCTGGTCGAAATACGCCCGCGACTTCACGCGCTACGGCTACGACGTGCTGATGCTCGATTATCGGGGGTATGGCAAGAGTTTCGGCAAGCGTACGGAGGCCAATCTGAAAAAAGATGGCGAACATATTTACCACCGGATGCGCTTCGATTTTGGGTATGCCGAAAATCAGATCGTCATCTACGGCCGGTCGCTGGGATCAGGGTTCGCGACCAAGCTGGCGTCGGTGACGCGGCCCAAAATGCTCATTCTCGATGCGCCGTATTATAGTTTCTCGCACCTGACGAGCCGGTTTTTGCCTTTTCTGCCCATCTCGATTATTCTGCGCTACAAACTCCGCACCGATCAGTGGATCAAGTACGTGCGGTGCCCGGTCTACATTATTCACGGCACCAAAGACCGCCTGATTCCGCTTAGTTCGAGTATCCGACTGGCTAAAATTATCCCGCTGAACGCCCATTTAGTCGCCATTCAGGGCGGGGGGCATAATGATTTGCCCTCGTTCGAGGAGTATCACCGCATCCTGGGCGATATTCTGACCGACCGATTCGGCAACATCGAGCAACAAATTATGGGCGATATTGGGTTTAATGCCTGATGTTGAAGCTGGTACTTATTTAGCGGGGCTGTTGGTTTCGACCATTTTCTTCACAAACTCAATCTCGGTATCAACGCCATCTTGTCCATACACGGGGCTGCACTCAGCAGAAAGGCGAATAAACAGAGGTAGCCAATACGATTATTCACTGATCTGGTAGCTTATGGTGAGGGGGTTTGGATTGAAGTTCTTCAGGAACAAGTGTCCATCAGTGGGGATACTCACCGTTAGCTTACTATTGGCTATGAGCGACGGGTTAACCCATTTTTCGGTCCCACTACTTTTTACATAATATACCTCGCACGACTGGTCCGCGTTGGCGTTAGTCAACTCCACCTCAAAGCTGGCGTGTTGCAGGTTGTTCCAAACCCTCAGTTCGCCTTTGGCCGGAATGGTGAGTTTACCCCCTTTGGGCTGAATAGCGGTCAGATTACGGCCCGATTGGCAGGAGAAAATAATGGTTAGAGTGGCGAAAATCGCCAGGAAGCTTGTTTTCATGATGCTGCGTTTGAACAATTTTTTGTCGAGGCAAACCTATTTACGTTCTGGTTAGCAAACGACTCAAATCCTGTTCAGACGGCTCAAATCATAAATTTGGGGCGAGTTTGGGGCGAAAAATTAATTTGGGGTTAAGTCAAGAAGCTCTTTCACTGTAGTTAAGTAGGTTTTACCAACCAGAATTTCTTCGGACGCGCCCTCCAGCAATAGTTTCAACCCGTGCGCATCACCCGACACTCTTGTTACTTTGCGGAGATTGACAATATAACCTCGGTGGCACCGGACAATCATGGGATAGGGACTTAGCTTTTCTTCCATATTTTTCAACGTGTTGCGAATCAAGACGCTCCTTATGATTTCGTTTTCGCATAAATGGATTTTTGCATAATTATCGGCGGAAGCTATGTAGAGAAAATCGCCTTCGGTCAATTCAATTATTTCGCCAACGCCTGTTCCTGTCAAGACAATTTTGGGAGGGTTATCTGCACCGTTCGTAGGAGAACTGACAATCGCCTTGTCGTTTTTTTTCTGCAACATTCGTTGTTTGACCAAGAGTGAAAAGGCAAAGGGAAACAGGCTCATGATCAACGTATAGGACGTTGACAGCAAGAAGGCGGTCAGTGTCAATGGGTAATGATCGGTATAATGATGCGTTACCTGGTTGATCCACGAAATCGTGATGACCACGACGAACACATTAAGAATTTCTTTCTGAAGAGTCCAGTTCTTCTCTTCGTAAACCGTTTTGAACAAGAGTGGCGTAACAACGGTAAACGTAAAGGCAACCCCAAAGGCGATACCGCTGTAGGTAAGAGCATAGTTGAGCTTGTCGGCTTCACTAAACCGGCCGATTCCGAAGGGTTCCAGCACATAGAGAATCGCAAAAATGAAAAGGCCCGTGACCCCGCAAATAAGGGTTTGCCGCCTGGGTATCGTATAAGCAGGAAACGGCTGTTTTAATAAGGTGATTACTGTGTTCACAAACAAGCTACTTTTACCTATTCCAGAGAAGCAAAAATACGACCCAAATACCCAACAACGATATGAGTAATGCCATAAAGTGCCTTCTCCTTGCCCTACTGACTCTGTATTGTCTGGGCTTTGTTTTGATTTATTTTTTTCATCCGGTTATCCTGTTTCGCAATGTACCGCTGGCGCAATCGGCCCATTTTCTGTTCCCTTTTTCGTTCAAGGAAGTAAACCTGGAGCCGGAGCCGGGGGCCAACCTCAACGCCTTGTTTTTCCCGACCGACGCCAACCAGAAACGGGGTGTTGTGCTGTTTTTCCACGGTAACGCCGACAACCTCGCCCGTTGGGGAAGCCAATATCCCGAACGGTTTACGAGTCGGGGCTACGACGTTTGGATGTACGATTACCGACAATACGGCAAAAGCACGGGGGCCTTCGACGAAGCCACGTTCTACCGCGATGCCGAATTTATGTACCAGCAGGTATTGAAACAATACCCCGAAAATGAGGTGGTTTTGTATGGCTATTCGCTCGGTACGGGGCTGGCTACCAAAGTAGCCGCCGACCACAACCCCCGCCTGCTCCTGCTCGAAGCCCCCTACTACACCATGCCTGATGTGTGGTGGCAACACGCCCCATTGTACCCGTATGAACGGCTCATAAACTACGAGTTTGCCACCAACGAACGCATTACCCGCGTTCGCTGCCCCATGCACCTTTTTCACGGCACCGACGACGAAGTTGTACCCTATAACCAAAGCCTAAAGCTCGCCCAACTCCTCCGGCGCGACCCCGCCGAACTCATTACAACCGTGCCCGATGGGAAACACAAGAATTTGGCCGACTTCGCTGAATACCAGCAGAATCTGGGCGTATGGTTGAGCCGACTGGCGTATTGATGATTTTGAGAAGCGAATCGTCCTTTACCTTTGCGGCATGACTATCGAACCTTCAACTATCCGCGTGCTCGTCGTGGGCTGCGGCAACATGGGAGCTTCCCACGCACAAGCCTACCAACTGCTCGACGGCTTCTCGATCTGCGGTATCGTTTCGACCGGCAACAGCAAAAACGTGCTGAACGAGAAACTCGGTGGCGGCTACCCGCTCTACAGCGACTACGCCACGGCCCTCGCCGAAACCCGCCCCGACGCCGTGTGTATCTCGACCTACCCCGACACCCACGAGCAATTTGCCGTGATGGCTCTCGAAGCGGGTTGCCATGTGTTTATCGAAAAACCCCTCGCCGACACCGTTGCGGGGGCCGAGCGCGTGTCCGAAGCCGCCCGCCGGGCCGACCGAAAAGTGGTGGTGGGCTATATTCTGCGGGTACACCCCTCGTGGGAGCGGTTTGTGCAGGAAGCGCAGCAACTAGGAAAACCGCTTGTGATGCGGATGAACCTGAACCAACAAAGCCACGGCTACATGTGGACCGTTCATCGTAACCTGATGAAATCCCTCAGCCCGATTGTCGATTGTGGGGTGCATTACATCGACGTGATGTGCCAGATGACCCGCTCGAAACCCGTGTGGGTATCGGCCATCGGTGCCCGCCTGACGGACGACATTCCCGCCGACAATTACAACTACGGCCAACTGCAAATCCGGTTCGACGATGGTTCCGTAGGTTGGTACGAAGCCGGTTGGGGACCGATGATGAGCGAAACGGCCTTTTTCGTGAAAGACGTGATTGGCCCCAAAGGTTGCGTGTCGATCACGGCCAAGAACGCCGGGGCCACCGGGCAGTCCGACAATGTGGATGCCCACACCAAGACCGAATCCCTCCGGGTTCACCGCGCCGACCTCACCCCCGACGACGAGTTTGTCCACCCCGACACCTGGATCGACCTCACCGACGAACCTGATCACCAAGAGCTTTGCAACCGTGAGCAACGCTACTTCCTGCGGGCCATCCGCGAAAACCTTGACCTCACCGATCACCTCGCCGACGCCGTAAACTCACTCCGTATCGCCTTTGCCTGCGACGAGAGCGTTCGGACGGGGGAGGTAGTGCGGTTGTGATAGGCGGTTGATTCCGTAGCCAATTAAACCATTGCCGGTGGCGTTTATCAAAGAGCTATACGCCTTCTCAATACGGCAATGAAACGGACAAAAACGCTCGGAATAACACTCATCGGCCTCGCTGTTGGCCTGTTGAGCGGTTGCGCTTCTTCGGCCCAATACGGGCAATCGAGATCCCCATATCCACCTTCTCAAGATCAACGCCAACGTGATTATGACCAGCCCGGTTACGATCAATACGGCTACGACGAACCGTACGACGGGGATTTCTACGACGACCTGCGCCCCCACGGGCAGTGGGTTCGTACGCCCGAATACGGCATGGTCTGGATTCCGAACGTCGATGCAGGTTTTCAGCCCTACGCCACCAATGGTCGCTGGGTTGTGACCCAGTTTGGTAACACCTGGGTATCGGATTACAACTGGGGTTGGGCACCGTTCCACTACGGACGCTGGTATCAGGACCGGTTCCGGGGCTGGGCCTGGGTGCCGGGCCGCGACTGGGGACCGGCCTGGGTGTCGTGGCGTTCGGGCGGGGGCTACTACGGCTGGGCACCACTGGGGCCGGGCGCAAACTTCAATATGAACATCGCCCCCGACTACTGGGTGTTTGTGCCGCAGAACTACATCAGTAGCCCGCGCCTGTTCAGCTACTGCGTACCGCGTCGGCAGGTGGTCAACGTGTATCAGAACACTACTATCATCAACAACGTGTATCGGGCAAACAACCGCTCGTATGCCTATGGCCCACGCCGGGACGAACTCGAACGCGTAACCCGGCAGCGAGTGCCCGTGTACCGGATCGACAACACCAATCGGCCAGGGCGCGATGAGGTCCGCGACAACTCGGTGAGCATCTACCGGCCCGAACGTAGCCGGGGACCGCGCGGATCGTACGAGCAGCCTAGCTCCGGGAATTATAACGACCGTCGGGGTACGTACGGACGGCCTAATGAAAATACCTCTACGGGCAGCGGTCGCAGTTCAGAAAGCCGGGGTGGGTATTCACAACCCGATAACCGGGGAGGCTATCAACGTCCCAGCAACGATGGCGGAAACTCTGGACGACCCACTGAACCGGGAACCTACCAACGCCCCAACAGCCGGGGCAATGGAACCTACTCCGGCTCCGACAGCCGCCCTGCACCAGCCCCCTACGAAGGCAACGGTCCACGGGGTCGCTACAACGACAACACGCAACGTGCCCCACAAAGTGGGCCACAGCCCGCCCCACAGGCCCAGCCTGAACAACGGATGGAGTCGCTGCCGCAACCGGGCTACGGTGGTCGGCGGGGTAGCGGAGGAGGTGGCGGCTATTCGCAGCCTCAACCTCAGCGCGAACCAAGTCAATCGAACGGCAACGGCCCTGGCTACAGTCAACCCAATAACCGGGGCAGCCGCGAAGCTCAGCCACAGCCACAGCCACAGTCACAACCGCAACCACAGGAGCAACGGCCAGGCAACTACGAACGACGCGCTCAGGAGGCCGACCGCAATCTGGGTCAACCACCGGCACAGTCGCAACCGGGCAACGGTGGCCGCTCGCGTGGGCCACGTTAACAAGACCCAACAACCTGAATACGAGTGCTACGCCCGCCATTGGCCCTGTTGCCGGTGGCGGGTTTTTGTTAGGCTAGCTGGATACCCCGTGCAGCTTTCTGCGCAGCCGACCAGGAGCTTATGCCCGTAATAAGCGACACAACCAGAACCGTAACCCAAAGGTCAGTAGGATCGACCCGAACGGGGTAAGCATCAATGATCGACGAGGTTGTTCCTACGCCAATCAGGCCGTAGCGTTGCTGAAGCAGGGATAAAATAACCCCCAACAGTAAACCGGTAAGCCCTCCTATCAGGGCCACAATAGCCCCTTCAATCAGGAAAATCGAGCGCACCAACCCTGTTGTAGCTCCGAGCGCAGACAAAATCCGAATGTCGTTTTTCTTCTCCAAAACCAGCATCGACAGCGAAAAGAAGATATTCACCGAGGCAATCAGGATGATAAACGAGAGCGTGATGCCAACGGCAAACTTTTCAATGTTGATGGTCCGGTACAGGTCAACATTCAAGTCGTCGCGGTCCTGAGCAAGCAGGTTGCTGCCTACGAGAGCCTGCACGGCGGCTTTGGCTGTGGCCACGTCGGCACCGGGCTTGAGTTCAAGTTCGATACTCGTAAGGTCGTTGGGGCCGTAGCCGATCAGGTCGCGCACTACAGGCAGGGGGGCAATTACAAAGTCGCCATATTGCTGACCGTCTACAAAAAACACCCCCGAAATACTCAACGCACGGCTCGCAAACGCATTCTCATTCAGTAAGTTAATCGTTTTGCTGCCGACTTCATTCTGCGGATACAGCAATTCGAGCGGGGTCAGAATATTCTCGACCGAGATACCCAGATCGTTGCGGATACCGTCGGCCACAATGGCGTAGTTGATGCCGTTAGTCTGCAACCGAAACCGCCCATCGACCAGGGCCGAGTCGAGTTGCGAGCGTTTCAGGTAGTTATTGTCCACGCCCTTGACCGTCACCACCGTTTGGGCACCGTTGTAGCGGGCCAACGCGTTATCCTGAATGATCGGCGTAATTAATTCGGCATTGGTAGCTTGCTGAAGTTTAGTCAACAAACCAGGGGTAGCCACAAACCGCTTACCCTGACGGGGCTTTATGGTCAAATCGGCCTCAACCGAGCGGAACAGTGTTCGGTTTAGTTCAACCATCCCATTGAACACCGATAGCACCACCACCAGGGCCATTGTGCCTATGCCTACGCCCAGCATCGACAGAATCGAAAGCCAGCTAATGAAGCTGCGCTTCTTGCGCGAGAAAAAATACCGCCGGGCAATGAACAGGGGAAGATTCATCACTCATCGTCTTCGTCTGGTGCGGGCGGAATGTCCAGACCCGCAAAGAGCTTGTCCATTTTCTCGGCGTATTCGGCAGTGTCGTCGAGGAAAAATGACAAATCGGGCACGATGCGGAGTTGATGACGCACGCGCTCGCCGAGGTGTTGCCGGATGGTGCGGCTGTTTTCGCGGATGGTGTCGAGCAGCAAGGCCTTATCTTTGGTGGCCAGAAAGCTCAGGTAAATGCGGGCCACGCTCAGGTCGGGCGATACGCGCACGCTGGTGACGGTGATAAAAGCCCCGTTGAAGAGGTGTGGCACCTCGCGCTGAAAGATCTCACCCAAGTCTTTCTGCAACTGCCGGGCCACTTTTTGTTGTCGTTTCGATTCCATATTGATCGGGCAAATATCCGTAGCTTTGTTCACTTTCGACTAACCATTTTTTTCCGTGCTGAGTTTTTTCCGAACCTACGCGCCCTATCAGTACGTCAGTTTGATGGTCGTGTTGCTCATTATCCGGTTGCCATTTCTGGTGTCGCCCCTGCCGCTGCTCATCCCCGAACTGAACTGGATGCTCGTGGGCGAACAAATGAGTGGAGGCCATTTGCTTTACCGCGACATCTGGGACAGCGTCAGCCCCTTATCAGGACTGGTGTATTCATTTTTGCATACCGTGTTTGGTCGGTCGCAGGGGGCACTGCACGCAGCAGCTACGGTCGTTTCGGTGTTTCAGATCGTGTATTTTAATTACGTTATGAATGAGCGTGAAGTATTCCCGGAGCGAAATTTCTGGCCGGGCCTGCTCTACGCCTTGTTTCTCCATCTCTCGTTCGACTGCCTCACGCTCTCGCCCGTGCTGATGTCGACCACGTTTTTGTTGCTGGCTTTCGGTACGCTCATCAAGCAGCTAAACCGGCAGGGTGTTACCGACGAGGTGTTCGAGGCCGGTATCTATTTGGGCATTGCGGCCCTGTTTTACCTGCCCTCGGCGGTGTTCATCGTGTGGGCGTCGGCCTCGTTGCTGCTCTTCACGGGGGCCACATTCCGGCAACACTCGCTCACCATGTTTGGTTTTGGGTTCCCCATTGCCGTGACAGTGTTGTATTTTTACCTCAACGACAGCCTCGACGATTTTAACCGTAACCTGCTCTCGTCGGTGTTTCGGGTTAAACAATACGCCCTGACCGACTATCGCGCCCTCATCGTGTCGTTGCTTGTGCCGATTGGGGTGGCTGTGCTGGGATTTTTTAGTTTGTTCAACACTACCAACCGCTACGTGAATTTTCAGCAGCGATGCCAGCAAATCATGCTGTTTTGGTCGGTGGCGGCCCTGCTTACGGTAATCCTGATGCCGTTTCTGGCCCCAATGGGTTTCCTTATTTTCGTGCCCCCAATGGCCTTTTTCGCCGTAATTTATTTTCAGAATACGCGCAAGCGGTGGCTGGCCGACCTTGGGTTTCTGGGCGTTTTAGCCCTAATGCTGGGCGTATTCTACCAGGGGGCATTGGGTCTGATTCCGGGTCTCGACCTGGGCCGACTGAGCCGGTTGCAGGTGCAACCCTCGCCCCTGCCGGCTAATATTCAGAACCAGAAGTTGCTTGTTATCGGGCAGGATTTGAGTGCCTACCGTAACAATCACCCCGCCACGCCCTACCTAAACTGGGATCTGGCTAAATACGACCTCCGCAACCTCGACAACTACGAGGCCGTAGTGAACGTTTACGATCATTTCCGCAACGACCCACCCACCTACATCATCGACCGCGAAAATGTCGTTGAGAAATTGTTTCAACGCGCCCCCGCCCTGGCCGCCATGTATCGCCCCACCCAAACAGCAGGAGTGTATCAGCGGAAGTGATTGCCTACTCAATGCCGATTTCCGAACGTAAGAAAGCTTCGGCTTGTAACAGAAAATTCGTTGCGTACTCAATGCTTTTAGCTGCATCCGACTCCGTCACATCATACTCAAAATCATAATCTCCCGACTGACGAAGTTCAAAGGACGCTTCTAACCAAAGATTAGCTTCATGTGGCATTTTGTCTGTACGAACGTACCGTTCATTGAACTGACTCTTTAAGCCTTTATGAGTTTTAGCATACGAGTCGTGAAGCCTCAGTAGGGCATTTACAGCATCGAAGATGGCGTAATAACTCCGGTTTGGTACGCTGTTGTAGCGGCCTGTTTCATAGATCAAACGAGCATCTGCCAGAGCATTATACGCACGAGCCATCAATCGTTGCACATCTTCTTTCATACAACAATACCTTCCCGTCGAATATTACTAACAAACAGATTTACAGAGCTTTGAAGACGACTTTCAGCAATAATTGTAGGCGCGATTGACTGATTAAACTTTTCGGATAGCCGAGAGGTAACCGGATACATTCGCTCTATTTCGCGCCATCGCTCAGTCGGCTCCTCTCGAAGAATCACTGCAAAATCAACGTCAGAATTTACGTGATCGTCGCCCCTTGCGCAGGAGCCGTACAAGATCACCTGCGCCAGTTTATCTCCATATAAACTTTGCATAGCAGTCTTGAATTCTGTAGCTAACTGATCTATCGCGCTCATGCAACGAATGTAAGATTAATATTACAGATCTCATCGCTACGAACACGCCATTTTCTGCACGCGCCGTTCGTGACGCCCACCTTCGAATTCGGTGTTCAAAAACTGACGAACGCAGTCGAGGGCATCGGGCAAGGCCACAAACCGCTGGGGCAGGCAAAGCACATTGGCGTTGTTATGTTGGCGCGTCACGGTGGCAATGTCGGGTCGCCACACCAACGCGGCTCTGACGCCCTGATGCTTGTTGGCTGTCATGGCCACCCCCTGACCACTCCCGCAAACCAGAATACCGAAGTCAGCACGACCCTCTTCGACGGCGGAGGCTACAGGGTGCGCAAAGTCGGCGTAATCGGCGGAGTCGGCAGAATAGGTGCCAAAATCCTCGACCGTATAGCCCTCATCGGTCAGGTGTTGGCGGATGGCTTCTTTATAGTCAAAACCGGCATGGTCGGCCCCAATAGCAATGCGGGTGTTCATACAAAAACAGAATTAGATCGAGTTGAACAAAATCAGCACAAAAATACGTTATTACGTTCCGGCTTTACCGGGGAAAACACAATACGACTAAACCAGTTAAACGTATGGCGGACAAATGGCGTTCGCCCGCTACATCAACTACACGTATGATTACAGACTCAAAGGAGACCATTCAACGCTCCGAAACGCAAAGTAAAACCCAGATAGAGAAAGACTTACCAAAACGTGATGAGCTTCTCCTAACCCCCGACGAGCAACGAATTAAAGAAGCGTTTTCGGACCGAAACTGGAACGAGGTAAAAACGGCTGACTCGTGGGTAATTTTCAAGGTGATGGCCGAGTTTGTCGAAGGTTTCGACAAACTGTCTAAGATTGGCCCCTGCGTGTCGATTTTTGGGTCGGCTCGTACTAAGCCCGACCATCCGTATTATAAAATGACCGAGGAAATTGCCGCCAAACTCGTTCGGCATGGTTATGGCGTCATCACGGGCGGTGGTCCGGGCATTATGGAGGCCGGTAACAAAGGCGCATTTGAGCAGGGCGGCAAGTCGGTCGGCCTGAACATCACGCTCCCGTTTGAACAGCACAGCAACATCTACATCGACCCCGACAAGAGCATCAACTTCGACTTTTTCTTTGTGCGCAAGGTGATGTTTGTCAAATACGCACAGGGTTTCATCGTAATGCCCGGCGGCATGGGTACTCTCGACGAACTGTTTGAGGCTCTCACCTTGATTCAGACCAAGAAAATTGCCCGCTTCCCCATCGTGCTCGTGGGTCGCTCGTATTGGGAGGGCCTGATCGAGTGGATCGAGAACGTGATGCTGGGCCAGGAAAACAACATCAACCCCGAAGACATGAAGCTCATCAAGGTGGTCGATACGCCTACAGAGGCCGTCGCGGTGATTGATGAGTTCTATTCGAAGTACTTGTTGAAGCCAAACTTCTGAGAGGTTTTTTTGACACAGAGGACCACAGTGATGCACGGAGTTACACGGAGAAAAAAATAAAAGAAAACAAACTGTTTTTCTTGAAAAATCTCCGTGCAACTCCGTGCATCACTGTGGTCCTCTGTGTCAAAAAATTTAAAACTCCAAATACGGCTCCAGTTTCTCGATCAACTTAGCATCCAAAATTCGGATCGGCCGTAATGATTCAATCGACGCAAACGCTCCGTGTTGTTGCCGATAGGCGATGATAATTTCGGCTTGTCGGCGCGAAAGGTAGGGCGAGCGGTCGAGTTCTTCGGGGGTAACGGTGTTGATTTTGATCCGCCGAACCGCCGTGTTGATCCGGGCGTATCGACCTAACTCACTCAGGGACAGCGAGTCGATATTGAAAATCTCCGCAAACTGAGCGGGCGATACAAACCCGCCAAGTGCGTTCCGGTAGTTGACAATTTGCCGCGCCCGCCCGGAGCCAATTCCTTTCAGTTTTTTCAGGTCGCTTGTATCAGCGGTGTTAATGTCGAACGGTTGAGGCACAACGGGTGTGGGCCGCTCGTAGCGCGGGCGTTCGGGTTCGCCGGGTGTTGAAGCAGGGCTGCCTCCGGGTTCTGTTGAGCCGGGTTTATTACCTGAAAACGTAGGTCCGGAGCGGTCGGGCAGTTGGATGTATGGTTCGAGTTGATCGTAGAGGTCAGGCGGGAAATCGTAAATGCGGAGGAGGTCTTCCTTCCGGCGAAACTGCCCACCCTTGCCCCGGTATTTGTCGATGCGCTCGGCCATGAACTTAGGCAATCCCAATTGCTGCCAACCCGCCACGCTCACCGTGTTGGGGTCGAAGTTGAACAGTTTTGGCTCGTGAAATCGCTCGGCGGTGCGTTTTTCGTCGCGGTTGTCCTTGTATTTATTCCCGTACTGCGACCGCCACTTTTCATTTTCTCTTACTTCCTCGGTGTGCATAATTGCCACCAAACTGTCGAGCGTTTTCGTATCAGCCGCCGACGTATCGAGGTGCCGTTCGGGGACAAACCATCGGTACAGAAAGGGAATCAGCAGGGCCATAAGGCCAATGAACAACACGACGGTGAAACCACGCGCTTGTCGGTGCGAAAAGCCAAAATGGTCGCGAATGGACGCGATAATGCGAGAGAACATGTTACGGGCGGGTATGTTAACGTTGCAAAGTGCAGAAGAATTGAAACTTCTGCAAATCAACCCGTTACACCCCTCCCAAATCGAACTCAGCAGAGTCGATAAAGTCGACCCAACGTTTCATTTTTTTCTGGATCACTCGAAAATGATGCTCCTCGTCGGGGGTGATAAGCGAGATCGCCGTACCGACAGCCTCCGCCCGACCCGTGCGGCCAATCCGGTGTACGTAATCGGTGGGGGACCGGGGCAGTTCAAAGTTTACTACATGGGGCAACCGCTCAATGTCGATGCCGCGAGAGAGCAGGTCCGTAGCCACCAGCACCCGCAACGTGCCCCCCTTAAACTGCGCCAACGCATCGGTGCGACCACCCTGACTTTTCTGGCTGTGCATGGCTGCCGCCCGAATGCCGTTCTTGTTCAGTTTGATTACCAGATTGTCCGCCGTTCGCACCGACGACACAAACACCAGCACTTGTTGCCAGTCGTTTTTCTGGATCAAATAGCGTAGAAGTGGCCCCTTGCGTTCGGGGCTGACGCGGTAGGCGACCTGCTCAATTTGGCTCAAATCGCGGGGTTGCTCATCAATCTGAACGCGGTAGGGGTCCTTGAGCATTTTATCGCGGATATGTTGCACGCCCTCGCCCAAGGTAGCCGAGAACAATAGAGTTTGCCGCCGATTGTAGAGCTTATCGAAGAGTTGGTTCATCTCATCGGCAAAACCCAGGTCAAGCATCTTGTCGGCTTCGTCGAGCACCAGCGTCGACACCGCCGACAGGCTCAGGGCATTGTTGGCAAGCAAATCGAGCAGGCGTCCGGGCGTGGCCACGACCACATCGGTGCCAACCAGCGCAATCATCTGCGGGTTGATCGACACGCCCCCGTAAACCGCCACCGTTTTCACACGCCGGGGCACGTCGCGCCCAAACGTCTGGAACACCTCGGCCACCTGCATGGCGAGTTCGCGAGTGGGAACCAGCACGAGCGTGTTGATGTAGCGACCCTGCGCCGGGCGTTCGCTCTGCAACCGCTGCACGATGGGCAACACAAAACTGGCCGTTTTTCCCGACCCCGTTTTGGCGATACCTAACAAATCGCGCCCGCTTAAAATGGCCGGAATAGCCTGTTCCTGAACTGGATACGGCTTATCATACTGCTCCTCGGCCAGGCGGTCGAGCAGGTGTTTGGAGAGTCCTAATTCGGCGAATGTCATCTTTTTCCGCTGCGCTTGATGGGTCGTCCGTACTTAGCCCACTTCTCGGCGGCAATGTCACGACGGACGTTTACTTTTTTGTTTTTCTCGATTTTCTCCTGAAACGCCGACTGCGCCTGATCGACGCGGGCGAGTTTGGGTTCGAGCGTTTTCATACGAATCTGCGGCTGCTCGGCATCGGTCAGTTGATCCACGATCACCAGGGTTTCGGGCAGGGGCAGCATCGGAATGGGTTGGCTCATGAACGCTTCGATGGCGGCTTGCTGCTCGGCATCGGCGGGGCGCACAAACGAGATCGCCACGCCGGTTTGCTCAGCCCGACCCGTGCGGCCAATCCGGTGAATGTAGCTCTCAACCTCTTCCGGCAAATCGAAATTAACCACGTGCGAAACCCCGGCCACGTCGATGCCCCGCGCCACAATATCGGTGGCAATCAACAATCTGAATCGTCCATCTTTGAACCGCTCTACAGCCTCAAAACGGGCGTTTTGAGCTTTGTTGCCGTGAATAAGCCCTACCTGATCGGGGAAAGCCGGGTCGAGTTCGTCAAAGAGTTGGTCTGCCAGTTCTTTGGTCGACACAAACACGAGCACCTTGTTCATGTCGGCATGGCTCCGCATCAGCAAACCCAGCAGATTAACCTTCGTGTAGAAGTTGGGTACTGCGTAGGCACCCTGTTCAATGCTTTCCAGCGGCATGCCCATCGGGGCTGCTTCGACCCGCACAGGGTCGTTGAAAAACAAATCCATCAACGCTTCGACGTCGGGCGTGAGGGTGGCCGAAAACAGGAGGTTTTGCCGCTTTTTGGGTAACAGGTCCAGAATGGCGGTGAGTTGCGCCCGGAAACCGAGGTTCAGCATCTCGTCGAACTCGTCAATAATAAACCGCCTGAGGTTCTTGGTTTTGAGCACCCCACTTGCCAGCAAATCGACCAGCCGACCGGGTGTTGCCACCAACACGTCGGCCCCAGCCTGCACCTCGGCGGCCTGTGGTTTGAGGTTCACGCCCCCATACACGCCTACCGTCAGCACGCTCATATACGTAGTGAGCGACCGCACCGTTTCGACCACCTGCACAACCAACTCACGGGTGGGGACAAGGATAATTATCTGGGGTGTTTTAGCGGGCAAAAACTGGTACTGACGCAGGCAGGGCAGCAAATAAGCAATGGTTTTGCCCGTGCCAGTCTGCGCGATCCCGCACACGTCGCGCCCGGACATAGCCACCGGCAGCACCTTCTCCTGGATGGTGGTCGGGGCGGTATAACCCAGATCGGCCAGTGCATTGAGCAGGGGCTTGCTCAAGTTTAGTTCGTTGAATGTCATGAAAGAGATGGCAACACGGATTTAACGGGTGCAACTGATTTACACTGATTTTCTATAATCCGTTCAAATCCGTTGGGTTGCGCGAAACAGGCGCGTACCCGTTAGCAGCATCAAAACAGGAATGTTCGGTGTTGGGGAAAGCCGCAATGAGAGCTTGGAGGACTTGGGGGACATCGTGGAAAGCGTCGTACCAGATGGAGAAAAAGCCTTTAGCCTTCGCAACGGTGTTCAGTAAAGGAATGAACTGAGAAGCAACTTTATAACCAAAATTATCCCACCCTTGCCGCCACTCCAAAGCAATCAAAAAAGTTTCATGTCTGTATTTCCATCGCAGGTCGGTAGCCCTTTTGTTGACCAGAATAGTATCCAGTTTGCATAGGTCAATCGTGTTTTGAGCTTTGATCTGTTGTGATGCCGTAAGCCCTTGACGGGTTTTCATAAGACACGCCATCACGCCCGGACGATTAGTGTTATCAACTACATGCTCAAAAGCCATGAGCGTGTTATGAGTGTCGGGCAAAAAATGGGTTGTTGCTGGGCAGGGGTTATTGTCTTTGGCACGGTTGCAAGGCCCGCAAGCCAGTAGCATATTGTCCCAGTCGAGCAGGCTACCGGCAGGTTGCCCTGGCTGCGGGTTCTTTGGGGTTACGTGTTCAACCTGCGGACTGTCGTTCAGAACCATGTTGCAGTAGCTGCAATAATTGCCAATTCTATCGATCAGGTCGGCTCGCCAGTCTTTATAATCAGTTACGGTTTTGGGGTTCCCGGCAGCGTCGGTAGGCACGGGGCCTCTGAAAATTGGCCTCATGCGGGGTCAGTGATTCACAGTCTTCTCTAATCGCTTCATTTGCAGCAGAGCACGCATAGCCGGGTCCGACATGTTGGCCTCTAGCTGATCAAGTTCTCCCTCTGTATCATTGGGGGCTTGCGGGTTTTTGCCTAGGGTTTCCAATTTCTTCAGGTATTCCACCGACAAGTCTTCGGCTTTCTGATTGTCGATGGCATATGGACTTTCGACACCCATAATTTCAACGGAGACCTCATCGACGCGCAAATCTTTCGGGCGAACATCGGTTGGCTCATCCAGATCAATTAACTCTGTGCTATCCAGCGATTGTACGATGAATGGCGAGTGCGTGGTCGCCACAAATTGGATATTGGGGAAGGCCGTTTTGAGGTCACTCACCACGTGCCGTTGCCAGTTGGGGTGCAGGTGCATGTCGAGTTCGTCGATCAGTACAACACCCGCGCTTTTCTTCACGGCATCGACCCCGTGATGATCGTTCAGAATGACACAGCGATAAGCAATCTCGGCAGCAATGCTCGCCATCGTACGCAGACCATCGCTTAGGTAGTACAAGGGCATTCGGGTTTCGGAGCCGTCAGCGTGTTTGTAGATGCCCAGTAGATCGTCGTAATCCTCCTCCCATTCCGTCGCTGTCCAATTAGGTACGCACTGCGAAATAGCTTCCAGAACAGCCCGCAACAGACTGTCGTCCTGGCCTTTGAGTGATTTGTAATAGTTTGATTTAATCCAGGAAAAGGCTGTGTATTTATCGCTCTCATTATCCAGACAGCCCGCGTAGCCATCAGCTATTTTAGAGCCTTTAGTCTTGAGTGGGATGTCTTTTTTGGGTTGAACCCAAAGGCGGGCCGTACTGAAAAAACAGAGAACGGGGAGGTCTACGTCTTCTCTAAGCTCTTCATTTATTTGGTGCTCGAGGTTCTCAACTATTTCTCTCAATGAGGGATGATTTGTAAAGCTCTCTGAGTAATTGTTATAGCGGCCTATTACCCAAAAAGGATTTTGCTTCTTGAAAGACCCATCTGCTAAAATCCGAGATGGAAACTGTGGGGCAAATCGTTTTTCTAGCTCTATTCGCCGAACGTCTTCGATCTGTATCGAAAGTCGTTTAGTCTCTTTAAAAACTCCTAAAATGTACCCTGCTGCTAACCTTAGCCCTTGCAACAACGCTGACTTCCCCCTTCCATTCTCCCCAATAACAACCGTGAACAGGCTTGGAAACCGAAAGGTAGCCCGTTCAAAATTTCGGAAGTTGGTCAGTTCGATTTGTTCGATGCGCATAAGGATGTCCGTTGCTGGTCAATTGGGTTCAAATATAACAGGTCAAACGCATTCAGGTTCCTGTTGCCTGCCTTATACCACCAACAACCCAATCTGGTGCATACGGGTTTGCATCACAGCCGCGATACTTTGCGCCCGCAACAGGGCTTCGCTGGCACGTTCACCCGCAAAACATTCCCCAAGCGTTTGGGTGAACAGGGCCAGCCATCGGTCGAAGTGCGCGGGGCGGATGGGCGTTTTCTGCGCTAGCTCAAAGTGCGGGCGCATGGGTTGACCTTGGTAGGTGTTTGTACCCAGCAAAATGCCTGACCAAAATGCCCTGATTTTTGGCATATGCACGGGCCAATCGACTTGGGCCACCTCGTTAAAAATGGGGCCGAGGTCAGGGTCTTGCCGGACACGGGCGTAGAAACAATCTAGGAAATAGGCAATGTCGGCTTCGGTCTCAATGTCGCGCATTGGGGGGGATGGAGTACGATTGGTTTCTGTGAAACACATTATTTGGGAGAGCCGGTTTCCAATTGGCTACTTTTGCGGTATGAATCGCGAACAACAAACGGCGCAACCCCTCGCCAATCTCGGCATTTCGGCCCTCAACCCCATGCAGGAAGCTGCCGGAAAAGCACTGGCCCAGGACACCGACGTTATTCTGGTAGCCCCCACCGGCTCCGGCAAAACGGTGGCGTTTTTACTGCCCCTATTGCGGTTGCTACGGACCGACGCGCCGGGGGTTCAGTGTTTGGTGTTGGCTCCCTCGCGCGAGTTGGCCCTGCAAATCGAGGGCGTCTGGAAACAGATGCAGACGGGTTTCAAGGTAAACGCCTGTTACGGCGGGCACTCGATGGATGTTGAAATACGCAACTTGAGCAACCCGCCTGCCCTGCTCATTGGTACGCCGGGCCGCATCGCCGACCACATCGACCGGGGCACGTTCGTGACCGACAGCATCCGAACGCTGGTGCTGGATGAGTTCGACAAATCGCTCGAATTGGGTTTTCATGATCAGATGGCCTTCATTGTGGGGCAGTTGCGGGGCTTGCGAAGACAGGTGCTGGTGTCAGCTACGCACGGCATCAAAATCCCGGAGTTTGTGCGGTTACGTAACCCGCAAACGATCATTCACGAGTCCGACGCAGATGCTCAAATAGCCCTCACGCTCAAGGCCGTTTACTCGCCCGACAAAGACAAAATCGAGACTCTGTTCCGGTTGTTGTGTACGTTCGAGTCGGAGCCAGCCCTAATTTTTCTGAACCATCGCGAAGCCGCCGAACGCACCCGTGCCGAGTTGGCCGACCGGGGGATTCTGGCGGGCGTGTATCACGGTGGCATGGAGCAACCCGACCGCGAACGCGCCCTGATTCTGTTCCGCAATGGCAGCGTCCGTTATCTGATTACGACCGATTTAGCCGCCCGTGGCCTCGACATTCCCGACATGCGGCATGTAGTTCATTATCACCTGCCGCTGAAAGAACATGAGTTTGTGCACCGCAATGGCCGCACCGCCCGGATGCACGCTTCTGGAACTGCTTACGTGATTCTGAGCACCCAGGAACCCCGCCCCGACTACCTCCCCGCTTCGCTCGACGAATACGTCCTGCCTAGCTACGAGCTACCCCTGCCCTACCCGCCCGACTTCGTGACAGTCTACATCAGTGGGGGGCGCAAGAACAAACTCAATAAGGTCGATATTGTGGGGTTTTTCGGGCAGAAGGGTGGCCTCGACAAGGGCGACTTGGGCCGTATCGACGTGGGTGATTTTCAGTCGTTTGCCGCTGTCCGGCACGACAAAGTCCGCGCGCTGCTTTCGCGGGTTCGGGAGGAGAAAATGAAAGGAAAGAAATACAAGATTGAGGTGGCGAGGTAAATGGGCGATGACATCTCGTTACAGAGATGTCATCGCAAACACGCCCTACTTCCGCACTCCCTCCAGCTTATTAATACGCTGTTCGACTTGAATGAGATAGAGGGTTAACTCCTCTATTTTCTCCAGCAACACCGCATTGAGCTTCATCGCTTCGATGCCATCACGCATGATCTGATCCGCTGATGGAATGCCCGGCAAGTGGTTGTGCTGACGGATAAACCGTTGTACTTCGGAGAGGGGACGGAGTCGGTAATTGGGTTCAAATACCCGGTCGGCCCATTGGTTGGGGTTGGCGATTGAGACCCGGTAACGCGAGAGCACTACCTGCCCCTTGTCGTCGACGGTCAGAAACTGATCGGTGCCGTCGGGCCGAAGGTTGGGGTTGTGGAGGTGGCTGAATTTGAGCGTCCCCTTGTTGCGAAGGTTGATAATGCCCCGCACATCGAGCGGGAATTCGGGAGCCGTTACGCCAATGCCCACTTTGGTGTTGGCTTCCACATCGCCCAGCACAATGGCGTTGCTGGCTCCAACTTTCGCCTTCAGTCCAATGGCGGTAGCATTGCTCAGGTTAGGAGCCAACGCATCGGCTTCCGCCCCAACGAATGTGTTGCCTGAACTGGTGTTGAAAAAACCCGCCGACTTACCGAGGGCCACCGTATTGTCGGCAGTGGTGAGCGAGAAACTGGCGTTGGTGCCAATGCCTACGTTGCCTATACCCGTGCTGATGTTCTGCCCCGCACCCACGCCCACAAACACGTTCTGCACCGGCACCTGAAACCGGGCCGCAGCCCCTGTGTAGCTCGACGGTATGCCCGACGAACAAACCGTGCGGACCTGCCACTCATAAATCACGCCCGGAGCCAAACCCGTCAGTGCCAATCGCTTCGATTCGCTCGCGCCGAGCGTGCTGCTCAAGCTGGCGGTTGTCCAGGCGACGGTTCCCACGCCCCGGTACTGCACTTCATACCCCGCACCCGGCTCGCCCCCGTTCCAAACCACCTCGACCGACGCCCCCAGTAAATTCTGTACCCCCTGCGGATTGGGCGGGTTGCAAACAGTGGTGAAAACAACCGGAGACAGGGCATAGTCCGAGAAAATTCCCGCCGTGCAAACCGTGCGAACGCGCCATTCGTAAACCGTACCGCCCGTCAGCCCAGTCACGATCCGCCGTTTGAACTCGCCCGGCCCCTGCGAGGTGCTGACCGGGATCGTACTCCACGACGTTGCCCCCGACACGCGAATGTTGATCTCGTAGCTGGCACCTGCCTCACCCCCAAACCAGTTGAGCCGCGCCGATGTGCTAGTTAGCTGATCGGTAGTGAGTTGGTTAGGTGTCCCACACAGGGTCTGGAAACTGTTGGGGTCGATCATAAAATCCGAGGTAATACCCGGTGCGCAAATCGACCGGACCCGCCATTCGTAGATTGAACCGGGCTTTATATCGATGATGGTGAAGTACTTACGGGCCGAAACGCCTAGCGGTGTTACCAACGTTGCCGATGTCCAGGCGGCATTGGTGTTGCGGATGCGGTATTGAACTTCGTAATCGGCTCCTACTTCCCCATCTCCCCAACTAACTCGGGCGGAGTTATTAGTGATTTGGTCGACAAGCGGAGAGGCCGGAACGCGGCAGAGGGTTTGAAAGTTGTTGGCGGCAACAACAAAAGCGGAAGTAATACCGGGTGCGCAGATGGTTCGTACCTGCCAGCGGTAGATTGTGTTTGGGGTTAGGTCGGTCAAGATATGCCTTTTGAAGGCATTTGCGCCTATAGCTGTCACCAGCGTATAGGATGTAAACGGAGCCGTACTGCTCAGGGGTTTGTATTGAATCTCATAGTTGGCCCCCGATTCGCCCCCGTAAAAGGAGAGTCGGGTAGAGATAGACCCGATCTGATCAACGTCCAGAGAATATGGCGCACTACAAACAGTCTGGAAGTTATTGGAGGGGGAGACAAAAGCGGACGTAACACCGGGTGCGCAGATGGTACGGACTTTCCAGGTATAGATTGTATTGGGAACGAGATCGGTCAGGGTATGCCTTTTAAAGGCGTTTGCGCCTATAGCTGTCACCAGCGTATAGGATGTAAACGGAGCCGTACTGCTCAGGGGTTTGTACTGAATCTCATAGTCGGCCCCAGTCTGTCCCCCATAAAAAGAGAGTCGGGTAGAGGTAGACCCGATCTCATCAACATCCAGAGAATATGGCGCACTACAAACAGTCTGGAAGTTATTGGAGGGGGAGGCAAAAGCGGATGCCTGCCCTGAACTACACAACGTTCTGACTTTCCAGGTATAAATCGTGTTAGGAACGAGATCAGTCAATGTATAGTTTTTGAAGGCATTCTCGCCTAAAGCTGTTACCAGTGTGTATGATGTAAACGGAGCCGTGCTGCTCAGGGGCTTATACTGAATCTCATAACTGGCTCCAGTCTGGCCCCCATAAAAAGAGAGTCGGGTAGAGGTAGCAGTTATGTCACCTACATCTAACGAATACGGTGCCGGGCACGTCTGCCCCCACACACTCGTTACACACAGCAGCGAAACGAACCAGAGAAGCAAACCGTGCCCAGTTCGGAGAAAGGTAAAGGTGTTTTTCATGGAATTTGGTTGTTTGGTAAACGATGAAAATTGATTGATGAGCAGAGATTCCAACCCAGGCATTTAGCCCACCCGCCGAAACTCGGTCACGCGCCGACGGGCAATGGGTATGCGTTCGCCGTTGGTTAGCAGGATATTGCCATGACGGGCGGAGACCGTTTCGATGTGCTGCCGGTTAAGCAGGTGCTTCCGATGCGGGCGCACAAAGACTCCAACCGGAACCCGGCCCATAAATACCTTTAGCGAGAGGGCAACCAACAGCGTTGTGCCATCCAGAAAGTGGATCAGCGTGTAGTTGCCCAGTCCTTCGAGCCTGACAATCTGCGCCAGATTTGTCCACTGTCGACCAAGCGGGAATGGCAGCGTCAACCCAAGGCGTAACTCATGTTGTGATCGCATAAAATGGAGTAGATATAGTCGAATAGAGCATGGTTCTCGTTCGTAAAGATTATATTTTAGCGAAAGCTGACCCCGTTTCGTTGTTTCGTTTAATTTTCCGCTTCGTTTCGTTTTTTCTTCGGTTTTGTTCCCGACCAAGCAACGATCACTGTATCACACTATTAAGATGGAAGCACCTGACCATTCACTGGCCCCTAATCAATTCTATTCACTGCGCGAACGCATCAAGAACAAGTACAGACAATATCATTTGAGCGACCCGCTCCGGTTTCCTGATTTTGCATTTAACACCAATCGAACGAATTACGAACCGTTGCGAGACTCCTTTGAGGAGGAGCTATTCGTAGTCAAGGGGATCGACCGAGCTAACCTGACTATTCATATTCCCAGCACGAATACGCTGGCGTTGATTTTTACAGACGATAGTTATGTGTCTAATAAGAAGATCTTAAACACGTGCCGACTATACATTGGTTACGAGCAGGAGACGCCTGTATTCGACCATACAGCCCCTGTCAAGACCGACAAATCAAAAGCCCCTCAACGAGTAGGTGTGCTATTGCTTGTGGGCCTTGTTCTGTTAATTGGTAGTTACCTTTATTTTCAACAACACCATAGCTCTCAAAAAGCAAGCAGAGTAACAATTGCCATACCCAACAACGCTGAGAACGTATCTCGGTTGTTGCACGTGGAGGGGAAAGCGACCAACGCTGATTCCGTTTGGTTGGTGGTGCGCCCCTTCGGCAGTCCCGATTACTACGTTCAGACTCCAGTTAAAGTAAATTCACATGGGCGTTGGAAGGGAAGGGTCATCATTGGAAGTATACACGCGGCAAACAGCGGAGTCAGGTTTCAGATTCAAGCGTTTATAAAACCCGAATTGCAGCTTGGCGAGGGCGATGTCCTGAATAAGTGGCCCAAGTCTGAAGTAGCCTCTAACCTGATAACGGTAGTTCGCAGTGAGCTAACCAACGCGTTACCTACCGACGATATCGCCATATATAAACCCTCTGACGGACAGAAAGTACCTTGTGAGACGATTATCCAGGGTAAAGCCGCCAATGCCGATACAATTTGGGTCGTCGTTTCGCCCGAAGGCAATCCAAAACTGTGGGTTCAGTCGCCCATTAAGGTAGAAGAGAACGGAATCTGGCAAGGAAAAATATCTATTGGCGAACCGGGTATGGCCGATGTTGGGTGGATCTATACAATAAGAGCATTTGCCGACCCAATTGATCCGTTGAAACGTGACGACATTTTGTATGAATGGCCTAAAGCCAAACGCTCTTCTGGAATTATTCAGGTAATACGAGGGCCACAAGACAAATGATTGGGTTAGACTTTGCTAAGGACTTATCTTTGTTACCGCTCATCAAGAGATAAACCTACCGATGCAAAACCTACAACCCGGCCTCTCAAACGGCCCCATTTCCGACGCCGAACGCGCCTACGCCATCGACGTATTACAAACCACCCAAACTGCCCTACACGAAGCCGTCACGGGCCTCACCGACGCCCAACTGAACTTTAAACCGGCCGAAGATCGCTGGTCAATTGCCGAGAACGTGGAACATGTGGCCCTAGTCGAAGCGGGCATTTTTGGCGGTATTCAGAAAGGCATGAGCTATCCCGCCAACCCCGACAAACGGGCCGAACTGACCCTCGACGACGTGTATGTGGTGAAGGCCGTGCGCAGCCGGACGGTGTCGTTACCCGCCCCCGATCCATTTGTACCGACGGGCCAATTTGGATCGCTGGAGGGGTCACTAGCGGCTTTCGATGCCCGACGCGCCGAGGCCATCCAATACACGCAAACCGTCACCGATGACCTCAGAACGCACTATTTCCGGCATATCGCCTTTGGCTGGATCGACTGTTTTCAGGCCATTCTGCTTCTGGCCTCCCACGGCGAACGCCACCGCAAGCAGATTGAGGAGGTGAAGACTAGTATGGGATTCCCCGGAGTGTAAAAGTAGCCCTCCTACTGCTTCGTGAACGTCGCCGTTATCAACGCGACCCGCCCGGCCCAGGTCGCGTTTAGATTTTGGTTAGCGGGCGTGACGGCCACCTGCGGCAAATTCCCGATGGCACCAACCGTCTGGAAACCAAGCACCAACCGATTGCCGCTCACTTCCCGCACCGTTAGCGGATAGTTCGGGTAGCTCGTATAGGTGTAGGCTGGCTGATTCTGGGCGTTAGGCAGCACCGTCCCGTGGAACACAAAATCGTAGTTCCAGCGCGTGAGCACGCCCCGCGTGTAGGTTGGGCGACCGATGCGCAACAGCGACGCCCCGGCATCGGCCCCGCTTGTCAGGAAAAAATTACCCTGCTGCCGGATGCCCCGGTTGCGCGTGAAAAACGTGTCAATCCGCGCCGTGGCGACTGTGCCGATGTAGAGCGTGTCCGTAAAGGGCATGATCACGTTGGCGCGGTTAGTCACCAGCAACGGCGCGGTGCCGGGGGTGATGGTGATTGTCGTATCGCGTTGATTAGGAACGAGGCCCACCTGATACTTGATCTGGAGTTGCGACGGTAACCACACCCCGCGCAAGGCCGTTTTCTGGGCATCATCGCCCAAAGCAAGCGTTGGCAGGGGGTCGTTTTCGCAAGCCGCGACGCCAATCGCAAGGAGTATGAATAATGAGAGTCGTTTCATGACAATGATGGGATTAATCATTTTGAACAGCCAGCGGATTGCGATCCAGGAACGTTTGCGGAATCAGGAAGACCGTCAGGCGGCTATTCCAGGGTACAGGCTGACAGTTGCCAGCGGCACAATCGGCTCCGGCGGGCGAGGTGGCCCGGTCGGCGGGGTCGACGGCTTCGCGACGGCGTTTGAGGTCGTGGATGCGTTGCCCTTCGGTGAAGAGTTCGCGCACCATCTCGGTTCGGATTTCATCGAGCAACACCACCGAGGCCGTGTTCAAGGCGGGCAAACCGGCCCGCGTCCTGACGGTATTCAGGTCGGTCGTGGCCCCGGCGAAATCGTTTTTACGGGCGCGCATCTCGGCCCGCATCAACAAAAACTCTGCCGAGCGATAGAGCACCACGTTGGTATTAACACCCTGTACTACGCCGGGACTTGTAGTCCCCAAACTACCCCATTTGCGGGTGAACCACAGCCGGTTGGGGCTGTTCCAAAGGGTTGCCGCCGTAGCTGCCGAGGCCGTGTCGATGAGGGTTCTATACCGCAGGTCGCGGGTGCGGTCGAAGTTAGCGAGCGTCTTGAACCGTTGGCTCATCCGCAGGTTGGGGCCAGCCGTCAGCGTGTTTACGTTGCCCAACTGAGCCGGTGTGTAGGCCGTTTGCAGTACGTAATGTGTACGAAGGTTGGCGGCATTGGTTGTTTGCACGTTCCGGCTCACCACGTTGACCAGCTCAAAAATAACCTCGCTACGATTAGCCGAATTAGTGCTTGGCGTGATGGCCGTACGCTGAAACAAGCCCGAAAGCATCTGATTACCAGCCACCAACGGAAACCGATTGCTCGTACCCGAACCCAGAAGTCGGTTGCAGACTGCCAGACAGCTATCGACGTTGTCTTGCTGAAAATACACCCGCGCCATCAGAGCCAGAGCCGCGTATTTGTTGGCGCGGGGCTGGTAGTCGGGCAGGTGGCGGGCGGGGTCGTAGTTTTCGGGCAGGAGTTGCTCGGCCCGGCGCAGGTCGGTCAACACCGAGTCGTAGGCCACGCGCACGCTGGGACGGGGAAAGGCTAAATCGGCAAACGTCGACAGCGACTGAGAAGCGGCAATGGGACCAGGGTGATTATTGTCGGGCGTATGTCCCCAGGGGTAGGCGATCAGCCGCAGTTGCTCAAACACACACATGGCGCGGATAAACCGGGCCTCCCCTTCGAGCCGCCCGCGTTGTTGGGCAATGTCGCGCCGGGGGTCAGTTTCGCCCGGTGTTTGCACCTGATTCCGGCGCAGAATTTCGAGCACATTATTGGCGTTGTTCAGGCCGAACGTACTCCATTGCAGAAACTCGGCCTGGAAACCGTAGTCCTCCTCGCGGTGCGTGTAGGTGTACACCCGCGACGACCGACCGGGATTGTTCCGGTAATTGACGTTGTTGACGCCCACCAGATCGCCGAAGGTTTCGCCGATGATGAGCGCGTTACCCCCAAAGGCAATGTTTCGGGCGATGCCCGCGTAGGCCCCCGTCATCAGAATGTCGAGTTCGGCAACTGTGCTGAGGTTTTCGGCCTGAATCTGGGTTTTCGACTGAACTTCTTCGAGGTAATTTTCACAACTGGCAAGGCCCAAAGCTCCTGCCATGAACAGACCTGCGATTATACGAGATGGTTTCATAGAGATTAAAAGCGGAGGTTAAGACCAAACACAAACGTACGGACCTGTGGCAAATCGTTGTTGGTGACGCCGGGCGAGAGGTTCGCCTGATTATCAGCCAAACCGCCATTACGGAACACTTCGGGGTCCCAGCCTCGGAACTTGGTGAACGTAAGCAGGTTTTGGGCTGTCACATACACCCGGACCGACTGAAGGCGCACCCGTCGGGCCACCTCGTCGGGAATTCGATACCCGATTTGTATGTTTTTCAACCGCATGAACGAGCCGTTATGCAAAAACCGCGTCGACTCGAACGTACGGGCGTTAGAACTCCAGACCAGCCGGTTCAGGGCCGCGTCGTTGCCTTCCCGAATGGCCGTTTGCACGTCGCCAACGCCCGGAATATTTCGGCGCAAGACCTGCGAAGACTGGAAATTAGGGTTTGCACTGGTGTTCAGGGTCGGGTAGCTTTGCGCCCGCTCGCCCTGATCGTAAATCCAGTTACCATACTGGAAATACAGCAACGCACTCAGGTCGAACTGCCCCACCTGAAACGTGTTGGTCAAACCCCCGAAAAAGATCGGGTAGGGCGTGCGGTCGCTCAGGATAAACTGATTATTACCCGCCTGATTGTTAACGGTGCCGTCCCACAAATTGCCTGTCCGCACGGTTTGGCCCGTGTTGGCAAACACCGAGCGGTCGCGCTCGTAGAACAACTCGTTGCCCGTAACCGGATCAAAACCAGCAAATTGAGGCATGTAGTACGCCCCCAGCGGATGACCGACTGCCGCAATGTTGGGATTATTGATAAACTGGAACGGGGAGTTCAGGAATGGGGCCGTGTAGGTACTCAGCACCTCGTTCTTGTTGTTAGCGATGTTAAAATTCGTACTCCATTTGAACCGCCCCCGCTCCACGTTCCGGGTGTTAAGGTTGAACTCCACCCCCCGGTTACGCACCGAGCCGAGGTTGATGGTCATAACGTTGTTGATCGTGCCGAACAGTGGCCCCAACTGGTAATCGAGCAGCAGCCCGTCCGACACCTTGTCGTAATAATCGACGGTGGCCGTGACCCGGTTGCCCAACAAGCCGAGGTCAAGCCCAGCGTTGAACTGCCGCGTCGACTCCCAACTCAAATCCTGATTGCCGGGACCGGCGAACTGCCCCCCCTGAATACCACCATAGATGGCCGCGTTGTAGCCCACAAACGTGAAGGCTTTTTGCCACGAGTAGTTGCCAATTTCGGCGTTGCCCGTGAGACCATAACTCGCCCGGAGTTTCATAAACGCGATGGCCGGGATGCGCTTCATAAACCCTTCGTCGCTGACGACCCAGCCCACCGATACGCTCGGAAACGTGGCCCAGCGGTTGCCCGGCCCAAACCGGCTCGACCCGTCGGTGCGCAGGCTGGCTTCGAGCAGGTATTTGTCCTTGAACGCGTAGTTGATCCGCCCGAAATACGACACAAACCGGAACGAAATCTGGTCATCAAAGATTACAGTACGCGCCGTGTCGCGCCCGCGATTGGCTCCTTCGGGCACGTTTTCGGCAATGATCGTTTCGTTGTCCGAACGGGTGCTCTGAATGCTATTGCCCACCAGGATTTTTAGTGAATGATCGCGGTTGATGGTCCGGGCGTACGTGATCAAGTTGTTGATGTTACTCGTCTGATTGACCACGTTCCGGTTGTCGGAGCGGCCATTTCCATTGCGCTCCATCCCACTTATGCCCGTGGGAAACAGGGCCGGGCTAAACAGAATGTCGTTGCGGGTACGCTGGTAATCGTAGCCTACTTCGGAGCGAATCGTAAGCCCTTTTACGGGTTCAACCTGGAGGTAAGCCGTGTTAGTACTCCGCAGGGTGTTTGCCGTATTTGAGTAGTTGTTGCGGAAGAACACCGGATTCGAGCCAATCTGAAACGCGTTGTTGTTGCCGTAGTTGATGCCGTTAAAAAACGTACCGTCGGCGAGTTGAATCGGGTACGCAGGCAGGGCCGTTGTCAGGCCGGTCTGGAAGGAATTACCGAGCGGAACGCTTGGGTTATTCAGGCCGTTGGCCGACAGGTTGACACCCCCTTTGAACCACTTTACGGGTGTAAAATCGACCTTCACACGGCCACTCACCCGCTCCAGATCCTGGCCGATCACAATGCCCTGCTCGCGCCGGTACGAGCCGCTGGTAAAGACCTGCACGCCCTTACTACCCAGCCCCACCGACAGCGATGCCTGCCGGAAACGCCCCTGCCGCAACACCTGATCGAGCCAGTTGGTGCTCGTGTTATACAGCGTTGTGGAGTCGATCAGGCGGTTGTCCTGACCCGGTCCGAGCGAACCCCGCAAGATGCCCGTAGGCACCAGATTGTTCAGGTTGGGGGCAACGGGCGTGAGACCCGTGCGGTTGGTATTCTGGGCCGAGCGTTTGTAAATGTTGAACAAATCGGCTCCGTTGTCCACAAAATCGATCCGGTTTGTGAGCGAACTAACGCCCTCTTCGTAGCTCACGTCGAACTTGGGCTTGCCACTCGCGCCTTTTTTGGTCGTGATCAAAATAACCCCGTTGGCGGCCCGCGACCCAAACAACACGGATGCCGACGCGTCTTTCAGCACCTCCATGCTCTCGATGTCGTTAGGGTTGATCTCGGCCAGCGGGTTCATAGCTACCCCCCCCGTGGTAAATGCCGACGACAACACCGGCACTCCGTCGATCACAATCAGCGGCTGCGAGTTGGAATTGATCGAGGCCACCCCACGCACGTTGATTCGCACGGCCCCGCCGGGGGTGCCACCCGCCTGCGTGATCTGCACCCCGGCGGCCCGGCCCTGCAAGGCCACATCGGGGCTGGCGGCTGTGTTGAGCCGAATATCGGCGGCTTTCAAAGACGCAATGGAGCCGGTCAAATCGCGGGTGCGTTGTTCACCAAAAGCGACCACCTGCACCTCGTTAAGGGAGCGGTCGTCGGGTTTCAGCACCACGTCGAGGGTGGTCTGGTTGCCCACGGGTACTTCCTGCCGCTCGTAGCCGACGAACGAGAACACCAATACCGTGTTGTCGACAGGGTCGGGAATACTCAGGCTGTAGCGGCCCGCCCGGTCGGTGACGGTGCCCCGATTGGTGCCTTTGATACTCACGTTTACGCCCGGCATGCCTTCGGGGCTATCGGTGGCCGTTACCCGCCCTCCGACGGTTCGCTCGACGACCACCGCCGATACGTTTGGGTCCGATTCGCGCAACACAATTTGCCGACCAACAACCTCATAGGTCATACCCAGCGGTTTGATCAATTCGGCCAATACGCCCGTGAGGGGCTGATTTGTAGCCGCAACCGACCGCCGAACGGCCCGCAGTCGGTCGGTGCTGTACAGGAACGTGAAGCCGCTTTGTCGCTCCAGCTCTTTCAGAATCTGATCGAGGGGCTGGTTGGTGCGATTCAGGCTAATGCGGGCGTCGCGGGCCGTTGGGGTGTCGGTCCGGGCCACTGCGTTTCGAGCCAACAGCGTTGGGTCGGGTTGTTGCCCCCATCCGGTAAGGCAACCCAGTAGCAGCAGTGCGCTGAGGGGTAAAAAACGGAGCATAGATAGTTGAACGGGTAAGAAATTGTGGAGTATTGGTCGTATAGATTACTCAGTGCAACCCGGCCCGCTGATCGTCAGGTGGGTGTCGGAGAGGGTGTAGCGAAAACGGCCCGTGCGGGTCATTAGGTCCATTACTTCGCGCAACGACTGCCCCTCGAACGTGGCCGTTAGCGGGCAGTTGGTCAGGGTGGGCGTTTTGAGTGTCACGCGGGTGCCGTACCAGCGTTCGAGTGTGCGGGCTACCTCGTGCATGGGCGTCTGATCGAACACGAGCCGGTTATCTTTCCAGGCCGTTTCTTTCACGGCCACCACCGGCTCGGCCTCAGCGGTTCGGGTCACGACCTGCTGTACCACGTGCTGATCGGGGGTCACAAATAGGGTGTCGGCGGGCGTCGGGCGGTTGGTTTGGGCAGCTTTGTTCGGGATAAACGCCACCCGCCCCGTGACGACGGTGGTTTTCACGGTGGCATCGCCGGGATAGGCCCGCACGTTGAACGAGGTGCCCAAGACTCGAATAGAGGCCGTTTCGAGCCGAATCACAAAGGGTTGGGCGGGGTTGTGGGCCACGTCGAAAAAGGCTTCACCCACCAATCGAACCTCGCGCAGTGACCCCGTAAACCGTTTTGGGTATTCGAGCCGACTGTCGGCGTTGAGCCACACGCGACTCCCGTCGGGCAGGGTCAGCAGCGACCGTTTGCCCACCGTCGTTTGCGCTACCTGCGGGGTTGGTTCGCGCTCAAAACTCCGGTAGAGGGCGTACGAACTGAGCAGGATACCGGCCACCGCAGCCGCCACGCGCCATTGTCCGGCAACTCGCCCCCACCACGACCGGGGCGTATGTAACGGGCGAACGGGCGTTTCGTGCTCCTCATCGTTGGGCAGGTTTGGAGCAATACGCCGTTCCCAAACCGAAGCCGGGTCGACATCAGGTAGTGGCCCCTGCGCCGTTTGCCAGCGGTGTTGGAGCGTACGGAACGTTTGCCGATTGGCTTCACTTTGCGCCAGCCACTCGTCGACCACCCGACGGTCAGTGTCGGAAGCCTCGTTGGCGAGGTAGCGGGCAAGGCGTTGCCAATCGGCATCGTTCCAGAAAGTAGAATCAGTCATGGATAGACGTAAACGGAAAGCGTGTCTGCTCTTGGAGACAGCATCCGTTTACCCCAACCCCTAAACGATTACGAGAAAAAATAAGAAAAAAGTAAGGCAATTACGACCGACGCGCTCCCAACGCCCATTGTTTGGGCGATTTGACCCAGGCGTTTCAGGGCAATACCCATCTGAATTTCAACGGTTTTCGGGGTGATGCCCAAGGCTTCGGCTACCTCGCGATAAGAGAGTTGGCTATCGCGAACCATCTGAAAAATCAGCCCGCAACGGGGCGGCAACGCACTAACAGCATCGTTGAGGGTTTGCTGCATCTCGTCCCAAACCACTTGTTGCTCTGGATTGTCGCCGTAGTTGGGTTCGCGAAAAATGGCTTCATCGGTAATTGAAACCGACAACACTGGCTGTTTACGGAGGTGATTCAGGCAGTGATTTTTAATGCTCACGAGCAAATACGTGCGGGGATGCGATACGCCCACGAGTGAACTACGTCGGTCCCACAGTTTCAAAAACACGTCGGAGGTGAGTTCTTCGGCGGTTTCATGGTCCTGCACATGGAACAGAGCCACCCGATACGCATCTCGGTAAAAATGCTCGAAAAACGCACGAAATGCCCGTTTATCGTCGTGCAGGGCCATTCGCGAGAGCCAATGCTGGACCATTTCGGGCAATGCGTTCATACGTTTGTGTAGGGGTTCGTCGGTAAAACGAATCGGATAGAAAATAGGATTGTACGTATAACAAGTTTGGGAGCGGTTTTGTGTTTGAGGACGTTGGGCGTTGGATATTAGATGTTGGATACTGGACGTTAGAGTTAACAGTAATTACATTGTCCAACGTCTAACATCCAGCGTCCATTATCCTTTTTTCGCTAACTTCCCCGCTATGAAAACCCTTTACTTCTGCCCCATGTGGGGCATGGAATCGCTGACCTACACCGAAGCCGCCAAACGTGTGAAAGCCGCCGGGTACGATGGCATGGAGATTGCCGCCCCGGCTGGCAAACGAAACCAAGCCGTGCAGACGATGCGCGACAACGGCCTCGAAGTTATCCTGATGGCCTTTGGTGGCAGCACCAACTTTGCCGAACATAAAACCAAATTCCGGGAAGACCTGCTCGATATTGCCGCGCAGAAACCCCTGTTTATCAACGCCCATACCGGCAAGGATTTCTTCACGTTTGAGCAAAATGTAGAGCTAATTGGGCTAGCTCTGGAGGTGCAGAAACAAACGGGCGTTCGCGTTCTGCACGAGACCCACCGGGGGCGGTTTTCGTACTCGGCCCCGGCCATTCAGCATTATCTGGTGCAAATGCCCGACCTGCGCTTGACGGGCGATTTCTCGCACTGGGTTAACGTAGCCGAGTCGTATCTGGGCGATCAGGTAGCCAACATGGCGCGGGCCATTGAGCGAACCGACCACATCCACTGCCGCGTTGGTCAACCCGAGGCCCCGCAGGTGTCGGACCCGCGTGCGCCGGAGTGGCAGTCGGCCCTAGAAACGCATGCCAAATGGTGGGACACCATCCGGTCACGGTACCTGGCTACCAACGCCCCCACGCTCACCGTGACCTGCGAGTTTGGCCCAGCTCCGGGGTATCTACCCACACTTCCTTATACCAACCAACCCGTTGTGAGTCAGTGGGATGTGAACAAATTTATGATGGAATACCTCAAAAAACGCTGGGCATGAACCGACGCACGTTCCTTGTCAACTCAACACTAGCCACCGCTACGGCCTCGACTCTGCTGGCCAATTCAACGTACTCAGCCTCTGGCCCCCCGCCCGACAACAAGCTCCCGCGTTGGCGGGGCTTTAACCTGCTCGAAAAGTTTGTGGCTCGGCCAAGCCGCGATGGCAGCGGAACCCGGCGGGTAGCCTATCGTGAGCGCGATTTTGAGTGGATAGCCGACTGGGGCTTCGACTTTGCCCGCCTGCCCATGTCGTACCAGTGTTGGGCCGTTGGCGACCCGGCCCGCTGGACCGAACTAGACGAAAAATCGCTGAAACAGGTCGATGAGGCCGTTGCGTTGGGCAAAAAACACAAGGTCCACGTCAACCTGAACCTACACCGGATTCCGGGTTACTGCGTTAACCCACCCGCCGAGCCGCTCGACCTCTGGACCGATCCCCGCGCTCTGGAAGCCGCCGTTTTCCACTGGCGTCACCTGGCCGAGCGGTACAAGGGCATTCCCAACACCGAAGTCAGTTTTGACCTGATCAACGAACCGGCCAAAGTAGATGAAACGGCTTATGTGCGCGTCATAACCGCTCTGGTTGCGGGTATCCGCTCGGTAGACCCAAACCGACTTATTATTGCCGACGGGCTGAACTACGGCACTATGCCGGTGCCGGGCCTGGTCGGTTTAGAGGTGGGTCAAAGCACTCGGGGATATGGTCCGTTCCGGTTGAGTCATTACAAGGCTAGCTGGGCACAGGGAAGTGATACATGGCCCGTTCCAACCTGGCCCATGCCCGAAGGCGACAAAATCTGGGACGCTCAAGCCCTGCAAAAAAGCAACATTGCCCCCTGGCAAAAATTGCAGCAACAGGGCGTGGGGATTCATGTGGGTGAGTGGGGTTGCTACAACAAAACCCCGCACGACGTGGCCCTTGCCTGGATGGAAGATCAGCTTAAACTCTGGCAGGCAGCGGGTTGGGGTTGGAGTCTCTGGAACTTCCGGGGGGAGTTCGGTATCCTGAATAGCAACCGGCAAGATGTGGCCTACGAGGATCACAAAGGCGAAAAACTCGACCGAAAAATGCTGGAACTGTTGAAGCGGTATTGAGCCTTATTCAAGCTTCACATTAGGGGCATCCTTGTAGGCCGAACCGATGCGACAAAGTTCTTGAAGCACCTCCGCGAAGAGATCATACAGGTTTTTGAGCCGATCAAGGTCTTTAATAACACCAATCACGTGGAAATAGAGCAAATCGACGTTTTCCGGGTAGCGCGTGCGCAGCCAACCTTCATCGTCTTTTACTTCGAGGGTGATGGTAGGCTGCACGTCGAGCAGGGTCCGAATCGCCCCATTGCTAAGCAATAATTTGAGTTTCGACTCGTCGTTGCCTTGCACAATAAAGCGTTCGTCAAACGGCGGATGCCCCGTTTCGACATCCTGCATACCGAAGAACTTACCAATGCTGCTAAAGAAATTTTCTTCGTAAATCTTGAACTGGAAGCCATCGGCATTGACGTAGGGTGCCCGCAGGCGCGTGTAAACGACGGTCGTTTTACCCGTCGAAACCGTATGCGTATCGAGTACAATGGTCCACTCGCCCACCGTGGCCTCTACTTTACTGCCTTTCCAAAACGAGCCTTCATCATACGAAGCCCGAATGTCATGGGCTAACTGTTGCCAGATCTCGTTCTTACTGGGACCAAATACAGATCGTAAAAAACTCATTGTTGATACTGGTTTACGTGTTAAATGACAGTCGCAAATAAATGAATATCAAAGACCTTCTCCAAACCTTCCCCCGCGCGGGCCGCGTCGAGTGGATTGGCCTGCGCCCCAAACGGCGCGGACCTGTTCAGGTAGTCGATTCGGTAGAAGCCTCCGACGTTGAGGGCTTGTTGGGCGATCATTATTCGGGCCGTAGCGACGGACCGCAAGCCGGCAAACGACACGTCACCCTGATGCAAGCCGAACATCTGCCCGCCATTGGCTCATACGTCGGTCGCGTCACCGTCGATCCGGCTGAGCTACGCCGGAACATTGTTGTGTCGGGCATAAACTTATTAACGCTTAAGGAACAGGCGTTTCAATTAGGCGAGGCCGTACTGGAATATACGGGCGAGTGCCACCCCTGCACCAAAATGGAAACCGCCCTCGGACCGGGCGGCTACAACGCCGTTCGCGGGCACGGCGGCATCACGGCGCGGGTGGTTCGGGGTGGGGTTATTCGAGTAGGGGACGAGTTAATTGTACTGAAGCCACGACTGCTCGGCGGTCATCGCTCGGACAACCTCAATACCCCGGATCTTCTTGCAATCGCGAACTCCGCCGACCCGATTTAAACAGGATTAATCGTCGCTGAATAGCGCGGATCATATCGTAGTCGGTAGCTCGCAGCACGTCTTCATCGGCGAAGTCGCAGAACTCGATAAATTGGTCGGCATCAGCCCCTTTTATGTCCGTAGCCTGATCGACCAACAGGCGCATGCGCTCCATAGCCAGTTTTTGCCGACGATACTCCTGCGATAACACGGCGGCTTTCCGGCGTCCTTTAGCCTCCTTGCTAAAGACTTCGTAGAGCAGGGTAATACCGGCCCCATCGGCCATGCGGTCGAAGGCTTGCTCGCCCGTCACATTGCGCGAGGCAACCGGTTCGGCCAACAGGACCTGTATTTCCTGTTTCACCTGTTCATATCGCTTGGCCTTCACCGTCACCTCGTTCAGGTCGTAGGTGCGGCTAACGTCGAGCGTGTAGGGAAGCTTGCCAATGATGATGACCGGATTCTCGGAGCCATCCCAGCGAATGCCAACCCTGAAATGCGCCTGACTCGAAGCAATGAGGGAATCGCCGGGTAAGGCCGTAATAAAAAACCGCCCCACCGAGTTTGTACGCACCTTTTGCAGCGTCCGCTTGTTCGTGACCGTCACCCGATCAACCCCCTTCTGATCGGCCTGGTCGAGTGCCATGCCTACGACGTAACGACCCTGCGCATGGGCAACGCCGGAGTGAAGCAGCAATAAGCTCAGTATGAAGAAAAATGGTCGCATTCGTGGCCGTAAAGGTATTGGATAACACAATGTAGGCGGGGTTTAGTTTGGTTAAAAAAGGTTAAGGGGGTGTATCTTTGCTCCAGAATCACAACCTGAATAGCTTGACAACCGTACGCTTAACCCCACCCGCAGGCCCCGTCCGGGCTACGATCCCACTGGCTTCTTCTAAAAGCGAAAGCAACCGCGCCCTCATCATAAACGCCCTCACCGACTTCCGGAGCGAGGTGCAAAATCTGGCGTCAGCCCGCGATACGCAGACCATGATTCGGCTGTTGAACTCCTCGGATGGAACTGCCGATGTGCTCGATGCTGGCACAACCATGCGCTTTCTGACGGCCTATTTTGCGGCCACCGGCCAGCAAAAAATCCTGACCGGCACCCCACGCATGTGTGAGCGACCCATTGGCCTGCTGGTTGAGAGCTTACGTTCGCTCGGGGCAGATATTTCGTATTTGAACAACGACGGTTATCCGCCACTCCGCATTAACGGGTTCACGCCCAGCGGAGCCAACCGAATTGCTATCCGGGGCGATGTAAGCAGCCAGTATATTTCGGCGTTGCTCATGATTGCCCCTACCCTGCCCACCGGCCTGACAATCGAATTGATGGGTGCCGTTGGCTCGCGACCCTACATCGAAATGACCATCGAACAGATGCGCCACTTCGGGGCCGAGGTCGAGACCGATTGGGATACCCAAACGCTGACTGTCGCGCCCAAACCTTACACCCCCACCACGTTTGCGGTCGAGTCGGACTGGTCGGGGGCGAGTTATTGGTATAGCGTGGTGGCCCTTGCTGAAGAGGGCAGCGAACTGGAATTGCTGGGTCTGAAAGCACGCTCGCTCCAGGGCGACAGTGCTATTGCCGAGATCATGCGGCCCCTGGGCGTCGAAAGTACGTTTACGGAGCGGGGCGTTATTCTAACAAAAATTCCGGCGCAGGACTCCCTCACGTGGGACTACACGGGTTGCCCCGACTTAGCCCAGACCGTAGCCGTTTGCGCAGCTATGAAGGGCATCCCGCATACGTTGACGGGCATTGAAAGCCTCAAAATTAAAGAGACCGACCGCGTTTTGGCCCTGCAAACCGAGCTAAAAAAAGTAGGTGCCGAACTGGTAGAAATCGAAACGAAGTCCCGCTACGAAGTTCGCTCGACACTTCAGCCTGCAACCTCCACCCCCATCGCCACTTACGACGATCACCGCATGGCAATGGCTTTCGCGCCGGTTGCCATGCGGTGGGAGGTAGTCATCGAAGAACCGGGCGTTGTGGCTAAGTCGTACCCCTCGTTTTGGGAGGATTTTCGGCTGGTCGCGGAGGTAGAATAGATATTTTTTGTCATGGCTCCGGCCACCTGGCCCGACGCAGGAGGGATCTAGTTCGTTTGTCCTCAAATTGAGAGTTAACCGAGTAGATCCCTCCTGCGTCGGGCCGGGTGGCCGGAGCCATGACAAAAACATTACAAACTTACCGTACTCCACTTCAAACCATTCTTTTTGTTCGCGTTGCGCACCTCGTAGACCACCAACGCCTGATTACCCAAAACGAGCGTGCTGGCGTTAGTGCCACTAAGCGACTCGGGCAGCCAGTTCGTTTCAGAGAGGGTCTCGCCGTTCAACACGCGGTAGCCAATCTGCGACACCTCACCCCGGTTTTGCTCCCACACAAAGAGAGCTTTGTTGCCCTGTGCGGCTACATTGCCGTTGCGGGCCGAGGGGTCGTTGGCTAGAGCAAGCCGTTTGCCATTCGGGCCGAGCAAACGAATTCCCTTTTCCTGGTCACTACCTGAGAACCAGGTCACAAGCATACCCTTACCGTAGTTGGTCATGAAGGCTCCACTGTGGGGGCAACCTGCAATTTTCCAGTTGTCGGTATGGATGATCTGTGGTTTCGAGAACGTCAGGCCATTGTCGGTCGAGGTCATCTTAGCCATATCGCGAATGTCGTCGTTGTTGTCGCGGTAGATCACGTTCAGGGCACCGTTGGCATCGACGAGCATGCTGATGTTACAGCAGTCGCATACGACGGGGTCGATGATCCGCTCGGGCTGTAATTGACCGTTTTTGGTTAATACGAGCCGCAAGTTGCGTTCTTCGTGCTTGGTGCTACCCGCCACGTCTTTCAGGTAAGCAACCGCCACTTCATCGTTGGGCAACACAACCGCATCATAAAAACCCCGCACACAAGGCGTTGGATCAGAGTCTACTTTTTGGGGCGTCGACCAGGTTACGCCCTTGTCGGCTGACCTGGTCATCATGATGTCGTTGGTGCGTTTGCCATTTTCGTTGCCGCCTTTCGCAAACACGGCCACGAGCGAACCATCTTTCTTGGTCATCACTTTGGGGCGCATCAGACGGCTTCCGCTAATGCCTGCTCCTGACACCACAACACGCCGATCCGAGAACGTTTTGCCGCCATCGGCCGATTGGGCCATACAAAAGGAGCCAACGCCTTTTGAGTCTTTTTCAACCCAAGTGAGCAAAACAGATCCTGTTGGCATTTGCGATACCACCGGCATCGCGTAAGCAATACTTGTGTCACGACCTATCGGTTGAGATTGGGCTTGTACAGCCAAGTTGGCTATCGTCAGAACCGATATACCAAGAAGAGATTTTCTTATCATTTTACTTCGATCAACAAGGTTGTACTGGTTGCTAGTACAAACCTACTTTCTGTTTACGGCTATCCCAAACGATTCGGGCAATTAATTTTGAATAATTCTAAATAACTTGCAACTCGTTATCGAACAGCACACTAATTGGTTCCTGCTCACTGTTATCTGATCATCACCCCCACCGACTGCCTTCCAGTTGGTGTATCAACTCGCAGAATATACCGGCCTGCGGCAACGGGCGGCACTGGTAAAGAAAGTGTTTGCTCGCCGGATTTGACCAGTTGCATCGAGTGGCTCGATACAGAAGAACCCAACAAGTTGACCAAACTGACAGTAACCGTCCCCGGTTTTTCCAACTTAAATTTCACCGTCAACTTATCCGAAGCCGGGTTTGGATACACAACCAACGACGATTCCGATGGGTCCTCGATACCCGTCACAGTCATGCTTGTCGACGTGACCTGCTTCATAATCAAGTTATTTGGATCGATCACGACGCCGGTTGGCGCACCTTTGGCGGGAAGCGTAAACGTTTGGTCAGCCAAATCGTTGAACACCGTCACGAGCGTATCGCCCGCTGCCGACCCAACCCGCATCTGCACGGGCATTGTGAACGACACCGGGTTAGTGCCGGGGGTTTGGGTCAATCGTACCTGAACCCCCGGTTTGCCCGTTGTGGAAGCATCCTGCCAGGTAACGCGGTACGTGGGGAACCCCTGACCATAGATCCATTCCCGGAAAAAATAGTCGAGTTTTCGTCCGGCGGTTTGCTCCACAATGGCTTGGAAGTCCTCAGTGATGGCCGTGCCATAGGCCAGGTTCGGAGCGGCCACGTAGTTTTTGATGGCCCGAAAAAACACGTCTTCACCTAACACGCCCCGCAGCATGTGCAGCACAACGGCCCCTTTCGAGTAGCTCCGGTTATTGTCGAAAATGCTGTTGATACTACTGATATTCTGGACATACAGCGTCCCGGTGGCACTCCGGGCACGAGTCATGTTCCCGTTTATATTGGCGTTATAGCTAGTCGCCCCTCCTGTTGCTTCCACATACAGGGCCTCACTGTAGGTAGCAAAGCCCTCATTGAGCCAGATGTTCTGCCAGTTGCGACAGGTGATTTTGTCGCCAAACCATTGATGCCCCAATTCGTGGGCAATGATCCCGGGATTCCAGGCCCCCATCGACGAAATCGTCTGATGTTCCATGCCACCTCTCCAGTTAAACTCTGCGTGTCCGTACTTTTCCCGCAGGAACGGATACGGCCCAAATCGCTCCGTAAAAATGCGGAGCATGTTCGGCGTCAGGTCCAGATTTGCCTGGATACTGGGCAGCGTTTCGGGGTAAACGTAGTGGTTCACGGGCATAGTTTGCGTGCCCGACGTAAACGGCGTGTCGTACTGCTGATAGTTGGTCATGGCCAACGAAATCAGGTAGTGGGCAATGGGATAGCTGTTGCGCCAGCGGTAGGTCCGGGTGCCATCGGGGTTATCGGTGGTGCCGATGAGCCGCCCGTTCGAGACGGACACAAACTGCTTGTCGGCGGTAAGGTCGACTGCCGAGGAGTCGGCTTTATCGGCGGGGGTGTCCTTGCAGGGGAACCAGTCCTGCGTGCCGTAGGGTTCGCTCAAGCTCCAGATTACGGGTGCATTGGTGGGGCCGTGCGTAGCAAACGCAAATGAACCAAAACCGCTCGCGCTTGCCGGGTTGCCCTGATAAAACACGGTCAGCGTGTAGGCCTGCCCTATCGACAGGGGCTGGGGAAGCGTAACCTGCACCCGGTTGGTCTCGCGAACGAACGTCAACACAGCCCCTGCGCCCCCGCGCCCCACCTTGATCGAATCGACTTTGTGTTGGGTGTTCAGGTCCAGAAAGAAGCGCGACAGATTGGCCGAGGTAGCTTTAAACGAGATCGTCGTGGCTCCATTTAAGTAAGCGGGCGTGTGCGTAAGGCGCAGATTGAGGCCGTAATAGGTAATGTCAATCGTGGAGTCGCCGGGGTACGCCTGCCCCGACAGGTAGTTGGCAACCGACGCTTGCCGGGCCTGTGCATCGCGGAAAACCTTACCGAAATACCGGGTTTTGGTGGTCTGACAGGCATCAATGCCCTCAGTCGATTGACCGTAACTGGCAAGGCCCGAAAGAAGAAGAAAGAGGAGAAGTGTAGAGCGTCTATTCATGCCGCAATAACGCACAAACCCATCACTTTAGTCCGCAAAAACGACATTGCGATATATGTCGGCCATTGGGGTAAAAACTACTCCCCCGGCCCGAGCAGTTTGGGGCTGGCGTCGAGGTCGTCGTAGCGTTTTTTGAGTTCTTCGATCTTAAACTGCTCCGACGGGGCAAGTTGCAAATCCCAGCCCATCGTACCGGCCAATTGGTACATCATGTACTGGATCTGATTATTGGCAATGCGGGGTAAATCGCTTTGGAGAGCACGCGTTTGCATGGCCTGCTTGGCATCGTCCAGAATCTTGGTATAATCTTCGCTGCTGAACTGATTCAGGAACCCCGATTGAATATCGTAGAACTTATAATCGGTATCAATCGACAAAACCTCCGGCTCCGGGAACGACTCGATTACCAACTTCTTGTCGTCGGGGTCGGGCTGATGGAACCGGACCTTCTGGAAATCGAAGCCCACCAGCACCTTCGATTTGGCAATAATCATAGCCTTTTTAGGGTCGTTCAGCACGTACAGGTACTTTTTCTGATCCTGATAGTTATAAATCTCCGAAAAGTAGCCCTCGGCCATCACCACCTTAAACACCTTCTCAATCTTTTCGAGCAGCACAATCGACTCCTTCTGCACGTTGGGCGATTCGGTTTTCGAGCGCATCGAGTTGGCAATGGCGTATCCGGCACCGCTGCCCACGAGGAGCAATAAAAGGGTATTGAAGAAATCCATGATTCGTATTCTAGTTGAGCCGCAAGTTAATAACCCAAACAGCTTCTTAACTTTTTCTTGGATAATTTCGTTTTCTTGACAAGATTGCACCATAAACCAATCGAACGATGGGCGCACCCATGTCTGAAGACGTAGCCAAAGTGTTGCAGGACGGCCAAACGGCTAAAGATTTTGTGATGGCTATCCTGAAAAGTCGCTCCTCCGCCGACCGGCAGGGACGGGTATCCGTTACCATCGACGGGATCAAAAAGATTTATAAGCCCGTTTCGGCTATTCATCGGCACTAACTTCGGTTCATGAATTTTCTGTTTGCGACCGTCCTGGTGCTACTCCTTGTATCGCCGGGACTTGCTTTTTTCAGGGCCTATTATTCCGACGTTTTCTCGATTCGTTATAGCCGACTTACCGTCACCGATCAACTGTTCCGGTCGGTGGTGCCGGGCCTTACGGTGCAGTTGATTGCGTTCTGGTGCATTGGGCAATTTACGCCCTACTACGTCCGACTCGATCTGATTGGTTTTCTGTTGCTTGGCGCGAAAGAAGACAACACCCTGCGGACTAGTTTCGACAATCTGGCCGTACATCTGGCTCCCATCATTGCCTACCACGTTGGGCTATTGATGCTCGGTGCGTTGCTCGGCTGGGGTTTTAGGAGACTGGTTCGGCGCACCAAAGCCGACCGACGCTTTCGCGCACTCCGCTTCGATAATGCCTGGCACTACCTCCTCACAGGCGAAATTCTGGAAATGAGCGACCAGAAATCGCACTCGACCATTCAGCTCAAAGAAGCCTCCCACATTAGTTACGTCCTGCTCGACATACTCATCAAACTGGAGCAAGGCAACACACTCTATTCGGGTATCCTGGAACGCTACGAACTGGGCGAAGCGGGTAACCTGGACGCGCTCTACCTGACTGGTGCGCACCGGAAGCAACTCCTGACCGGCACGGGCGACGAGCCAACCGAGGTACGTTACTACCCCGTCGATGGTGATCTGCTCGTGATCCCCTACGCGCAGGTGCTGAACATGAACATCACGTATTTCATTGACGAGAAAACCGCCCGCGAAGAAGGCGACACCGAGCCGGAAGGCGAACCGACAATTCAGATTGAAGAGAATTAGTTTGGCTAACGACAGCCCCATCGGGGCGGCATGTTAATAGAGACCACAGCTTGCTCGTCGACAAAGCCCCGGCGGGGCGACATGTTCGTAATCGGCCCTTTTACATATCACCCCTCCGGGGTTTTGCTCATGCGTGTAGACCAATCGTCTCTATTGACATGACACCCCTCTGGGGTTGGTAGTACAAGCCGAGGACGCAAAAAAGGGAAGACCAAAGCCTTCCCTTTCAACTAGTAGATACTCAAAATCTCACTTCGCATACGCCACGGCCCGCATTTCCCGAATCACGGTTACTTTGATCTGACCGGGGTACTGCATTTCTTTCTCGATTTTTTGCGAAATATCAAACGACAGTGTGCCCGCTTTCTCGTCGCTGATCCGGTCGGCGTCGACCATTACGCGTAACTCGCGGCCCGCTTGAATGGCGTAGCATTTCTGCACACCGGGGAAGTTTGTAGCCAGTTCTTCGAGTTCTTTCAGTCGTTTAATGTACGACTCCATCATCTCGCGCCGGGCACCGGGCCGCGACCCCGAAATGGCGTCGCACACCTGGATAATGGGCGAGAGCATGCTCGTCATTTCGATCTCGTCGTGGTGAGCACCAATCGCGTTACAGATTTCGGCGTTCTCTTTGTATTTCTTGGCCAACTCCATACCCAAAATGGCGTGGGGCAGTTCGGCTTCTTCGGGCCACACCTTGCCAATGTCGTGGAGCAAGCCCGCCCGCTTGGCGAGTTTGGCGTTTAGGCCCAGTTCGGCGGCCATTGTCGCGCAGAGTTTGGCCACCTCACGCGAGTGTTGGAGCAGATTTTGCCCATACGACGAGCGGAACCGCATCCGGCCCACCATCTTAATCAGTTCGGGGTGGAGGCCGTGAATGCCCAGGTCGATTACGGTACGCTCACCGATTTCGATGATCTCATCTTCGATATTCTTGCGCGTTTTGGCCACAATCTCCTCAATCCGGGCCGGGTGAATGCGGCCATCCTGCACGAGCCGGTGCAACGACAACCGGGCAATCTCCCGCCGAACGGGGTCAAAGCCCGAAATAATAATGGCTTCCGGCGTATCATCAACGATAATTTCGACGCCCGTAGCGGCTTCCAAAGCCCGAATGTTACGGCCCTCGCGACCGATTACTTTGCCCTTAATATCGTCGGATTCAATGTTAAATACCGACACGCAGTTTTCGATGGCGTGCTCGGTGGCAGTGCGCTGAATGGTTTCGATTACAACCTTCTTGGCCTCTTTGGTAGCGGTCAGTTTGGCTTCTTCAACAATGTTCTTAACGTAGCTTGAGGCCCGCGATTCGGCTTCGGCCTTGAGGGTGTTAATCAGTTGTTCGCGAGCTTGTTCGGCGGTGAGATTAGCTATTTTTTCAAGTTGCTCTACCTGTTCATTAAGCATTTTCTCGGCCTCTTCCTGTTTCTTTTTGGCCGTTTCGAACTGCACATTCAGTTTTTCGCGTTGCTGATCGAGGCTGTTACGTTGCCCGTCGAGCGTGCTTTTAAGCTGATTCAGTTCGTTTTCTTTTTGCTTGGCGGTCTGCTGCATCTGATTGATTTCGCCCTCACGTTGCCGCAATTTGGTTTCGTTTTGGCTCAGAATCTGCCGCTTACGATTGGCGTCTTCTTCAAACTCGGTCTTTAATTTCAGATACTTTTCTTTGGCTTCGAGCATCCGGTCTTTTTTGATCGACTCGGCCTGTAGTTCAGCAGTTTTCAGAATTTCTTCGGCGCGGGTTTGGGCCTCACCGGCCTTTTTGTCATTGTTGCGTTGCAGGAGTTTACGACCCACAAAAACACCAACGCCCACCGCAATAATGTCGGTCAAGAGCATTAGCCAAAATGAATTATCCATACGATCTATATCGTTAAGGTTGAGAAAATAAATGGTCAACCAAGCCCGATACAGCCACTACCGAATTGCTAGGGAGTCAGATTCATCGAAATCGACTGATCTAACTGAGTAATCTTGTCAAACACCATGCGTTGCATCCGTTGCACCTGTTCGTCGCCCTTTAACCGGGCCACAACACTGTCAACGGCGATTCGGCTCAACACCTCCTGGTTATCAGTCACGCCTATGCTCCGGTAGAAGTCAATCCGCTCCAGAATAATAGCGGCAGCCTGACGAATAAAATATTCCTCCTCAGGGGGCGATTTGAGCCTCAATTCGGTGCCAGCAAATTTGAGGTTGATCGTTAAACGCTCTTCCATCGCTTTGAGGGGCACTGCCTTACAGTTGCGCAACGAGTGCGGGGGTAAGTTGTTGGACGGTGCCTTTCGGTTTTATGACAAGGTACTCAAGTGAGCAATTACCTGCTCTATTTCCCGTATGTACTCGTCGAGTTTTTGCTTCAATTCGGTATGATCGGCTGTATCAGCCTGATTCTTCTTCACAATTCTACTGATTTTTGTCGGGATTGTAAAGTTCTGGTTTCTTCCATCCAGTTTTTTTTGTAACTCCTTGTTTTTGAGACGCTGTTCCTGAATGAGGTTTAGTAGCGAAGTTTTCTCCAATTGCAGTCGTTTCACAGCCCCGCTCAACTCATCGGAATGAGCCTGTAACAGAGCTATTTTCTGCTCTAACCGCAACAAAAGCGACGTTAACTGAGCCTCGGTAATCATTTTCGGATTATAGCCCCCAGGTCACGTTCAAACGCGCCCATGAGCCGCTGCATGGTTTTATCGATAACCGTATCGTTGAGCGTTTGGGTCGGGTCTTGTAGCAGAAAACTAACCGAATACGATTTTTTGCCCGCCCCCAGATTTTCGCCCTCGTACACGTCGAACACCTGCACAGTTTTCAACAGTTTACGCTCGGTTTGGTGGGCCAGTTTGCTGATCTGATCGAAGTTAGTACCCTTGTCAAGCACCAACGATAAATCGCGCCGAACGTCGGGGAAGCGGGGCACCTCCTCGTATTTGGCCTTGCCGCTGTACTGTTTCACGATGGCCTGCCAATCGAAATCAGCGTAGAACACGGGTTGCTTTAGATCAACCAGTTTAGTGAGCTTCGGATTGACGAGTCCCAGGCTCACCAACGGCTTTTTGTTCACCACGTACGTAAGGCCATACTGGAACAGGGGCGAGTCGGTGGGTTGCGTATCGAACTGGCGAACCCTGAGGCTGCTCAATACCCGCTGCACGGCCTGCGCCAGATCGTGAAACGCAACCGGTTGGACCTTTTGCTGCCAATTTTCGGCTTGTGTATTGCCCACCATCGCCAAACTCATGCGCATCGTTTCAACGTATTTGCGGCCTGCTACACTGCCCGGATCAGCCCCGTTTTGCACAACTTCTTTCTCGTGATACACCTTACCAAACTCGAAAAATTTCAGGTCTTTCTGCCGCCGGTTCAGGTTGTACACCATCGCTTCGAGAGCCGAAAACAACAACGTTTGGCGCATTACCGACAGCTCGTCGCTCAGAGGGTTCAGCATCGCCACGTCGGCACCGGGCAGCGAAGTCCGAATAGCGTCGTGGTAGGCAGGGCGCGTGAGCGAGAGCGACATGATTTCGAAGAACCCGCTTCCCGCCATCACCTGCCCCACCCGCGCCTGCAACTGATTCACATCAACAGCCGGAAACTCCGACAGCGACTCAGCCTGGAGCGTGGCCGAGAGCGGCACATTATCGACCCCGTAAATCCGCAAAATCTCTTCGATCACGTCGGCCTCGCGGGTCACGTCGACGCGGTAGGGCGGCACAATGGCCACGAAACCCGCTTCCCGGTCCGGCACGTCGTTTTCGGGTTCAGGGCGCACCTGTTCCAGTTGAATATCCAGCGCGTTCAAAATCTGCGCAATCCGGTCGCGGTCAATCTTGATGCCAATGAGCCGGTCGATGTTGCGATAACGAACCGGCACCCGAAACGGTTGAACCGGGTCTGGGTAGATGTCAACAATGTCGGAAGATATGTTTCCTCCAGCTACTTCCTGAATTAAAAGGGCTGCCCGCTTGAGGGCGTAAATGGGCAAGTTGGGGTCGGTGCCCCGCTCGAACCGAAACGAAGCATCCGTACGGAGGTCGTGCGCCTGCACCGTTTGCCGAACCGATGCCGCACCAAAGTGGGCCGACTCCAGGAAAATCCGTGTGGTTTGGTCGCTCACCCCCGATTTGCGCCCGCCGAACACCCCGGCAATACACATACCTGCCGTATCGGGGTTGCCGTTGCAGATCATCAGGTCGGTGGCCTTGAGCTTGCGCTCCTGCCCGTCGAGCGTCACAAACGGTGTTCCTTCGGGCAGGGTTTTTACAACCACCGCCCCTCCCTCAATTTGGTCGGCATCGAACGCGTGGAGTGGCTGACCAAGATCATGGCAGATAAAGTTGGTCACATCGACAATGTTGTTGATCGGCGTGAGACCAATACTTAACAACCTCTTTTTCAACCACTCCGGCGACTCTCTAACGGTCAAACCGCTCAGGGTCACACCCGCATAGCGTGGGCAGGCTTCTGGGGTCTCCACCCGCACGTCGAGTGTAAGATCGGTATTTTCGACGGTAAACGCATCGACCGATGCCATGCAGAGCGGACGGCCGGTGAGCGCGTGCAAATCGCGGGCAACGCCCCAATGCGAAGCCGCGTCGATGCGATTGGGCGTGAGGCCAATCGCGATCTGGTAGTCGGGTTCAAGCTTGAAATATTGAGCCGCTGGGGTTCCGTTGGGTACGTCAGTCGTGAGCACCATAATGCCCGCGTGTGATTGACCAAGGCCGATTTCGTCTTCGGCGCAGAGCATTCCTTCGGAGGCCGCCCCCCGGATTTTGGCTTTTTTTATGGTCAGTGGTTCCCCATCAGACGGGTAGAGCGTAGCCCCAACTAAAGCTACCACCACGCGCTGCCCGGCGGCTACGTTGGGTGCCCCACACACGATGTTCAGGGGAGTTTCGCCCCCCACATCGACGGTGGTCAGGCGTAATTTATCGGCATCGGGGTGGGGTTCGCAGGTTAGCACCGTACCAATCACAACGCCCTCAAGCCCGCCTTTTATCGCTTCAATTCGTTCGATTCCTTCCACTTCAAGCCCCGTGCTGGTGAGCATCCGGCCCACTTGTTCGGGGTCTTCAGTCAGTTCAATAAACTGCTGCAACCAGTTGTACGAAATTGTCATAGGGCAAAAATAATGCGTAATGCGTAATGCGTAATGTGTAATGCGCCAAAGTAACTAGAAAATCAACAAGCTACCTCTATAGGTTACTCATTACGCATTTATCACTACGCATTTAAAGCTTCTCCCCTGCTTCAACGGCAACTTCCAACGTGTTTTCGGCGGGGGGCAGCGGGCAAGCATACGTATGATTATAAACGCAATACGGGTGATACGCTTTGTTGAAGTCGATGGTGACCTGATTGTCGGCAAATGCGTTGGGGTCTAAATCAATATAGCGACCGCCCCCGTAGGTTTGCTTACCCGAAGTGGCGTCTTTGAATAGGATGGAAAACGTATCGTCGTGTTTTACAATGAGCAGTCGACAAACTTCGCCGTTCAATTTAAAAACCGCATGGCCCTGTTTTTCATAAACCTCCTCAGAGCCGTCGGACAAAGCGACGATCAGTTTTTGGGTTTTGTCGGCAAACGGCTCAAACCGTGCTGTTACACGGTAATCGGGGGAAACCACAAAATAAGATAAACCCGTGAATGTATCTTTTGACTCAAGTGGTGAGTCAACATTTGTGCGAAAGAACTGATCTTTATTTTTACGGTCAGTTACTAATTGGTTGCTATATTTTTTATAAGAATCTGAGTTTTTGTTACTCGTTTGTTCATCATTACTCGCACAACCGTTGAGTAACGGGGTTGTAATCCACACAAACAACGCGAAAACGCTTAAAAACAGCGGCTTAGTAGACTTCATAGTCTTGAAACGATTGGTCAAATACGCTTTAATCTTAAGCAAATATCTAATAAATTTGTGGGGACTGCTTCATGTCTGGAGCATACCGTTAACCCATACGAGACCCTACTGTACTTGTTTATTCATTTGATTATGGCAAGACTCCATCAACTTAAAACGTTTACCTCCGACAAGGGTAACCTGACTATTTTTGAACAATTGCTACCCGGAACCATCCAACGGGTGTTCTACATCTACGGGGCCAATAGTTCAGTACGGGCGGGGCACCGGCATGTGAAAACCTGGGGGGCACTCATTTGTTTGGCAGGCAGTTGCCGGGTGTATTCGCACAATGGAACAGAAGAACGCTTTTTTCACCTCGACAGTCCCGATCAATGTCTGGTGTTGGAACCCGAAGATTGGCACACGATGGATAATTTCACGCCGGATGCCATTCTGTTAGTCGTTGCTAACGAACCCTACGACAAGGCCGACTACATCGACGAACCCTATCCAAATTCGCGCTTTGCCCCAGAGCTGGCATGATTCCGTTTCTCGATCTCAACCGTTTAAACGACCGCTATCGCGACATTTTACTTTCTGCTACATCACGGGTTGCCCTTTCTGGCTGGTACATACTGGGTCAGGAAGGGCAATCGTTTGAACAGGCCTTTGCCCAATATGTCGGTACACGCCACTGCATAGGCGTTGGCAATGGCCTGGAAGCCCTTACGCTCACACTCAAAGCCTGGAATTTTGCACCCGGCAGCGAGGTTCTGGTGGCCTCCAATGCTTACATCGCTTCGATTCTGGCCATTACGCAGGCTGGTCTGACTCCCGTACTGGTTGAACCCGACCCACACACCTACAACCTTGACCCTACCCGGCTTGCAACCGCCATTACGGCCCGTACCTGTGCTGTTTTGCCCGTGCATTTGTACGGTCGTTGTTGCGATATGGGCCCCATAAACGCCGTAGCTGCCCAACACGACCTGCTGGTTTTGGAGGATGCCGCGCAGGCTCACGGAGCAACCTACGGCAACCGGCGAGCGGGTAATCTGGGTCATGCGGCCGGGTTTAGTTTTTACCCAACCAAAAACCTGGGTGCGCTGGGCGATGCCGGTGCCATCACTACCGACGACGACGATCTGGCCGAGCGACTCCGTTACTGGCGCAACTATGGCTCCGGCAAAAAATACGTGAACGATTTGCCCGGCCACAACAGCCGGTTAGATGAGATTCAGGCGGCTGTTCTACGCGAAAAGTTGCCCCACCTCGATGCCGACAATACCCGCCGTCGCACCCTTGCCCGGTATTATCTCGATCATCTGAACCACCCCAATCTGACGCTCCCCCCCGCCGACAACCCGGAAGCCGATTGCTGGCATTTGTTTGTGGTTCGCCACCCCAACCGCGACGCTTTTCGGGCTTATCTGCTCGAACAAGGCATCCAAACCGATGTGCATTACCCAATCGCCCCCCATCAGCAACGGGCCTATGCCTCACTGGCGCACCTGCCGTTGCCTGTTGCCGAGCAACTGCACCGTGAGGTAATCAGTTTGCCCCTGAATCCCACGTTGACCGATGAGGAGGCCGCGTATATCGTTCGTACCATTAACCAGTCCCCTGTTCACCCCTAGTTTATGACCTTGTCCGTTGTTATCCCGGTTTACAATAGCGAAGCCACCGTTGGGCCATTGGTTGAGCGGTTACAGGATTGTTTGCGGGCTGTCGATTTTGAGGTAGTACTGGTAAACGACGGAAGCCGCGACAACTCCGAAGCTGCCGTATACGCGCTCGCCGATAGGTATGCTAATGTGCGGGGGTTGTCGCTGCGCCGAAACTTCGGGGAGTTCAACGCCGTGTTGTGCGGGTTGGCCCACACGTCGGGCGAGTACGTAGCCATTATCGACGACGATTTTCAGAACCCGCCCGAGGCCATTCTGACCCTGCTCGAGACTGCACAGCGGGGCGACTTCGACGTGGTCTACAGCCGGTATGTCGACAAGCAACACGACTGGTTTCGGAATCTGGGTAGCCAATGGCTCAACTACCTGACTACTTACCTGCTCGGCAAGCCCAAATCGTTGTATCTCTCTAGCTTTAAGCTTATTAACCGGGCTGTGGTCGACGAAATTGTGGCCTACGCAGGGCCGTTTCCGTATATCGACGCGCTCATTTTTCGGGTCACGCGCAACGTTGCGAGCGTAGAGGTGCCGCACATGCCCCGGCATTTGGGCGAATCGAACTACACGCTCTCCAAATTAGCGTCGCTATTTCTAAACGTGCTGTTCGGCTACGCAACCCTACCGCTGCGGGTGTTCGCGGCTATTGGACTGGTGTTGTTTGGGGTGAGCGTAAATCTGGGCCTGATCTTGTTGTTGGGCTGGGGTTTGAACTGGTTTACCCTGACGGGTTGGGTAGTGGTGCTGTGGGCGGTGCTGTTGGTGGCTGGCCTGCAAATGCTTTTTCTGGCCGTGCTGAGCGAGTACATTGGTAAGCTATTTTTGGCCCAAAGTGGTCTGAAACCATACGTTGTGAAGGGCAGAAAGGATGTTCGATAAGCGCGACGAATACGCCAAAATGTTCCGGGTGGAACAGCAACTTTGGTGGTATCGAATTTTACACGGGCGGGTGCTAACGGCTATCCGTAACCAGTTTGGCTCCCGCACCGACGTTCGGATTCTGGATGCCGGTTGCGGAACGGGTGGCCTGCTCCATTACCTCCGAGAGCATGGCTACTTGAACACGCAGGGCCTCGATGGATCAGCCGACGCGGTCGCGTTTTGCCACGAACGGGGCCTACAAGTATCTCAATTGAACCTCCTGAACCTGAACACCTGGCAACCCGACGCCACAACGGGTGCATTCGACGTGGTTGTTTGCAACGACGTGTTCTGCTATTTTGACGATGCTCAACTGACCCAACTCGTTGGCGAATTGGCCCGACGTGTGCGGCCCGGTGGTTTGCTCATTACGAACAACAATGCCTTCGACGTGTTCCGGGGATCGCACGATTTGGCCGTGGGCAGCACGCGCCGGTTCGTACGGGCCGATTTGGAGCGACTTGCTGCAAAAACTGGTCTCCATCCGGTGTATTTAACCTACTGGAGCCTGCTGTTGTCGCCCCTGATTCTGGCCGTACGGCAATGGCAAAACCTACAGCTCCGACTGGGCTGGCAAACCACCGACCAACCCCATTCTGACGTGTATTTGCCCCCTGCCTGGCTAAATAACCTGTTTTATGGCCTGGTCCGCGCCGAAGGCCAACTCCTCCCCCGAACCCCTTTCGGCAGTTCGCTGTTTGTGGTAGTAAAAAAATAGAGTTCGTATGTTTACTGGAATCGTTGAAACAACCGGGCGGGTAACCGCCATCGAAGCCGAAGGCACTAACCTGACCTTCACCGTGGAATCATCGTTGGCTCCCGAGTTAAAAGTCGATCAGAGCGTTAGTCACAATGGCGTTTGCCTAACGGTGACGAGCGTACGAGCCAATCAGTACACCGTTACAGCGGTTGATGAGACGCTCAGGAAAACCAATTTGGGTGGGGTTCAGATAGGGCACCGGGTCAACCTGGAACGCTGTATGCCCGCCAACGGGCGGTTCGATGGGCACATTGTTCAGGGACACGTAGACCAAACGGGCCGTTGTACGAACGTGCAGGATCTGGATGGAAGCTGGCTTTACGACTTTGCATACGACACCCCCGGCGGAGCTTCCGATGCCAATGTGACCGTAGAAAAAGGGTCGATTTGTATCAACGGCGTCAGTTTGACCGTTTTCAACTCGACCGACAACACATTCCGCGTGACGATCATCCCGTACACTTACGAACACACCACATTTAGCGACCTGCGGGTGGGCGATGTGGTCAATCTGGAGTTTGACATTGTGGGGAAATACATCAAAAAAATGCTGGCTGGGTATAGTGTGCCGGTCGGTTTAGTCTAAATTTGTTTTTTTACCGCTCCGGCGGCCCAGCTTTTTGTCATCCCGAAGAATGAGGGATCTACTTTACTAATTTTCAAGCTGAGAGAAAGGAAGTTAGATCCCTCATTCTTCGAGATGACAAAAAACTGACTCGAAGCCAGAAAACGCCGTGTACTCTGTGCCAATACTCCGTGACCTCTGTGGTTAATAAAACCCGAACTTAAAATGACTAAAATCAGCACCCGAACCCGAGCTGATCTGCTGATTCATGGTGGCCTAATCACTGCCCTTGCCATCACCCTGTTTTTAGGGTTCTTTTTCCTGTATCTGCCGGTTTCGACCAATCACGGACAGGCCATTACCGTGCCCGACCTGTCGCGGATGAGCCTCGACGAACTCGAAACCTACCTCGACGACCGCGACCTGCGCTACGAGGTGAGCGACTGCACGTTTGTGGCCCGAGCCGAGCCGCTTACCGTTCAGGCCCAATACCCCAAGCCCGGCGCGAAGGTGAAAGAGGGCCGCAAAATTTACATTACCCTCTCGAAGCGCACGGCCCCGTCGATTCCGATGCCCAAACTAACCGACCTGACCTTTCGGAGTGCCGAGCTAAACCTGCGCTCCATTGGGTTAGAAATAGGCCAAAAAACGTACGTGCCCGATATTGCGAAGAACTCTGTATTGAAGCAGTTTTTCAATGGTCGCGAAATTGTGCCGGGAGCACCCGTGCCGAAGGGATCAAAAATTGACCTGCACATTGGCGATGGCCTGGGCAATACGATATTTACCGTGCCCAACGTTGTTGATATGCCCCTGGACGAAGCCAAAACGCTCATTCGCGGGTCGGATCTGCAAATCGGCACGATTATTTCGGTCGATGATCCCGAAAAAGCAGTGGGTACCATTGTCCGGCAACGGCCCGATGCGAGCCGGGGCGAACGAATCCGGGTTGGCGAAACGGTCGATTTGTGGGTTGTGGGGCCGGTAGAACAAGACGATAATTTGTAATGACACGAATCATTACCCTACTAGCGGTGGGGGTTATGCTGCTCACAACGCACGCGTTTGCGCAGTCGGGCACGGCCCTGCCGATTCCGTTTTTTGACGATTTCTCGACCATTCGCGTGGGCGGTGCGCCCGACTCCCGGTTATGGGTACCGGGCAGCGGGGTGTACATCAACAACACCATGCCCATCAACCATCCGTCGGTCAACGTGGCTACGTTCGATGGCCTACGCGCCAACGGCCAACCTTACGTGCTCGACAACATCATGACGGAGGGATACACCGATACACTCACCTCGCAGCCGATCAATTTGGGGGGACTTACGGCGGGTAGCAACGTGTACCTGAGCTTCTTCTGGCAAATTCAGGGCTTGGGCGAACTCTCCGACGCCGGGGCCACTGCAACCGACCCGTCTAACGCCACCGCGACGGTTGTAGTGCTGCAAGCCGACTCACTAAAACTAGAGTTTTTGAATGGCTCCGGGCAGTGGGAAATGGTCTGGTTTCAGATAGGCGGGAAGCCAAATCTGAACTTCCCACAGGTGGTATTGCCCGTTACGGCAACTCGATTTTTACACCCCGCCTTTCAGTTTCGGTTTCGGTCGTACGGTCGACAGTCAGGCCCCTACGACAACTGGAATGTCGACTATGTCTACCTGAACAGGGGCCGTTCGCCTACCGACATTTATATTCAGGACGTGACGACCCGGCAGGCTGTTGGCCCGTCGTTTTTGCGCCGATACACGGCCATGCCCCTCTCGCAGTATCTGGTGAATCCGGTCCGTGAAACTGCCGATTCGATCAGCACAGACATTATTTACCGGGCGGCTTCGGCACAGTTCAACTCCATCAACTACGAGTTTACCAACACCGATCAACTCACGGGCAAGGTGTATCAGACGTTCAGACCCGCTGGGGGTCGATTGATTTTTGGTCTCACTTCGCAAAATAAGAGCGCGAGACTTACCCCGCTGAGCGTTCCCGCCGGTACAAAACGAGTGGTATTGAACCACAAGTTTACGGTTAACACAACCGACGATGCTAACCCGTCGATCCCGACCGTTCGCCTGAGCCGAAACGATACGATTTCTGGAATAACTACGCTTGACAATTATTACGCCTACGACGACGGGACTGCCGAATACGCCATCCAGATTGGTCGACTGGAGCGGGTGGCTGTGCGGTTTGTACTAAACAAAGAAGACGTCATGACGGGCGTTCTGGCGTCGTTGGTGCCGTTTGGTCTCGATCAGACAGGTCAGCGGCTTATCATTTCGGTGTATGCCAACAACAACGGCAAACCGGGCAAAGAGCTATTGACGCAGGGCTTTCCGCTCCAGAATGCTTCGAGTCGAAACGCCTTTGTGGCCTATAATTTCACGAGAGGGTTGGCCGTAAAAGACACCATTTTTGTGGGTTGGCAGCAATTGAGCAGTGAGAGTAATTCGCTCGTACGCATCGGGTTAGATAAAAACAGCCCCTTTGGTGGCCAAATTTTTTATAAGGCCGGACCCAGCGCACAGTGGGAAGCTAATCTCTCGACGCCCGCGCTCCAGTTGCGGGGGGCCGTTATGCTGCGGCCTGTTGTGGGGGGCGAGTTGACACAAACTGTCCTGGCCAACAAGGAGGAGAAACGTTCGTCTCTAAGCGTGTACCCGAACCCTACCAACGGCCAAGTTCGCTGGGATAATACCAACCTGAACCACATTGAGGTGATGGACCTGAGCGGGCGGCTTCTGCGCGACCTGAAGCCTACCCGTTCCCAACAAACCGCCGACCTGAGCGATTTGACGGGGGGGCTGTATTTGTTCCGCCTATCGGACGGGCAACAAACGGCCGTGCAACGGGTATTGATCGTAAAATAATCATCTACAATCATGGATATAACCGTACAGGAACTGAAAGAACGCCAGGAGAAAGGCGAGCAACTAAACCTAATCGACGTTCGCGAGCCGAACGAATACGCCGACGATAATATTGGGGCCACCCTGATTCCCCTTGGCGAACTCCCCTACCGGCTCGATGAACTCGAAGGCATGGAGGAGCAGGAGGTAATCGTGCATTGCCGCTCAGGCGCACGGTCTGCGCGGGCGCAGCAGTATCTGGAAGAGAACGGTTTTTCTAATGTCCGCAACCTGATTGGTGGCATGTTGGAATACCGGAAATAGTTTCATTTTTGATGGGAACGCGGATAACGCGGGTGCTTCGCAGCGCAGATTGTCACTGATCTTTTAGGAAATCCGTGTGAATCCGCGCTGCGAAGCACTCGCGTCATCCGCGTTCCCGTTTGTTCAATTAAAAAATCAGACCATGAAATACATATTCCTACTACTCCTAACCGCCAATCTTTCCTTCGCGCAACCCGCAGCACAGAGTTTCACAACAGCTAAATCGCCCGCCGAAGTGGGCTTTTCGGTGGAGCGACTCAAACGGCTCGACAACCTGATGCAGGACTTTATCGACTCCGGCAAGGCTCCTAATCTGGTGACGTTCGTGGCCCGAAATGGCAAGATTGTGCATCACAAAGCGTATGGATTTAGCAATGTAGACAACAAAACACCTGTGCGCACCGACGCCATTTTCCGCATAGCCTCGCAGTCGAAGGCCATCACGACAGCCACGTTGATGACGCTGTTTGAGGAGGGTAAGTTTATGATCGACGAACCTATCAGCAAGTACATTCCGGCGTTCAAGAACCCACGTGTGCTGGTGAGTCACGACAAGGCCGCCGGGACCTACGAAACCCGCCCGGCCAAAGGCGAAATCACGATCCGGCAGTTGTTGGCCCACAACGCGGGCATTCCTTACGAGCACCCACTCGACCAAATGGCCGAGTTTAAGGTGCCGTTTTTCAACTCGACGGAGCCGGACAAACTCGAAGACGTGGTGAACAAACTGGCCAAACGCCCCCTGACCAAAGACCCCGGCGATGGGTTTGTGTATGGCCTCAACACCGACGTGATCGGGCGGTTGATCGAGGTACTTTCCGGCAAGCCATTCGACGTGGCGATGCGCGAGCGGGTGCTGGAGCCGATAGGCATGAACGACACCCATTTCTACCTGCCCGACACCAAAGCCGCCCGGTTAGTCGAACTATACAGCAAGGGCAGTTCCGATAAACCATTGGCTGTTCACGCCAACCCGGCCTATCGAAACTATGCCGTTTCGGGCGCAAAAACGTACTTTTCGGGGGGAGCCGGTTTGGTAAGTACCACCGAGGATTACGCCAGGTTTTGCCAGATGCTGCTGAACGGCGGCATGTTTAACGGAAAGCGGATTTTGGGCCGCAAGACTATCGAGATGATGCTACGGAATCAGATCGGCGATGCCGAAGTCTGGGATCGGCAGGACAAGTTTGGCCTGGGGCTGCAACTGATTGGCGAACGCTCGCATTACGGCGATCAGGCCACACCGGGGTCATACACCTGGGGCGGTATGTACTGTTCCGAATACACCATCGACCCCAAGGAAAACCTGATTATGCTCGTGTTCACCAACATCCACCCCTACGCCCACTACGGCGAGGTAGTCCGCAAGTTCCGCTCGACGGTGTATCAGGCATTGGAATGAGTTATTGCACTATTATGGATTGCTCAAACGGCTCACTCTCATACGATTGACCTCTGTCTTCGGATAGTAATGTTACCCGGTAGGTTCCAACAGGAATCGTTTGGGGAAGTGTGATTTGCGGGAAGCTCTCGATAGGTTGAACAATTGAAACTTGGTAAAATTCGTCGGGCTTGGCTGTATTCGTAAATTTCAACGTGGATCTGGAGTTAAAATAACTGATAACGACCGACTGCCTAACTCCCCGTCGCAGGCTAACGGGCTGCGTGGCCAGGCAGTTGATTGAATACAATAAACTGTAAATCACAGGGTGTCGATCTGATTGCCGAACGCTCAACCGTTGGCATGCAGGGAGGGCAATTCCGTTTTTGAAAAGCTGAAGTTTGTAATAACCCACGGAGAGATCAAGCGGTATAGATAGTGAGAGTGTGGTTGAGTTGGGGGCTGCCGCAATGGGTCGGACTGGCCAGGTTTTTCCGTTTTGGTCGGTAATAATGCCCGTAATTTCATCTGTGTAGAGATTATATCCCTGAATTAAGAGATCCGATTGACCTTGAACGATGGTATACCCAAAAAATGGATTGTCATTTAAACGAGGTTCACCCCGGACCAATTGGAGTGGTTGAGAAAGAGTCAGTAGTCGCCCGCCCTGTTGTTCGAGTATAAGCTTATACGTTCCTGGCCCAAGGGTTGAGTTGCTTCTCAGATTAATCGTAAACAACAAAGCACTAGGCTGCTTATAATCGCAGGGGAACCAGACACATGAATTAGAGTTGTTATCGACCCCATGTACTAGGACCAGTGTTCCTCCTTCGGGGCGTTGAACGTAGGCTTTGACAATGGGCAAGTTTCCGTACGGGTTCTGCACAGGGAGCGAAACAGGCAAAAATTCACCTAACCGTATGACTAAAGGGGTTTGACTAGGCTTCAATTCTAGCGGAGCACTTGCTTCTGCAACAATTCCGTATTGTATAGGCGTCTCAAAAGGCGTGCTGCCAATTGGACCGATGGTTACCAACTCTCCCTGATTACAATAACAAAACGACTCCATCCGAAACGGATTCCGTTGCCCTAATCCGCTTAGTAGAGTTGTATTCTCGGTAAGAGTGACCACGGGTTTGAGTTCACCACCCGCGAAATCAGTCGGTACTTTTATACGAATTGTTCGTTTTTGCTGATCGATTTTGATGTTCTCGAAGGGGATTCCTGGCAGGGTTACTGATAAGATTCGGTAGTTCCGGTTTGGGTCTGTAGCAAACGGCTCATTAATGCTTTGCGTTATAGGGTCAGGCCCATTAATGTTTATCCGACACGCTACTAAGCTCATCATCATCATCCCGAACGTAAGCAGAAGAGCTAGTAATGAAAATCTTGGAAGCCAAAGAAAATGATCCATAGTCTAAACAGATTTATGCAAGCTTTACCAAATGACTCGTTTCCACTACAAATGGTTGGAATTGACCAAAAAACTTTTTTTAATTACAACCAATGGTCAAAAAAATAGCTCTTGTCTTTGTGATTGTGTTGATCGCGCTCGGTATCTGGCAACGTGAGTTGTTCAGTTACGGGTGGATGCAGGCCAAAGGGCAAGCCCGGATTCTGTTCAATACCGAACCCGTCGAGGTCGTTCTGAGCAACCCGGCTGTGCCCGATTCAGTGAAACGTAAAATAGAACTTATCCGGGAAATCAAGCGTTTTGCCATAGACTCTGTCGGGCTAAATTCGTCGGGGAGTTACGAGCGGTATTACGACCAAGAGGGCAAGCCTATTTTGTGGGTTATAACAGCAGCCCCTCCGTACGAATTGAAGGCAAAAGAGTGGAATTTTCCAGTTCTGGGCCAATTTTCGTATAAAGGTTTTTTTGAGAAAGACCGGGCCGACACGGCAGTGGCCGAGTTAAAACGGTCGGGTCTGGACACCCGGATTGGGGAAGTTTCGGCCTGGTCGACGTTAGGATTTTTAAACGATCCGATCTTGTCTAGCATGACCGAGCGCGACCCCGGTAGCCTGGCCGAACTGATTATTCACGAGCTAACGCACGGTACGTTGTTTATAAAGAACAGCCTGGAGTACAACGAGAACCTGGCCGATTTTGTGGGCGAATACGGTGCGTTGCGTTTCCTGGCTCATCGCTACGGCCCAAACAGCACAGAGTACCGCGATTATCTGGCTTCAAAGTTGTTTTACGAACGCTACGATGAGCATGTACTGCGGGGCGCGAGAAAACTGGATAGTTTGTACCGGTCGTTTAAACCTAGTGCGTCAGTAGAGATCAAAGAACGAGCGAAGTGGTTAGTGATTGAACAAATTGTGGCCTCTGCCGACACGCTGGACGATGAACGAAGTCAACCACTTAAGCGAAAAAGACGCTGGAACAAATTAAACCTGCCCAACAATGCGTATTTTGTGGGGTATCTGACGTACCGGAAGCAGCAGAATAATTTTCGGCAGGAGTTTGAAAAACAGTTTGGGGGTAATTTTAGTCGTTATTTGTCGTACTTAAAGAAAACGTATCCGTCACTTTAACGGAACACATCCATTACAGTATGAATAGGGCATTGACAGGGATACTACTGGTAGCAGTCGTGGCATTTGGGTTTGCGAATGCCTACGAAGAAACCACAAATACCTACCGTCGTGTGGTCAATACTAGCTTCGGGCCGGGCGAACATATCGAATATCGGGTTCATTATGGCTTCGTCAATGCTGCCGAGGCCATTGTTGAAGTGGCCCCGACGGTGTATAAAGTTAATGAGCGGCCCTGTTACAAGGTCGACGTGTCGGGCCGCACAACGGGGGCGTTTGACCTTGTCACGCGGGTGCGCGACACCTGGCGTTCGTATATCGACACCTCGGCAATTCTGCCGCAACGGTTCTATGCCAACATTCAGGAGAACAAGTACCGTAAGGAAGAAAACGTCACGTTTAACCATTATACCAATACCGTAAAAGCCGAAGAACGCACCGAGCGCGACGTGTTTAAGGTGCCCGATAACGTTCACGACATTGTGAGCAGTTACTACTTTTTGCGCACCATCGACTTCAATAAACTGCCTATTGGTCAGGTAGTTGAGGTGCCCGCTTTTTACGACGATCAGGTCTACAACTTCAAGATAAAATATAAGGGCAAGGAGACAATTAAAACCAAATTTGGCAAGATCAACGTAATTCGGCTTAACCCCGTCATGCCCGCCAACGGGTTCTTCAAGGACGAGGAGTCGATCAAAATCTGGGTCTCCGACGATGCCAATAAGGTGCCTATGAAGGTAGAAGTTGAACTTGCCATCGGCTCACTCGACATGGACATTCGGCGGTTCGACGGATTGAAGACGTCACCACGGTTCTGGTAGTGTCCACAACCACCGCACAAGTTTAGGAAATCGATTCCAGCGCAGGCTATAATACGGCACTGCTTGCGCCCCAAAGCCCCGGTAAAATCGCACGATTGATTCTACTTCGGGGCTTTCAAAATCAACTACAACGCCAACACGCCCGGCCTGCTCTTCGATCACCTGATTGATAAGCAACGTCCGGGCGTGTTGGCGTCGGCCTGTTTCGGTGGCCGCGTTGAAGAGGTATATCAGGCGGTTATCGCTCCGCACAAACACCGCCCCGGCCTCGATCTCGCTGTTTAACACCGCATAGCGCAGGCAAGCAACGCCCCGCGCCGACAATTCCAGAAACAACCCCTCGAACAACGCGTAAGCCCAATCGCCCACGCCACCCGGTATGCGACTGGCATGGTGTTGCCGGAACAGGGCGAGCAACGGGCGTGGGTCTGTCGATTCCTGCACGAGCCAACCGGCGACTGCGGCCTGTCGAAGATGTCGGCGCGTATCGGGCGAGAAACCTCGGTACAGAATTTCGTAGGGTTTCGAGAGGTCGAGCAGGTGGGTGTTCAGAATGGAGGAAAGGAAAAAAGGAGCGGTCGGAAGGCCGTATCCCCGACGAGTCGGAAAGGGAGGAGGGGAATTAAGAATTTGTAAGTTAACGACGGAGCCGTAACGATACTGTTTGAGCAACGCCTGGGTGAAGGCATCGAACAACTCGGGCGAGGGGTGGGCCGTGAAGATGCTCAGGAACTGACAGAACAGGGGTTGATGTACTACCCAAAACCCCCGTTTCCGGCGCAGGGGCACAGGCATAGCAGCTTCGTAGGAGCCATCGGCAGCAGGCACGATTAACCCCTCCCATGTCCAGTCGGGCATGTTCGTTACGGCATCGAGATACCAGGTATAGCCGTATATAATTGGATTCGCTGAGTTTTTTACGCAGGCATTCCAACGCTTTTCGATCAGAAAGGGTCTTTTATGACGTAAAACTGTATACACATTCTTCAACTAATCCCTATTTTAGTTCTTCATTACAAAACCAACATGCAGAATCTTTCCACATCGTTTTCTTCATTTTACTCAGGTCGTCTTTCTCAGATACTTACGCAAAGTGGTCGCTTTTTGTGGCGCGTATATCGAACGGGTAAAACCACCGAATTGCTTTCGTTCATCGGCTGGGAATTTCTGTACAAGATAAAATACTACGGACCCGTAAAGACCATCAGTCTTTCAGACCGCCCTCCCCTCACCATTGATGCAGCAGGCAAGCTCATGTATGCCTCCGCTTCCAACGCGAAGCAACCTTATCGCGTTGAGGCATCCCGGATCGACTGGAAATATCGCTTTACCGACTCACAGGGCGAGGTGTGGGGCTGCGAGTTCCGCCAAAATACAAAACTTCTTCGGGTTCAGGATGGGCAGACTCCTCAAACCGTGTGGACGTTTCCGGTGGCAATACGGTCTATGCACGTTACCAACGAGGCCATTTTTGTTTGTGCAGGAGGCATCTTGTACAGAAGCCCAAAAGTAACCACTACGTTTGAGCCGTGCTTCAGCTAACCACTTCAGAGAGCTATTTTCTGTTCAATAATGGCTTCACCGTGATGCCCGACGGCACGTTGCTCCTCGGCGAGTACGCGTCGGTATGGCAGAACAATCGGTGGGTCAATTTGGCCTATCTCTACATATCCAAAACGGATGGTCGGTCTTGGGAAACATCTGATTTTTTACAACGGCAAGGCGTAAACAAACACATTCATTTGGTTAAGTACTCTCCGCTGCTCAATCAGGTGTTTATGACCGATGGCGACAACAAGAAGCAACTCTGGCGGAACCAAACAGTAACTCACTACGCACAATCGGCTTGCCCGGAGGGGCATGGGTGGCATCTGACAAATCGGTTTCACTGGCAAATGGGCGGCTACACGTCCATGCTCGACCACGAACAGGGTGTTGTCTTTGGGACCGATTATCTGGGCGGCACCAATTTTTTGGTCCACACCACCGATGGCAGAACGTTTCGTAAAGAAGTGATTCCGAACCCCTACCGGCGCAGCCCGGTCATAAACATGGTGGCTCGTCGGGTAGGTACCCAAACCGAACTTTGGGCTTTGTTACATAATAGTGTTATGCCTGAGAAATCATGCGTACTGATGTATTCGCAAGACAACGGCAAGACCTGGCACCGATTTATCGAGTACGACGGGCGACAGCACGAAATTCAGTTGGTTAGCTCGGCAAGTGGGGCCAACGGCGAGCTTTATTTCTGTATCCGGCAATGGGTAAACGGGCAGGAACTGAGCCAAACCTACCGGGTTACTACTTAAAATACCCCATCAGTTTGGTGATGGCCTCTTTAGTATCGGCTTTCTCGGCTATCATATCGTTGACGCACTGAATGGCGTGGATCACCGTGCTGTGGTCGCGCCCCCCAAAATGGTAGCCAATGGACTTGAGCGAGAGGTCGGTTTTTTCTTTGGCAATATACATGGCTACCTGACGCGGGTACACCAATTCGCGCTTGCGGCTCTTGGCTTTTAGGTCGGCCACGGTTACGTTGTAAAACTCGGCCACCATTTCCTGCACCGTGTCGATGGTCACTTCCTTACCGGAGTCGACCACGATGTTGCGCAGGGTTTGCTTGGCCAAATCGAGGTCAATTTCCCGGCGCGTGAGCGAAGCCTGTGCCATAAGCGACACAATAACGCCCTCCAACTCGCGCACGTTGGTATTGACGCTATGGGCCAGATACTCAATTACATTGTCGTCGATATAAACGCCCTCAGCCTGCAATTTTTTCTGCATAATGGCAATGCGCGTTTCAAGGTCAGGTGTTTGTAAATCGGCGGAAAGCCCCCATTTGAAGCGCGACAATAGCCGATCTTCCAGCCCATCGAGGTTGCGCGGTGCCCGGTCCGACGTCAGAATGATTTGTTTACCGGACTGATGCAGGTGATTGAAAATGTGGAAGAAAATCTCCTGCGTTTTCTCTTTCTTTTGCAGGAACTGCACATCGTCGATAATCAAGACATCGACCTGCATGTAGAACTGGGTAAAATCGCGAAGGGCGTCGGACTTTATGGCATTCAGAAACTGATTCGTGAATTTCTCGGAGGTGACGTAAAGAACAAATTTATCGGCAAAATTATTCTTGATGTAGTTGCCAATAGCCTGCACGAGGTGCGTTTTGCCAAGCCCCACCCCCCCGTGAATCATCAGGGGGTTGAAGGCGGTCAGACCGGGACGGTCGGCAACGGCAAACCCGGCTGAGCGGGCTAATCGGTTGCAATCGCCTTCAATGTAATTATCGAACGCGTAAGTCGGGTTCAGGTAGGAGTCGAGGGCGAGCGAATCGAGGTCTTTGAGCTGAAACGGACTTTTAAGAATGTTGGGGTTAACGTTATCGGGGCGGGCGTTTTGTGGGGTGCGGGTGGTAGGCATCTGCACAGCCAAAGGCCTGTTGCGCTCGTTCCCCTGATCCACAATAATGCTGTATTCCAGTTGACCATCACGCCCAATACTAGCATCGAGAGCCTTGCGGAGGGCGTGGATAAAATTGTCTTCCAGCCATTCGTAAAAAAACTGGCTGGGCACCTGAATTGTGAGTACGTTACCCTGCAACCGGAGCGGCACGATTGGCTCGAACCAGGTATTGAAACTTTGCTCAGGCACGATCTCGCGGATCACCTGAAGGCATCGGTTCCACACCGTCGTCACTTCGCGCTGCATTCCTGTTTGGAGGGGTAAATTCACAAAACTGTCCGGTTATCGGTGGGGTGACTCAAAAAGGGAGACAAAAGTAGTGAAAAACGGCAAAGGCCGACGGTCGAACGGCCATTTCTTCCAGCTAATTTACGTTGGACGGGGGCCGTTGTCAATGCAGTTCCGTAATCCCTTAGAATAGTGCAACGTCAATGTCCCTCCTACCCTTCCGAACGGCTTTTGGTCACGGCAAATAGATAGATTACTTTTACGGCTCGACAAACTATTTCGGGCATGAACATCCCTCTCAACGACCCCTTCCCCTCCGTTACCAAAGCCGACTGGATCGCTCAGGTGGCCAAAGATCTCAAAGATCCAAACGCTTATAACACCCTCCATTGGCACACGCCCGAAGGGTTCACGGCAGAGCCATTTTACACGACCGACGACCTGAATGAACTGCCCCTGGCAGAGATTCAGGCAGCGCAAAAAGCCGCACCGGGCTGGTTAAACGCGCCAGCTTACGAGGTTGTCGACGGTTCGGAGGTTGATTACCGAGACGCGTTGAGAGCGGGGGCAGATGCGCTGGTTTTGCGTAACGCGGTTTTCCAAAACCGCGCCGGAGTTGATCTCGCGGTTTTGGAAAACCGCGTTACGGCACGCCTTCTAAACGGCATAAAACTGTCCGAAACACCCGTTTTCTTCCAAACGAACCAACCCGCAGCCGATTTTGTGCTGGACCTAAAACGGGTAATACCCTACCAACTACAGGGAGGCTTGCTCTCCCCACCCGACAATACCACCGCCGAGGCCACCCACCTGACGATGGACTCGCCCCGGTTCAGGACGGTTTGCGTGTCAGGACACGAGTTTCATAACGCCGGGGCCACCGCCACGCAGGAGTTGGCCTTTACGCTTGCCCGGCTAGTCGACACGTACGACCAACTGACCGAGCAGGGGTTGACCGTGGAGCAACTGGTCCCAAAAACGATTTTCTCGCTCTCCGTCGGCACAAGCTATTTCATCGAAATCGCCAAACTCCGCGCCCTCCGCGTATTGGTCGCCAAACTTCTTCGGGCTTACTCGTCAACTGTTTCTTGTGTACTGTTGGCTGTTCACTGTACTACCTCCACCTTTTACGAGTCGACAGCGACGCCCTACACGAACATGCTCCGGGCCACAACCGAGGCCATGTCTGCCGTGGTGGGCGGGTGCGATATACTCACCGTACGCCCCTACGACGGTCTGTTCAGCGAACCATCGGAGTTCAGCCACCGCATCGCCCGCAACGTGTCGCTGTTGCTCAAACACGAAAGCTACCTCGACAAAGTGGCCGACCCTTCGGCAGGTAGTTTTTACATCGAAATGCTTACTCATCAGCTAATCGAGTCAGCGTGGGGGTTGTTTCAGGACGTCGAGAAACAAGGCGGACTGGCGAAGGCCACCGATTTTGTGCAGGCCGAACTCGACCGCAGCTATGCCGCTAAGGTGGAGGCTGTGCGCGAGGGGAAGGTGCTGGTTGGGGTCAACAAGTTTCGATTCGACGAGGGTGGGCACGTGGGGTCGGCGAAGCCCAATGAAGTAGCAGGACGGCGGTTGGCAGAGGAGTTTGAATAGGGGCACTACACACAACAAAAAAAAGCCCCGAACCAACGTCCGGGGCTTCGCAAAATACGATTATGTCAATTTGCTGAGCCTTTGCGCGTCAGTGCTTTGCCAACTTTTTCGGCGGCTGCCAAATCGGTTAATGTTACGCCAAGCTTCTTGCGGAGGGTTGGCGAAGTAGCTAACATCTCGCTCGCAATCTGAATCAGCAGCGAGGCCGTAGCTGCTCCGTTCGCTTTCCGGCGGGCCGTTGAGGGCGTTGCAGTAGTGGTAGTTTGATAAGCAGTAGTAAGCAGCTTTGCAGATTCCATTCGTTTCAGGGTGAGTTGTTCGCGTTCTATTTTAGAACAAAACTCACCCCGTTTTAGGTCATAAAATACGCATATATTTCATGCTTTCTTGAATACTTAAATTTCCAAAGTTGGCAAATTATTGAGTGAGGAAAAACAAACAACTAACACATTAGTTATTAAACGTACTATTTAGTTTGTTTCGAATTACTTATCATGAAAATCCCCTATTTGCTTCTATTATTGGTGATGATGCCTCTACACGGTATCTGTCAGAACGTAACTGATCTCCTGGCTCAGGCCGAAGAGACTTACCAGAATAAAGCGTTTGGTAAGTCGATGATGCTCTACGAGAAGGCCTTCCGAACAGGCAAAGCTTCCCACTCCGATTATTACAATGCCGCGTGTAGTGCCGCCCTGAATGGTCAAGTTAAGCAGGCGTTGCTTTGGCTCAATACGGCAGTCGACAAGGGATATAGTAACATCCGGCACATGAAGAGCGATGCCGACCTTACCACGCTACGTAAGACCCGTGAATGGGCAGCATTGATCACGAAACTACAAGCCAAAGTCGACCGAATTGAGGTCAACTACGATAAAAAATTACAAGCCAGGCTGTTAACAGTTTATGACAACGACCAGAAAGATCGATTCAAGATCAACGAGATAGGCGAAAAACACGGATATGACTCCAAAGAAATGCAGGCTCTATGGAAAACCATCGCCGAGAAGGACAGCCTCAATCTGATTGAAGTAAAATCTATACTCGACAAGTACGGCTGGGTGGGCCGAGACAAGGTGGGCGGGCAGGCGAGTGTGGCGTTGTTTCTGGTCATCCAACACGCCGATTTGGCAACCCAGCAAACCTATTTGCCCCTAATGCGCAAAGCCGTTGAGGCCAAACAAGCCCGTCCCAGCGATTTGGCCTTACTGGAAGATCGGGTTGCCTTGGGCGAAGGTCGCCGACAGCTATATGGCAGTCAAATTGGCGAGGACAGCACCGGAAAATCATACGTCATGGCCCTCCACGATCCCGACGGCGTGGATCAACGGAGGGCCATGATGGATTTACCTCCTTTGGCTAGTTATGTTAAAGGATGGGGCATTATCTGGAACGTAGCTGAATACAAAAAACAGCTTCCTGAAATCGAACGTCGAGACGGTATCAAACCTTAGCTCCTACAACGTCAACCCGACCGACAAATACGCCGTGCGGCCATCGGCTGGCAAAATTCCGGGGCCGGGATACCCCCCCGCCCGACGGGTGAAATACCGCTCGTCGGTGAGGTTGTTGACCCCCGCCCGGATGGTATACCGCTTCTTGAGGTTTAGCGAAGCCGACAGATCGAACACCTGATAGGCCGGAATGGGGCCGTTTTGGGCGTTGGCCGAAGGGGTCTCGGTGTTGTTGGCGTCGCTGTAGGCCATGCCCACGCGGTTCATCAGGGCCGTGAACGTGAAGCCATTCAGGGTGTAGTTCAGCCCAAACCGCCCGATGAAGGCCGGGGCGTTTTCCACTTTCTTATCGCGCAGGTTTGTTTCAGACGCTTGCCCGTTCGTTACGGTTGCCACGCGCAAGTTTTGGTAGCGGGCGTCGGTGAAACCGAGCGAGCTGAACAGACTCAGATAGCCTACCCGCGATTTGCCTGCCAGAGCCACAATCGGGTCGAACTCCACATAAGCCTCCACGCCCCGGCTCACACTCCGGCCAATGTTGGTGCGGAATTGGTAGGGACGATTAGCTTCATTGAGCAGGGTGAGCGTGCCAATCCGGTCGTTGTAATTCACGAGAAAATAGCTGACGTCGAAGTTCAGATAATTCTTCACCTTGCCGCGTACGCCCCCATCAACCGAGTAGCCACGGGCATCGCGCAGGTTGGGGTCTACCACGAAGTCGGTCAAAGCGGCAGGGGTCAGGTCGGAGAACAGCACCGGACGGTAAGCCTGCGAGGCATTGGCGTACAGGCTGATATCGGGCGAGAGTTTGAACTCGGTGCCGATACCCGCCAGCACAAACCGGCGCGTGCTTTGCTGACTCACACGATTTTCTGTTCCATTGGCAGCGAAACTCAACCGCCCTCCAATATCATTAGCCAGCGACTCCAAACGCAACCCCGGCGTGACGGTCCAGCGCGACGACAACCGAAACATGTTCTCAGCAAAAGCCGCCACGTTCGTAACGCCCAAACTCAAATCGCGCGGAAAGAGGTCAGTTTGCAGATTTAGATTATAGTCGGAGCCGGTATCGCCCCGGCCTTGCTGAATCCGGTGGGTGTGACCGTTGAAATACTTTACACCCGTGGCCAGCGCGTGCTGTTGGCCCAGAAACCGATAGCGGGTCAAGAGCCGAATTTCACTACCCCAGTTCCGGTAGATATCGCGGTCGATTTGGCGCGCAGCAAACTGACCGGCTGCATTGGGCACATCGAGGGTCGTGATGGCTTGGGTGAAACCAATGCTGTTTCGCTCTCCGATCAGTCCGTGAACGTTGGCCGTCAGGCGGGTATTGTCGTTGAAGGCGTACTCGGCTTTTAGGGTTGGCACGGTCCAGGGGGTGCTGAACCAGTTGCGGGCGCGGCTGCTTTGGCGGGCATTCCGAGCAAACTGAGCATCGGTAAGGCCACCCGGTTGTTGGCTTTCGTTGTTCATGCGCGACACCTCCAGCCCCAAACGGAATTTGTTCGTAACGGCGTAGGAAATCGACGCATAGCCGTTGAAAATACCATATTGGCTGTTTTCGCGCCAGCCATCGGCCCGCCGGTAGTGGGCATACGCGTTGTATTGCAACCGGCCCACAGTTCCGCTAATGCGGTTGTAAGTCGAAAACAGGCCGTAGCTCCCCACCGATTGCTGGGTTTCCAGGCTGAACGGCTTGTTTTGAGTCGGCCCCTTCAACACATAATTGAGCAGACCGCCAAACTGAGGACCGTATTGCAACGACGCCCCACCCCGCACGAGTTCGATACGCTCAACAGCTTCCATTGGTGGGTTGTAGTACGCTTCGGGATAGCCAAATGGGTCGGAACTGATGTCGACACCGTTTTGCCGGACGTTGAACTCCCAGGAGCGGTTGGGGCTAAGTCCGCGCACCGATATGCCCACCTGCACGCCCGACCCGTCGTTCTCCCAAACCATCACACCGGGGGTCTTGCTGAATACCTGCCGGGTGTTGTTCGTAACGAGGTTGGCGTCGAGAGCCGAGAGGTTGATGACTTCCGATTTTTTACCGGCATAAATGGCCATTGCCCCTATTTCGGGGAGGGTTTCGCGCTCGCGCAGCCCTTTTGCCGCCCGAATCCGCACCTCTTCGAGTGCCAGAACACTCTCCCGCACAATCAGATTGATCGACGTAGTGGTCGACCTCTCGACCTTCACCGCCTGCTCCTGCATCTCAACGCCCAAGCCCGACGCTACCACCACATAACTGCCAGTGGGCAGGCCCTTGAACGTGAAATGGCCTTTGTCGTCGGTGGTTATGGCCCGAACGGTTCCCTTCAGACGCACCACCAGGCCCCCTGCCGGTTCTCCGTTGGCATCGTGGATGAAGCCCTCCAGTTCGCCTGTTTCAACCGGGACACCATCTGTAGTTATGTATGAAGACCGAATTGGCCTGAGTGGAACGCCTGAACTGTCGTTTCCAATGGCGTCAATTGTATAGGCAAGGCTGAAAAGTAGTAGTGCGCTGAGCTTGATCATTGTTTAGAATCATTTTAAACAACGCAAAGGTAGAGCGGCAAATCTGACCCGCCAAAGCTTCTTTAGAAATTTTCTAAATAATATTTTTTGGCCTGAATACTGTTACTTTGAACAAACGTCCCGGAGTTTGCCATGCGCCCTCAGTTCATCAACCAGAAAGATCGTTCGTACGAAGCCCACTCAATTACTGATAATCAGACTAATGAAACGGTAAAGCCGACCATGATAACCGCCGAAGGCATCAGGCTGAAACCCCGGTTTACGGTTGGAGATCAGGGCGATACGATTGCCCACGCGGCTGGTGTTCCGCCGTTTTTACGGGGTCCATACAGCAGCATGTATGTGCGGCAACCCTGGACGGTGCGGCAATACGCGGGCTTTTCGACCGCCGAAGCCTCGAACGCGTTTTACCGGCGCAACCTGGCAGCCGGGCAAAAGGGCTTGTCGGTCGCCTTCGATTTGGCCACGCACCGGGGTTACGACTCCGACCACCCGCGCGTGGTGGGCGACGTGGGCAAGGCGGGCGTTGCCATCGACACCGTGGAGGACATGAAGATCCTGTTCGACCAGATTCCGCTCGATCAGATGTCGGTCTCGATGACCATGAACGGGGCCGTGATTCCGATAATGGCGTTTTACATTGTGGCCGCCGAAGAACAGGGCGTTCCGCCCTCCAACCTGTCGGGCACCATCCAGAACGACATTTTGAAGGAGTTCATGGTGCGGAACACCTACATCTATCCCCCCGAACCCTCAATGTGGCTTATTGGTGATATTTTCGCCTACACGAGTCGTCACATGCCCAAGTTCAACAGCATCAGCATCAGTGGTTACCACATGCACGAGGCCGGGGCACCCGCCCACATCGAACTGGCCTACACGCTGGCCGACGGCCTCGAATACATCCGTACGGGGCTGGCAGCGGGCATGGGTATCGACGAGTTTGCCCCCCGGTTGTCGTTTTTCTGGGGTATCGGCATGAATCATTTCATGGAAATCGCCAAGATGCGGGCCGGGCGGTATCTGTGGGCAAACATTGTGAAGCAGTTTGACCCGCAGAACCCCAAATCGTTGGCCCTGCGAACCCACGGTCAAACGTCCGGCTATAGCCTGACCGAACAAGACCCGTTCAACAATGTGGCTCGCACGACCATAGAAGCCCTTGCGGCTGCACTCGGCGGCACGCAAAGTCTGCACACGAACTCGCTCGACGAGGCCATCGCGCTCCCCACCGATTTTTCGGCCCGGATTGCCCGCAACACCCAGCTTTACCTGCAACACGAAACTGACGTCACCCGCGCCGTCGACCCCTGGGGCGGTTCGTATTATGTGGAGTATTTGACCAATGAGTTAATTGAAAAAGCGTCTGTGCTCATGGACGAGGTGGAGCAACTGGGCGGCATGACCAAGGCTATCGAAACGGGTTTGCCCAAGCTTCGTATTGAGGAGGCAGCCGCCCGCAAGCAGGCCCGCATAGATGGGGGCAAAGACGTAATTCTGGGCGTAAACCGCTACAAACCAGCCTCTGAAACCGAGATCGAGTTGCTCGAAGTTGATAATCAGGCCGTGCGCGAGAGCCAGATTCGACGGCTTGAGGAGGTAAAGGCCAAGCGGGATGAGGAGAAGGTGAGGGAGGCTTTGGAGAGGATAACGGAAGCTGCGAAGAACCCCACCGGACAAAACCCCACCCCCGGCCCCTCCCCCGTAGGGAGGGGAGAAGCCCCTCACCATTTAGAAGAACACCCGGAGCCGGAGGTTTTTAATGGGAGGCCATTTTTCAATGCGAAACCTGAGAAATGGCAATTTTTAAAAGACTTTGCTCGCCAAAACAGAAAAAATCAAACAGAAGCAGAAGCAGTTCTATGGGAACGGCTGCGGAAAAGTCAACTGTTAGGATTAAAGTTTAGAAGGCAGCACGCCATCCAAGATTATATAGCTGACTTTGTGTGTCTGGAAAAGCAATTAGTGGTCGAGGTTGACGGAGAAATTCATGAGCAACAGCGGGAATATGATGAAGTTAGAACAGAATATCTGAATGCTAATGGTTTCCAAGTGATCAGATTTACGAACGATCAGGTCATTGGTAATACCCCCTTAGTGGTGGAAGAAATAAAGAGAGTGCTCACCTATACTGGCATTACACCATCAACGGCAGGCCCTTCTCCCCTCCCTAATGGGGAGGGGTCGGGGGTGGGGTTATTATCCCTTGCTATTGAAGCCGCTCGGCACCGGGCTACATTGGGCGAAATTTCGGACGCTATGGAAAAAGCCTTTGGCCGACACAAGGCCACGATCCGGGCCGTGTCGGGAATCTATTCGGCGGAGGTATCGGACGACGAAAACTTTGCACAGGCCCGCCAGATGGCCAATCAGTTTGCCGAACTGGACGGGCGCAGACCCCGGATTCTGGTGGCTAAGATGGGGCAGGATGGACACGACCGGGGGGCCAAAATAATTGCCACGAGCTTCGCCGACCTCGGCTTCGACGTCGACATGGGGCCGCTGTTTCAAACCCCCGGCGAAGTAGCCCGGCAAGCCGCCGAAAACGACGTGCATATCGTGGGCGTGTCGAGCCTGGCCGCTGGACACAAAACGCTCGTGCCCCAACTGATTGATGAACTCCGCACGTTAGGTCGCGAGGATATTATGGTGATCGCGGGGGGCGTGATCCCGGCGGGCGACTACCAATATCTCTACGACGCGGGCGTGAAAGGGGTTTTCGGGCCGGGCACGGTGATTTCGGTGGCAGCACAGAAGATCTTGGGAGAATTGATGCGGGAGTAAGTTTTTCGTAACTTCATTTCCGACTTCTTAGAGTATGTTTTGTTAGCTTATTTGGCGAATCGGTTGATGATAATGGAAATGAAGGCAATTCGGAGCATGGCCTCCGAACTTTCTATCGTTTTC
>RDXN01000097.1 GCA_004292855.1 Cytophagales bacterium
AAGATGAGTTTAAAGCGCAAACGAAAAAAAGCGGCCCGTGATGATGTTTATCTAAAAACGCTCTTGGGCCAACTTAACGTTTGATGCAATCCCCCTGTTCAACAACAGCTTATTGATTAAGTTATCCATACAATCAACGTTTGTAAGGATAACTCATGAGCAATCTATTGACGCGGTTCTACGATAAACTATTTACGGACTCGGTCCCGATGCCAGCTAACGCCGACGAAAAATCAGCCGCTAACCAATCATTTTTTAGCAACGCCTGGACGGTTTTGAAAGATGCCTTCAACGGTTTCATGGACGACCGGTGCCTGAAGCTAAGTGCGGCTTTGGCGTATTATACTATTTTTTCGTTGGCTCCGCTACTGGTGTTGCTAATTGCGTTAGCGGGGGCTTTTCTTGGCGATGAAGCCATTCAGGGGCAATTATTTGGGCAGATCAACGGGTTGGTAGGCAATCAGGCTGCCAAACAGATTCAGGACATGGTTAAAAACATGGGTTTATCTGGCAAAACCAGCACGGCCCTCGTCTTTAGCATCGGTACACTAGTAATTGGTGCCACCAGTATTTTCGTGGAAATTCAGGATTCCGTTAACCTGATTTGGCGGGTCAAGGCCAAACCTAAACAGGGTTGGCTCAAACTGCTCAAAGACCGGCTGCTGTCGTCGTCGCTGGTGGTCAGCCTGGGGTTTTTGTTGCTGGTGTCCCTTGTTGTTAATGGTATCGTTTTAGCAATGAGCGATCAGTTAAGCCGTTTCCTGCCCGGAATCAGCGTTTATCTGATTAGTGCGTTAAACTTTGTGGTCAGCACCGCTGTGGTTACGGTCCTGTTTGCGGTCATTTTCAAAGTCCTGCCCGACGCAAAAATTGCCTGGAAAGACGTGCGTGGGGGGGCTTTGTTTACGGCCCTGCTCTTTATGTTGGGCCGCTATCTGATTGGACTTTACATTGAAACGAGCGGCACCGAATCGACTTACGGGGCTGCTGGTTCGCTGATTGTGGTGCTGACTTGGATTTATTACACAGCGGCTATTCTTTACTTCGGGGCCGAGTTCACCCAAGCCTACGCCAATCATTTCGGGGCCAAAATCGAACCCGCCGAGAATGCGGTCTATATCGAACAAACCGAGCGTGAACGCGACGTAGCAACAATACCCACCGAGAAGAAGGTGGAGCAGGCTAAGAAATAAATTCGGCTAACGTCCCGGAACGGCATACGCCATCGGGATACTGTCCACAAAGCTGCCATCCCGATTCCGGGTCTTGTTTCGATAGACGCCCTCTTGGATAAATCCCAAGCTACGGTATAGGCCTAGCGAAGCTTCATTGCTTGCTCGCGCTTCCAGTTCAACCCGCCTGACTTCGGGAAAATTGGCTCGTACCTCGACTAAAAACTGGTTGAAAAGTGCCTTACCCACTCCCTTGCCCTGCCAGTCGGGATGCACCATGATGGTGAGGTGAGTTAGGATATGGTCGAAGATATGAAGCCCATACTTAGCAGCATGAATCTCGCCGATTAACTCTCCTGCTTCGTTCTGAATCACCAGTTGGAGGCCGTTTGGCGGCTGAATGGTCAGCAATGAAGCAACATACTCGTCGGTGATCTCGTCGGGCGTTCGGGCGATGCCGTTGGGGTCTTGGGCAACGGCCCGATGTAGGGCGAGCAGTTGCGCGTGGTCGGCTGGGGTCGCGGGGCGAATGGTCATGGAGAGAATAAGTTTGACTTGCACAAAAAAACGCAAGAATGTTAAGTATTGCTTAAGTATAAAATGCCATTTTGATCACAAAAAATAGAAGTTTGTTAATAGACTAAGTAAGTATATATTGCAGAGGCAATTTAGATAAAACGTAGTTGATAATGATACCTCTGTACCGTTGCTTACTCCTTGTCGCATCAATCAATCTCTATTCTGTAAACACTTCCTGGGCAAGTCTGTCGCCAACTGAAATTGGTAATGACGGTGCAGATACCCTGAAAACCAATCAGTTCGTTGAACAGAATATCCTCATAAGAGAACATAAAGAAAGTGCTACAAAAGAAACTAGTACAACGCCTTGCTACGTGCCAAGTGGCCCCCGTGAACTATTCATTGCCCCAACCGAGGTAGGTGTCATTTGGTATCCACCGCCAGTACCTATTGTTAAATATACAGTTGAATGGCGGGAGATTGGTGCCTCGACATGGCCCTACTCGTTTACAGCTAACACAATTATACAAAGTTTAACGGGTCTGACACCCGGAACTGCTTATGAGTGGAGGGTTAATCAAACTTGCTCAACTCAGGAGACCTCTGAGTTTACCACTCCCAGGTCATTCACCGCACAGTGTTCTGCTCCAACGAATTTATGGTTTAGGTCGGGTACATCAAATTCGGCAAGAGTGTACTGGCCAGGGGCTTCAACGCTTCAGTATCAAATTCGTTGGAGGCTGCAAGGGAGCTCAAGTTCCTGGGAAGAAAGACTGCTTGGTTATGGAGTTAGGGAGTTTGAGATAACTAGCCTGCTGACTGGGAGCAGCTATGAGTGGCAAGTGCGAACACTTTGTCGTGAAAGCGCAACGGATTGGTCGGCATCAGCTACGTTTACAACGGCTTGTGTTCCAACTGGCATCTCTAATTTTTGGAATTACCCGACAAAAGCCGATGTAGGCTGGGCTTCGGTTGGGTCAGGCGTAAGTTATAGATTGGACTGGCGAATGGCTGGTCAAACAACCTGGCCAAATTCGTTGACAACTACTCAAACAAGATTGTACATCACCGGCCTAACGCCAAGTACCGAATATGAAGCCCGCTTGCAGGTTATTTGTGGGCCTGAAATAGCTTCGGAATATAGTGGTCGACTGCGTTTGGTAACACCTGTTTGCGACGTGCCTGTAGACACAAAAGAGGCATCCATAGATTCTCAGCGAGCAACTGTTAGCTGGCAATGGTCAGATGCTGCGAACCACATAATTCAGTGGCGTGAAAAGGGAATGGCCGACTGGACATACGAGCAGAACACACCCAATACAAGTTTCGGCATAGCCAATCTGTCGTCTGGCAAAGAGTATGAATGGCGTGTACAGCGATATTGTACGTCTGCCGTATCGTCGAGCTTTACAACACCACGTTCATTTTCGGCTCTTTGTGTTGCGCCCAAATCATTGGGTAACAAGTTTGTTGCTTCCAATTCGGTACGAGCATGGTGGTCGGGTGAAGCAGGTTACCAGTACACCGTTCGGTGGAAACCAGCCGCAGGCACCCAGAATTGGCAGGAAGCTTTAGCGCAGAGTGAGACAGTTTTTGATATAAATGGCTTATCCAACAATACACTGTACGAATGGCAGGTCAAGAAAAACTGCCAGGGAGCCTGGACAGATTGGTCGCCCTCCTTAACCGTTACAACCGAGTGCCGCCCAATAAGTGGAATGCGGATGCTATCGTATTTGGGTGGCTCCGAGGCAAGTTGGTACTGGGATGGCCGCGAGGATCTGGAAAACTATGTTGTGGTATGGCGACCCAAGAGCCAGCCCATGTTTATCTATCAGCTTACCACCACAAAACCCTACACCTCACTGACCAACCTAAACCCTTCTACCGAGTATGAAGTATGGGTACAGGTTGGATGCAGTGACCAGAACTGGTCTGCACCCAGTCAGCCAATAAGCTTCACAACAACGGAATGTGCTACGCCAACCTACTGTATTGAAACAGCCGTAACACCAACGTCTGCTCAAGTACAATGGTATAGCCAATCCATGCATAATCGCTACAGAGTTGAGTGGCGAAAGATAGGCGACTATGTATGGTTATATGCAATAGTGGGTTACCCGGCTGAATTTCTACTGACTGGGTTAGAATCCGGCGTTCGATACGAATGGCGAGTGAAACAGTTGTGCGCGGCAATCCCTAATGAGAATTTCTCGGTTATCAGAACGTTTACGACCCAGTGTTCTGCTCCAACGGGGCAAAATGTTTCGTACGTAACATCGACCGGCGCATTAGTGAACTGGTCGGGGCTTGCAGATGCCAACTATCAGGTACGGTGGCGTTCAACTACTGTAGGTAACGACTGGACTGAGGGGGCAACACCCGTAAAAGGCACTTCGGCAACAATAGCTGGACTTACGAATGATACTACATACGAATGGCAAGTCCGTTCCATCTGTACAAGTCCGTTTTCGTCCTGGTCCGATTCGTATACGTTTACTGCCGAATGTAAATCGATATTCCTTTCGTTAAACAACCCAATTGGTCCTTCGACTATAGAGATGAATTGGAGGCTTCGGGGAATCGACGACTCGTATCGACTACAATGGCGACTGTATGGGGTTCGCGAGTGGGACGAACTACTGACCACCGAGAGAAGTATAGTGCTCAGAAATTTAACCCCCGGCAAATTCTATGAAGCTCGTTTGCAGCTTGTTTGTTCCGATGGAACTTTGTCGCCCTTTAGTGAATATGCCCGTATTTTTACCACCCCTTTTCAATGTTCTGACTTTAAAAGTATCAGAAATGGAAGGTGGGATGATCCCAAAACCTGGTCTTGTGGGCGAGTCCCCGCCAGAGGGGATATTGTCGAAATAGGTCACGTTGTTACCGCTGAGACAAATTTGCGATTTATAGCCAGTCAAATTCGTTATGGTGCGGGCGGGCGGTTGCAGTACAAACAAGGGAGTAAGTTACTAATCGAACCCTAAACAGTGTCGTGGTTCATTGTCGGTATTTTTTACAACACACTCTCAAACCGCTTCAACTCAATCAACCCCTCCGGTAGCGGTTCCGGGTTCCAATGCTTGTGAATGGCTAAAGCCGCGCCGAGGGCTGTGGCCTGAGCCACGGAGGCCGCGTAGACCTCAATGTCGGGGAAGGCAGCGGCCAGCAGGTGCATGTACACGGGGTTTTTGCCGAACCCGCCATCCACAAACAGCTTTCTGACTGGCGACCCCGCCAAAACCAGCTCTGTCGAGAGGAGTTGCTGGGCCACAATGTCGAGCATAAGTTGATGGTAAGCTTCGGCGTACGTCCCAAAGGTTGTCAGGTCACGGCCCGAAAAGAGGGAGCCTTTCATGGACGACAGTTGTTCAGGTTTGTGCTCGCCAGTGGGGGCGGTGTGCCGAGCGCGAAGTTGGTAAATTAGGGTCGGGTCGAAATGGACCGTTTTGTAGGTGTCCACCGAAACGCCAAAATGCTCAGAAAGGCGTTTGGTCTGGTGTTCGTGTTCGTGGCCGGCAAACAGGCGCGACGATTTTACGGGTTGCCCCCGGTAGGTCAGGTAGCACAGGCAGTCGTATTGTAATTCCTCGTCGGTTAAAGGCGTGGCGTTGAAGGGATTCATGCTGATGCACCAGGTGCCGGTGGAAAGCAATACGAATGGCGATGCGTTGCCCGGCTCACTAAAAGACGCCAAGTACGGAATCAACGCCGACGAACTGTCATGCAGACCCACGCCAACGGGAATTGCCTCCCCCTTGTCTAGTGGCGACACCATCATCACTCCATCGCCGGGAAACAGGGCCGGTAGTTTGGGCAAAAGACCTTCGCGCTCAACCCATTCGTGATACTGTTGCCGGTCAAAATCCCAGAGCATGGTGTGGCATCCAACGCTCGTCAGGTCGGTGTGGGGTTGACCAGTGAGCAAAAAACTGGCGTACTGGGGCAGGTGCAACGAGTGCGCAATCCGCTCGAACCAGTCGGGGTGTTCGTACTTGATCCGGTAAATTTGCAGGCCCGAATTTAAATTGCCCAGAATAGGAGAAGCTGTCTGACGCGACACTTCCGCTTCGCCCCCATACGTATCGTAAAACTGCCGATGCAACGTTTCAGAGAACGGTTTGAGGTAGCTGTAGAGGGGCGTAATGGGCTGGCCATCCCGGTCGATATGCACTAAACTTGCCCCGAAGGTGGTCACGTTGACTGCCCGAACATCGTAGGCCGGGTTCATCAGTACGTCGGCGAGAGACTCGTGTAACCAACGTGTCAGGCTTGCCAGATCGTCGCAGGCATCGCCGTCCTCATCAGTGATATCGTCAAAGTTGTCCGATTGTTCGTCCACGACCCGGTATTGCTGGTCGAACAGCAACCGTTTTTTGTTGGTCTTTCCAATGTCGAAGATGGCAATGACGTTTTTCAATGAGTGAATGAGTAATTGAGCGAATGAGCGAATGGATTGTAATGGAGAAACTTATGGGATTTTAGCCCTTTATTCACTCAATCACTCATTCACTAATTCGCTCATTGAAGTTAAAGTCCCGTTGCAACGGTTTTACTACCGCGTTCCTGAATCAATTTCTGGCGGATGTTCTGGGCGCGAAACAGGGCGAGGGGGTTTAGGGAGGCCCCGGCGCGTAGGCGGGCTTCGGCCACGAGGGGGCGCACGTCGGTGCGGGCGGCATCCTGCAAAATCTCCTGCGCCCGAACGGCGTCGTTGGCCTCGCGGGCTTCTTCCAGAGCTAGGCGGTCAACGAGCAGAGCCTGCGCGTAGGCAATCTGAATGGCCTCTACGCTCTGCAACAGGTCTTCGAGTGGGTCTTTTACATTGTGGCTCGCGTCGATCATCCAGCCCAAATCGGTGGCGTGATTCATGCCCCGCGCGTCCATACCATCGACCAACTCGTTGAAGATCAGGAACAGTTGGTAGGGTTTGATGCTGCCTGCCGTGAGGTCGTCGTCGCCGTATTTAGAGTCATTGAAGTGGAAACCGCCGAGCTTTTGCTCGTTCAGCAGGATCGCCACAATCTGTTCGATGTTGGCGTTGGGCAGGTGGTGACCGAGGTCGACGAGGGTATACGCTTTGTCGCCCAACTTACTGGCATACAGAAGACTGCTGCCCCAGTCGCCCACGGTGGTCGAATAAAAATTGGGTTCGTAGGCTTTATATTCCACGAACATCTTCCAGTCTGAGGGTAGGGCCGCATAGATTTCGCCGAGGCTATTGAGCGCGTTGTTAAACGCCTTGCGGAAGTTTAATTGGCCGGGGAAGCAAGATCCATCCGACAACCACACCGTGATCGACTTCGACCCCAGTTCGACCCCGTGCCGGATCACCTCGATGTTGTGGTCGATAGCCTGTTGCCGAACGCCCGCGTCGACGTGTTGCAGGGAGCCAAATTTGTAGCTTAACGTTTGGTCCGACTGATCCTGAAACGTGTTGGAGTTGACCGCATCGAAGGCCAGCCCGTGCGACGCGGCCAACTGCCGGATGGCGGCAGGATCGGTTGGAATATCCCACGGAATGTGGAGCGAAATGGCACCGCTACTCCGGTTCAGGGCGTGTAGCAGACCCACATCGGCAATTTTCTCTTCGAGCGAGCGCGGTTCGCCCCCGCCCGGAAACCGCCCGAAGCGTGTGCCGCCCGTGCCCAACGCCCACGACGGAATGGCAATCTGAAACTCAATCAGCTTCTGAATAATCGGTTCGGCATGCTCAACGGCATCGGTCCAAGGGGCCAATTTGCGTTGGTGCGCCGGACGCAGAGCGTCGTTATGGTCGGAGATTTGGTTTGTTTGAATCATGTAAGGTTTTGGGATAACTCACCGTACAAACGCCATTGCCACGCCACCATCGACGTTCAGGACGTTGCCGGTTGATTTGTTCAACAGACCGCCGACGAACGCAAAGCAGGCATTGGCGATGTCTTGCGGCAGGATGGACTCGTTCAACAACGTGCGCTTGGCGTAGTAGGCGGGCAGTTCCTCGACGGTAATACCGTACGCTTTAGCACGACCTTCGGCCCAGCCCCCGGCCCAAATGTTCGAGTCGGCAATAACAGCGTCGGGGTTGATGGTGTTTACGCGGATATGGTCTTTACCCAACTCAGCAGCGTTCAGGCGGCTCAGGTGCAGTTGGGCGGCTTTGGCCGAGCCGTAACCGGCGTTGTTGGGGCCGGAGACAAGCGCGTTTTTGCTGACGATGTTGATAATGTCGCCCCCTAAATCCTGCTTTCGCAGCACATTTACGGCTGCCTGCGTCACAACAAACTGACCCTTCACCAGGATGTCGTACAGTAGATCCCAGTCCTTTTCGGTGTGATCCTCAATGGGTTTTGAGATGCTGATGCCCGCGTTGTTCACCACGATGTCGACGCCCCCAAAAGCCAGGCTAGCGGCCTCAAAAGCGGTCCGAATGCTGTCGGCATTGGTCACGTCGAGCGGGGTAGTGGTCACGGCGTCGCGACCAAACGTTTTCACAAACTCGTCTTTGGCACCGGCTAATCGTTCGGCGTTGATGTCGTTCAGGACCACAACGGCTCCTTCTTCGGCAAACTTTTTGGCGATAGCCTTCCCGATGCCGCCCGCACTGCCCGTGACGAGGGCAATTTTGCCCGACAGGGCCTTGGGCTTGGGCATGCGTTGCAGTTTGGCCTCCTCCAACAACCAATATTCGATGTTGAAGGCTTCCTGACGGGGCAACGAGGTGTACTCCGAAACGGCTTCGGCCCCGCGCATTACGTTGACAGCGTTGACGTAATATTCCGACGCCAGCCGGGCCGTTGTTTTGTCTTTAGCGAATGTAAACATGCCCACGCCGGGATACAGCAGCACCACCGGATTCGGGTCGCGCATGGCGGGACTGTTCGCATGCTTGCAGGTTTCGTAGTAAGCGCGGTAATCGTTGCGGTAAGCGGAGAATTTGCCCTCCAAATACGCCTGACTCTCTGCCGAGAGACCACCGTTGGTCAGCGTAATCTGCTCAGGTTCAAGGACAAGCGGGCTGATTTTGGTCCGCAGAAAGTGGTCGGGGCAGCTCGTGCCCATTGGAGCGAGTTTGTCCAGATCGTGCGAGTTAATGAACTCCAGCACGCGCGCATCATCCGTAAAATGGCCAACCATGTGGCGATCACTGCTGCAATAACCGCGCAAGACCGGAGCAAGTTGAGCCGCCTGTTGGTGGCGTTGTTCGGCGGGTAAACTTTCTAGTTTGGCACCCCCAAAAACAGGCCGGTTTTTGCCCATGTGCGACTCCAGATACTCGGCACATTTCTCGATTACTTCGAGCGTGTTTACGTAGCTTTCGTAGGCCGTGTTGCCCCACGTAAACAGCCCGTGCGAACCAAGCATGATGCCCCGGATGTTCGGGTTGGCTTCGTAGCAGGCTTGCAACTGCAAACCCAGATCGAAGCCAGGACGTTGCCAGCCGACCCAGCCAATCTCGCCGTTAAATAGCTCCTGCGTGATGCGTTGGCCGTCTTTGGCGGCAGCAATGGCAATGGCGGCATCGGGGTGGAGGTGGTCGACGTGAGCAAAGGGCAGAAACGCGTGCAGGGCCGTGTCGATGGACGGGGCTTTCGAGGCCAAATCGTAGATGCAGTGGTTGAACAGTTCGACCATTTCGTCTTCCTGTTCTAAACCACGATACACGTTTTTAAGGGCCTGTAGCCGGTCCATGTACAGGGCTGCCAATCCGCTTTTGGTCAACGTGCCAATGTCGCCCCCGGAGCCTTTCACCCACATTACGTTGGTCGGTTGGCCGCTCAGCGGGTCGGGGGTCATGGCCTTGCAGGAGGTGTTGCCCCCCCCGTAGTTGGTCAGGCGCAGATCGGCCCCCAGCAGGTTAGAGCGGTATATGAGCAGGGCCACCTCACGCTCGGCCCCGTCGAGTTTATCAAATTCGGCTGCTTTGGCCTCGTCCCAGAGGTAACTGACATGTTTAAACGATTGGGCGGTTGAGGTGGTCGTTTCAGAAATCATACGGTTTGTTTTGTGTCTATTTTTTTGTCATCCCGACGCAGGAGGGATCTAATCTGTTAGCTCACAACTTGTTTGAAAGCCATCTAGATCCCTCCTGCGTCGGGATGACAAAAGCGCGTCTGGCAAACAATACAAATTTAAAAGCTTATAAAGCCCCAACTTTCCCCTCCTGTCTTACATTGAGTTGCCAATGCCAACCAGTACAATGGAGGCCAGAATGACCAGGATGCCCACGACGAACGTGTTGAAGGTGCGGGCCGAAACGCCTTTCCACTCCTTCAGATAGAGGCCCCAGAGGTTGGCCGTCAGAATAATGGTGGCCATGTGCAAAATCCAGGAACTCGCCCCGTTGCCTAGTTTGCTCTCGCCCATACCGTAGAAGAAAAATTGCAGAAACCAGAGCGTGCCAGCCAGTCCCGAAAACAGCACGTTGGCCGCAATGGGGGTTTGGGTGTTGGTATAATCACCAAAGGTTTTGTTCTTAGCGTTCAGGTACATGCACCAAATGAAGTTGGTTGTAAGGCCACCCCAGAGCACTACAATGTAGGTTACGTTGTTCTGAAATAAGGGGTTGCCGCCATTCACAACGGCCTGCTCAGCCATTGGCTTACCGGCTTCGATGCCGAAATTGAAAAACGAACTCAAAATGCCCGACAAAATGGCAATAATTAACCCCTTGCTTAGGTTGAATTCCTTCACACTTGCCCGCTTGGCCTCGTCGGAGAGTTCGGTTTCTTTGAGCATGCCTGCCCGGCCCGAAATGGCAATGCCCAACACACACACCGCCACGCCCAACAACACCAACTGCCCCCCGCTTGTGCCAAGCATGTCGGTCAGCGAGGCTTTGCCAGGGGTGGGGTTGAAGGTATAATAAATAGGTGGCACCAGCGCACCGAATGCCGAGCAAAAACCCAGCACCACCGAGTTGCCCAGCGACATCCCCAAATACCGAACGCCCAGCCCGTAGGTAAGGCCCCCGATGCCCCACATCAGGCCCATCATGTAGGTAATTGATTTCACGCCCGAACTGGCCTCGACAATGATGGTGGTAAACGCCGGAACGGTCAGATAAGCGGCTATCGTGGGGACGATGAGCCAGGAGAAAATGCCCCCAACGATCCAGTAACTCTCCCAGGCCCACCCTTTGACCCGGCTGTAGGGAATATAGAAACTGCCCGACGCGAAGCCGCCGATGCTGTGAAAAAGTACGCCAAGAAGTGCGTTCATGAAGAATATAGGAATAGTCAGTTAGTACAAAGCAAAGAAACAAGAGTGGATTCGCTTACCTATGGTGTCCCATATATCGCTCGGCAAAGCGCAAAAATGTTGGCCAGTTGGGGCCGGTGGTGTGCCCGCCCGCGTGTTGCCGAAATGCAATGTCTCCGTCCACAAGGGTTGTTTCCATAGGCGGAAATTCGCTCGTTCCCAGATCTTTCTTGCCCAAAAGCCGGTATACCGGACCTGCATGTACGCCACCCAGAAACATCCCTTTTGCATCAATCCAGGTGCCCTCGACCGTGGCTGAACCCGCGCTGATGAACACAGGCCGGGGGGCGCAGAGGGCCACCAATTCGTGGGCGTCGACGGGTAAGTCGTTGGGTGTTAAAGGTCCGGCGTATTTGATGTAGTTGCCAGCCATCCAATGATACTCGCCCGAACCCGCAACGTTCTCGGTCTGCTCGCCAAAGGTGCGCCGGTGCAGTTTGGCCCCGCCCGCCCCCGACGAACCAATGAACCCAATCGCAAACCGGGGTTCGTAGGCCATTGCCACCAGGGCTGCTTTGCCGTAGCGCGAAAGGCCCTCAATACCCACGCGTTTGGCATCAACGGTCTTATCCGATTCAAAATAATCGATTGCCCGACTGGCACCCCACGCCCACGCCCGGAGTGTACCCCAGTCGTCGGATTTGCGGTGCTGACCTTTGTTGGCGAGGCCAATGATGCCCTCGCGCAGGCCAGCCCCGTTGTCGGCCTGCACGCTCGTGGGGTACAAAATGGCGTATCCCCAGCCTTTGGCCAAGAGTTGTTGTTGCCAGGTCGGCTCGGCGGGGGCAGTAGTCGATGTCGGGGGCGCAGGTGGCCGGAAACTGGCCGGAAACCGAAACCCAAAGTTGAGCATCACCGGCACCGGGCTACTAGCCCCGGCGGGCGTCGACAGGATTAGTTCGATAGCGAGGGTCACGGCCGAATACGACGAATTATCGACCTGCCCCACCAATCTTTTGGTAATTACAGGCATATCGCCGTTCATCTCTCGGGTTTCGCTCACCACCTTCCAGGCAACAGCGGGCAGGTTGTGCGGCATCCGCCCGTACACCTCGCGGTCGAAATCGTCCACAATTTCGGGTCGACGTTGCCGCCACCACTGCCGGGCCGAGGTTACAGGTTTGCCATTTTTCAGGATCAGCGGGTCGGGCAGGCTTGTGTAGGTGGTTGCCTTCGACTCGTCGGCGTTGGCCGCGTTGGGGGCTTTGGGGTTGCCCGATGGCCCCGGTCGCAGCGACGTGATGCCGAGTTGCTGCATCATTTGTTTGTGGTCGTCGGCTGATTTTTGGCGGATAACGGCCTGTGCGGCCTGGAAAGCCGCCCGTTGGGTCGAATCCTGATTCTGAGCCAGGGCAGACAGGGGTAGGGTCAATAAAGAAAACAGTGTACAAGCGCGAGTGGGGTTCATGATTGAAGAAAGGCGTGTGGGGCCGAAACCTAATTCAGTTTGTCTAGCCCCGGCGGGGCGGCATGTCAATAGAAACGATTTGCCTGCCTAGATGGATTAAGCCCCATCGGGGCGATATGTTGAAGGGTGGGCTTTTACATATCGCCCCGATGGGGCTTAAATGACGCGTAAACAATTGATTTTCTATTGACATGCCGCCCCGCTGGGGCTAGCGTCCACGGGTAAGTCTTGCTTACGCACGATGTGGGGACACAGCCCGAAGAAAAGAGTACTTTTGTGACAACAAATCGCTCTCCGGGACGCCGGACCGTCACTCATTCTCCCGTGCTCGAAGCTATCTCGTTATCAAAATCATTTTCCGGCAACGTTCGGGCCGTTCGGCGGGTGTCGCTGCGGGTATTGCCGGGGCAACTCATGGGGCTTGTGGGGGCGAGTGGGTCGGGCAAAAGCACCCTGTTGAATTTGTTGGCGGGTTTGGCCGATGCCGACGTGGGGGAGGTTCGACTCGATGGCGAGCGAGTGCCGGGACCAGCAGAGGTGCTTGTGGCGGGGCATCCGGCCATTCGACTGGTGCATCAGGAGTATCAACTGATGCCCAACGTGTCGGTACGGCAGAATATCGCCTACGCCATTCGGTTCTACGAAAAAAGCTACCAGGAGTTCCGTGTGAACGAATTGCTACGGATTTGCCGTCTGGAAAGTGTGCAGGACCGGACACCCAAGCAGATTTCGGGGGGCGAAAAACAGCGCGTTGCCATTGCCCGCGCCGTGGCCGAGAAACCCCGCGTGTTGCTCTTCGATGAACCGTTTGCCCACCTCGACCTGCCCAACCGGATGGTGGTTCGCTCCATGTTGCTCGACCTCGTCCGGCACGACCCTGAACGAAAAACGGCTTGTTTATTTGTCACGCACGATGCCACCGACGCGCTCTCTATTGCCGACGAACTGGGTGTAATGTACAACGGGCAGATTATCCAGAACGGACCACCCCAAACGTTATACCGCCACCCCAAAACGGCCTACGTGGCCCGCATGACTGGCCCGGTCAACATCATCAAAGCCGCCTGCCTGCCCGATTTGGGTTTACCTGGCTCCCCGAACCCCGACCGATCCGTTGCCCTGCGGCCCGAAAGCATTCAACTAGCCCAAACCGGCGAAGTGACAGGTGTGGTACGAGCGGTGTTTTTCAAAGGTGGCTACTCAGAAATTGAAGTGCGCGTGTCGCGGTATGTAAAGTTGCTGGTGAACACAACAGAAAGCGTCACAGTAGGGGATACCGTGACGCTTGTGATTAAGCCGGAGGGCGTGATTTCGCTATAAAAACCTTCAGCTACCGATATAATTCATGGCTTGTTTGAGGGTGCGCTCGTTGCCTGTTTCGGGGTCGTTGTAGCTGCGCTCACCCACCTCAATTTGGAGTTCTTTGCCAATCAATTGCTTGGTATCCAGCTCGGCGTCTTGCTTCACCTCAATGCCCGCATCTTTGAACAAGGCGATCACGTTGGGCATGCCTGCGGGCGAGAGGTAGAACCGGTGCGACACATAGCCCTCATCGTTCTCAAACCGGACCGCAAAAAATGGAATGCCTTTGTTTTCGCTCGTTCCTTCTTCTACATCAGTAATCGTAACCCGCTGCCGACCATTGTCCAGGAGCGACTTTTCCATGCCTTTTTCTACGGCAATTTTCATAACGGAGTATGGTTTGTTTACCCTAAATTAACCCCGTTGTGTGGGCGAATGTTCGGACCGTTTCGATTAATATGGCGAATTGGTAGACCATTGAATAGGTTACTCGAAAAAGGGGCAAAATCGTCCAACTAAAGGCTTTTTGGGCGGTTCAATATCCAGGATTAACCAAACAAAGCCATGCAAGCGCAAGCCGAAAAGACAAGCCTGAAGGCCCATGAACTAGACGTTCTGAAAGCGAAAATTAAAGACATCCAAATTGCCATGATGACCACGCAGGAACCCGATGGCGATTTCCACACGCGCCCCATGCGTACCCACCAAATTGACGAAGAAGGGGCTATGTGGTTTTTCTCCTACGAAGACTCGAATAAGGTGAATGAACTACGTCAGAACCCCCGCGTGGGCCTCGGTTTTGCCGATACCGGCTCAGAAACCTACGTATCAACATCGGGGATGGCTGAGGTGGTAAACGACCGCGCCAAAATCAATGAACTCTGGGAAGATGGCCTGAAAGCGTGGTTCCCCAACGGAAAGGACGATCCCAATATCTGCCTGATCCGGGTCACAACCCATGCTGGCGAATATTGGGATCGTCCCGGTGGTAAGATGATGACCTTTGTCGAGATGGTAAAAGGAGCCGTTACGGGCAACACCGACAAAACAGGCCGTAACGAGAAGTTCGGCGATGAGCCTAGATAATAATGATGAATGCGTAATGCGTAATGATGAATTTGCTGACGCATAATCAGTTACGCGTTAGCAAATTCATCATTACGCATTACGCATTCATCATTATTTTACCGGACTACCACATCAAAATTAACGTCGAGATCCGATGTGCCGGGAGTAGCTTTACCATTTTTGGTGCCGGGCTGATGGCGTAACACCACATTGAGTTTGCCTGTGCTGGGCGGACCAGTGCTGGCGTTGGCCGTCAGTCCGACAGGATAGGGTCCGGGGGCCGGATTTGTATCCAGATCACTGAGAGTGATCCCCAGATTCAGCCCGCTTGAAGGGGTATAAACGAAGAGGTGTTCGTTGGCTTCGGCTTTGATTTTGGCGGTGACGTCTTCGGCTGGATTTTTCGATCTATCCCCCAGTACAACAGCCATTGAATAGGCTGCGTAGGGTTTTAGACTACCGCTAGTCGACGACGAAGTTGGTTGAGTACCATCAGCTCCAATATTGTCCAGGGTAAGCACAACAGCGTCTTTCGGGTCGGCTTTGTTAATGAACTGGAGCGATATGGTCGTAATGCGCTCGTTGTCTTCGGTGGGGTCAACGTTTTTTTCATCGCCACAGGAAAACAGCAGGGTTGCCAGGGCAAGCAGAGAAAGCAGAGAAATAATTGGTTGTGTAAACATGGTCGTGAAATTAGAAATTGGTTTTTAGTTTGACACTTATGTTGCGCCCCGGCTCATCGGCGAAGTACCGGAAGCGGTTCAAATAATCACGATAGGCGGTGTTGAGCAGGTTTGATCCTGTTACAATCAGGCTTAGAGCGCGTTTACCCAGTTGCAGGTTCAGCCCCGCTTCGGCCCCGAGCAGCGCGTAGCCGGGTGGGGGCGGGGCAAAGTCGCCCCGGAAAATGGGCACCCCATCGCGGATTTCCCGCGACACGGCAGGCACCCGGTTCTGACGGGCAACGGCCAATGCGCTCACCTGCACGTACAGACCCGAAACGCGAACCGTTTTTGTTGAAAATTCATAACGCAAACTATTGTCGGTTCGGTTGGGTGGCACCAGCACAAGGTAATCGCGGTTGGTCTGATCGGATGCCCATAGCAACGACGTTTTGGAGGTGAATGTCAGGGCGTTAGTCAATTTGTAGCTGATCGTGGCGTCCAATCCACGGAACAACGCCCGCACCTGATCGTAGCTGTAGGCCGGAAAAGCCCCCCGCTGCCGAATGGTTGGCACCGAGTCGGGTTTCAGATAAATGTAGTTCTGAATCAGGTTGTTATACACGCCAAGTTCCATCGTGAGCTGCTTGCCCGCGTAGGCCAGAGCCAGATTTCCGTTGAACGCCTGTTCGGGCCGGAGGTTGGGGTTGCCGCGCTCAAAAGCCACCGCGCTCTGATGTAATCCGTTGGCATACAGGTCGCTCGCATTGGGTGCCCGCCAGGCTGTGCTGAGGTTGGTGGTCAATGTTAAGTCGGGCCGGAGTTGGTACGAGATGCCCAGCGAGCCATTGGCATTGTCCCATTGGTGCGCCCGCGAAAACACCTGATTGGTCTGCTCGTTCAGGAAAAATGCCCGGAGCGTACGAACGTCGTAGCGCAGCCCGCCCTCGAACACCCAGCGGTTGCGGGCGTATCGCTCAATTACGAATCCCCCCAGGGCGTTGGCTCGGAAGTTTGGAATCAGAAACAAAAACCGCCGGACGTTGCCCTGCGTGAGCGCGTTCACGCCGACACTTCCCGACCAAACGCCCCCGAATTGGTCGCGCCGGGTGGGGTGCTCCCAGATCAGATCGGCGGTTTGGGTGTTCAGTTTTAGGTATAGCTCGGGCGTTTCGACTCGGGCGAACGATAGCATGTCATACTCCTCGCGGACGTTTGTTTGCGTGGCTACGGTCAAGGTCAACTCACCGAAGGTTTCGGAACGGTAGTAGGTCCGGCCTTTGAGCAAGTGGTGGTTAATGTCCTGATACGGTCGGGCGAGCGCGTAGGAGAAATCGGGTTGTACCAGCGGCTCCGGTCGGGCAATGGCCGCGTACAGATCGGTCAGGCTACCCACCTGCGCCCCCCGAAACAGACCCAGGCGGTTATTAAACTGGCTGAAGAATACCTCAACCCCCCACTGTTTTTTGTCGTAATGCAGATCGGCGGAGAAGTTGCGTTCGCGGAAACTGGTGTTTTCCAGAAAATAGCCCGGCGCACGGGCGTATCCGGCTTGTTTCAGGGTGCCCTGCACCCGCCAACTCAAGCCCCGAAAGGCGTTGTCCGTCGAACTAGCCCCTTCCACATACCCCGAAACGGCACCCATACGCCCGTTGGTGGCTCCTACTGCGTTGAGGTCGCCGTGAACACCGGGCACGGAGGGCATTGCTTTTGGCTCCACCAGAATCACGCCCCCAATGGCGTCGGAGCCGTACCGAATACTGGCCGCGCCCTTGATAACTGTCAGCCGCGAGGCCACAAACTGGTCGATTTGGGGGGCGTGTTCGCTGCCCCATTGTTGGTCTTCCTGCCGAATTCCGTTGTTCAGAACCAGAATTCGGTTGCTGTACAGACCATGAATCACGGGCTTGGAAATGCTCGGCCCGGTCTGGATCGAATACAATCCAACAATGTTTTTAAGGCTCTCGCCTAACGACTGTCCCCGCGTTTGATCGAGAGCCACGCCCGACAGTTCAGCCTGATTTTGAAGCAGTTGACGAGCTTCGGAACGATGCTCGTGGATTTCTAGTCCGGGCAGATTCACGGCGTCCGATTGCAACGTAATGGTCCGAATGGAGTCGAGTGGGAGCCGAATGGTTTCCGAAAACGTAGTGAAGCCAACAAACCTATACTCGACGGTGTAGGTGCCGGGGCAGAGGTTGTCGATGCGGAAAAAACCGTTGGCGTCGGTCAGGGTACCGCGTTTTAGCCCGTCGATGTATACCGTTGCGCCGGGCAAAGCCATCCGGTTGGGCAGGCTTTGCCCGATTTGGCCCGAAAGCGTAGCGGTGCAATTCGGGGCAAGTTGTGCGTAGGTCGGTAGGCCCGCCATGAGCAGCGTGTAAGCGAAAACTAAAACAAATCTCATTGGTGAGAGCAAAACTACGCTAATCGCAACATTGTTGCAACTATTTGTGAATTGTGCGTCTGGAAACACGCATTGAACCCCATGAATTACCTTTGCGGTATGGATCACAGACTGATTTTACGAAGTGTTCGCTCCATCCTGGAAGACGCGATTGCCACCGTGGCCCTGCGGGGTGAGGAACTGTTCGATAAAGGCTCCGTGAAAATCGTTACTTATTCTGACGATGAGGCCGAGTTTGAAGTTAGCAGTGGCACGAGCCGAAAGAAATACCAGGTCGATCTGTACGATCTGGATAAGCCCGACGATGTTTGGGCCGACTGTAATTGCTCGTACGACGGCGACGGATTCTGTAAGCATGTGGTAGCGAGCGCGTTGGCATTAGCCGTGGAGATGGAACGGCTGAACCTGGGTAACCCTGCTCAGAGTGTTACTCCAAAGGAACCCGCTACGCCTAAGCAGATCATCGATATCATTGATTTTGAACAGCAAATCGCCGATTACGTAAAGGCCCGCAACGCCACGCAGGTTAGTCAGACGAAAGCGAACGCGAACGCGCCAACACCCCCGCCCCCGACCGCGAAACCGGCCACACCGACCGCTGCCGATACGACAATCAAGATCAAAGACCTCACGGAGAACAATATCCGGTGGCTCGTCGAATCTACCTTTTGGACAAATCGTCGGAATTATCAGGATGTAAAATCGGTGGAGGTAGGTAAGGGGTACGAGACACTCACCCACTTCCATAAAAAATCGGGAACGAATAAAATCCGAATCAGCCGCGTCAAAAAAGGCGAATATCACCTGTCTTGTTCCTGCAACCAACGGCCCACCAAAACCATTTGCGAGCATCAGATGGGCGTGTTGCTGTGGCTTATGAACCAACGGGGGGCCTTGGCCCTGGAATTACTGCGCGACATGACCGTAGAAAAAAACGCGCTCCTCGCCGATTTTGGCTATTCGGTCACTGACAACCTGACCGACCGATTCGACTTCAAGCTTGATCCATATACAGATAAACTTGAACTGATTCAGCTCGATAAAAGCATTCAGCGGGTCGATGGGCAGGGCTGGGATACTCTCTTCCGGGCCACATTGCCCGCCAAAATCGACCGGCCTTTGCTGCCCGTTGAGGCCAAAACCGTTGAGGCTCCCGTGCAGGTGTATTTGTTTGAAGGGTTTAGCCGACGGAACCCGCCCCATTTCCAGATTGCCCTGTTGCGGGGAACGACCAATGCCAAAACGGGTAAACTGGTCAACGTAGACCGGCAACAGGCCTACGACCGGGTGCGCCCAACGGTCGATGCCACCGATCTGAGCATCATGAACCTGAGCCGGATGCTCACGACCGAATACCTGAATGATTACCTGATTGAGCAGGGGTACAATTTGGGGCGGTATGGGTGGCAGTTGGCCTACACCGACGAGATGCGCGAGGTACTGCTGCACTGGTCGCTCAATTTGCTCGACCAACTCGTGCCGCTCCTGCAAGACCGGCCCGTGCGGACCCAGAAAAAAGCAGGCCCGAACACGCAGACGGGAACGACGGCCACAATGGAAGCCCGCCCGCTGAACCTGCATTTTGGACTGGAACGCACTAACGGCGAAACCGTTTTGCAGGCCTATGGCCGCTTCGGCAGCGATGAACCATTCCTGTTCGACCGCCTGACCGACCTCGGCACCGATGCCCTTGTGCTGATCGATGGGGAGCGACTCGCCCGCTGGATCTCGGTCGATGCCGCCCTCACGGCCCGGCAATTTCTCGACCGCGACGGTGCGTTGCGGTTCCGGTCGGTGCGCGACGAAGCGTTTTTTAACGGGTTTCTGATGCCGTTGGCCAATCGGTTTTCGGTCGATTTCGGGCCGGGCAACGAGATCGTACAAACCGAACTGACGTTTCGGGAGGGGCGGGTGTACCTCAAAGAAGACGAGCAAAACTTGCTTCTCGTGCCTACGTTTGCCTACGACGACCCCTCGACCCCGGTGACCATCGACCCCGATGGGAAGCCCGTTGAGCACGAGCCAATCGAGATGGCGCACGATTTTCGACCCGCCCGGATTGTGGCCCACGAAGGGCGCGTGGAACTCCAACGGCGCGATGCCGAAGCCGAAGAAGCATTTATCGACTACCTCCGGCACCAACACCCCGATTTTGCCCAACAGACCGGCCTGTTTTTCTATTTGCCCGCTGAAAAAGTGTTGCAGGAGGGCTGGTTGTACACGTTTTACGAAGCTCTGCGGTTCAATCAGACGCGACTGTTTGGCGTGGGGACGCTCAAAAAATTCCGGCAGAACCCGTACCCGGTGCAGTTTCAGATTCGGCAGTCGTCGGGCATCGACTGGTTCGATTTGCAGGTCGAGGTTCGGTTCGGCGATCAGTCGGTGGCCCTCGCCGACGTGCGGAAGGCGATTTTGAAGAAACAGAACTACGTCGAACTCAAAGACGGGTCGCTCGGTATGCTGCCCGACGAGTGGGTGGCGCAACACGCCCAACTGTTCCGACTGGGGCAGATCGACGAGAAAAAAGATACGATCCGGCTTTCCAAACGGCATTTTACGTTGCTGGAACTATACCGGGAGATGATTACCGACCCCAAACTCCTCCGCGAGTTGGACGACAAGCGCGAGAAGTTGCTGAATTTCCAGAACATCAAAAAGGTAAAACTCCCGACCAACGTGCAGGCCACGTTGCGGCCTTATCAGGAAGAGGGCTACCGTTGGCTTAATTTTCTGGATGAGTTTGGCTGGGGCGGTTGCCTTGCCGACGATATGGGCCTCGGTAAAACGCTGCAAATGCTGACGTTTTTGCAGGATCAGAAAAACAAACGCCCCAAAAGTCAGCATCTGGTGGTATTGCCTAAAACGCTGGTATTCAACTGGCTGGCCGAGGGGGCCAAGTTCTGCCCGGAGCTACGTATGCACGTGCATACGGGGCCGGGCCGCGCCAAATCGGCGGAAGGATTCGCCGGGGCCGACATTATCTTGACAACCTACGGGGCCGTGCGCTACGACATCGACTGGCTACACAAAGTGTCCTTCGATTACGTAGTGCTGGATGAGTCGCAGGCCATCAAAAACCCCGGCTCGCAGATCGCACAGGCTGTAAAACTGCTCCAAGCCCGCAACCGACTCGTGATGACCGGCACGCCTGTCGAGAACAACACCTTCGATTTGTATTCGCAATTCGATTTCCTGAACCCCGGTTTTCTGGGCAGTCAGGAGTTTTTCCGGGAAACCTACGCGAACCCCATCGACCGGCAGGGCGACAAAAACCGGGCCGCCGAACTCCGCCGGATGATCTACCCCTTCCTGCTCAAACGCACCAAAGAAGAAGTAGCCAAAGACCTGCCCGACAAAACAGAGACCATTTTGTACTGCGAAATGGGTAAGGCCCAACGGCGCGTGTACGAGGCCTTCCGCGACCGTTACCGCGACCTGATCGAGGGGAAACTCGCCACCGAGGGAGCCGACAAATCGGCGTTTCTGATTCTGGAGGGCCTGCTCAAGCTCCGGCAAATCTGCGACTCGCCTGCCCTCATCAAAACCGATGAAGACTACGGCCACGAATCGGCCAAGCTTGACGAACTCCTGCGTGAGATCGAAGAGAACGCGTCGAACCATAAAATCGTGGTCTTCAGCCAGTTTATCGGGATGCTCGACCTCGTCCGGCAGCGGCTCGACCGCGACCGGGTTCCCTACGAATACCTCGACGGCCAAACGCAGGACCGGGCCGCACGGGTCACCAATTTTCAGGGCAACGAAAACTGTCGGGTATTCCTGATGAGCCTCAAAGCCGGGGGCGTGGGCCTTAACCTGACCGAGGCCGACTACGTGTATTTGATCGACCCGTGGTGGAATCCAGCCGTGGAGCAGCAGGCCATCGACCGGGTGCATCGGATTGGGCAAACCAAGCGGGTGTTTGCCTACCGGATGATCTGCAAAGACACCGTCGAAGAAAAAATTCTGACCCTTCAGGACCGCAAACGCGAACTCGCCAGCGAGCTGATCTCCACCGAAACGGGCTTTTTGAAGAAACTCAGTCCGGCAGATATTGTGGGCTTGTTTTCGTAAATTTTAGCACCTGGTTCCAACCGTTTACCCTGATTTGGAATCCTGATCGTAAACAACGTTCCCGATGAAATACGTACCACTCGTTCTGCTGCTCGGTTTGTTCACCACGCAGTGCATACAACACGTGAAACCAACGCCCGATCCTGATGCTCCGCTGATGATGCAGCTTTCCGTGGACTACAGCAATCCAACTGCGTTGACGGTACAACTACGGGGAACCATGTTCAAAACAATGGCCGGGCCGCAGGAAGTCCCCTTTGATAAAGCTGAGGTGTATCTGGCCGAAGGTTCCCCGTCCAACCTGAGCTTACTCACCACGTCAACTCAGAAAGACGTAATATTGCCCGCGCTCAAACCCAATACGGTTTATTACGTATCCACCAAAGGGTACGTGGGAGCTAAAGTAAGCCAGCTAAGTGGTTCAGTACCTGTTATTTCCGATGTGCTTACCCCGACGGGTAAACTAATGCCCTACGACCGGATGTCGTTCTACTCGGTGTCGCCCGATGGGAATCGGGCGATTCGGCAATACCGGAACGCGTCGGGGCGGTATGTTACGATGCTCACAGACGGTGCCAACACGCGTGAACTGAGTCCGTACACGGCAACCGACAACGGCATATTCTACTGTCAGGGATGGGATGGAGCTGGTCAGGTAGCGTTTTTTGAGATCAACCGCAGCAAAAAACGCCAGTTCGTTTCATACGATGTCACCAGGCAGGTGTACACGGAGTTATCGATCCCTGCCGAAGCCGATATCTGGAACTATGCCCTCTCGCCCGATGGTCAGCAACTGGTGTTTACCGACTACAAGCGATCTGGTTTGTGGTATTTCAGTAACGCGACCAAAACGCAGAAATCTATCAGTGGTTTCCAGACAATTTATGCCCTGAACTGGACGCCCGATAGTCAGCATATACTGGTAACCGGACCTAATCCTACAGGGAGCGGGGTGCCACGCGTAGTACAATTAAACCCGCAAACCAATGCACAAACCGACGTGCTGAGCGAAGCGGCATCCGTGAGTAAAGCTAAAATGTCGCCCGATGGCCGATTCCTGTTGTTCGAAAGCAATTTGTCGGGAGCGGGCAACATCTGGCTCCAAAACCGGGAAACCCGGCAACTTCGAGTCGTCAGCAACGGCTCCCAATTCGGTTGGCTAGCCAATGGTTCTTTTTGGGCCGATTATCGGCAACCGGATTCTAAACCTACCGGTGAGCGCGAAGCCAACCTGTGGGTGTTCAAGCCGTAAAAAGTATTCATCGTATTATTGCGATGAATACTTTGTCTTTTACCTTTGCGTCATGGGCGTCACGAAAACCGAAATATTCACTGCCGAACAGAACCGGGTAGCCGACTTGGCCAAAGCCTTCGCGCATCCGGCGCGGGTAGCCATTTTACAGATGCTGGCAACCAGGCAGGCTTGCGTCTGTGGCGATCTGGTGGAGGAGCTTCCGCTGGCGCAGGCCACTGTTTCTCAGCATTTGAAAGAGCTCAAACGCATTGGTATTGTCCGGGGCGACATTGACCCGCCCCGCGTGTGTTATTGCATCGACGAGGCCGTTTGGCAGGAAGCTCGGCACGTGTTTGGCGATCTCTTCGACTCGCTGTTGAAGCGGACTTGCTGCTAAAAAATTTTGCTTATTTCAATCGTATTATTACGATACAGCGATAGTTCTTAGTGCTTCAATCGATTGTTTCACCTTAAACACAAATCGTCATGGAAGAGGAAGTTGTTTGCTGCCCTCCCGACTGCTGCCCCGAAGACGGGAGCGAGTCAACTTGCTGTTAATTAACGAAGTATGCCAAAAGGTCGGAAATGGCCTTTTGGCTAATTTAGAATTCACCCAAGCGTCTCACATTCATGAAATCACGATTAACTACCCTTTTGGCTTTTGCGTTGACCATCGCAACGGCCACCGCCCAAATCACCCCCCGCCCCCTGATCCCGGTTTCGGGGCATTACAAAACGCTCGCGGCTATTGACCGAAAACCACACCCATCGCGGGCCACGCTTGACACGCTCCGGTTCCCGATGCAGGAGGCCAGTAAAGGCTCGTTTGTGAGCACCCGACTTCGGGGGGTGTATCTGCCTGCCGACGTGCCCGCCCTGCTGACAATCCCGGAGCCGCCCGCCAACTCGTCGGACCAAACCCGCGCCGAACTCGACTTTATGCTCGATTTGCAGGCCAAACGGACGCCCGCCGAGGTGGAACGCTACACCAAACTGGCGGCCATTTATCATAACCCTACCACGAGCAGCCCCTTCGATCCCGATTATACCCGCAACTGGAACAGCCTGTTTCATGTGGGTAGCCCACTCGGAAACTGGTACAAATTCGGCGACTTGGCCGCAACGGCCAACCTGCTAACGGGTGTTTACCAGGATGCGACATACTACTTTTTCGTACTCAAATACCGCATCATGCGCCCCCGGCCCTACGCGATGGAAGCCCGTTTGCAGCCCATTGAGAAACCCGGCCACCCAGCTTATCCGAGTGGTCACTCGGCGGCTTCGTATGTCAACGCTTACGTAATGAGTGAGTTAGTGCCTGATCTGGCTCCCGAATTCCTGAAAATGGCTGCCGAAATGGCTTATTCCCGCGAGGTAATCGGGGTGCATTATCCCAGCGACTCGGAAGTGTCGCGTGTTTGGGCACGGGCTTTTGTGAACGAATTGCTCAAATCCCCTAAATTTCGGGCCGATTTGGCCAAAGCAAAAACCGAAATAACGGGTAAGCGCGCTTTGGCAAATCGCTGAACTGTATTTATGAAAACCATTCTCGTTCTCTGCACGGGCAACTCAACCCGTTCGCAAATGGCTCACGGCTATCTCCAACACTTCGCGGGTGACCGCGCCGAGGTCTTGAGCGCAGGCGTCGAAACCCACGGCCTGAACCCCAAAGCCGTGCAGGTGATGGCCGAAGACGGCGTCGATATCAGTCACCACACCTCCAATCATGTCGACGAATACGCCAACCGCTCCATCGACTACGTGATCACCGTTTGCGACTCTGCTGCCGAACGTTGCCCCGTCTGGATTGGCCGCACGCACCGCACCCACCACCCGTTTGAAGATCCCTCCAAAGGCACTGGCTCACCTGAAGTAGTGATGGATAAGTACCGGCGCATTCGGGATCAGATCAGAGGGTTCTGTCAGGCGTTTGTGGAGAAGATGGAGCATTGACAATAAGTTCGACTCTCTCAAACCAAGTAGGGGACATAAACGATTAAGGCTACAACTACGGCAACGAAACAAATAATCAAAACTGCTCCTGAAGCCAGATCTTTTACCTGACCTATCAATGGGTCATGTTCCTGAGAAACTCGATCAGCTAATTTTTCAAGTGCGGTGTTAAAAACTTCAGCCATAAAGACTAATCCTGTCATTATTAGCGTGATAAGCCATTCTGTGCGACTAATTTGAATGAAATAATTTGTCAGAATAACGCCAACAGCAGCAACCATGTGAAAGCTCATATTGGATTCATTTTTAAAAGCAAACCAGATGCCCTGCATTGCATATTTGTAGCTGGCAATGTGTTTTCCAATCCAATTTTTCTGTGGCTTTACGGAGGTCTTCATATCATTTCAGAACATGGGATAGATAAACAATCCCATAGGTGAAAAGGCAGAATAGCTTGTTGCTATTCAGCAATAGTCCGAGCAGTTGTTTAGGTTAGTTAAGCCGCCCTAGCCGACCAGAACTGCCAACTGGCTGCGTCGGGCTTATTTATCAACACTCGGCTTTCCT
>RDXN01000009.1 GCA_004292855.1 Cytophagales bacterium
TAAGATGAGTTTAAAGCGCAAACGAAAAAAAGCGGCCCGTGATGATGTTTATCTAAAAACGCTCTTGGGCCAACTTAACGTTTGATGCAATCCCCCTGATAACGCTGGGCTTTGTAGCCCACGTAACTAACCATAATCGTGACCGTATCGGAGGGTACACTTAACAGGGTAAAGCGACCATCGACGTTGGTTTGCGCACTGATTTTTGTGTTGGGAATCTGTAACGTAGCGAAAGGCAGGGTTTCGCCCGTGGCCCGGTCGGTTACGCGCCCGGTCAGGTTGAAATTCCGGCGGTTGGGTTGTCCGGCAAAATGGGTGTTTGCCTTTTGGGCCATCTGCTGGTTTTTCAAGCCCACGTGAACCACAAAATCGGCACTTACACTGAAGTCAAGATCGGTTTTTTTGAAGGCCTCTTTCAGCCCCTCAGTCAGGGTTTTGGTATTGAACCAGTAGAACAACTTTTGGGAACCGATTTGCCCAGCGTCGTACTGAAAGGAGACCGGGTATTTACGCTCCAGGTCGCTCAGAATAAAGGTGAGTGTTTTGTTTTCGTAGAACTCATCCTTCACCAGCACGGTGGCGGGGTCCTGGCGTTGGCGAGTCTGCGCTGTTGCCGAATGCAGCCAGAAAATGCCCAGCATCAGGCAAAGTACGTATCGAATCATGCGTGTGTGTTTTGGTGATGGGTTGTGAACCGCTCTGTCAAGAGGGATTACGGCAACCAACCCAAAACCATTGCAGCCCACAGAGGGGGTGTAGCCCGACGGTACCAATGTGCCGACGATCTGGCAAAAGGTGTATAGCACTCATTTGGGCGTTTCGAACGGTACGGTTTGTCCAGCGTTATCGGGGTACGTAGCGTTCATTGAATACACCCGCAAACCGCTCGCTCACCGGAATGGACTTTCCGCCAACCATTACCCGTGATTTCTGAAATGAACTGACCTTATCCAGCGCAACAATGTAGGACCGGTGAACCCGACAAAATTGGTGGATGGGCAAACGGCTCTCAAACTGTTTCAGATTTTGCCGGGTCAAAATGGGGCGTTGTCTTCCTTCCACAAACACTTTCACGTAGTCTTTTAGAGCTTCTACATACAGAATATGCTCGAAAGCAATCCTGATCTGACTGTACTCCGAAAACACCACGATAAATGTCGATTCGGAGGGGATAGGCAGCGGGTCGGGAGCCTGGTCGGGCGGGGCTTTGAGCCGGTGAAGCTCCCTGGCCTTGTTCACGCCCCGCAGGAATCGCTCAAATGGAATCGGTTTAAGCAGGTAATCGACCACGTTCAGATCAAACCCTTCGAGGGCGTACTGCTCATAGGCCGTAGTCAGGATAACCATTGGTGGCTGGGCCAACGTCCGCAAAAACTGAATGCCGGTTAGGGTGGGCATCTGAATATCCAGGAACAACAGGTCGATTTGCCCCCCGTCGAGCAGCGACATGGCCGCAAACGGGTCGGTGTGGGCACCCACCAACTGGAGAAAAGGCACCCGGCTGATGTTGTCGCTCATCAGTTCGAGCGCAAAGGGTTCGTCGTCAATAACCAGGCAACGGAGTGTCATAACGAAGTTTGGTTAAAGTCGGGCTGGGCGCGATTGGGGTTTGTTTCGGGTAACAGAACAGTCAGGTCGACCCGAAACTCGCCCGCTGTGTTGTTGATAATCAGTTGGTGCCGACCGGGATAGTGCAGTGCCAAACGGCGTCGGGCGTTCTGAATACCAATTCCCGAACCGGTCAACGTAAACCCCGTGTCGGTAAAGGTTGGGTTACTAACCCGAAACGACACCCGCTCTGCATCCATCGCCATACTGATGTCGATACAACTCGGTTTGTGGCCGTGTACGCCATGTTTAAAGGCATTTTCCACAAACGGAATAAACAGCAGGGGTTCGATCATCTGGTAATCGGCGTTGCCCGTGCAGGCAAAATTCACCGTTGTGTGGTTGCTCAACCGCATGGTTTGCAGGCTGATATAATGCTGGAGATGCTCCACCTCCTGCCGTAGCGATACAGGCCCTTTGTCGGTCTGATAAATAATGTACCGCATCAGTTGGGCTAGTTCCATAATAGCGTCCTCGGCTTTAGGCGACTGTTTACGCGCCAGCCAGCTAATGTTATTCAATGTATTGAACAGAAAATGGGGACTAATCTGCTGCTTGAGCATGGTCAGTTCGGCACTAACTTTCTCGACCACCGCCTGTTGGCTTTCCAACTGAATTCGGGTGCGCTCCGCGAGCAGGGCCAACAGCGAGCTAACGACCACCACCAGCGAAAACGACATCACCACACCGATGAGAAAAGGGCGCGAAAAAGGGATTCGACTGCGACTGAGCTGATTCAGGACCAGCATCGCTGAATCGCCCGTGGATGTGGGTGATTTTAGGGGAGCTAATACGAACCAGGTCAACCCACTAGTAAACAGCAGAGCCACCAAAAACGCGACAACCAAGATTACCCCAAACCGGAGCCTGTTGTGGCTGATGAGCAGTTGGGGGGTGAACCAATGAAGATTGGCATAGAATAGACCAACAAGGGGTAAATTACCAATCACCCGTGTTGTTATGAGCGTTTGCATGTTCGCATCCTGGAGCAGCGCGGGGGGTAGAAGAAAAAAAGGAAAGACCAGAAAAATAGCCCACCCGCTCACGTGCAGAGCCAGAATCCCCAGGCTGTTGAAGGGTGTTTTGGGGTTTGCATCGGTCAGAGTACTTTTCATGAGTGATTGGTAAGCCAGGCAACAAGATCGGTAAAATGTGCAGCACTAGTCAACTGTGTAGAGCATAACCCAAAATGTGTAGATCGTTGGGTTGCTTTGAAATTAGGGGTAACCCCGGCTTTTTCGTAACCCTACCCTCTTTTCGGTAGTTATACCAGAAGCCTGACCGTCAGGCCCTACCACCAACCAATTCCTTCCTGTTCTGCCATGACGCATAAACCCCGCCTGCTGGTTGTCGAAGACGAAGCCAAAGTGGCAACATTCATCAAAAAAGGTCTCGAAACACAGTCGTATCAAGTCGATGTGGGGGCCGACGGTCGCGAGGGCAAGCGGCTCTTTGGCAGCACCAACTACGATTTGGTCATTCTCGATGTAAACCTGCCCTTTGTGAGCGGGCTGGAGCTGGCCGAATACATCCGCACCAAAAACGAGACGGTGCCCATTCTGATGCTCACCGCCCTCGACACCACTACCGACAAACTGCTGGGGTTTGAGGCCGGGGCCGACGATTACCTCGTAAAACCCTTTGAGTTTCTGGAGTTGATGGCTCGCGTACGGGCGTTGCTCCGGCGCGGTGGCCCACCCGAAACCCGCGAGGCCAGCCTACGCTTTGCCGATCTTGAACTGGATTTGATGCAGAAAGTAGCCCGTCGGCAGGGGGTTACCATCGACCTCACGGCTCGCGAGTTTGCGTTGCTGGAGTTTTTTCTGCGCAGCCCAAACCGGGTGGTGTCGCGGGTCGACATTGCCGAGAAAGTCTGGGACATCAATTTCGACACGGGCACCAACGTGATCGACGTGTATGTGAATTACCTCCGCAACAAGGTCGATAAGCCGTTTGAGCCGAAACTGATTCACACGGTGGTGGGCATGGGCTACATCATGAAGGAAAAGTAGGCCATGAACATCCGCACCCGCCTGACGCTGCTGTTTACCGTGGTGGTGTCGCTGCTGTTGTTGCTGTTTTGCGTCTCGCTCTACATGGTGTCGGCAGAGTTTCGGCAGCGCGAATACCGCGAACGGCTCCGGGCCGAAGCCACCACCTCCGTCGAACTGCTCTTTGGTCGCGAAACCCTCAGCCCCGAACTCTTCAAGCTCCTCGACAAGAACCACATGACGGTGCTCAACGACGAGGAGATCATTATCTACAATTACCAGAACAAAATTATCTACGAAAGCGGCACCGACTTCCTTAACGTCCGCAAGGCCGACCTCGACCGCGTGCGGCTCACGGGTGAGGCTTTCTGGCGCGAGGGCGACCGCGAAATTATA
>RDXN01000010.1 GCA_004292855.1 Cytophagales bacterium
TATCTGAAACGGGTGAGTTTTGGCTTGCCTAATTTTAAGCATTTGCGACTCCGGGTGCTGGCGCAAGCTATCTAACCCCAGAAATTGTCAAAGAACCAATTATTGAAGATAAGGCCGGAACTATCTTATTGGCGACCAGTAGCGGCATTTGTAAATATAACCCCTCGGCTTTACACAGGCCGGGTTCAACATTATTTTCCCCTTATACAGAGAATGCGGAGTTGAACAAGCTGTCCATAACAAGTCTTTTGGAAGACAAGGAGGGGAATCTTTGGTTTGGCACCATAAATAGTGGTGTTTATCGGTACGATGGGAAATCCTTCACTAATTTTCTCAATAACGATGATTATCCATTTAATCTTGGCAACCACAATCAGCTTATTTTAGATATTCTACAAGACAAAAAGGGCTACATATGGTTTTGCTCGTGGAATGGAGGTGGCGTGTGGCGATACGACCCGTCGGCTTCGCTCAAAACGGGGTCAAAACCGTTTAACAATTATCTACCCTCGCCCGATTATTATCGTCAGAATGAAGACGGTCGGTCAACCGGAGGGAAACCCTTTACGAACTACTTACCAAAATTCTCGACTACTCAGCCGCCAGACAGAATTACCGATGATATGATTTTTTCTGTCTTCGAAGATAAAGTGGGAAACCTGTGGTTTGCTACCAGAAATCATGGAGCCTGTCGGTACGACGGGAAAACTTTTACCAGTTTCAGGGAAAATGAGGGCTTTGTCAGTAGAGGAGTTTATTCTATTTTAGAAGACAAAAAAGGCATTATCTGGCTCACCACCGAGGCTAGTGGTGTGTGGTGTTACGACCCTTCGGGGTTACTCAGGAAAGGAAAAAAATCGTTCAAAAATTATACTACAAAAGACGGCCTGATCAATAATTCCGTTTTTAGTAGCTTAGAAGATAGAAGTGGAAACCTTTGGTTTGGTACCAGAGGCTTTGGCCTGAGCCGTTACGATGGAAAATCCTTTGCCAATTTTTCAGAATAAACCAGATTCAGTCTCGAGCAAATGTACAAGATTGAAATGCACTCCGTTCAATAACTCTAGCACAACAATAGAGTAAATGTGCCGTTGGAATAGAAAGTGTCAGAGAATACTTTTCAACTAACAACCTATTTAACAGCACGTTATGAACGCATTAAACACAGTAGCAGCTACATCACTGCTAGCTCTATCGGCTCTATTATTTTCCTGCAAAGACGACGACAACAACAACCCGACAATCCCCGTCGACAACACCGACACGTTTGGAGCCACCCTCAACGGCGCACAGCAGATTCCGGTAGTTAGTACCACGGCGACCGGTGCCTATTCGGCCAGCTTCGACAAGACGTCTAAAGTGCTGAACTACACCGTGACGTATCAGGGACTGACGCCAACAATGGGGCACATCCACTCGGTTACGGCAGCAACCGCCGAGGGAAACACAGGCGCGGTTAGCGTTCCGTTTGCAGCAACCCTAACAACACCGCTGATTGGGCAGGCCACCTTGACGCAGGCTCAACAAGACGAAATGTATGCCAATCGGACGTATGCCAACCTGCATACAGCCGCCTACCCTGACGGGGAAATTCGGGGTAACATCAAAAAAACGGACTAGCTTGCCGCCGTACCATTCCTGTCCGCAAACGAACCTTAGCCGTCCGTTTGCGGACATTTTTTTTGTTATGCAGTACAACAAACACCTCTATATCAGATAGTTGTTTTTTTGGTACGGCATTTGGTATCACCTACTAGTGGGTAATACCAAACGGCTCAACTACCATGTTCAGAAACTATTTTAAAATTGCCTGGCGAAATCTCAAACGAAACCGGGCATTCACGGCCATCAACATCACGGGGCTGGCCATTGGTATGGCTACCTGCCTGCTCATTGGCCTGTTTGTGATCGACGAGCTGAGCTACGACCGCCATAATGAAAAGGCTGACCGGATTGTGCGGGTGGTGCTGCGGGGAACTTTGAACGGCGAACAGGTTCGCGAGGCAAACGTGATGCCCCCGGTGGCTTATGCGCTGCAAAGTCGCTTCCCGGAAATTGAACAAACGGTGCGGCTGCGAACCGCCGGAAAACCGCCCATTGCCTACGCCGATAAACTATTTCGGGATCATAAACTGGCCTTCGCCGATTCGACGCTTTTCCGGGTATTCACGCTGCCGTTGATAAAGGGAGATACCCGTACCGCCCTCTCAAGCCCTAATACGCTTGTTATCAGCGAAAGTATGGCGCGTACTTTTTTCGACCGTGAAGACCCCATCGGCAAAGTGCTGGCTGTATTTGGCGACAAGGTGGCTTATACCATCACCGGCGTTATGGCCGATGTGCCGACTCATTCTCACTTCCGGTTCGATGCGTTCGCGTCGATGGTGGGCGTGGCCGAAGCCAACCGGGATAACTGGTTGCAATCGAGCTTCTTCACGTATCTGTTGCTGCCCGATGGCTATGATCACCGGCGATTGGAGGCCAAACTTCAGCCGGTTATCGATGACAATATGTTGCCCCCTTTAGAAAAAATGCTCGGTACAACCAGTGCCGAATTTAAACGGAAAGGCGGGCAACTTGGCTTGTTTCTGCAACCCCTAACGAACATTCACCTGCATTCTGACTTGAAACCCACAACCGAGTTGGAGCCGGGAGGAGACATTCGCTACGTGTATATGTTTGGGGCTATTGCGGTATTCATGTTGTTGCTGGCCTGCATTAACTTCATGAATCTCAGCACGGCCGGGGCTACCAAACGAGCTAAAGAAGTGGGTATCCGAAAGGTGCTCGGCTCGGAAAAAAGTTGGCTGGTGGGGCAGTTTCTGGCCGAGTCAGCCCTGCTCACAGCCTTGTCGCTGGGGTTGGCTGTTGGGCTGGTTGCGTTATTGCTGCCAGTCTTCAGTTCGCTGTCGGGCAACGTACTTAGCCTGCGTCTAGGACAAACACCTTTGGTATTGGCGGCATTGCTCGGGTTTTGGTTGATTGTGAGCATTCTGGCAGGCAGCTATCCGGCGTTTTTCCTATCGTCGTTTCGCCCGATTGCTACGTTGAAAGGGGCTGTTGTAACGCCGGGAAATCGGCGTATTAGCCTGCGGGGTAGCCTGGTGGTCTTCCAATTCTTCGTTTCGATTAGCTTACTCATCGGCACAACGATTGTGTACCGGCAACTCCACTACATCCAGACCATGAAACCCGGCTACGACAAAGAACAGGTATTGGTGTTGGAACGGACCAACGTACTGGGTCAGAACGAAGCGGTATGGCGGCAAAAACTCGCTCAGGATGCCCGAGTTGTCAATGCGAGCGTATCAGGTTTTTTGCCAAACGACAAACTCAATACGGCCTTATGGGGTATGCAGCCTGACCGAAACGAGGCCCAGTTCACGCGCATGGCCTATTTTGGGGTCGATCAGCACTACATACCGACCTTAGGGATGAAATTAGTGGAAGGCCGCAATTTTTCCGCCGATTTCCCGTCAGACTCGTCCGGCATTATTATCAACGAAACAGCCGCCCGGCTGTTTGGCTGGTCAAAAAACCGGATTGGGCGTACCCTGATACATCCGGCAACGCCTGGCACTGACGACAAACCCCAAACGTTTCGGGTGATCGGGGTAGTGCGGGATTTTCATTTCCGGTCGTTGCACGAGCGAATTGCCCCGGCGGTGATGGTGTTGAGAGACAATGCCGGCGGTATTCTTATCAAAACCAGAACCAGCGACGTAGCAAACCTGCTGGCAGCACTGAAAGAACAATGGTCGGCATTCAAAACCGATACTCCTTTCGCCTACTCTTTTCTGGAAGAGAGTTACCAGACTATGTATCAGGCCGAGCAAAAAACGGGTCAACTACTGGGCTTGTTTGCGATGCTCACCATCTTCGTGGCTTGCCTGGGTCTGTTCGGTCTTGCCACCTTCACCGCCGAACAACGCACCAAAGAAATCGGCGTGCGCAAAGTGCTCGGTGCCAGCGTTGCCAGTATC
>RDXN01000098.1 GCA_004292855.1 Cytophagales bacterium
AGACAATGACAGCGTCAAGGGCCATAGTAAAGATAGATACAGAATGTCAAAGAACGGAAACTTACAATCAAATTCCGACTTGTGGGTAAACCTCACCCCGTAGGGAGGGGGGCAGTACCCGGATGGTTTTCACCCCTCCCTACGGGGGAGGGGCCGGGGGTGGGGTTTTGGGGAGCGAGAAGTTTACACCTTCAAAATCTCTCCTTCACCTACCCCGGCGCGGGCAACGAACCTGTGCTGAAAAACATCGACCTCACCATTCCCGAAGGCAAAGTCACGGCCATTGTGGGCATGAGCGGGAGCGGCAAAACGACCCTGCTCAAACTTCTGCTCCGGTTTTACGAACCGACACGGGGGAGTATTCGGGTTGGATCGCAACGGTTGGCGCATACTTCCCACCATCACTGGCGGAGCCTGTGTGGGGCCGTGTTGCAGGATGGCTTTATCTTTTCGGACACCATAGCCCGCAACATCGCCGTAGCCGAGGACGTACCCGACTGGGAACGGCTTTGGCAGGCCATCGAAACGGCCAACATCATGGACCTGATCGAGTCGCTGCCATTGGGTCTGAACACCAAAATCGGGGCCGAGGGCAACGGTATCAGTCAGGGGCAGAAACAACGGATTCTGATTGCGCGGGCCGTGTACAAAAACCCAACCTACCTCTTTTTCGACGAGGCCACCGCGACGGCGGCCCGGCAACGCCCTCGACGCCCGCAACGAAGGGGTTATCATCGACAATCTGAGCCATTTTTTCAAAAACCGGACAGTCGTGGTCGTAGCCCATCGACTCAGCACGGTGCGCCATGCCGATCAGATTGTGGTGCTGGACCGGGGCGTGATAACCGAAATCGGCACCCACGAGGAGCTAACCGCCCAACGGGGCGAATACTGGAGTCTGGTCAAAAATCAACTGGCGTTGGGGGCCTAACAGTAGGGCGGTTTTCCAAAACCGCCCCGTATCCTCCACCAGTACGATCACCTTTTATCCAATTACATCAACCACCATGCCCCAACCACAAATTACCCTGCAAGCCCCCGAACTCGACGAGATTCTGACCCGGCCCCCGGCGTCGCTCGTGCAGTGGGGCATTACCCTGTTGTTTGGCCTGGGGCTGTTGTTAGGGGCGGCAAGCTGGTTTATCCGCTACCCCGACGTGGTGCGCGGGCGCATTCTGATCACCACCGAGCAACCGCCCGTGCGCGTGTACAGTCGGGCAACGGGTCGGTTGGTACACCTGCTGGTGTCGGACACGGTCACGGTAGCAGCCGGGCAAGCGGTAGCCGAAATCGAAAACACTACGCATCTGGAGAATGTGCCGATAGTGCGGGCGTTGAGTCGGCAGGTGTTGCAGGGGCTGAGGGGCGGGGCGCAGAACATACCGTGGCCCGACCCCACGCTAACCTTCGGCGATCTACAACCAGAGATAAACAACCTGATTCGGCAATACACCGAGTACCGGCGGCTCCTGACCGATTCGTTTCAGCATCAGCAACTCGCCTTGCTAGACCGTCAGATTGCCGATTACGGGCGGCTGGTGGCCGTCAATGAAACGCAGGCGGCTATAAACGGGCAGGAGTTCGCCAATGTTGAACATACCTATCAGACCAACCGGAAACTCTACGAAGACAAGATTTTTAGCCGTCTGGATTTCCTGAAAGAAGAGAATACGTATCTCGCCAAAAAAAAAGAAACCGAATCCTACCGCCGAACGGCCATCGAAAATAGCCTGACCTTGTCGGAGCGCGAAAAACACCCGCGACGGCGGACCGTGACAAACGCTGCTCCACGACACACAGGAGAAACGGGCTACCCTCGAAACGGATATCCGGCAGTCGATTAGCACCATCGAAAACGTACCGCAAACCTGGCAGCAAAACTACGTAGTGAAGGCCCCGGTGCCGGGCAAGTTGCTGTTTCTGAAAACTCTGCATCAAAACGATTTCGTCCGCACCAACGACACCCTGTTCGCCGTGATACCCTCCCCTCGGTCTGTGTCCTCACAGACCGCGCCATTCCGGTCTGTGAGGACACAGACCGAGGGCACACCCTTAATCGGTCTCGTAACTATTGGCGTTGAGGGTCTCGGCAAAGTTCGGGTTGGGCAGCGTGTTGTCGTTCGGCTGGACGATTACCCGTACGCCTAATTTGGCGTTTTGCAGGGGACCGTGAGTCAGTTGGCCCCCTCCACCAACCGGCAGCAATACCGCATAAGGGTCGATCTGCCCCACGGACTCCGAACGACTTCGGGCAGTGTGCCCCTCCCCTTCCGGCCCGAAATGACCGGCACTGCCGAGCTAGTTACCGACGATTTGCGTATGATGGAACGAGCGTTCTATGGCCTACGCTCGTTGATTCGCTAGCTATTCGTAAAAATACCCGAAGATGATATTCATTTCATCTTCGCTCATTAGCCCAAAATTGACCGTCTTGGCGGTGGTGTTGTTATAGGTTACCTCGGAGGTAAGGCCCTCCCCTGCTTTCAGAAGAAGGGGCGTTTTGAAGTTCACAATCTCCGGGCTTTCCCAATCTGTGTTCGTATAAATCACTTCGCCGTTGCGCGCACCGCCTTTTATCTTCACCACAAACTTTTGCGCCAGTTTGTGCGTGTGCGAGGTGATGGCTAAAATCGTACGGGGCTTCGCGTAGGTAAAGTTCGTGATAATGACGGTAACCTTTCCGGCAGGCAACGAAAAACTGGTATTGGCCTCGTTCAAACTTCGCACTACATTAACCACCTTCGACTTATCGACCGTGTATAGATTCATCGAAATTTCGCCCGGTAGGGGCACGTTGGTCTTATTCACATAATGCGGATTCAGATCGAGCGACATGTTGGCGGGCATTAACAGGGCCGCACCGTCGGGGAAGGTATAGTCGTGGCTAGGCGTTTGTGTACCGGCCATAAAAATATGGTTCTGCATCGACAGGAACGTGAGCAAATTGGCCGAACCGTCGGGGTTGCGGAGATCGCGAATTACGTCAAGAACAGGCAGGGCGTTGTTACTTCTGAATCCGTATGCGATGAAGTGGTGGCTGTTGGGACGCATTTTGATCTGCACCCGGTTCACATAAATATCGGTTGGGTTACCCAATTCACGACGCACAAACAACTCACGCTCAAAGTTGGGAGCCACCGAAAACTCGGGCATGTTCAGTTGATAGCCCTGTCCGGCAGCGGGTTTTGGCAGCAACTCAAACGGTGCCGCCTTTACACTTGGCGTTTTGTCATCGAGCAACGTGGCATCAACCACGTTGCCCTCGCGGGGTGCGCCCGCGTCGATCCAACGCCGGACAAACTCAATCTGCCCGACTGTTAGCGGTGTCATCCCCAACGGCATGGGGTTGCCATACTGCTTGCCGCCATGATGAGCAGCATCGACGTTTAACTTGTGAAACAGCAAACTCTGCGCCGAAATAAACGGCTTCACCCGCATCAGCCCATCGGCCAACGCTAGCCTATTTTTAGGCAACACGTTTATCAGGTTTGCAAACGCCCCCTCTGCCGACAACACCAAGCCGTGCTGGGCAAACGATGGGTCTTTATCCGACGCGTGGCAACCCACTGTTGCGCACGAGGGCGTCAGAACCCGCTCCTGCATTAGCGTAAAGCTCGACTTTTCGGTCGGCACCGCCGGTTCGTCGGCAGTCCCGGCAGGCTTGCAGGCGTTAAAGGCTAGAAGCCCGCCGAGGGTTATGATGTATAAATTAGTTTTCATTTTTTTACCGTGGTGCTTTGTCATCCCGACAAAGGAGGGATCTACTCTATTTAGTCTCAACTTGGGGGTCAGTAAGCTAGATCCCTCCTTCGTCGGATGACAAACCTCTGTCGGGTGCATTTCATTTTTGTGTAGGGCGGATTTTCTACCCGCCCTACACAAAAATGAAATGCACCCCCTCTGTCGGTCCGCCGATGCGGCCAATACTCCGTGTACTCTGTGGTTAATTAAAATCGCAATACAAAATGCTGCTTTGGTTGTTCACGACGGAAAAACACGATCCCGACCCGATACAAATCAATCGTTACCGTCACTGCCGGATGCGCTTTGATTGTCTCCCAGGCCCGTTCCATGTCTGCCGACCAGTGTATGTCGTCAAAGATAAAAACGGAATCGTTATGAATATGGTCTAGGCAGGTCATAAAATAGTGAATAGTAGGCTCGTAGCGGTGGTTGGCATCGAAAAATACAAAATCTATTTGGCTCAATTCTGTCAACACAGGACCCAACGTTTGAGCCAGATTTCCCACCACCTGTCGAACAGTAGAGCACGACAGCGTTTGAAACGTTTCGGTGGCTACAGCAGCCGTTTGCGGGCACCCCTCAACCGTCAGGACAGTGCCGCTCGTTGCTTCGGTTGCTTTTGCCAGATAAGCCGTTGTTATGCCGAGCGACGTTCCTAAATCGAGCACGGTTTTGGCCTCAAATCGCCGGACGAGTCGGTATAGAAGTCGACCAATTTTGTCGGACTTGAGCGATGCCCGCGCAATGGACCCCACCGAACGGTCGTACTCCCCTGCACCGGTGCCATAGTCGGTTACGTGCAGCGTTTGGCGGCTCCGCCGAAGCTCGCGCCGACGGGTGCGGATGGATGCAAAAACAGGCTCGCAGGGACTATCGGCCCGAATAATCTGTGTGTACAGTTCAAACAAGAATGGCGAGTGAAGCGAGTGCTCATCGCGGGCCGCACCGGCATACCGAAGAAGGGAACGAATCAAAGGTCAATTTAAACGGAAAGGCACGACCATCGTAAATTCGGGAATGGCAATCTGGATGCGCTTCCCGTCGATGATGCGTTCAATAAGATACGAACCAAGCATTTTTCCCATGCTCGATTTGAGGTTGCAACCCGACACATACTCATGAACTTCGCCGGGTTCCAGCACAGGCTGCTGACCAACAACGCCCTCACCCTCGGCCTCGCGGACAGTGCCGTTAGAATCATAAATGGTCCAGTGACGGCGGAGCAGATGCACCGTGTAATCGCTGGCATTTTCGATACTAATTCGGTAAGTAAACACGTAATGCGACTGGAGCGGGCTGGAGTAGTCCGACTGGTACTCGGTTCTCACGCTAACCTTGATGCCTTCCGTTACTGCCGTAGTCATAGTTACGAGGTAATAATTTTCTGCCTTTTCGGCAACCTTAGAACGAAAATTAGGTTGTTAAGTTTACTTTCGCAAGCGGCCTAACCTATTTTTTTTAGGCCACCGACTCAACTCGATAAACTACCTATATACGTTGTATAGCTTGTTTTTCGGGATAAAAACGGCTTTTCGGAGCTATTATTCTAACAATCAACTCTATGAAAGTTGTCATTGCCGAATCGTGGCAACAACGGTTACAGGCCGAATTCGACAAGCCTTATTTTCTGACGCTTGCTCAATTTATTCGTGATGAATACAGCACCCAGTCGGTGTATCCGCCGGGCAGGCTTATCTTTAATGCATTCGATAAATGCAGTTTCGACGATGCACGGGTGGTTATTCTGGGACAGGACCCCTATCATGGCGAAGGACAAGCCAATGGGCTGGCCTTCTCGGTGGCCGATGGAATTACCAAACCGCCCTCGCTTGTCAATATCTTCAAAGAGATTCAGGACGATCTCGGTAAGCCCGTGCCCAAATCGGGTAACCTCGAACGGTGGGCCGAACAGGGTGTAATGCTCCTGAACTCAACGCTCACCGTACGGGCGGGGCAGGCCGGGTCGCATCAGGGTAAGGGCTGGGAAGCCTTCACCGATGCTGTTATCAAGCTCATTTCCGACGAAAAACAGCACGTGGTATTCATGCTCTGGGGCGCTTATGCTCAAAAGAAGGGGGCTGTCATTGACACAAAAAAGCACCTCGTTCTGACCAGTAAACACCCTTCGCCAATGGCCGCACAGTGGGGCGGTTGGTTCGGCAATAAGCATTTCAGCCAAGCGAATGAATATTTGCGGTCGAATGGACTGCCGGAGGTTAATTGGTAATAGGTGTAGCGCGGTTTTCCAAAACCGCGCATCGACATCCATTCCTTTATGCGCGGTTTTCCAAAACCGCGTATCGACATCCATTCCTTTATGCGCGGTTTTGGAAAACCACGCTACACATATCACCGAATAATACTAAACAGCCGCCCCCATCGGATCTTGTTCCAGAACGATTCGGGGTTGGGGTCAATGGACATCCAGACAAACACAGCCTTACCTACAATGTGGTCGGCCGGAACAAAGCCCCAGAATCGCGAGTCGTAGGAGTTGTGGCGGTTGTCGCCCATCATGAAGTAATAATCCTGCTTGAAGGTGTATGAGGTAATGGCTTTGCCGTTCACGGTCACACTGGTGGGCGTCAGGTCTACCTTGCCGTTGTCTTCATAACGCTGAATAACCGGACCATAAAACGCGATGATCTGCGGGGTGGTCAACTGAATGGTTTGACCTGCTTTTGGTACATCGAGCGGTCCGAAGAAATCGCGATTCCATTTGGTTTGCTCGCCCCCATACATACCCAACGCTACATTCTGCTGATCGACTAACCGCGTTACAGATTTCACACCTTCGACGGTCTTGAATTTCTCTGCCGTTGCTTCTGTAGCAGTAATCTTGTAGCCCAAAAACGTGCTCTGACGAGTTGAGTCGTTCACTTGCTGCCAGGGCTGCCAATTGTAGGTAGGCTGGTTTGGGTCGCGGTAGTCATTCACAAGGCCAAACTTGCGAAAGTACTTATCCTCCCACGTTTGGTCGCTCGTGGCCACAATATATTCGTGTTCGGCCTCGGGCGGGCTTGGCAAGGCACTTCCATTAATAAAGACCTCCTGATTGCGTACCTCTACCTTGTCGCCAGGAATACCGATGCACCGCTTAATATAGTTCGTACGCAAATCGGCGGGATACTGGTCTTCGATAGGGTAATTGAACACAACAACATCGCCGTTTTTCACACTCGAAAAACCGGGTAACCGGAACGAGGGCAACTGAATGGCGTCGCTGTATGACGGAATGTTAGTTCCCCAAATTTTCTGGTGCGTGAGCGGTACTTGCAGGGGCGTACGCGGGGTGCGGGTGCCGTAGTGTAGTTTGCTCACAAACAGGAAGTCGCCCACCAACAGGCTGTTTTCCATCGAAGGCGTGGGAATGGTAAATGCCTCCATAAAGATCCACCGGATGAGGGTGGCCGCCACAACGGCGAATAAAATTGAGTCGAACCATTCGCGGCCAACCGACTTCTTTGGGGTTTGTTTTGCAGCGGGTTTTTGCTCCGTAATTGCCATAAAAGTTAAGTATGCAGTAAGCAGTTAGCAGTTGGCAAGCATGGCATCTTGAATGCCAACTGCTAACTGCTTATTGCCTACTCGGTACTACATTGCTAATAAATCGTTCATTCCAAAAACGCCTTCGCGCCCTGCGAGCCACTCGGCGGCAATAACCGCCCCCAGCGCAAAACCTTGCCGACTGTGGGCTACGTGGCTAATTTCGATCCGGTCCACCTCCGACTCATACCGGATTGTGTGGGTGCCGGGCACAGTGCCTTCCCGTTTCGACTCAATCATCACGGCATCATCAGCATCGGCAACCTCCCCGGTTCCCTCCTGCCAACGGGTTTTGCCCGGTAGGTGGTCCATCAATCCCTCGGCCAATGTGATGGCTGTGCCGCTAGGCGAATCTTTCTTCTCGGTGTGGTGAATCTCCGTCATCGAAACCCGATACGAGGGGTACTGATGCATGAATTTAGCCAGCGTTTTGTTCAGTTTAAAAAACAAATTTACGCCAATACTGTAATTCGACGCGTAGAAAAACGCCCCTTTTCGCTTGCGGCACAAAGCCTCAACGGCAGGGCGTTCGCTCAACCAACCCGTTGTGCCACAAACCACCGGCCATTTCCGCCCGAAACAATACGTCAAATTAGCCACTACCGAATCGGGCGTGCTGAACTCGATTGCGGCATCAACGGCATCATCGGCGAGTTGGTCGAGTTCGTGGCGGTTATTCAGGTCAATGCGGCCCACGATCCGATGACCCCGGTCGAGCGCGATTTGCTCGATAGTCCGGCCCATTTTCCCGTAGCCAAGTAAAAGGATATTCATTCGGTTTTGGATTTTGGATATCAGATATCGGACGTTGGACTAAAAATAAGTCCAGTATCCAGCGTCCAATATCCAACGTCTACTTTTTCAAATTAAGCGTCAGCCGCACGCCCGGCGCGGGAACTCCGTTTAGGGTTGGGAGCAGGTTGGGTTGTACGCGTAGAGTCAAGTCGTCGGAGAGGTCGAACGTTTTGAGGTGAGCCGCTACGTTGGCCTCCACAGCATTCAGTGCCCAAACGGCTACGATAATAATGACGTTCAGGTCGCGGTATCGACGAAAAAAGTCGGTTTGCTGTTTCAATGGGGCAACGGGTAGAGTCAGAATAGCTCCCTGACTCCTAACGTACACGTCAGCCTTGCCATCGCCCGTCTTGGCAACCGTCTCATCGTATGCTTCCTTGTATGCTCTTTCATACTTCAGATACTGACCATTGTTGTCGATCAGAAAGTAGATCGCCGTGCCAATACCTGCGTACACAAGTGGAACCTTCCAGAAATCGCGGTTGTAGGCCTGCCCCAGTCCCGGCAGAATAAGCGAACGGATCGTGGCCTGACGGGGAATGATTTTCCGGCGAACGATTTCTTCTTTTTTGGTCAGTTTGGTGGCTCCCAACGTGTCGATGAGCGCGGTATCGGTCGAGAAAATGGAGTTACCCACGCGAACGCTGTCGGTGTTCGCACGAGGGCGAAGCGTGTCGGGTGAGGCAGGCGTGTTTTGCGCGTTAGCCACGCCCATCGACAAGGTTCCACCCAGGATTCCTGCCCACACTAACGCCCTCATTCCAGTTCCACTCATTGCTGTCTTCTCTCTTCTCAAACCGTCAGAACCCCAAGGCCCTATCCCCTCTTTTATGATGCACTCGAATTCAAGACGACCAAAATTTTATTCAGTTCTTCCTGCGAGGTAAACGGAATTTTGATCTCGCCCTTGTGCTTCTCGTCGGCCTTGATCGACACTTTGGTGCCAAACATCGACGACAGCTTAAACTGCAACGTTCGGATTTCCTGCTTGGGCAGGGTCACGCGCCGGATTGACGTCTCATCGTCTTCGCTGCTTAGGTTCCGAACGGCGTCTTCAACCTTACGCACCGACCAATCTTCATCAACAATCTTCTTAAACAGTTTGATCTGCGTGTCGGGATTGTCGATGTTGATAATGGCGCGGGCGTGCCCCATCGAAATCACATTGTCGCGCAGCGACGCCTGAATCACGGGGGGCAGTTTGAGCAGCCGGATGTAGTTATTGACCGTTGTCCGGTTTTTACCCACCCGCTCACCAAGTTCTTCCTGTTTCAGGCTACACTCCGTAATAAGTCGCTGATAGCTCAGGGCAATCTCCATTGAGTTCAGGTTTTCGCGCTGAATGTTCTCAATGAGGGCCATTTCCAGCATTTGCTGGTCGTTGGCCGTACGCACATAGGCCGGAATGTGGGTGAGTCCCGCAATTTTTGAGGCTTGTAAACGACGCTCCCCCGCAATTAGCTGGTAGTGATCTTTCCCCAACTGCCGCACCGTGATGGGTTGGATAATACCCTGTGTGCGAATGGAGTCAGCAAGTTCGTTCAGGGCCTCCTGATCAAAGCGCGAACGGGGCTGAAACGGGTTCGTTTCGATATGACCGACGTTAATTTCGGTCATGGTACTGATGGTCTCAAACGGCGACGGTTTGGGATGACGGCCACCCCCGTCGCTGTCGTGCAGCAAGGCACCTAGTCCTCGTCCCAGACCCGTCATTCGTTTTGGTGCTTTGGCGTTTGAAGTATCCATTTCTTTGGGAGAAAAGGAGGAGAGGGAGGAAAGGAGGAAAGGAAGTTGTAGCGTTCACTACCTTGCCTCCTTTCCTCCTTTTCTCCTTCCTCCTATTTTTATACCGCCATATCCTGCGGCATGATTCCGTTTTTGACTAAGATTTCGCGGGCCAGATTCAGGTAACTGATGGCTCCTTTACTATCGGCATCCTGTGCGAGAGCAGGTACGCCAAAACTAGGTGACTCGCTCAGGCGGATGTTGCGCGGGATGATCGTATTGAACACCATCGACTGAAAATGGGCCGTAACTTCGCCCACCACCTGATTCGACAGGCGAACGCGCAAGTCGTACATCGTGAGCAAGATTCCCTCAATAGCAAGTTCGGTATTGAGCCGCGACTGAATGATCTTGATCGTGTTGAGCAATTTGCCCAGGCCCTCCAGAGCGAAGTACTCACACTGGACCGGGATAATGACCGAATCGGCAGCCGTGAGCGCGTTTATGGTAATCAGACCGAGCGAAGGCGAGCAGTCGACAACCACAAAATCGTAGTCGTGCCGAACATCTTCGAGGGCTTCTTTCATACGCTCCTCACGGTTTTTGAGGTTGATCATCTCGATCTCGGCCCCTACCAGGTCAATATGCGATGGCAGCAGGTCGAGATTGGGAAAATCCGTTTGCAGAACGGCGTCGCGCGTCCGAATGTCTTCGATCATGCACTCATAGATGCTGTATTCGATTTCTTTCGGGTTGTAGCCCAGGCCCGACGTTGAGTTAGCCTGCGGGTCGGCATCGACGATAAGCGTTCGATACTCAAGTGCGGCCAGGCTGGCGGCCAAGTTGATTGTCGTGGTTGTTTTTCCGACGCCCCCCTTCTGGTTGGCGACAGCAATGACTTTGCCCATCGGTTTTGGTACGTTGCAGTGTCAAAGATGCCGGATGGTTTCGGATAATCCTACATGTTCCACGAAAAACGTTCCACAATTTTTGTTAAACGCTACCCTTCTGTAAGATTTCACTCAAAATGAAAATTTAGTCATGGAGATGATAATTTTACTCATAGGAATGATAATTTTACTCATTCAAAAATGATAATTGCAATGAATCAACCTAGAAAAGCGCGTCTGGTATTGCTCCATAGCTTGATTATCTGGCTTTTACAAATTGTGGATTTATTTCACCACTCATTCTGAATCTATTTCTGAGAAGTTGAATAATTCGCGTATATCGACTTCTAATGCCTTAGCTAGTGCAAATACCATACTTAAACTGCTATTAACCCTTCCCCTTTCTACGCGGCCTATCTGACTAAATTCCATATCCATTTTAGCCGCTAATTCTTCCTGGGTAAATCCTTTTTGCTGACGAAGCTGACGCAAACGCGCCCCAAACTGATTCAGGCCGTCTTGATCCCGTAAGTATTTCATCCGGTGAAGGATGAAACAACTTACTCAAAAAATTAGGACGAATTTGTATCATTCCATTATCTTTACCCCATAATTTCAGCGATTTGAGAGCACTTCTCTAAATTATTTGTGCCGAAGCAGTCGCAACTAATACACGGCATATGCCCCCAGCCTATTATACAGAAACAAGCTGTTACTGGCCTTTCTTCATACGCCCGCGCCAGAATGAATTATTGTCCAGTTTTCTGGTGCGTACTGCCCATGCACACGGAGTCGCAGCAAATCAGTTTTTTCAATTTAGTGGTGCCAATGTGCCAATCAAATTCACTGACCCTGATATTGAGATTACGCCTAGCCTACTAGATAGCATTGTTAATCGTGCTAGTTTAGATTCTGCCCAAGTTTACGCCATGACTTATGGAACTGAAGTTACGCAAATTAGCTGAGTGGGCAAATTATCTTTGGTTATGAAAACGACCCTCGACCTGTACACGGACTACTTGTTGAGTTCCTTTGGACAAACATCGGCTACCAACCTTGCTAATGGATGACCAACTCAGCCATGACGATGTGACGCGGTTTCTGAGTCAACCCACCCCCATTGGACCTACTCTTTGGAAAACAGTTAAGCCTTTGGTGCGTCAACATCAACAGTCTGAGGGCCTGTTGATTGTCGACGACTCCTTAGTCCACAAGCCCCATAGCCGGGAAAATGGATTGGTCAGCACCTACTTTGACCATACCACAAACCAGTACGTGAAGGCCATTAACTTTTTGACCTTACTCTACTCGGTCGGCTCTGTGTTGCTCCCTGTTGGCCTTCACATCGTTGTCAAGCACCTGCAATGCCAACTCAACGACCGCAAGGAAGTCTGGAAGGCCGATTTGACTAAGAATGAAGCCTTCCGGCAGTTATTGCTGGCGGCTCATCAGAACGCCATTCCGTTTTTGTATGTTTTGGCCGACTCCTGGTACACCAATGCCGAGAATAGTAATGCGGTTCTGGCTTTACAAAAGCATTGGTTGGGGGCTTGTAAGACCAACCTGGAAGTGGCTCTCTCTAAACAGGACCGGGCCAATGGCCGATTTGTCTCGCTCAGTAGTGTTGAGTTGGCTGTAGGCGTTCCGCGTGAGGTTTACATCCGTTCGGTGTCTGTACCGGTCTTGGTTTGTAAAGCCATCCTTCCTAACAAGGATGGCTCAGTGGGCGAACTATTGCTACTGACAACCGATACGAGATTGACCTATCAGCAACTTCTGACAACCTATCAAAAACGGTGGGGAATCGACCGGGCCGCCGGAGCGGGATTATCACAAAAGTCTTAAACAGAACGCATCGTTACAGGCTTGTCCGGCTCGTAGTTTGGCCGCCCAGACTACCCATGTGTTGGCCTCAGTCTGTGCGTTTGTCAAATTAGAAGCAATCAAAGTGATGAAGAAAACGAATCACTTTGCCCTCAAAGGTCAGTTGTATCTAAAAGCGATTCAAACTGTCTTTGCTGAATTGCAACTCCTCAAACAGAACAACATTTCGTTAAACATTGCGCTTGCGTAACTTCAGCTAGTAGGAAACCAGGATATTTTAGGTCAATATCTTGGTGAAAATACCGAAGATCTGTGGGGAGAAGTCTTTGAAGACCTTAGAAAGCGGGGGATAGCTGACATTTTGATTTTATCTACTGACCAGTCTGCTCACGTGGCACAAGTTCTGATGACTTGGTTTCCGCCCACACGACTGCATCGGTTCGGCAAGTGGCATTTGCGGTCGAGCCTTCAATTTGTGAGTCGTCCTGACCGGACCCGGATGTTGAGTGAACTTTCGGTGCTACTGCGGGAAATGACTCGCCAGAAAGCAGAAGCTAAGTGGGTACTATTCACGCACAAGTGGGAAGAAAGCTATCCCCTTGTAGTTAGTTACTGGTCAACACATTGGGAATCGCTGATGGAACATAAAGTAGCCTATGTATCTTTAATTTCAGAGTTGATCAACGGTACTAAGTTTGAAACAAATTTGTACGAAGACTATCATCTACTTCTGGAAAAGCATGGCCCTTTCAAAAGCGGCCCTGAATTACTCAAATAGCTTTTTTTTCTTGGGCAACGAGCAATACAAACACAAAAAAACATTGAGATACGGTGGAGTACAGTACTACAGCATCTTGGTATGCAGTTTAGAGAACAGTTAAAGAAATATATGGCTACCTGAACCATTTGGAGTTAAAGCTATGAATACTGGTGATATTGGCTCTAATCCACTTCATAGGACATAACCAAACAAAAAGGCGGTCAGTCGCTGTGGCAAATCTTCCGCTCGTATCTGATTCGGGAGTTTTGCTTACTTACCCAGAGTGGGTGTGCTAAAATAATCCCCTCCACAAAAAGCCGCCCCCATTGAATTTGGGAGCGGCTTTTTCATCCGGTTTGGTGTGCTGGTTTTAACACCTGTTTCACAGGAAAAGAAAAATTAACAAAAAAGCCCTTACTATACTTAGCAGGGGCTTTCCGACTATATCCACACCATTTAAATGGTGCTAATGTATGAGTTTGACAAATAAAACCAAAGTCAAGTCAGACTTTTTGTATTCTTAAGCGACGTTTCTTAATTTGATTACACAGAAAAATCCGTAGATGTATTACCCACAAGTGAGTATTGCCGCGTCACACACCCCGCCCTACTTTTATCTCTCTAGTGAGTGCGAGAATGGGAGGGTGAAAAAAATCTTCTAAATACTGATAACACCCACATTCTGGCAGCATCAATTAGTACAATGACTTCCTTAACTCAGCCATTACTATGCACCAGCTATCCTACTGTATCTCATTGTGGTTATTGTCTTACAGTGCTGTATTGGCACGGCCAACCTTCCACACTATCCTAATTGCTGCCACTAACGACCACTCGGTTGGCATCGCCTGCCAAATCGACTTACTCGCCACTCATGCCAAATTCGGCAACATCGCTGAAAAAATTGGCTACCAGTATAATCCCATTGTTATAAAAGACAGGGAGTTTGGTTTTGAAGCTTTTGCACAGGCCATGCGGGCCGTACGCTCCGGCCCCGATGACATTATTGTGTTTTATTACACAGGCCACGGCTTCAACGTAACACGTAATGAAAGTGATTTTCCGTTGTTGCAACTGGATACAATAAATCCTAAAAAAATCCCCCCCCTTGATTTGATCCACAACCTCTTGCTAGAGAAAAAACCGCGCTTCTGCCTGACTATCGGTGACTGCTGCAACCGGTTGATCGACCAGAAATTACCCGTTGAACGGTCGATGGCTAAAGGAACTGTGTGTGACTCCAATATCTTCCGACAGCTTTTCCTGAACCAACGGGGAGGTGTTTTGGTGGCCAGCAGCAAACGCGGTCAGGTGTCAGGGGCATCGCTGAATGGGAGTCATTTTACGTGGGCCTTGCTACAATCGCTCGATTATGCCTGCTACTACAACGAGCAAATTAGCTGGAAGCAAGTACTCGATGACACCCAGACCCGGATGCAGAACATTGCTGTGGCGCGGGTAGCGGGCCAACAGGCAATCTATGCCATCACAGAGCCAGGTCAGAGTCCGGCAGCAACGGGCCAACAGGCCGCCCAAACTGACACCATGCCCGCCCCCCCCACCGGTGGAGGAATTGAGTTGATTGCTGATACGACCGTTACCCAGCTCGGACCAGCGGTTGTGCCAGCTCCTCGCCCCATAACGGGTCCGACTGCTTCCGGCAGTCAGCCAGCGGGAGCAACCGTCCAGCCCAACCCACTCCCCGGAACTACTCGCCCCGACTATAGCCAGGTCAATCAGTTCTTGAATGGGTTGGTAGATGAGTCTAAAGCCTACTCAGTTCGCAAGGGCCTACAACGGCAGGCAGGCGATTTTTTTGTGCATAACGCCCGGGTCAAAATCTTCGTCAACGACATCCAGGTGGAAACCGTACCACTGAGCGACTTGATGGAACGATATGGGTTGCTGGCCGAGAAAATTCGCCAGATCAATATTATCGAAACCTTCTCCAAGCTTGACCCTTCGGGCCGATTCTACACCGAAGTTGCCGTGCAGGAAATCTGGAATTAAACCGTATAAACCATGACTCGCTACCTCTTTCTACTTCTGTTTTCGTGCCTGCTGATGCCTTCGATGGCGCAGGAAAAGCCCAGCCCACTAGCCCCCGCCGAACTGGACTCGTTTCATGATCTAGCCCTACGCCGTATCAGGGCACTTGAAGAATACATCCAAACGATTGCCGACAAGAAACGCTCGTTTGAAGAGCGTGACGATGCCATTAAGAATGCACTTAAGCTTTTTGTAAAAGGGGCAACCATTCAGGTTTCGAGAAGTGGACCCAAGAGTATCAAAAACGGCAATGGTTCTGTATCTCAGGCCATTCCGATTGAGAAATACTTTCAGCGATTGAAAAACCTGAATTATAGTAAAGTGAAGGTGACCGACTTCGGAGCCGCCCGGCTCAGCGATTGGGTAGAGCAATCGGACGGTTCATATCAGGCAACCGGAATGTACTTTCAAGCATTCAAGGCCTGGAAATGGGTCAATGGCAAAATGGTGCCTGCCGTAGACCACAAAGACCGTAAGAAGATCGACGTGGACCTGCGGATGCGCGAAGACCCTTTCTACAAGGAAAATCACTGGATGGTGTTGTTTGAAAACATCACCGTTGATGGGGTGGGCGAGTCGGCTTCGCAGTAGTTATTCGTTTCATACACATCCATTTATTTTATGGACTTCCGCCTGCCTGCCTATGTACTGTTCATTAGCCTCGGAATGCTGATAGGCGTGTTTATGAACAACGTACCTGTGCGTTCGGCTTTCGCACTATCGGCGATGGTCATGGATACGTTGCCATCGAACACGCCAACAGGCGTTCTTCCCGACGAACCGGACACCACCGAATATATCGTAGCCCGAACGCAGACTCCGGCTTCGTTTATGACCCGCAATGTGGCGTTTGTGAGTGAGTTTATTAAACGACTCAACTACCAGCGAACGCCCGACAATCAGCCGATGGACTCGGTCAATCGGCAACTCTATTTGCGAGAGCCGTATTTGCGGGAGTTGTTCGATCAGGACGACGCTCGGCTCAACCCCCGTTCGCCCTCCTACAGTTTGGCGTATAAAACTACAGTCGATGATTTTGTGACCGACGTCGTGCGCGACACAGCATCCGTTTTTCTGCCCGATGCCCACGAACAGCTTTTTGCACAGGTTGAGTACACCGTCCGGTTCAGAGATACCACGTTGCCCGCAACCTTGTATCTGAAACGGTTTCGGAACGGGCGTGCCTATGACTGGAAAATTCTGGACTCAGAAAATCGGTTGCCAACGGGCCGCCGTAGGCAGTCGGTGGCGAGCCGAGCCGATTCGGTTCCGAACCTGTTTATTGCCTCCGAAACGCACGAAACCCGCTTTCTGAACCTACTGGGACACATGCGGAGCCGCCGAAACCTATTGCAACTAATGCCCGTTGGCCAACCCGTCAGCCCGGCCCTGCGGGCGTTGGCCGAGGGCGTCAGCGATAGTACCGTTACGGTGGAGCGCACAGCTTCGGTTCACCTTTTTCTGAATACGCACCGAAACTGGGTTCTGCAACTTGACGATTTTGTGCGCGCCAAAGACAATTCTGGCTGGCTTATTACCAATCTGTACGGTGGCACCTCGCCCGCCAAATTACCCCATCCAATTGCCCAATACCTAAAACAAACCAACTGATATGTACCCGTTGATTGGCATGAGACGAGCAAACCCAATTAGTTTTTGCCTGCTACTGAGCTGGTTACTGGTCGGCTCTGTAGGGTATGCACAGTCCGTTCAAGATCAACTCGAACAGGCCAATAAGGAGCAGGACCCTAGCAAAGCGGTTGCTTTGTACGAAGCAATCATCGAGAAAAACCCTCGACTGGTCGATGCCTATTATGGCCGGGCGGTGATGTTGACCAGGCTTCGGCAATTCACGGAGGCTTTGCGCGACGTCAATGCAGCGTTGAAACTAAACTCAAAGCACGACACTGCCTTGGCTCAGCGGGCGTATATCCACGTACAACTGGATGACTACGACCGCGCTGCCGAGGACTATCAGAGAGCCATCAAACTAGACCCGCAAAAAGCTGAATACTACAGCGGTTTGAGCTACTGCCTCACCAAACATAACCGACTAGCCGAAGCCGAACGGGTGGCTCAGAAAGGTATCGACCTCAACCGCAGTTCACCCTATGCCTACCGAAACCGGGGGCGGGCGCGGCTCTATCAGGGGCAGGCCGATGCGGCTATCGCCGATTTTGAAACGGGTATGCGCCTGCAACACCGTGAGCCTTACCGGCTGTACAGTGACCTTGGTGAGGCCTACGAACAGAAAAAAATGCCCGAAAAAGCCCTCGCCTGTTATCGGCAGGCACTCAGCCTAAACCCCGACTACGTGGACGCACAGGTTCGGCAGACCATTCTGGAGCAACAACTGAAGGTGGGCAGTGCGCTACCAGCATCCACCTTTGCCGGTCGGCGGGTCGCGCTGGTGCTCGGTAATTCGGCTTATCGCTCATCGGCAGTGGGTGGATTGGGCGGGCAACCCCTCAACGACGCCCACGCCATGCAACAGAGACTCTCCGAACTGGGTTTTGATACCCAAATCAGTACGGATGCTACGTATGCCGTTATGAAAAAGGCCCTCGACCAATTCTACCAACGCGCTAAAGGGGCCGACGTTGCTCTCCTTTTTTACGCCGGTCACGGCATCGAACACGCGCAAACCAACTACCTGCTTCCCACCGATGTTAATCTGGACCCGGCGCAGGCCGACAGCCTGAACCGGCGGGCTATTTCGGTCACGACCATCATCGATCAGTTACAGGATCAGCAGCCGCGTTACTGCGTCATTATTATGGACGCCTGCCGCGACGACCCCTACGCCACCCAACCCGCCCGGTCAACTGTTTCTGTGGCTACGGCGCAGCAGGTGCAGATGCCGGTTGTGGGCGCACGGGGTTTCCGGGCGATCCGGGTCGAAAGCCGCATTCGCAACTGCTGTATTGCTCTGGCAACAGCTCCCGGTGCAACCGCCCGCAACGGCCCCAATAAAAACGGCTACTACACTGAAGCCCTGCTACGATTCATGCGCCGTGGCCAACGACTCGACGATGTGTTTGGCGATGTGCGCGGTGAAGTAATGACCCAAACCCGCAAGACCGGCTTTGTGCAGCTACCTGAATTTATTAACCGAGCCATCGAACGTATGATTTTGTAGCCTCAATCCTCCAGACCATGAAACCCGCTATCTACCTTACATGCACCTTGTTTTTTGCGTTGCCCAACCTGCTTTTAGCGCAGGCTTTTCTGCCCGGCGACAGCCTCAAGTTTATGGCCGAATGCCGGAACGCACTCGACATTTATCAGCGTAATCTGAACAACCTGATCGAGTCGGAGTCGGGGGGGGAAATGCTAGCCTACCAAAAAACCCTGTTGGATCAATGTTTTTTTAAGCCTTCTGTGATTGTGTACAATGATTTGGTCGACGAACGCTTCCCTGCCGACGAATACGCAACCCAGTTCTACAATCGCCGGTCGAGGGTCAATTTGAATTTGGGGGGCGAAACCTACCGGCTCAATCGGCTGCCCGACGGTCGGCTCGAATTGGTAGCCTTTGTGGAACAGCAAGTGGAATATGGGAAACCTGACCGGAAGAAGATCAAAAACCTGCTGGGAGTTTACTATACCTTCCAGGTGTTTGCGGGGCAAAACGGCTACGAACCCCGCGATTACCGAATTGTCAAGATCGAAAAACTAACGGGGCCACCCAGCCAGAGCAGGGCGTTTCCGAAAGGTCTGGACATCGACTCGATACGCACGCGAGAGCGCGACCTGAGTTGGGTGGCCCGACGGCTCGCGCTCCATATTCGCCAGAAGTTACCCGCCAGCACAAAGGCCGTGTACCTGCAAAAGTTTTCCTACAAAAACAGCAAACTGACCAACGAATTTTCCGACGAATTACTCAGTCTGTTACGGCACCGGCTCAATACCGACGAGGGGATCAGTACCGACTCCCCCGCCAACGGACAAGGTGTTGGTATACGAGGCAGCTACGTCCAAAAAGCCGATTTGCTGGAGGTGACCGCAGAACTTTTCGATTTGGCCACCGACAAAATCATTGTCCCCATAAAGCCCAACACCGATCTCTCCATGAACTGGGTGCGCGAGAAAGGGCTGATCCTGAAGCCCGAAGGAACCGATCAGGCTCTGGCCACGCAGGAAATCATCACCACGGGAGCAGCACCAACCGGCCCACCCAAAACCGACAAGCTGAGTGTTCGGCTCAGCACCTCGCTGAAGGGTAAGAACCGTGAGTTTTGGGAAAAGGATACGATGTACGTACAAGTGCGGGTGAACAAGCCCGGACACGTGCGGCTGCTGTATGTGCAGGCCGATGGCTCGTCTACCCTGCTTTGGCCCGATTTTGAGGTGAAGCCCGGCCAGGAGAACAAAGACATCTTTTTCCCGGAGCCATTCGTTTGTGTGCCTCCGTTCGGGCAGGAAACGCTGGTGGCGGTGGCGTCTAACGCTGCGTTTTGCCCGGTTAAAACCAAACAGAATTTGTACGGTGTGGACGTGGTGGAGGGGTCGCTGACCGACGCCATGAAAAGCGTACGCTGCACCGAAACACGGGGCATGGGCCGGATTGTCGAGCAGGCCGAAGACCGAGTAACCCTGACCACCCGCGCCGTGAAAGCTTTGTAAGTACATCCCCAATAAACCTACTATCGATTATGAAACGTTTACCAGAATGGGTGCTAACCGGCCTGCTGCTATGGCCTTTGATTAGCTGGGCGCAAACGGAGGTGCCGCAACATAAAAAACTGGAGTCGGCCACGATACTTGAATTCCGGGAGCCATTTAAAGAAATGGTGATCTACATTGAGAAGGAAGAAGACACCCGCCACAGCCGCATCACGATTCTTGATACGACGCTGTTTGTGCGAAAATCGGCCTTTAACAAAAAAATTAAATCCATTAAACCCGACGAGAAAATGATGGCGGGTGATTTCCGCCCGGGCATGAAAATAAACTTGTGGGTCAACTACAAGCAGATCAGTCAGATTAATAATGCCGAGCGCATTTCGCTTGATGAGACCTATTACGGCCCCACCACGATAGTCGGGATCTACGAAAAGCTGGAGGGCGAACGTGCCATTATCGACGGGCAGGCGGTGGTGTTGCAACTGGAAAAAGGCCGAATCATTGAAGGAATGGAGGAATGGAAAGGTAAAAAGTTTACCTCTTTTAATGACATGCAGTTGGGGGCCGAAGTGCGGGTGAATGGCGAACGAAAGCCTGATGGTGTTGTGTATGCGAGCCGGGGTACAATGCGCCCTACCGAAATGGGAAAAGACGACTACCTGCTCCGCAAAGCGACTGATAATGAACTACGCGTAACCAGAAGTACGCTCAACATCGCCGATACGTGGAAGTTCCGGCTCATCTCCAATAATCAGTTAGAAGACTACGTGAGCAGTGTGGGCCGACGGCTCATCCCTGAGTACCTGAAAACCTTGCCCATTGACCATCCTGACCGAGTGGCGTTCAAGTTTTTTTTAGTCGACGAAGGCAGTTTCAACGCGTCGTCGTATCCGAACGGGGCGGTTGTGGTGCATTCGGGTTTGCTGAAGAAGATCGACAATGAGGCTCAATTGGCCGCCATTCTTGGCCACGAAATCGCCCACGTTACTCAGAAGCACCATGCCCGTCAGTTTCGTAATCACAAAAACTGGGAGGCCGTAAAGACGTTCGGGGTGCTTGCCTCTGCCGTTCAGGGAAGCATTACCCCCATGCTCGTAACGGCAGTGGCGGCCGAGATGTCGGTGGGTGGGTTTAGCCAAAAACAGGAAACGCAGGCCGACCGTATCGGGCTACACTACATGGTTAATGCGGGGTATGATCCCCGCGAGGCCGTGGCAATCTGGAAACGGCTTTCTGAGGAAGACAAAGACGACCGTCAGAAAGGGCAACAGGCTGCTGCTCTTAACTGGATCCAGAAATCGTATAAAGGCACTCCGGCGGGCGGTCCATCAGCCGGGGAAGCACCAAGCCGGGCAGTATCGAACGAACCAGCGGCTGACCAACCTCTGTTTCCGGCCCACCCAAGCCCCCGTGATCGGTACACGCACGTCAATTTTCTGATATCGACCACCTACGGCGGGCTAAAAATGGATGGCATGCGAACCGAAGGAACTAAGTTTCAAGCGATGGTTGGGTTATTGCGTGGCGAAACCCGGGGACCTGTAACGGACCCTCGTAAATCCCCTAAACCGCCCAAACCGAAGCCCACTACCGGCACCACCAAACCCAAACCGCCCAAGAAATGAGCCATCAGCTACGCTTCACCGCCTTGTGGGCATTGCTACTTTGCCTGACAACCCAATGGGGGGTCGGGCAAACGTTGCATTTTATCGTTTTTGCCGATACCGACGACCCAACCATCGGGCAGGCCGGGCTGAAAACACATACCTATCTGGCCCAGGACCTCGCACCCGCGATGGCGAAACAAACCGGCATGAACCTCGCCTTTTCGGAGTATATCGGTCAACGGTGCCGGGCCTCCGAACTCGATGCCCTCCTCACTAAACTCACCCCCGGGCCCACCGACGTGGTGTTTTTTTATTTTACCGGACACGGCTGGAACAACCGGCAAAACGAGTACCCGTCGCTGATTTTGGGCAATGCCAATACCGACCGGGTCAGCCTGGAAACCAGTTCGCGAAACTTGTTGGACGTGTACGAACGCCTGCGGGCCAAAAACGCTCGGCTGACCATCGCTATTGGTGAAGCCTGCAACAAAGAACGCTCCGATGCCCCACCCCGCCCCAGCAGTTCGCGCGCACCCGACTACATGAAAACGACGACCTACAGCCCCGAACGATTTGGTCGCCTGTTTCGCGAGTATCAGGGAGGGTTACTAATGGCCAGTAGCCAACGCGGACAGTTGTCGGTTTGTGATCCCAAGGGGGGGCTTTTGAGCATCGCCCTGCAAAACACACTCCGGCGGATGCTCGCCGATGACCAGAAGGGGCCAATTGCCTGGGAGCCAGTGTTGCAGGCAGTGGTGACAGAGACCGAAGCGGCAGCTCAACAGGCGGGGCAGCAACAGAACCCGTTTTTTAAGACCGATCTGCGGCTCAGTGTGGCCAGTAAACCTGCGCCTATGCGCCCCGCCGATCCGGTAGTGGCCTCCGCAAGTCCATGTGCCTCCGTTGATGCTTACGTAAACGAAACGGCATTAGCTGGTATTCGCGAGGATTTGCCCCTGCTGCGCGACATGAACGAACGCGTCAACTCTAACAATGCCGAGTCGTATGCGCGGGCGTTTCTGACGTTCTATTCCAATCAGAAGAAATTCTACGACAACCTGGGACAGATGGTCTTTTACGAGTCGAGCACGATGCCCGAACGATGCCGACCTGAGTTTCAGCAAAACATTAGTTGGATTCGGGAGAGTACCGACGAGATCAACGAACGCTATCAACTCATTCAGAAGTTTGCCCAGAAACCGTTGCAGTTGGCTGCTCAGGCCCGCAGCGAACTGCCTTCGCTCATCACCAGACTCGAAGAAATTCTGGAAGAACTTGACAAATAAACATAACAAACTCATCATCAGATAGTGTCATGAAAAACCTGTTCACTCTCTCGCTCTGTTTGCTGACTTTTTTTGAGAGCGTTGCTCAATCGTCGTTGCCCGTTGTCAGTGTGATTCCATTCAGTGGTCGTGGCTCAACCGAGCAGGCCAAAGCCTCGATCTCGGCGGGTCTGACCCAGTCGCGTAGAATCCGGTTGGTAGACCGGCAAACCCTCGAAAAAGTGCTCGACGAACAGCGGACCACCACGTCCGACGTGTTCAAGGATAACTCGACCATCATCAAAACCGGGCAACTGACGGGGGCGCAGTATGTGCTGGAGGGAACCGTTACGGACGTTAACTTCGGTAATGCCAAAGTGGGCGACAAGTACTACAATACGTGCAAGGTGGCGGTGGAGCTAAAACTGACCGACATCGAAACCGGCCTCTCGGAGTCGACTGTGTTACGGGGGGGCGTACAGAGCGAAGGCCAAGTAGACGAAGGGAGTGCATTTGCAACGCTACGGAACGATGCTGAAATGTTTGCCCGCCGACGCTTTCCGGCCTCGATGCAGATTCTGGAAATTCTGGAAATGAGTGAAAAGAAGGGTATTGTCAGCTTCCGGGTTGAAGGTGAAGGACTAACCTCAAAACGCCCACAGGGGGACGCCGTGTGGGATTTTGGTGGAAAAACCCAGATCCGTATTACCAGTTCGCGGGAGGTTGAGAGGCCCGATGGCAGCAAACGGACTATCAACGAGGAGGTGGCAATGGCCAAAATCAAGACGGTCGAAGATGGGGGCACGGCTATTTGTACGGTGAGCGATGGCGGCAAAAAACTACAGGAACTTTGGGAGAAAAAAGCACCGCTGAGCCTGAAAACGACCAATTAAGCGCATGAACGTCTGGCTACGCATACTCATCGTGGGGCTGAGCCTGTGCGGAATGGCGCAGGCTCAGCCGCCCGTGTTGGTGATGATGAAAAAAGCCGCTGCCCCCGGCGGTACGGATTTGCAGCGGATTATGCCGGAACTAAAAGCCGCCCTCCGTCGATATCGTTTCCCATTGCTCGACCTCAATACCGCGACCGAAGCCCGCTGGCGCATTGAGGTAACGGGCAGCACCGACAAGTGCCCCATCGACGCCACTATTCCACGGTACACGCTCACTCTGGAGGCTTTCGACCTGAAAACCGAGGAGTACATTGCAACCGTGAAGGCAACGCCCAACTGTATCAACCTCCCTCCCGACGAACTAGCCTCGCGGGCCGTTACGGCCCTGTTCGATAACCGGGCATTCGAGCGGGAGCGTACGGGCTTTTTCGATAAAATCAGGCAGTATTTTGGCAACGAGCCGGTGGCGATGGCTACCCCCGGCGACACCACCGGGCCGGTCATCGAAATTTTCTCTCCGGCTCTGCCCCGTGGTTTTCGGCCCGCCGGTCGGGTTAAACCCAACGCATCGGTCGAGATAACGGGCCGGGTAGCCGACCCCTCGCGGGTGGCTCGGCTGTCGTTGAATGGGCAGGTCGTTCCGTTCGATGAGGAAGGGATGTTCAGGCCAACCGTTCAGATGGTCCAGTCGGATTATCGCGTCCGGCTCGATGCCGAGGATGCACTGGGCAATCGGCGGTCGCTGGAGTTCACGCTCAGTCCGCAATCCGTAAGCACGACAGCCGCAAGCCCGGAACCCCTGACCGAAAAACGGCTGGCTCTGGTGGTAGGTAATGGAGCTTATGAACACGTAACGCGGCTGAGTAACCCCGTCAACGATGCCGAAGCGATGGCCAACGCCCTAAGAGTATGTTTTGTTAGCTTATTTGGCGAATCGGTTGATGATAATGGAAATGAAGGCAATTCGGAGCATGGCCTCCGAACTTTCTATCGTTTTCTC
>RDXN01000099.1 GCA_004292855.1 Cytophagales bacterium
TGACGAAGTTCAGTCAGTTGTGGCTGGGTTAAGTCCAAGTTCATAAGTCAAAGCTACGATTTTCAACTTTTTCGCAATTCAATTCCGTTTGACTATAAAGCTACCGGCGACACCCTCCGGCTCAACCTCACCGAAGCCCGAAAACGCTCTCCGCTTTATGTGCCCATGACCCGGCAGGCCGCCCGACGGCAGCTTTTCCTGTATGCGGGCATTCACGACGGCTATCAGGGATCGGTACCTATCACCCAAACGCTTCGGTTCTATAATCGAGTAGTGAACGAACGGTTTCCAGGCTCAAAGTCCGTAATTTCCGAGGCCGAAATGTTGGCAATGGTAGTAAAACGGGCGGGGCCGCGCTCGGCAGATATGTATGGCGCGGGTGGGCAACCGGACTGTGCATTTCTTTCGGCAGGAAGGCAACGTGAGTACCACAATTTTTGAGGGGAAACACGAGCAGGTAGTCCCCGCCGTGTTGGCCTTGTTGCCGGTGGGCAATCGTCGGGTTAACCAGGCCCCAACCGTATTGTTCATTGGCGACAGTAATGGCGAAATAAAGGAGGGATGGGTACACCAATTATCGTTTGAATAGCCTCATTCTCAGCTTATTAATAAGTGCAAAAGTGGTAATGCCATTGGTTTCGATAACAATGGCAACTCAGGCCTTAACGAGCTTAAGAACATCAATCGCCATTTGGCCGAGGCAACCGCACAAACCAACGGAGCGGCCATTGCCTATGTGGTGGTGGCACTGGGTACCAACGATACCAAAGTTGATTTTGCCAACCGACAGGCCGAGGTGGCCCCTAACCTGGAACGCTTGATTCTGGACATCAAAAACAGCCCGTTACCTGCTCTTAAAAACGCTCGTATTGTACTGCTGTGGCCACCGAAACAGGACTTTCGCAAACCAACGCCCAGAAATATGCGGGGGCCTCAGTGCGGATGCAGGCCCTTCAAGTACAGTTAGAATCGGTGGGGCGAAAACATAACGTACTGTTTGTCAACACGAACGAGCATCTTCAAAAAAACTGGTCTACATACAGCTACGATGGCATCCACCTGACGGCTCCGGGAGCGCGAGTCGTAGCGCGTTGCATCGGGACTTTTCTTCAATAGAAGCACTGCAAGCGGTTTTGAGGGCATTTTTGCAGTCGCTTATCCAATAAAAAGATGAAACCCCAACTCGACTTTTTCTTTACCGCCGACCGCCAGGAGTGGCGGCAATGGCTCGCCAACAATTACGACCGTTCACCCGGTGTTAATTTTGTGTTTTACAAAAAGAAGACCGGCCACCCTACCCTCACCTACGACGAAGCCGTGGAGGAAGCCCTCTGCTACGGCTGGATCGACAGCCTCCCCTGCAAAATCGACGACGAGCGACATGGCCTCAAGTTCTCGCCCCGCAAGCCTAAAAGCGTCTGGTCGAAGCCCAACAAAGAGCGCATTGAACGGCTTGTAGCCAACGGCCAAATGACGCCCATTGGCTGGGTTAAGATCGAAGCCGCCCAACAAGATGGCTCCTGGGACGTACTCACCGACAGCGACAACTTGCTCGTACCCGCCGATCTGGAAACGGCCCTGCTGGCAGACCCGGTCGCTTATCAGAATTTTTATACCTTTTCGCCTGGTTCGCGCAAGATCATTCTGTATTGGGTCACGGGGGCTAAACGCCCTGAAACGCGCCAAAAACGCGTCGAAGAAACCGTGCGGTTGGCGGCTCTGGGTAAACGGGCGAACTTTCCGGGGGATATGAAGTGATTTGTAAATACCAATCGAAATCTAATAGGCGTCTAACGCGCTTCTAATAGGCTAACTCTACTTTCGATGTATCGAATTGCCACTAACCGGCAGCCCGGTATATCATGAAATCGAACCGAGTATTTTCTATATCAATTGTCTTGTTAGTGGTTGTTCTCCTAAGCAGTTGCGGACCATCACTTATAGGCATTCGGACTGGTCCTCATTTCGGACACGACCCCTGGGTGGGAGGTCGCGCCTGGGCAGGGCCGGGCATGTGGGGCCACCGCCCGTCTTGGGGGCACCGTCCGTGGGGCGGTTTCCATCGCGGGCCGGTCATTATCAATCGACATTATCACGCTGCACCCCGGTATGGCTACAACAACCGTTCGTACAACAGCCCGTACAATGGCTACCGCAACAACAGTTCCGGTGGGAGTTACGGTGGTTACCGCAACAGCAGCCCCGGCTATGGTGGCTCACGCGGACCGCGATAACGTCTGACGTCAATTCCAGGGGTTACCGAGCCATCGGGTTGGTAGCCCCTGTTTGTTTTATTTGGATTTTCCGACTAAACCCGCCACCTTTGTTCCACACTTCCCCGACAACACGCGCCACTTTATTGTGGCGCTTTTCATTACAATATTAATCTATTAATTCTATATAGATAGACTATTATGCAGGTGCAACACACGATGCCTTTTGATTTGAACGGGTTACGCATCACGTTGCAGGGCAATAACGCCGACAAGCAGGCCGACGCCCTCCGGTCGGCCTTCCCCGATGCGCAGGTTGCTACCACCGTGACCGAGCCGCTGCTTCGGCGACGGACGCGGAAAGAGGTCGCTATTTACGTGTCGGCGGGGTTGGCCCTGATGGTGGTGGGGCATATGCTGTTTGGCTATTTCACATGGGAGCGCATCACGCTACTGGCGAGTTCGGTGGAGGTAGGGCCGGAGATTTTCTATTTTCTGATGGCCGGTTTTGTGGCGCAGATGATCGACGGTGCATTGGGCATGGCCTACGGTGTGACGGCCACTACGTTTCTGATGAGTGTGGGTATCAGCCCGCTTCACGCTACGGCAAGCGTACACAGTTCGGAGATTTTTACGTCGGGCGTGTCGGGCTACATGCACCTGAAGTTTGGCAACATCAATAGCAAGTTGTTCAAGGCCGTGCTGATTCCGGGCGTAATTGGGGCGGCTTTGGGAGCATGGTTGATCTCGGAATTGTCGTCGTTTGAGCAATATGCCAAGATGCTGCAACCTGTTATTTCGGTGTACACGGCCTTTTTGGGCATCCTGATTATCCGCAAAGCATTGACGAAACGGGTAAAGAAGCAGCCCGTGCGGAGTATCGGCATGCTGGCCTGGACGGGTGGCTTTCTCGACGCCATTGGCGGGGGCGGCTGGGGACCCATCGTGAACTCCACGCTCATTGCTGCCGGGCGACACCCGCGCTATACGATTGGATCGGTGAACCTGGCTGAGTTTTTTATCTCGTTCGCGTCGTCGGTGGTATTTGCCATGTATGTGGGGCTGGCGCAATATGGTCTGGTTATCCTGGGTCTGGTGTTGGGCGGCAGCATTGCGGCTCCCATCGCGGCCAAACTGTCGCAACGTTTACCCGTGAAAACGATGATGGTACTGGTCGGAATCGTGGTGATTCTGGTAAGTTTGCGGAAAATTATTTTGTTTCTTTAGATGAAAAAGACGACCCGCGCCATACGGACGCAAACGCCCCAAACGCGCTACCGGGAGCATTCGACGCCCCTATTTTTAACATCGAGCTTCACCTTCGAGGATGCCGAACAGGGTAAGGCTTTGTTTGAGGAGACCGAGGAGGGCAACATCTACAGCCGCTTTTCAAACCCCAACGTAACGGAGTTTGTCGATAAGGTGTGTATGCTCGAAGGGGCCGAAGACGGTATTGCAGCCGGCACGGGCATGGCCGCTGTGTTCGCGAGTATGGCGGGCTTGCTCCGTTCGGGTGATCATTTGGTGGCTTGCCGTGCCCTGTTTGGGTCAGCGCATCAAATTATCACGCAGATTTTGAGCAAGTGGGGCATCACCTATACGTATGTGGACGCCACCGCGACCGAGGCCGAGTGGGAAGCCGCCATACAGCCCAATACCGGATCGCCGGCCGCCAAGATGGTCTATCTGGAAACGCCTTCCAACCCCGGCCTTGAGTTGGTCGATCTGGCGATGCTGGGGCGCTTAAAAGCTAAATACGGCTTCATTTTGAACGTAGATAATTGCTTTGCCACGCCGATTCTGCAAACGCCGATTGACTTCGGCGCGGACCTATCGGTGCATTCGGCCACGAAGTTCATGGACGGACAGGGCCGCGTGTTGGGTGGTGTTGTCGTGGGTCGGGCCGATCTGATTGGGCAAATTCGGTTCTTTGCGCGGCACACGGGGCCATCGCTCTCGCCGTTCAACGCCTGGGTGCTGTCGAAGAGTCTGGAAACGCTCGACTTACGCATGGAGCGGCATTGCCGCAACGCACTGGCCCTGGCCGAAGCACTGGAGAATCACCCGGAGGTAACGCTGGTGAAATATCCGTTCCTGCCCTCGCACCCGCAATACGACTTGGCGCGGGCGCAAATGTCGGCGGGAGGGGCCATCGTAACCATCGAACTGGAAGGCGGTTTTGAGCGGGTTCAGGCGTTTTACGATGCCCTGCAAATTCCGACACTCTCCTCAAACCTCGGCGACTCGCGGACCATCGTCACCAACCCCAACACAACCACCCACGCCAAACTGAAACCCGACGAAAAAGCCGCTCTCGGCATCACGCCCGGCCTGATTCGGATTTCGGTGGGCCTGGAAGCGATTGAAGACTTGATCGCTGACTTCGAGCAGGCAGCAACGGTAAGTGCGGAAGCCGTTCGGGTCGAGGTGTAGCTACGGCAGCGGTACAACACGGACAGAATGAACGGATTTCGAGCGAGAAGTTTTATTACAGCAAAATTTTGGAACTGACATGACATTAATAGCGAATCTCCCCGACAAAATTGACGCATCACATGCACGCTGGTCATTGGCTTACAGCCTGTATAACGATGGTTCTCTGACCCTGGAAGAAGCTGCATCCGTTTCAGGGGTAGCTCCAACTTACTTTAAAAGGCGTCTGGAAGACATCAGTGCAGGACGTTTTCAGCTTGTACAGACTAAGAACTCTTTAGCTAACTCGTTTTTTAACAAGGGCAATCACTTGTTAGATAAACCCTTTGAGAGAGAGAGATTTGATGAGTTGGTTGAGCAGTTAGATATTCAGGAGTCCTACGAAGAGTTGCTTACATTGCTCACTAAATGAACTATTTACTCGATACAAATATCCTACTGGCCTTTCTTAGAAAATCGCCTGTTGCAAAGTACGTCAATGAACAGTATCAAGTATTCGATGGACATAATTCTGTTTGTCTATCCGCTGTGAGCTTGGGTGAGATAGGATCTTTGGCAATTCAAAATAGATGGTCTAGGGAACGTATTAGCTTGTTAACAAAATTGCTTCATACAATTCCTGCAATTGACATCAATATTGACGGTTTAATAAGCTTATATGCGGAGATTGACGCTTTTAGCCAAAATAAGCTGCCGGAAAAGGCTTTGCCTGTTTCAGCCAGAAACATGGGTAAAAATGATCTTTGGATAGGCGCTACAGCGGCTTATACAGAGTCTATTTTGATTACCACAGATAAAGACTTTGACCACTTACATGGTCACTTCATCGAAGTGGCTTGGATCGACCCTACAAAGCACAAATAATTCCTGATTATGCTCTTTTTTCGCTCACTTTTCTTGTTCTTATTACTCGCACAGTTTGCCAATGCCCAAACCTCCGCCCGCAAGCCCGTTCGGATTGGCGTGGTGGGGCTGGTACACACCCACGTACATGGCATTTTCCGCAAGGCGTATAAAGAAGCCGGGCAACAGGATATCGAGCTTGTGGGCATTGCCGAGCCGGACCGCCAATTGGCCGAACGCTACGCCAAGCAATACGGCTTTTCGATGAGCCTGGTATACCCAACCACCGAGGCCATGATCGACGCGACAAAACCCGAAGGTGTTACGGATTTTGGCAAGATCATTAACCACCTCAAAACGGTGCAGGTGGCCGCCCCACGCGGTATTCATGTGATGGTTGAAAAACCGCTGGCCGTGAGCCTCGACCACGCCCGTCAAATGGCCAAACTGGCCGATAAGCACAAGATTCAGCTACTCACCAACTACGAAACCACTTGGTACGGTAGTAATCACCGCACTTATCAAATGACCATTAAGGACAAAGCCATTGGCGATGTCCGTAAGCTCGTGATCCACGACGGGCATCAGGGGCCGAAAGAGATTGGCGTTACAGAGGAGTTCCTGTCGTGGCTCACCGATCCAGTCGAGAATGGAGCCGGTGCGTTATTCGACTTTGGCTGTTACGGGGCCAACCTCGCCACCTGGTTCATGCAGGGGCAACGCCCCACGAGCGTGATGGCCGTGACCCAGCAAATCAAACCGGACATTTACCCGAAGGTAGACGACGAGGGCACTATTATCGTGACCTACCCCACCGCGCAGGCCGTAATTCAGGCATCGTGGAACTGGCCCTACTCGCGGAAAGACCTGGAAGTATACGGAAAAACTGGCTCCATCATGGCTCTTAACGCGACCAAAATGCGCGTTCGGTTGAGCGAAAAACAACCCGAAACCATGCAGGAAGCCACACAGGCAGATGCACCGGCAAGCGGCCCCTACACCTACTTTGGGCGGGTGGTTCGGGGCGAAGAGAAGACAATCGACAACCTCTCGTCGCTGCCCAACAACATGATTGTTATGGAGATTCTGGAAGCCGCCCGAACATCAGCGAAGACAGGGAAGGTGATAAAATTATGATAGTTTTTGTCATGGCTCCGGCCACCCGGCCCGAGGAACGAGGGATCTAGTCCCGGTACGTCCAAATTGACTACACACAAATTAGATCCCTCGTTCCTCGGGCCGGGTGGCCGGAGCCATGACAAAAAAGCAATAGCTATATGATTGCAGAACCAACACATACCCTCGAATTACTCTCGACCCAACTGGCGGGCCTGAACGAGGTTGACGCGCTTCGCACGCTGGCCGAGTTGTTTCCGGGGCAGGTGGTGTTTTCGACGAGTTTGGGCTACGAAGATCAGGTCATCACGGACCTGATTGCCCGGAACAACCTGCCTATTCGGGTGTTTACGCTCGATACGGGCCGGATGTTTGGCGAGACATATTCCGTCTGGAACAAGACCCTGAGCCGCTACGGTATCGAGATTGAAACGATGTTTCCCAAACAGGAAGCCGTTGAAAACCTGCTGACTACAAAAGGACCGTTCAGCATGTACGAGTCGGTGGGGAACCGCAAGGAATGCTGCTTCATTCGTAAGGTGGAGCCGCTGAATCGGGCACTGGCAGGGCAAAAAATCTGGATCACGGGCATCCGCGCCGAGCAGTCGGCCAACCGCACCGACATGACGCAGTTGGAATGGGACGATGCCCACCAACTATACAAGTTTCACCCGCTTATAAATTGGACATTCGAGCAGGTACAAGAGTACGTAAACGCGAACAACGTGCCCTACAATCCCCTGCACGACCGGGGGTTTGTGAGTATCGGCTGTCAGCCCTGCACCCGTGCCATCCAACCCGGCGAGGACTTCCGGGCAGGCCGTTGGTGGTGGGAAGACAACAGTAAGAAAGAATGCGGTCTACACGCGAAATAAAGTAGGCAGTAAACAGTGGGCAGTAGGCAGCGTGAACGCGCCAACAACTGCCCACTGTTTACTGCCCATTGCCTACTCAAAAAATGGATTATCTCGATCAACTCGAATCGGAAGCGATTCATATCATGCGCGAAGTGGCGGGACAGTTTGAGCGGCCCGCGCTGCTGTTTTCGGGTGGAAAAGACTCGATTACGCTCGTGCATCTAGCCCGCAAGGCGTTTCGGCCCGGCAAATTCCCGTTCCCGCTCGTGCATATCGACACGGGACACAACTTTCAGGAGGCCCTCGATTTCCGCGATTGGCTAGCCAACAGCCTGGGCGAACGGCTGGTGGTTCGGTATGTGGAGGACACCATCCGCGAGAAAAACCTGAGAGAACCCACCGGTCGCAACGCCACGCGCAACGGTCTGCAAACCTTTACGTTGCTCGATGCTATCGAAGAGTTTGAATTTGACTGTTGCATCGGCGGGGCACGTCGCGACGAAGAGAAAGCCCGCGCCAAAGAGCGCGTGTTTTCGGTGCGCGACGAGTTTGGCTCCTGGGACCCCAAACGCCAGCGACCCGAACTCTGGAACCTGTACAACGGGCGTATTCACAAGGGCGAGAACGTGCGGGTGTTCCCCATCTCGAACTGGACTGAATTGGACGTTTGGAACTACATCCGGCGCGAGAACATCGCCCTGCCGCGTCTGTATTTCGCTCACGACCGCGAACTGCTCCTGCGTGACGGCAAGCTGATGGCCACCGCCAACGGGGTCATCAAACCCGAACCCGGCGACGAGGTAGTGACCCGAAAAGTGCGTTTCCGCACGGTAGGCGATATTTCCTGCACGGCAGCCTCCGAATCGGAAGCCGACACGCTCGACGATGTAATCGCCGAGATTCAGGCCACGCGCATCTCCGAGCGGGGCGAAACCCGCATGGACGATCAACTATCTGAGGCCGCAATGGAAGACCGGAAAAAGGGAGGCTATTTTTAATGAGTGAAAGAGCAAAAGAGTGCGGCCCGCGTTTGGTAAGGAGCGCAAAGGCTAACTCACACTTTTGCTCTTTCACTCTTTCACTCATCAAGCAATGGATCTTTTACGTTTTATAACCTGCGGCAGCGTCGATGATGGGAAAAGTACCCTGATTGGGCGGCTGCTGTACGATTCAAAATCGATTCTGGCCGACCAACTGGCGGCCATCGAACGCGCCACCAAAGGCCGCGACGACGGGAGCGTTGACTTGGCGTTGCTGACGGACGGGCTGCGCTCGGAACGCGAACAGGGCATCACCATCGACGTGGCATATCGGTATTTCCAGACCCCCGAACGCAAGTTTATCATTGTCGATGCACCCGGGCATATCCAGTACACGCGCAACATGGTCACGGGTGCATCGAACTGTCAGTTGGCGATTGTGCTGATCGACGCTCGGCACGGTGTCGTTGAGCAAACCCGGCGTCACTCGCTCATTGCCAGCCTGTTGGGCATCCCACATCTGGTGGTAGCTGTGAACAAGATGGATCTTGTTGATCATTCGCAGGACGTGTTTTCGAACATCTGCATTCAGTATGCCGAACTGGCCAAGAAGCTGAATGTGGGCGAGGTTACGTTCGTCCCGATCAGCGCGCTCAACGGCGACAACGTGGTGGACCGCTCCGAAAAGATGCCCTGGTACGACGGCCCTACCCTACTCCATCACCTCGAAATGGTCGAGTTGAGCAACGACACCAACCTGACCCTACCTCGCTTTCCAGTGCAGTTTGTGATTCGCCCCCAAACCACCGAGTTGCACGACTACCGGGGTTACGCGGGCAAGATCAACAGCGGTACGTTCCGCGTGGGTGATGCCGTGACGGTGTTGCCATCGGGTCAAACCTCAACCATTAGTCGGATCGAATTTAATGAGGCAGACCTGCCTGAAGCCGAAGCCGGGCAGTCGGTGATCCTGCACCTTGCCGACGACATCGACATCAGCCGGGGCGACCTGATCGTGGCATCTGACAACCAGCCAACCGTAACCCAAACCGTCGAAGGCATGTTGTGCTGGATGGACACGAAAGAACTGAAGGTAGGCAGCAAATACGTGTTACAGGTCGGCACGGCCCGCACGCGCTGCTCGGTTCGCGAAATTCCCTACCAACTCAATATCGAAACCTACGAGCAGGTTGAGGATGTGGAGAGCCTCAAACTCAACGCGCTCGCCCGTGTGGTGTTGCGCACGGCCCAACCCATCGCGTTTGATCCATACAGCGTCAACCGAACCAACGGCGGGGCCATCCTGATCGACGAAACCAGCAACGTAACCGTTGGGGCCGTGATGCTGGAGGGTGAAGTGGGGTAGTTTTCAACCCCGCAAAACAGGAAGACTGTTGACCAAGTAATACGCGCATTTTGTATTGTTATTTTTTCCTGACAATACAAGATGCGCGTATTCGTGTTTTGCATGGTTGTTGAGTAGTAAATTAGAAACAAAATGTTGTTTTACAGACTCTTACAAAAAAAACCGCTTCTGTAGATGGACCATTAGCACACTCAGCGACTCGCTCTATCATAGATGGAAACTTTTGTATATTTGGGACTTGGTGGTAATTTAAAACGAGATCATAAAATAATAAAATTTCGAATTTCGAAAAAATGAAGATAAAACTTACATTTAAGTTTGTTATGACTTTTCTAGCGTTGACTTTTTTAATGCTTGAAGCACATGAAATAGTCCATACTTCTATTGGACGTATAATTTGTGGTTGTTGGGGACAACGAGACTTTAACGCATGGAATCTTTGTGATAGTTGTGAAAAAAATCCCTTTGGTATTATAGCTACTCTCGTTGGGCCAATTTTTACTTATATAATGATTTGGTATGGAAATGGGTTTTTAGACATTAATAAGACAGTTAATCAAAAAGCTTTTGGATTCTCTTTAATATTTGCTAATTTACCTTTTGGAAGGCTACTTACGGCACTATTAGGTGGTGGCGATGAAGTTGTAGTTGTAAATACAATCGTTAATAATCGCAATTTGTCTAGACTAATAGTTATAATTTTAATAATTCTGATTATTGCTTATCCTTTATTTAATGCATACAGACTCATTGAAAATAAATACAAAACTGGGTGGTTTTTAGTCTTGTTGCTTGTACCTGTACTAGCAGTCTTGTTGATAATATTAGGTGTTATGAATTCGATACTTGAACAGGGAATATTGAAAAGTTATTGGATTTTAGGTTCACCAATTCTTGTAACTGTTTGGACGGGCTTTGTGATTTTAGTATATTTTTTTACTAGAAAGAATATATATAAACTCACAGAGAAATAAACTGCCCCACTTCGCCAAGCCCCAAACTGTTGACGGTTAATTTCCGTCCGACTGGTCGCATCAACACAAAGCGACAAACCGGTCGGACTAAATTTGCAGAAACCGAAAGCCGACTCAAAAGCAAGCCCAACGCGTTTATGACTTTTTGCTACTTCTCCAGCTTCTTCAATTCGGCCTGGATGTAATCCTTTGAAAGCCAGTTAGTGCCAATCATAACGCCCTCAATATTTCGGGTTTGGTTGATGTTGGTAAGCGGGTTTCCGCTCAGCAGAACCAAATCCGAAACATTGCCCGTTTTTATCATGCCCGAATTGGGTTTATTCAGGTAAGTTGCCACGTTCACCGTACCTGTGCGTAGAGCCTCGTAGGGCGTCAGGCCCGCATCGACCATGTATTGTAGCTCGTGGTGAATGGCAAAACCCGGCACGTTGAACACCTGCGGGGCATCGGAGCCAAGCAACAGCCGGACGCCGTTCCGCTGGCATTCAGCAATCAATTTCCGACGAATTTCGATCAGTTTTCGGGCGTTTTCCTTGCTGAACTTCGGGTTGCTCATGTACGTGTTCTTGGCGTTCGCCCAGTTCTTGAGGTCGCTTGCTTTCATGTACTTCATTTCGGGGTCACGCAAATAGACCTCGGCGGGTTCGGGCGACATCCAGCGTTCGGCGAGGGCCTGCGTGGGCACTACGTTGATCTGTTTGTCGCGCAGGGCGTTGATGAGCTTGGGGATGCGGGCGGGGTCGGCACGATAACCAATCCACGACCCAAACAGGCCTGTTTCCGGCTCGGCGAGGGTGTCGGAGCCGGGTACGATGGCCTCGATAAAGCCGTCGAGATGGTCGATAGACGAGTACCGGGCGTCGATGGCCCGCCAAACGCCCACGTTGAACGACACATGGCCCACGTAGCCGATGCCTACTTCCTGCGCGGTTTTTGAGATGGCCGGAAACGTCGCGTTTGTGAGGCCGGGGTGCAGTTTGAGATAATCGTAACCGGCGGCTTTCTGTTCGCGCACCATCTCGGCCCCGCGTTCGGGCGTTTTCACGGTCTGCCCGTTAAACGAAGGCCCGGTGGCGTAAAAGTGTGGCCCCAGCACTTCTCCACTGTTGATCTTGCTGCGTAGTTCGAGATGCCTGGGGTGGCCCAGCATGCCGCGAATCGTTGTGATGCCGTTGGCGAGGTACAGCGTCAGCACTTCCTTCATCGGCTCCATATCGTCGATGGGTGGCACGTGGGCGTGCATTTCGGCCCAGCCGGGCACCAAATACTTGCCTTTGGCGTCGATTTCGAGCGCGTTGGCTCCCCGTTTGAAGAGCTTGTCGCTGTAGATAGCTGTGATTCGCCCATTTTTCACAACAACGTTTTGGTTCTCCAGCACCTGCTCACGATCCATCGGAATCACGTTGACATTGCGAAACACGATCTCGCGGTCGCGATTGCTGATGGGGGTTTGGGCGTTGCTTTGCACGACCAACAAAACCAATAGAAGCAAAAAAGAAGAACGCATGGCTAATAGCATATTTAGACCGACTGATACGAAAACTCATAAGTTTGTCCTCTTTACTCAAGAGAATTTATCCAACCTACGGCTTATTATCTGCGGGGCCATTTTGCTGGTCTTGGCTCTTGTCTGGGTCGAGCTTGCCGTTGGCCTGTTCGGGACGCCGTTTGCTGGGAATTAGCCCTTAAAAATCGCTACCTTGTGCCGTTATCATCCCTAATTTAATGCTGTCGATGCGCCCTGCTCTGCCTTTTCTATTGTTGGTTGGTCTCTGCTTTTTAGGGGCTGCCTCTTCAAAACCCAAACCGATTGTGCTCGCCTATGTGGGCGGTTTCCGGGGTTTGGTCGAGGCCGACGCCATTGCGGTTGAGCAACTTACACACATAAACTACGCATTTGTGGATGTGAAGCAAAATCGGGCCTGGCTGCATAATCTGGCCACCGACACCACTAATTTCCGCCGACTCAATGCGCTCAAAATCCGCAATCCGAACCTCAAAATCCTGATCTCGATTGGGGGTTGGGCCTGGAGCGAAAACTTTTCCGATGCGGTACTGACCGACACCTCGCGCCGGGCTTTTGCAACGTCGGCGGTTCAGATTGTCCAGCAATACACGCTCGACGGGATTGATATTGACTGGGAATATCCCGGCATGAAAGGGGAGGACAACGTGTTCCGACCCGAAGATCGGGAAAACTTCACCCTGATGCTCCGCGCGTTGCGCGAGGAACTGGACCGGCTGGGTCGGCAAACGGGCAAGGCGTATCTGGTGACCACGGCCCTGCCTGGTTTCCCGGCTATTTTTGCCCATACCAACATGGCCGAGGCTCACCAGTATCTGGATTATATCAACGTAATGTCGTACGACTATTTTACGGTGGGGCCGCAAGCCGGGCATCACACGAACTTGTACGCAACAGGGAACGTACCGGACGAACAATCGGGCGACCGCAACATTCAGTTGTACCGACAGGCTGGCGTTCCGGCGCACAAACTGGTGCTGGGCATTGCGTTCTATGGCCGCGCCTGGCAATTACAAACGCCCGACCCGGAGGCCTACCCGCGAACTATTGTAAAGGTGGAACGCGGACGAGGCTTCACCCAAATCAAGGATAGTTTGCTCAATAACCCTGCTTACAAACGGTATTGGGACCGCCGGGCTAAAGCTCCTTACCTGTACCACGCCGACCTAAAACGGTTTGTTTCCTACGACGACGAGCAGTCTGTCCGGGCCAAATGCCGTTATGTGCGCAAAAATGGCCTCGCGGGAGTCATGTTCTGGGAGTATTTCAGTGATCCAAAAGCCTATCTGCTCGACGAAATCACACGGTCGTTGTAGAAGCTCCCGGTCGGAACGGTAAGCTAAACCTGACGTCTAGTCGTAATTTTCAGCTTATTTTTCAGAGTATAATCGTAAAAATGAGGGCATTTTTACGATTAATAGGATGTCTGAACGCTATCCTATTAAATACGGCCCCACAGCCACCTCCAGCATCTCGACTAGTTCAGGGTCCATGTACCCGTATTCGTCGGGGATGTCGAGAATGTCAAAATTCTTATCGGCGGTCTCGTTCGGGAAACGTTCTGAAAGGCGTTGCCAATGGCGTTTCTCCATAACTAAAATCAGGTCGGCCCAGTCGATTAGTTTGGCCGTGACGCGTATACGTGCCGATGGCTCGGTCCCCGCCGACCGGACTTCGATACCCGAACGGTTTTTGAACAGATCTTCGGCGGTGCGGCTCCGCCATTGGTTGCGGCTGCAAACGAAAAGTAGCTTCATTTGCTTTTGACGTTGGGTTTAGATAGCTTGCATTAAGGCTTCGTGCCAGAGTTAATGTTGCTGCTATCGACTAGTTCAGTACTCTGGTTCGAGCCACTGCAATCACCAAACCTTTTCTTTGGTCACTCAGTTTCACGCTCTCAACTCTACTATTTTCACTTCCTTCTTTCATGCTGCGCTACATCCTTGTTCTACTTACTGTTGTAATCAGCGGCTTTGCGACGGCGCAACCGAACGTTACCATTCGCGGAAAAATTACCAATCCACTGTCACGCTCCGTTACGTTTTCATTAACGCGTGGTGAACTCGAATACAAGTCTGAGGAAACCATCCTGGTCCTCGATAAAAATAACGCCTTCTCCTTCACAACTCGCGTCGACCCCATTGCCCGCCTTGGATTCCGTCACGGACCTGACTCTTTAGGGGCCTCATTCGACATCTGGATTTTGGAACCCGGCGACGACGTAACAATGACTGCCGATGCCCATAACTTTTACCCCACACTAACTTTCACCGGACGGAACGCCGACAAGTTCAATTATTATGTGGCCGACTACCTTGAATCGGACATTAAACGGAAATGGGGCGAACAGGTGAACGCAAACAGCGCGTTACCGCTGGCTAGTCAGTATGCTTATTTAGACACCATCGAACGAGTTAAGCTAAGCATTTTAGAACAATACCGCCCTAAACTCAGCCCCTTGTTTTATACCATCTGGCAAGCCGATACAAAGGCGATGATAAACATGAATCGTTTCGCCCCCTTTTATAAGGCGATGGGGCGAGGGGATAAGCTAAGCCTTTACGACCTCACGCCCGAGCAGCGATCTTTCCTGTACCGTATGCCTGCTCAGAATGACACCACTTTTCTATCTGATTATTACCTGAGTTATCTACAGCGTTTAGCCCATTTCCTTTACATGGACGTGAAGCAAATGGCTGGTTTGCCTTTCAGACCACAGACCGAAAGACATTTATTTAACAAAAGTTTTTTCACGGGCAAGTTTGCCGAACGGGCAGCCGCTCTGACAACCTACGAAGCAGTGGCCTACGTCGGTTTAAACGATGAATCGAAACAAATATACACCGAGTTTTTGCGAGACTATCCCAACAGCCGGTACACAGCCGAGTTGAAAAAGAAATACAGCGAGAAAGAGGCCGTGGCAAAGTTTCTGGCACCCGGCAAGCCAGCCATTCCGTTCACGCTACTCACCGCCGACGGCAAAAAAGCCAGTTTAAGCGATTTTCGGGGCAAGGTAGTTCACCTGGATTTCTGGGCGCATTGGTGTGGACCCTGCATTGCCGAAATGAAACCATCGAAGAAGATCAAAGAGCATTTTAAGGATAACCCCAATGTAGTGTTCTTATACCTCTCTATCGATGAAGAGAAAGACAAAGCCAAGTGGCTGGCTGCTATTCAGAAACACGACATAACAGGAACGCACCTCTGGGCCAATAAAGGCTTCAACGATCCAATTGCCCGCCAGTACGACATCAATGGAATTCCAACCTATTTCGTCATCGACAAACAGGGTAATTTTCATACAATGGACCCACCCCGCCCTAGTCAGGGTGAAGGCAAACCGTTAATCGAATTGCTGGAAAAAGCCGTTTCGGAGAAGTGACTATAGCGACTGCAAACGAAAAGTAACTTCATCGTATCGCCAAGGTTGGTGTGCATAGCGCAACTGTACTTTTTCGTGTACATTTACCGAAATCGTAAAGCCTCCGATCCTTGCGCCCTTTTCTCCTCATAATCTGGCTGTTTCCCCTATGGGTTACGGCCCAGCCCGACACGGCCCGTTCATCGTTTTTCACCACCCGACTGGGCGAATATAACCCCACTCGAACGCTCGTCCATAACCTGCTCCACACCCAACTCGACCTACGTTTCGACCCGTCGAAACGGCAGGCCGCAGGCACGGCAACGCTCCGGCTGACGCCCTGGTTCTACCCGCAGGATTCGCTTGTTCTGGACGCTAAAGGGTTTTTGATTGAGAGCGTTACACTGCTCGATACCAACCGGGCCAAACCGGGCGCAACACCTCTGCCCTACCGCTACGCCGATGGCCGCAAACTCCGCATTGGCCTCCCCCGCACCTACACCCGGCGCGACACGTTTACCGTACAAATTCGCTACACGGCCCGACCCGACGAACTGCCTAAAACCGTGCGCGTTGGCGGGGCAACGTCCGACGATAAGGGGCTATATTTCATCAATCCCGATGGAAAAGAAGTGGGCAAACCCCGCCAAATCTGGTCGCAGGGCGAAACGGAAGCCAATTCGGCCTGGTTTCCGACGGTCGACACGCCCAACGAGAAAATGACCCAGGATTTCCGGCTCACGGTCGATAACCGCTACCGGACGCTGTCGAACGGGCAACTAGTTTCGTCCACCAGAAACGCCGATGGCACCCGCACCGACCGTTGGCTTCAAACTCTCCCCCACGCCCCTTATCTCGCGATGGTGGCCGTGGGCGAGTTTGCCTACGTGCGCGACTCACTGCCCCCCACCCCCGACCGGCGCGGGTTGGAAGTGAGCTACTACGTCGAACCGGCGTACGGCCCCGTAGCGCGGGGTATTTTCGGGCGGACACCGGCGATGATCACGTTTTTTGAGCGGGCGTTTGGCGTCGCGTATCCGTGGCACAAATACAGCCAAATGGTGGTGCGCGACTTTGTGAGCGGGGCGATGGAAAACACGACGGCCACTATTCACCAGGAAGGGGTTCAGATGGATGCCCGGCAGTTGGTAGACGACAACTCCGACGCTGTAATTTCCCACGAACTCGCCCACCATTGGTTTGGCGATTTAGTTACCTGCGAGTCGTGGGCCAACTTGCCCCTCAACGAAGCCTTCGCGACCTACGCCGAGTATTTATGGTTCGAACACGCACGGGGCCGCGACGAGGCCGAACTCCACCGTCAAAGCGACCTGTTCCAATACCTGTCCGAGGCCGAAACCAAGCAGGAACCCCTCGTTCGTTACCGCTACCTCGACCGTGAAGACATGTTCGATTCACATTCGTACCAGAAAGGCGGGCTAGTGTTGCACCTGCTCCGGCGCGTAGTGGGCGACGAGGCCTTTTTCGCGTCGTTCAAGCAGTATCTGACCAAAAACCGCTTTGGCACCGCCGAACTCGCCGACCTGCGCGAGGCTTTCGAGACCATTACGGGGCAGGATTTAAACTGGTTTTTTGATCAGTGGTTTCTATCGCCGGGGCATGCCGTGTTGCGCGTGGAGCAGGCCTACGCGTCGGGTGCGCTCACGCTGACCGTGACCCAACGGCAAGACAGCACGGGCGTGGGGCCGGGGTTTGTATCGGCCTATCGGTTGCCGCTTTTAGTCGATGTCTGGGTGAAGGGCCAGAAAACGCGCTACGATATTGAGTTAAACCAAGCCCGGCAAACCTTCACGTTTCCGGCTACGCAACAACCCGACCTGGTTCTATTCGATGCCGACCAACGCGTGGTGGGCGTGGTTGACCACCCAAAGTCGAAGGCCGAGCGGCAGTTTCAGTTTAAAAACGCCGAAGGCTACCGCGCCCGTGCCGATGCCCTCAACCTCACACCCGATGAAGGCAACGGGTTCGAGGACCCGGCTCAGGTACAGACGTTATTGGCCGCTCTCGACGATCCCCTTTGGCGCATCCGACAACTGGCCTTAAGCCGATTTGTGAACTATACCGGCCCGGCCCTCGGCACCCTCGAACCGCTCGTACGGGTGCGGGCCACGCGCGACCCCAAATCAGCGGTGCGGGCCGAAGCACTAGCCACGCTAGCCACGTTCCGAAACCCCGCCAACAGCACTGTCTTTAAAGCTGCTTTGTCCGATTCGTCGTATGCGGTGGTAGCCGTAGCCCTCGAAAACTACCTCAAAAATAAACCCGCCGACGCCAACGCTGTGGCCGCTCAATATGCCCGCACAACCACCAACGGGGCTGTTTTGGGTGCCTTAGCGGAGTATTACGCCGATATAGCCGACCCGCGCCAGTATGAGTGGTTTAATAACACACTCGCCCGTATCAAATCAGGTGAACGGTACAACTTTTTGCTGGCCTACGGCAAGTATTTGCTGCTCTCAACCCCTACCCTTCAAAAACGTGCCTTGCCCACCCTGGAGGTCATCGCCCGTGCCGATGCCAGCCCCTACGCCCGCTTCGGAGCCTATCAGGCCCTCGGACTCCTGCTTGATCTTCCCGGCGTCGACAAACTTCGCGCCGATATTCGGGCCACCGAAAAAGACGAGCAGCTACGAGCCATTTACAAGCAAATGGGCGAGTGAGTTTTTACAACTCGCCCACTTGCAACCGGCCCATGCCTCTGAATCGTAAGCTGCCCCCGTTTTCCAACTGAATCCGTTGGGTTTGGGCGGGCCGGTAAGGTGGCACCGTGACCGAATGGCGCACCTGCACACGGTTGGTGGGGCCGGGCAGGGTTGCCGCCGACCAGATACTCGCGTCGGTCCAATCGCCGGGCAGCACCGTGTAGAAACCGGATCGGTCGGGCAGGGTTGTGAAATTGGTTGGCGACACCGTGGCCGTTTCAACCCCGCAGTTGCCGGTCATCTGCCATTCGTAGGTTGTGTTGCCCGTCAGCCCCGTCAGTCCATACGGTGTGGTCGTGATGGGCGTTTGGTTCCAGGCAGTTTGCCCAAACGGACGCCAGCGGAGCGTAAACGACACGTCGGGCAGGCCACCCAACCACACAATCTGTGCGCTGTTGCTCGTCAGGCTTGTGGCCAATGGATAGGTGATGTTGGGGGCGGGGGGTGCAGTAACCGAATACGCTCCCGTTGGACAATTCGAAAAATAGTAGGTTACCTGCCCAAAGCCAGTGTCGGTCAGGCCGTCGGTACATTCGGTGCGTAGCCGGAAATAATAGGCCTGTCCGGGTTGCAAGCCCGTCAGCACATACGGTGAGATAACGCCCGGTACCGACTGCCACGTGGTTTGCCCAAACACCTGCCACTGAAGCGTCATACTCCCCCCATCGGCGGGCCAGTTTATGGTCGCGCTTGTCCCATTTCGGGGGGTGATCGTTGGCTGTGGTGCCGCTCGGCACTTGGTCAGAAACTGCCCGGTCGAGGCAAAATTGGTTGTACCCGGTGGGTTGCAGGTAGTCAGTACGCGCCATTCGTAGACCGTGCCGGGTTGCAGGCCCGTTAACTCATACGAAGTCGTGTTGACCGCGATGGGCGCGGGCCAGGTGGTGCTCCCCAACGGACGAACCTGAATCGACACGGGTACGCTACTCGCCGTTGTGGGGGCAAAACGGGCTGTTGTCGGGTTAGGCACCGACACCTCGATTCCCGACCCGCAACCGCCCGTCGTAAAGGTGGGGCCACCCCAGTCGGTGGGCGGTGTGTTGTCGGCGCAAACCCGGTACAGTTGATACTCGTACGTTGTGATGGGCAACAAACCCGTTATGACCGATGTCAGACTGGTCAGTGAAATCGTTTGCCAATCGCTCGTACCCGACCGGTAGCGGAAGGTAGCCGCAACCGGCTCCGTCAGGCCGGGTAGCTCAGTCAGGGTGAGGGTAAGCGAGTTTGGCCCAATCGGGTAACCAAGGCTTATGGTTTGAAAGTCAGGGCAGCGCGTATCGAACCCTGCCACCCACGACCAGGGGCCGCGCTCGCCCGTTGCCCCATCCACCCAACGAACCTGCCAGTTGTAGGTTGTATTGGGTAGCAAACCACTCACCACCACCGATTGGCTCGTTGTCGGCGTGGGAGTGCCCCAGTCGGTAGTACGGGCTAGCCGGAGTCGAACCTCATAACCCGAAACCACGCCCCGACCAACCCACGACAAGCGCACAGCCGTTTGACTAACCAGATCGCTGTTGTTGGGATCAGCCGACCGCATAAAAAACTGATTTTCGGCAGGATTAATGGTAACAGGATTAGTGTAGCCCGACCATTGGCCGTCTGTACACAGCCCCCGCACGCGCCACTCGTAGGCTTGTGCTATACCCAGGCCGGTAAGCGTGTAAGGAGTCGGTTGGGTGGTCGTGACGGTGGCCCAGGGAAGTTCGCCACGGGGACGGTACTGAATCTCGAACAACCCGTTGGTGCCCCCCCGGCTCCACGCCAACTCCACACGCCCGCCCACAATAGAACCGGGGTATTGATTAGGCACGACCGGGGGCAGGCAGCGATTGTTGAACGAGAGACTTGCGCTGTAGTTCGACAGACCAAAGACTCCACACACCGTCCGAACCTGATACTCGTAGGGCAGGTTGGCGGTCAGGTCGTGTACCATGAATGTGCCATCGGTCGTGGTGGACAAGCTTTGCCACGGCCCCGGCTCTCCAAACGTCGACCGCCAGCGCAGTTCAAAGGCGGTTACGTTGGTATTGAAGGTGAACCCCGAAGCGGGTTTGATCCAGGCGGAGGTCACTGTTTGCCGGACTACCGACGAAAAGGGGGGCACCGGGCAACTCACCGACACCGGCGACGTCATCACCGGGGCCGATTCTCCGGCGTTCGCGCACAGGGCCGTTACCCGGAACTGATACGACTTGTTCAGGTCGATGCCCGGAAACGATGCGGGGGGAAGCGCGACTGTCGAGACGGTGTTCCAATCGGGTTCGCCCACCGTCCGACGCTCCACCCGATACGTGGCATTCGGCACGCTGCCCCAATACAGGGAGATCGTGCCGAGCAACGACGCCACATTGGCATTCAGCGATTGTGGAGCCGGGCAGGTAGTCGAGAACGTCCGGGTAATGAACGCCGTCGGGCTGGGGTTGGGCGCACACACCGCCCCCACCCGAAACTCATAGGCTGTGTTGGGTTGCAGGTTACTGAGCGAATACCGCCCGGTGGTCAGGCCGGTTACGGTCGAGTAGCTGCCCCCCGAAGCGGGTCGCCATTGCAACTCGTAGAGGCCCGTGCCACCCTCGCTCCATTGCAATTCGGCGGCAGTGGCGTTCGGTTGGGCGTTTGCAGTTGTGGGCACGTAGCACCCCGGCGTCACGGTCCGTATGGCCGAATAGTCGGTGTAGATACCGGGCGAGCATCGCCGACGAACGCGGATTTCGTACGACTGCCCGGCGGTTAGGTCTTCGAGCGTATGGACACCGTTGGTCAGGTTCGCAACCGTGTTCCAGTCGGTAATGCCCTGTGCCCGCCATTGCAGGTCATAGGGGGTGGTGAGGTCGGTGTTGTTCCAGTGAACGCCCGCCCAGTTGGTGCCAACAGGTACGTAAGTGATGCCCGGCACCGCACACTCGGTTGTGAACGTAAACTCATTGGTGGGTTGCCCAACCGCACCCGGCACACACATAGCCCACACCCGCGCCAGATACACGGTGTTTGGATTGAGATTTTGCAGCAGATAACTCGTTCCGGTCAGGCCCCGGACGGTTGTTCGACTGCTTGCCCCCTGCTCCCACCATTCGAGTTCGTAGGTCCCCCCGAACCCTTCCAGCCCACCCCAGGCAATCCGAATCGACGTAGGCGTAGGCCGTTCTCCGCGTATGCCGCCGGGTGGCATACATTGAACCGCCAAGTTACTCCCGGCAACATAGGCCGTCGATGAACCATTAGGGCAACGTTGCCGCACTTGCCACTCGTGGTTTGTGCCCTGTTGTAGCATCGGGAACGTGTATTGGGTGTTGTTGAGGTCGTTTACCTCGGTCCAGGTCACCCCATTTACAGGCCGATAGCGAAGATCGAAACGCGCATTGATCTCATAACTGGTCCATGAAACCCGCACCAGATCGGACCGCACAATGTCGTTTGTGAGTTGCTGCGGGGTCTGGCAGGATGGCGCAAACGCGGGGCCATCTACCGCTTCTGACCGGGCTAGCTCGTCGCACACACTCCGAACCCGCCACGCATACGTAGCCTGTTCGGAGAGGTCATCGAGCGTGATTGAGGGATAAAACGACTCGGTCGAAGATACCCGGCTCCAGGTTGGATCGCCCACTCGTCGCCACTCCAGTTCGTGCCGGGTAGCATTAAGTCCCGGTTGCCAGCTAAGCACGGTCCGGCTGCTGCTCCTGCTGGTCGCGGTGAGTGCTGTTGGCAGCCCGCACCGGGTCTGAACCGTTTGCGTAACCGACCAATCGCCTACCTGATTAGGGCCACACCGAACCCGTACCCGCCATTCGTAGGTGGTGTTGGCGGTCAGATCGAACAGGAGGTAGCTGTTCCCAAACAAGTCTGTCAGGGTTGTCCAGTCGGTGCTACCCTGTGCTCGCCATTGCAACTCGTGTGGCAGAGCATACGCCCCATCGAACCACTGCAAGGTAACGCGAGTCGCCTGGGGTTGGTAGTTAGTGAGATACGTAACGGTCGGGCAAGCCGTTGTCGACATAGGCTGGGCGCATGCGGGTAACCCCAGATAGGCACTCACGATCCCAAGCAGTAAGAAAATAGAGCGTAAACGGTGAGCCATAGAGCAGTTGACAGATGAAAGCAAATTGAGTTTAGCAACAGGAGTCAAATCGGACCAGAACCGTTGTAGTAAGCCATAAAAAAAGTCAGTCCATTCCTATCCTGTCCCATATCCTAACTTTCCGTTTGGTTTGGAGTTACCAATAGTACTTTTGTTTGCAACATCAAAAATCCACATTGGCCTAATACATCATGAACAATCCGTCAACAAAAGTTGACATGATGCCTACTAACCTTTGGCAGAAAGCCCTCGACCATTCAGCGAGTGGGATACTCGTGTACGAGCTGGTTAAGCACGGGAATGAGTCTCCTCCCCAGTTCCTGATTCAGCTAGCCAACCGGCAAGCCGAAGCGATGCTCGGTCACAGCCGTGAGGAACTGGTGGGCCGTTTTGCTCACGATTTGTTTCCGAGGTCAGAAGGGCACGTATTATGGACTGATATTGAGCGGGCTATTACATCCAAAACCGGGAGCAAACGTGACCTGTTCTACCACATTGCCCGGTCGGGCATGGCGGCCTGGTTCAGCGTAACCATCGACCCTATTGCCGACAGCCGTTGCGCTGTTGTTTCTTTTGTCGACATCACCGAATGGAAGCAGGCACAGCAACACCTGCTCGAAGACTCTATCCTGTTCAAAGCCCTCTCGTCGACGGTACCGGAGATGGGCGTTGTCGCCGTCGATTTTTTTCGCAAAGTCGCCCTGGCCAACGGGCGAATTCCGGGGCTATTTAGGAGCAGTAATCCAGACGATCTGATTGGAAGGCGGTTTGTCGACGCCATCGAACAGGAGTTTATGGGCGACTGGGAAACCTACATCCGAACGGCTTTCGACGGCGAACAGCATTATTTCACCGATCACTGGGGAGGCTGGCGGTGGGAGGTGTACGTGGGTCCGGTGCGCAACGCAAATGGGCAAATCGTGATGGTGCTGGTTGTCTACAAAAACGTGTCTGAGCAATACCAGCAACAACAGGCCCTGCAACAGGCCAATGTGTCGTTGCACCGCTCCAACGAAGACCTCGAACGGTTCGCCTATGTAGCCTCGCACGATTTGCAGGAACCCCTGCGCAAAATCCGCTCCTTTGGCGACCTGCTCAAGGCTCGCTACGCCGACCAACTCGACGGTATGGGCGTCGATCTGGTGGATCGGATGCAGTCGGGGGCCAACCGGATGGATGAGTTAATTCGATCAATCCTGGCGTTCTCACGGGTTAACTCCACCCCGCTCGCCCCCGCTACAGTTATTCTCGAAGACCTTTTCAATGGCATTCAGGCTGATCTGGAGATGGTTATTCAGGAGAAAAAGGCCATTATAACCGTTCAGCCCCCCTTGCCAATGGTGCCCGGCGACGAGGCCCAACTGCGGCAATTATTTCAGAACCTGATCACAAACGCCCTGAAATTTATGAGTCCGGGTGCAGAACCCCGCATAACCATCTCAGCTCGAATAGTCAGCGGCACCGATGTTGGCGATCATCCGCCCGCAGGCCGGGACCCGCAAACCCAGTATGCCGAAATCAGCGTGGCTGATAACGGCATCGGGATTGCGAAAGAAAACTTCGAGAAGATATTCAAACTATTTACGCGCCTGCACGGGCGCACCGCCTACACCGGTACGGGCATCGGCCTGGCAACCACTAAGCGGGTGGCCGAGAACCACGGCGGTACCATTCTGGTCGACAGTGAGGAGGGCCGGGGCACCACCTTCCGGGTGTATCTGCCGGTTAAAAGTTCTTAGCGATCTTGTCCCAGTCGTATACGTTCCAGGCAGCGGCCACGTAGTCGGGGCGTTTGTTCTGATATTTCAGATAGTAGGCGTGTTCCCACACGTCGAGTCCCATTAGGGGCGTTCCCTTCTTGTCGGCCAACGCCATCAGCGGGTTGTCCTGATTGGGCGTCGTGGTAATCTCTACCTCATTGCCGTTTTTGATGAGCCACACCCAACCGGAGCCAAACCGCGCCGTTGCGGCCTTTCCCCACTCGGTTTTGAAGGTATCGAACGAGCCGTATTTCTTGTTGATGGCGTCGGCGAGGGCACCTTTGGGCGCACCGCCCCCCTTGGGTCCAATGGTATTCCAGAAAAACGGCGTCGATGCTTTTTACCAGATCGTCGATGCTCATGCTCGCCATTTTGATGTTTTCGGGCAGGGCAACGGCCTTGTTCAGGTTATCGACATACGCTTTGTGGTGTTTGCCGTGGTGAATTTCCATCGTGGCCTTATCAATGTGGGGTTCCAAAGCAGCCGCGTCGAACGGCAACGGAGCCAGTTTGAAGGGGCCTTCGGCCTGAAATAGCCCTAAACCAAACGAACGGGTAGTGGCCATCAGGGCCGACCCGGCAAAAGCAAGTTTTAAAAACTGAGCGCGATTCATGCAACAGGTAAGTTTGATGTGATGCACGCAGGGTTGCGTTGGGCAAATGTACTATGCCGAGGCTATTTCTGGCACACTCAACTTGGTGTGACTGCGAAAAACGAGCAAACGCACCCATCATCATATCCCTGCATGGGCCGTTCGCTCATTAATTAACCCAACATTTAGCTACAAATGGGTTATCGGATAGCAAGCTGAATGATTCAGCCCTTACACAAAAACTCAACTACAACGATGAAAACGTTCGTAATGACTGGCCTGTGTGCCTTCGCCCTACTGATTGCTATGCCTTCAATGGCTCAGGATGTAGCTCAAGACAAAGCCGAGAAGAAAGAGATGCGTGCTGACAAGAAGCGCGAGAAAGCCGAGAAGAAAATGGCTAAGGCTCAAACAAAAAACTCGATGGACGACAAATCCGACAAAATGGAAAAGGCCAACAAGAAGATGGAAAAGGCCAACAAGAAAGAAATGAAGGCTAACAATTAATCTCTCTGACAGGATCTACAGGAGAAATCCTGTTTTATCCTGTAGATCCTGTCAGAAAGACTATTCATAAACAATCCGGCTGAGGATACTACGCCCGAGCGTAACCTCATCGGCATATTCGAGGTCGCCCCCGATGGGTACCCCACGGGCAATCGTTGAAATCTTAAGCCCAAACGGCCGTAGTTTTTTCTGCAAATAAAAGGCTGTCGTATCGCCTTCCATAGTTGGGCTAAGAGCCAGAATAATTTCGCGAACGTCGCCAGCTTCACCTCGACGCAACCGCTCCATCAGCGATTCAATGTGCAGATCGCTGGGGCCAACGCCCTCCACGGGCGAGATAATCCCCCCCAAAACGTGATAGAGTCCCTTAAACTGGGCCGTATTCTCAATAGCCAACACATCGCGCGTATCCTCAACCACGCAGATGATCGACCCGTCGCGCCGATTACTCGCACAAATTGAGCACAAGTCAGCGTCGGAAAGGTTGTGGCATTGTTTGCAATATTGCGTGCGGGACCGCACCGCCACCAGCGCATTAGCCAGGCTCTCGGTTTGTTCTTCGTCGCGTTTCAGTAGATGGAGCACGAGTCGCAGGGCCGTTTTTTTGCCTATACCCGGCAATTTAGAAACCTCGTTGACGGCGTCCTCGACTAATTTAGAGGGGTATTCCATATGTAAAGAGTGAAAGAGTGAAAGAGCTGAAGAACAAAAGGTGATTGACCGCGCCTGTGCCCATTCACTCTTTCAATCTTTCGCTCTTTCACTCTTTATTGAAGTACTTCAGCCGATATACCTCGGCGACAGATTTCATTGCGCATCGGCACAAGTTGGTCCCAGGAGCCATCTTTCACCGAGCACTTACCTTTGTAATGGATAATGATCGTACATTGCTCGGCCTGTTGGGGGGTGTGTTCGCAAACGTCCATGAGCGTGTCAATCACATGATCGAACGTGTTCACATCGTCATTAAAAACGATCAGGTGATATACGTCGGTCTCAACAACTTTGTCGAGTACCGCCACGTCGACCTCGTTTTGTTCAAAAGGCAGCATACGGAATTGGGAAATTTCGACTTGTTTTGGACAAATTTACGCACTTTTGCCCTATAAATTAACCCTGTTTTGCCTTAAAAAGTTGCCTTTATCCCTATGGATGCCACCATCGCTCTTATCATTTTAGTCCTTTATTTCGCCATGCTCATCGGCGTATCCTACTATACATCGCGTGGGGCCGATACCAACACTTTTTTTACCGCCAACCGGCAATCGCCCTGGTATCTGGTGGCGTTTGCCATGATCGGCACGTCGCTGTCGGGCGTTACGTTTATCTCCGTGCCGGGGGCTGTGGGTGCCCTCCAAAAAGGATTTGAGGGCGTTAAAGCGTTCAACTATTTCCAGGTTGTGCTCGGTTACATCGTCGGGTATTACGTGATCGGAACGGTGCTGATGCCGCTCTACTACCGCATGAACCTGATTTCTATTTACGGCTATCTCGAAAAACGATTCGGGTTTTGGTCGTACAAAACAGGGGCCGGGTTCTTTTTGCTTGCCCGTACGGTGGGGTCGGCGGTGCGGCTCTACATTGCCGCACAGGTGCTTCAACTGGCCATTTTCAATTATTTCGGCATTCCCTTCGAAGTATCGGTCGCCATCACGATCCTGCTTATCTGGCTCTACACGTTTAAAGGGGGCGTGAAAACAATTATCGTTACCGATACCCTTCAGACCACGTTTCTGGTCACGGCGGTGATACTAACGATTATCCTGATTACCCGCGAACTGAATTTCAGCTTTGGCGAAATGGTAAGTGCCGTGCAAAGCAGCCCGTATTCCAAGATCTTCTTTTTCGAGAACATCAACGACCCGCGCCATTTCGTAAAGCAGTTCACGTCGGGGGCGTTTATAGCCATTGTCATGACGGGCCTCGATCAGGATTTGATGCAGAAGAACCTTACCTGCAAAAACATTGGCGAAGCCCAGAAAAACATGTTCTGGTTCACGATCACGCTCACCATCGTGAACTTTCTGTTTTTGAGCCTCGGCGCACTCCTATATATATACGCCAGCACCAAGGGCATTCCCACACCCGCCAAAACCGACGAACTCTACCCGTTGCTCGCCCTAAACCACTTTGGCCCGGTGGTGGGCATCACGTTCCTGCTAGGCATTACGGCGGCTACCTACGCCAGTTCCGACTCGGCCCTAACAGCCCTGACTACCTCGTTTTGCATTGATTTCATGAATGTGGAGCGCAAACCCGAAGCCGACCGCGCTCGCATCAAGCATTTCGTACACATCGGCTTTTCGGTTTTGTTCTGGATTGTTATTGTAATTTTCAACCAGCTCAACAGTAGCGACGTCATCACGGCCGTGTTCGATTTAGCGGGGTACACCTATGGGCCACTGTTGGGTTTATATGCGTTTGGCCTATTCTCGAACCGACCCCTCCGCGACTCGTTTGTACCCATTGTTTGTATCCTATCCCCTATTTTAACATTGATCGTCAACAACAATTCTGTCGAGTGGCTGGGTGGGTACAAGTTCGGGTTTGAGCGGCTCCTGCTCAACGGCCTGTTCACCTACCTGGGGTTGTGGGCGTTATCCTACCGCAAGACGGCTTAGGAGAAACATCAAGTATCGATCTAGTAGCGTTGGTTTTTTAAAGAGTTAGCACCAGCGGGGCGTCATGTTAATAGAAACTAGTTAGCTAACAAATAGGTAAAGCCCCGGAGGGGCGACATGTGTACGACTACCTTTGTACATGTCGCCCCGCTGGGGCTTTAATCAACCAAGATACGTGTTCCCTATTAACATGACGCCCCGCTGGGGCTGCTTCCCCTTTAAACGCGAAAAGCATGCCCTTGCGGGCATGCTTTCTTGACGTCTTCAACGGATATAAATCAGTTAAATAACTTCCACATCTACGGCATTCAGTCCCCGCTTTCCTTCGGTCACGTTGAACTTCACCTTGTCATTCTCGCGAATCTGGTGAACCAGACCTGACACGTGGACAAAAATGTCGGCTTGCCCACCTTCGGGGCTGATGAATCCAAATCCTTTGGACTCATTGAAAAATTTTACTGTTCCTGTTTGCATGTTCTTTCTTAAAACGCACGAAAGGTACGGGCAATAGTTTAGGTATCCTACTGATTTCGTGTATATTTTATTATTTTCTCCTCCTGGGCCGTATTTTACGTATAGACGCACCGTCATACTGGCATAGTTCTTGAAAGGGGCATACTATTATACAGTATAGCCTATGAAACGATTAATACCGGTTCTTTTGCTTTTAATGTTGACCACTCAGTGCGTATACGCGCAGCTTTGGTCGTACTTCGGCGTTTTTCCCCAGTACTCTCAAACCGGCAATCTTACCAAACGCCTGACTTACAATGCGTTCGTATCCTCAACGCTCAACCCGTTCCGGCAAACCACTGAAGCCAAATACTTCCCAACGAGCGATCTTCAGTATTACCTTCAGCCAAGTTTACACTATAAACTAACGCCAAACACACAGCTTGGCATAGGTTATGCTTACGTTAAGCATCATCTGTTTGGGTTGTACGTAAACGAAAATCGAGTGTGGGCGCAGGCTACCACAAGCCTTCCACTTTGGAAGGGGCGGCTCACCCACCGGCTTCGGTACGAAGAACGATATCCGCTCAACCTAAAAACAAAGCAATGGTCGTACGCGCAGATGTTCCGGTATCATGTGGGCTTCGCGCTTCCACTATATAATACGAAGGAGAGGAAAACAGGACCGTTTGTATCGGTGTCAAACGAAGCGTTTTTGTGCTTATCGGGGGCCAAAAACAGCGCGGTTAGCTCGAAAAACGCGTTTTATGGCGAAAACTGGACCTACGCGGGCGTTGGATACAACTTCGGTAATCGGATGGGAAAACTCGAGCTGGGCTATACGTTTCAGGACTTGGTTCGGAATCCGGCCAAAGAACACCGCCACCTGCACCTGGCGCAACTCACGTGGTCAACGAACTTCTCATTTGAGAATTTAGCCATCTGGTTTGTAACGCCCCCATTTTGAGGTATGTAACAGGGGAGAGAGTAACATCTGCCGATTAGACTATAATTAATATAGGGTTAGTCCTATTGCTTTTACAACAAAGCGTTTTATATTTGTGATGGTTTCACAAACAATTCTATCCATGAGACGGTTGCTTGGCTTCTCGCTGTTGCTGCTGCTACTCTACCATTCGCTGGGGGGCGTTATAGTTGCCCTCGGCTCGTGGTGGCAGGATCAGCACGATTTAAGCGAACGCCTGACCGTGTACCGTTCCGTAGATAGTATGGTAGAGTTCCAGATTCCCCTCACCGATCCGCACGATCCGGTTGTGTTAAGCGAAGCCACCAAGGAAGGCTTTGCCTACAAAGGAAACTACTACGATGTGGTGAGTGTCGAAATTCGCGATAACACCTTGTATATCAGCGGCCTCGAAAATAAAGCTGCTACGTTCTGGCAACGTGATTTGCTCTCTTTTCTAAACGACACCATTAACACTGGCTCCGACGCGAGCCGAAAAGCGAGTCATTGGCTCAAACTCCTGCTGAAAGATTATTCGCTTAACAGCCGGACTATTCTCCGTTTCTTCTTGTACGATTGGCGTGCCGACGTTCGAATTCCCGACGCGCCCGCCCTTATGTTGACCCGCTCCCTGCCGGTCTACTCCCCCCCGCCCGAAGTCTGAACTGTGACTTCTTCGATTCTTCTGATTCCGCTGATGAACAGACGGCAAACGCGTCTTGTGTATCAGTGTAGTCTGACTAATCAGCTAATTCATTTTCCATTCCGATTCAGGATTACCATGTCTTGCTTTTGGGCGAATAGCGTCCAAATTGGGCATCAGGGCAACCTGCCTAATCGGTGAAATCACTGCCGCGTTAGCGGTTCGATCAGATGAAATCATTTTTACGGGGCATGGGCCTACTGGCCCTCTGCCTGATTCAATATACCCCGTCGTGGGCGCAGATGCCCCACGACGCTATTTACATGCCGAAAAAGTCAGTGTGCTTCGCCGGTGTCTACGGAAAGAGTACCTGGACTGAGTATTGGGAAGGCTCGCTCAAACGCGAGAATTTCAATATCGGCACCCACACCACGCAGAGCGTTATGGGTATGGCCGCCGTGGGCGTTTCGGACCGCGTAAACGTGATTGTAGGCTTGCCCTACGTCTGGACAGGCACCTCGGCGGGCAACCTGATGGGTCAGCGGGGTTTGCAGGATGTGTCGGGTTGGGTAAAAGTTAAACTGGCAAGCCGCGAGGGATTATCGCTGCACGGAATTGCTGGTGGCTCGATGCCTGTGAGCCGGTACGTACCCGATTTTCTACCCATGTCGATTGGCATTGGTGCCCGCACGGCAACAGGGCGGCTGCTGACAAACTACACCCACCCAACAACGGGCCTTTATCTGACCATCCACGGCTCATACACGTGGCGGAGCAATATCAACGTCGACCGCGATGCGTATCAGGCCGATGGTCGGGTATACAATTCGCACGAGGTGAAGGTACCTCACGGTTCGGATGCGGGGTTGCGATTGGGAATTTTGCGTAAAAAATGGCAGGCCGAAGTGTTCGGTGAGCGCATGGCCAACCTGAGTGGCGACAATATTCGGCGCAACGACATGCCCTTCCCGACCAACAACATGCAGGCAACTATGATTGGCTGGTATGCCAAGTTTCAGCCCCGCTATGTCGGCGTAAACGTGCGCATGAGCAACGTAATCGACGGCTTGAACATGGGCAAGAGTCAAAGTCTCTCAGTAGGTCTTTTGTATCAATTAGGCGGATTGTAAACTTCTCACACCCCCAACCCCCTAAAGGGGGCTATAGCTTGACTATGTTCAACCAAAGCCCCCTTTAGGGGGTTGGGGGTAATCTCAGAACACAATGAAATCTTTACATAAATTTTTGCTGGTTAGCGGCCTGACGCTTGGCGCGTCGGTAATGCTTGTAAGTTGCGACAAAACAGTTGACGAGTTTCAACGGGTGGCCTACACCCCTGCGAGCGTCGACGATAAGGCTGGCACCTGGAAGACCTATCTGGCCGCTCCCACCGACCTTACATTGGCCGCTCCCACCTCTACAACCTCTGCCGAGTATGTGGCCGAGTTGAACAACCTGAAATCCGTATCGACCACGTTGAGCCGCGAGCAACAGGAAGCCGTGGTGTATTGGGGAGCCGGTGCAGCGTACCGCTGGAACGAAATTGCCCGCGAGCTGGCCGCCCGGTACAATTTGGCCCCGGCCTCAAACGCGGCCGGTGTTTACCCGGTGCCAAGTGCGGCCGACCCCACTGCCGACCCTAAGTTTCCATTTGCAAACCCGCCCTACACGGCTCGTATGCTTGCCCACCTGAGCGTGGCGCAATACGACGCGCTGGTGGCTGCGTGGAAGTTTAAATATCAATTCAACCGTTCGGCTCCCTCAAAAGTTGATGCGACCGTTCGGGCAGCATTACCTGTGTCGGCGTTGCCCACGTACCCCTCCGAAGACGCCGTTGTGGCGGCTGCATCGGCGGTGATTTTGAAGGCAATGTTTCCGGGCGAGGTGGCCTTCATCGACTCACGCGTGGCCGAACACCGGGCTAGCCGCCTGTGGGCGGGCATGAACGTGGAGAGCGAACTACTCGCCGGAGCCGATTTGGGTTCGCAGGTGGCGGCCAAAGTGATGGTCCGCGCCCGTGCCGACGGTATGAGCGGAGCCAACAACCAAACCCTCACGGCGGGCATGGTTACGGCAGCTAAAGAGCGTGGCCAAACCGAAGTGTGGTTGAGCCAGGAGTCGCCGGTACGTCCGCCTATGCTCCCCAACTACGGGGCCGTACAACTCTGGAACTTCGACCGGGCGACGTTGGTAAAAATCCGGCCTGGCATGGCTCCGCAACCGGGTTCCGATCAGTTTAAAAAAGAACTGGCCGAGCTACAGGACATGCAGAAAAATCAAACCCGCGAGCAAGCCCGGATTGCCAATTACTGGTCCGACGGTGCCGGTAGCTACACGCCCCCCGGCCATTGGATGCGGGCTGCTGCCGATGCCGCTCACGAAGCCAAATACAGCGAGGTTCGTATGGCCCGCACTCTGGCCCTGGTAGCCACTACGCTCGCCGATGCAGCCATCTGTTGTTGGGAAACCAAGTTCTATTACTACACCCCCCGCCCACAGCAATTTGGCGTAAAAACGACGATTGGATTGCCCAACTTCCCGGCTTACACATCAGGCCACTCGACGTTCTCAGGGGCAGCGGCAACGGTGCTGGGCAGCATTTTCCCAGAGCGGGCCGCCGAGTTCGACGCTAAGGCCAAAGAAGCTTCAGAATCACGTGTTTATGGCATGATTCACTTCCGGTCCGACTGCGAAACTGGTTTAACCTGCGGTAAGAACATCGGTAGTTACGCCGTAGCGCGGGGCAAAGCCGATGGGTCGGGGCTTTAATCAATTAGTGAATGAGCGAATGAGTGATTTAGTGAATGGGTAACAAGAGGCCTTTTCAAATCACTTATTCATTCATTCGCTAATTCACTCATTAAAAAAACGATGAACTTCCTAAAACACGGGCTGGTAGCGATTTTGCTACTGGCTGGGCCGCGCTTTGCCGTTGGTCAATATATCGCCATGAACACAGGCATGGCACAGAAAAACGAATCGCTTATTCAGCGAAACAACCGGCTGGCGGTGTCGTCGGCCAACGGCAAAACGGCGGTGGCCTTTTTCAACGCCCTGCTCAATGCCCGCGATGTGGCATTTCTGAAGACGATCATCACCGACGATGTGAGTTTTCGTAATTCGCTCGGCGCAACGGTTAGGGGTATCGACGGGCTAACGGCCATGATGGGCAAGATGGATCAGAACTTCGCCGGGTTTCGGATTGAAGTAACGGAGGTAATAACAGATGGCGACGTGGTGTTTCTGAAAGGCGACTTTTCGGGAACCCACAGCAGCGCGTTTCTGGCCCCGGCTGCTACGAACAAGCCGTTTACGGTGCCGGGTTTGGCGCGGTTCACCCTACGCGGGGGCAAGATTGCCGAGGGGTTTTCGGTGGTGGATTTTAACCAGATGGTGAAACAAATTCAACCGTAATCGCCCGCATCATGCCCCACATACCCCTTCCCGACCATTTGCCGGGCATTACCGGCCTGCTCGAATACCGGCTCGACACGGCGCAGCCGATCCGCGAACTCACCCAGATACTGCTCCGGGGGGAGTCGACCCTAAGCGAGGGCGAACGCGAGTTGATTGCCGCGCTGGTGTCGTCGCGCAATTGTACGAACTTCTGCAACGCGGCTCACACGAAAGCCGCTGACCTGCTGCTGGATAACGACGAGATGGCCCGTGCGGTGAAAAACGACGTTGAAACGGCTCCGGTGAGCGAAAAAATGAAGGCTCTGCTCCAGATTGCGGCTCTCACGCAGCAATCGGGGCGGGCCGTTTCGCCCGATGCCGTCGACCGCGCCCGCATCGCCGGGGCTACCGACCGCGAGATTCACGATACGGTGCTCATTGCCGCCCTGTTCTGCCTCTACAACAAGTATGTAGACGGGCTGGCAACCGTGGCCCCAACCGACCCGGCTTATTACCAAATGCTGGGCGAACGCATCACAGGCCGGGGGTACGTGCGACCACCCGGCGGATATTCGAAATCGTAAAACCACAACACATCCAATCTTTATGAAAATCATCTATTTTCTCATCGCTCTGGCGGTGAGCCTTACCCTTTCTTTGCCCATACTCGCGCAATCGCGGTCGGTGTCGGGCGTTGTTCGCGATTCGCAGACGGGTCAACCCCTGCCCGGTGCGTCGGTGAAGGTGAAGGGGCAACTCATTGGCACCGTGACCGACGCTAACGGGCGGTTTTCGCTGTCGGTCAATACGAAAAATAACCCGACGCTGACAGTCACGATGATCGGGCAGGAACGGCAGGAAGTTCTGCTTTCCGACAATAACACACCCGTTGAAATCACCCTTAAACCTGCCACGAGCCAGTTACAGGAGGTAGTTGTTGGGGCGTCGCGCGTGGAGGAGAGTCTGTTACGTGCTCCCGTGACGGTTGAGAAAATGGACGCCCGGCAGATTCGCGAAACACCCGCAGCTTCGTTTTACGAGGGGTTGAATTCGCTCAAAGGCGTCGACATGGTGACGAGCAGCCTGACCTACCGGCAAATCAACACACGAGGATTTGCCAGCACGGGCAACAGTCGGTTTCTGCAACTGATCGACGGGGTCGACAACCAGCCCGCTGGGTTTGGATTTTCGGTCGGTAACATGTTCGGTTTGAGCGATCTGGATGCCGAGAGTGCGGAGTTGGTGCCCGGTGCGGCTTCGGCTCTGTATGGCCCACAGGCGTTCAACGGTGCCTTGCTGATGACGAGCAAAGACCCGTTCAAGTACCAGGGGCTGAGCGCACAGGCTAAAGTGGGCGTGAATCACATCAACGATCCCGCCCGGAACGCCGGACCGTCTGGTCCGGCGATGTACAACGACCACGCCATCCGGTACGCGAAAGCATTTGGCAACACGTTTGCGTTTAAGCTCAACGCGGCCTACATGGGTGGACTGGACTGGTTCGCAACCGATTACACCGACGTAAATCAGACCACGGCACCCGAATTTCGCGGGGCTAAAAACCCGGCCTGCAACGCGTTGCATATCTATGGCGACGAGGTGGTACGCACCCTCCCCGGAGCCGGGCAGGTGTCCAGAACGGGCTACAAAGAGGTGGACCTGACGGATTACAGCGTGTATAGCCTGAAATTGAACGGGGCGGCTCACTACCGCATCACGCCCAAACTAGAGGCCATTTACGCGTTTAACTTCGCCAAAGGAACGGCCAATTACACGGGTTCGAACCGCTTTTCGGTCAACGGGTTTTCGCTGACCCAACACCGCGTGGAGCTTCGGGGGAGCCACTTCTTTGTTCGGTGGTACAGCAATGCCGAAGATTCGCACGATTCGTTTAACACCCGCTCGCTCGGTCAGCACATCAACCGGACGTGGGTGCGCGACCTCAACGGCAACGTGGTGGCCCCAAACCTGGCCGATCAAACCTGGTTCGAGCGGTACGCGGCTGCTTACGGTGGCAAGGTGACCAACGTGACCAGCAGCGACCACACCCAAGCCCGCTCTTTTGCCGATCAGGGCCGTTTTTTACCCGGCTCGCCGGCCTTTGAGCGCGAGAGACAACGGCTCATCGACGTGCAGGGCCTGGCCGGTGCTGGTATTTTGAGCCAGACAAAGATGTGGCATGCCGATGGTCAGTATAACCTGACCCCGGCCCTGAAATCGGCAGGATTCAAGGGCACAGAAGTGCTGATTGGCGGCAATTTCCGGCAGTTCAACCTCTTCACCAACGGCACCCTGTTCGACGATACAAAAGGCCGGATTTTGTACAACGAGTTGGGGGCGTTTGTTCAGGTAAGCCAAAACTTGCTGGGCGAACGGCTCAAACTGACTGCATCGGGCCGGTACGACAAAAACCAGAACTTTGCGGGTTATTTTACGCCCCGTGGGTCGGTGGTGTTTTCGGCAACGGATCGGCATCATTTCCGGGCGAGCTACCAAACGGGTTTTCGGAATCCAACGCCGAGCGATCAGTTTATCAAGCTCAACGTGGGGCCAATCACGATTCTGGGCGGGGCACCGAGCAACAGCGCGGGCATGAACGTCTACGAGAACTCCTACACCGCTGCCAGCGTGAACCGCTTTGGGGCGGGTTTCGGGGCCGAAGTTGGCAAAGTTGGCCCGCAGCAAGCCGTGCTGAACAACAAAGACAAGCTGCAACAATCGGCCGTGCCCTACATTGCCCCGGAGCGGGTGAACAGTTTCGAAGTGGGGTATCGGGGCATTCTGACAAGCAACCTGTCGGTCGACGCCAATTACTACTACGGCGTTTATAACAACTTCATTCTCAACACCGTCGTGTTGCGCCCCAACAGCCCCGTTTTGGGCAGCGATGGCAAACCCAACCCGGCAGCAGCCCAGGACATTCTGAGCGGACGCGTGCAGGCGTTTCAGTTGTACACCAACGCGCCCGACAAGGTGTCGGCGCAGGGGGCCACCCTCGGCCTGACCTACCGCACACCCGGCGGGTATCAGGTGGGGGCCAACGGCACGTGGTCGGCGTTCGACATCCGCAACGCCGACCCCAACAACGTGGCCGCGTTCAACACGCCCCGGCTCAAAACTAATGTTACGCTGGGCCACCGACACGTGGCCCCGAACCTCGGCTTTAACGTAAGCTGGCACTGGCAGGAAGCCTTCGATTGGGTGGGGTCGTTCAACGCGCTCATTCCGGGCCGGGTGCCTGCGTATCACCTGCTCGACGCGCAAGTTTCGTACCGCATCCCAACGTACAAAACAACCTTGAAGCTGGGAGCCTCGAACCTGACCAACCGATACGTTGTGCAGGCATTTGGGTCGCCCGCCGTGGGTGGTTTGTACTACCTCTCCTTAACGTTTAACTAATGGCAACGCTCACGGCATCACCCAAAAAGGCAGTCCAGCCCCTGCCCTGGCTGGGGTTCGGGTTGTGCGTACTGGCCTACACCTTCGGGGGTACGGCGAGTACGCTCATGGCCACGTATTTGCCCGTTGTGGTGAGCCAACTCCTGGGCAACGCGGTCCCACCCGACCAACTCGACAAGGCGGGGGCCTGGATCAACGCCGTTTTTCTGTATGGCTGGATGGCGGGTGGACTCTTGTTCGGCCCCGTTGCCGACCGCATAGGCCGGGTTCGGGCATTGGCCATTGTAACGGCTCTGTGTGGGGTGGGTCTGTTGGCAACGGCTTCGGTGACCTCGCTCGAAACGCTTCTGCTGGTCCGTTTCGTGACGGGCGCGGGTGTGGGCGGTGTTCTGCTCGTTTCTACCGTGTATATCTCCGAAGTGTGGCCCGAAACCTCCCGGCCTATCGCGCTGGGCATACTCTCAACCACCTTTCCAGTGGGCATTGTGGCCACGGGCGGGCTGGTGAGTGGCCTGTCCGACTGGCGAGTGGCGTTCAACATTGGGCTGATTCCGGTAGTAACTGCGCTGCTGATCTGGATCTTTTTAATCGAATCAGGCGTCTGGAAATCGGGGCGAAGCCGACCGTTTGGCGAGAAAGCGAATCGTTCGGGCGAGTTATTCGAGCCGGGTAATCGGGCCAACCTGCTGAGCGGTACGCTCATTTTTGGGGCCGTATTGATTGGCTTGTGGGGTATTTTCGGTTGGTTGCCCACGTGGGTACAGACGCTGTTGCCTGTGGGCGAATCAGGCCAAACCGAGCGGGGCGTTACCATGATGCTGCTGGGCACGGGCGGCATTGTGGGCGGGGTGTTGTCGGGGTTTCTGGTCCGCACGCTTGGCCCCCGCCGAACGCTCATGGGCACGTTTGCGGCCTGCATCGGGGCCTGCGCCTTGTTGTTCCTGACCAACCGAACGTTCTCTCCCGTTGTCTACGCCGAACTGGCATTGCTGGCCTTATTTTTTGGGATCAGTCAGGGGTCGTTATCCAGTTATGTCCCGACCCTGTTTCCAGTATCGATTCGGGCAACAGCCACGGGATTCTGTTTCAATATTGGGCGGCTGTTCACGGCCACAGCAGTTTTGTTCACGGGCGTTCTGGTAACCGCACTGGGCGGGTTCGGCAACGCCTTGCTCTTGTTTTCAGGGGCGTTCGTTATTGCATTTATGGCTATTTGGCAACGTAAGTAATTACTCGACATGATGAAACTTGAAAGCAAAAAAAAGGCTGGAAATTTGTAGCGACCAAGCAACAAAAAACCAGCCCCAATGGTAGCCCATTTCGACTC
>RDXN01000011.1 GCA_004292855.1 Cytophagales bacterium
GGCTGTATTCGGTGACAGTCACAGATACGGCCACGGGCTGTTTCGGCACCACCGACGTAAGTGTACCCAGCAACCTCACCGCCCAAGCCCCCACGGTAGTCATGAGCAACAGTGGCTCGGCGGTTTGCGAGGGTAGTTGGGTCACGATACCAGCCATTGCCGCAGGCCCCATTACGGGTTATCAGTGGTTCAAAGATGGAGGGTCCGGCCTTCCGGTGTCGCTGGGAGTCAACGGGCAAACACCCGCCCTAACCTTATCCAATGTGCAATTGGCTCAGTCGGGAAGCTACCGGCTGGTGATTAGCAGCAACTGCGGCAGCTTCACGTCCACGGCCTTCGCGCTCACGGTGAATCCAAAGCCCACGGTGGTGCTGACATTTCCGGCGGGGTCGCTGGTGATTGGTCCGGGGTCTGGCGTGGCCACCATTACGTTGCCCACCCCGCTCACGGGCGTTCTGTTCGGCGCATCGGGCGGGGTGCTTTATGAGCGGATCATCGTGATCGACCGGGTGAACGGTTATGAAATCCGGCAGGTGGACAGCAACGCGAACGGGCAGTTTTCGGTAACGCGAACCGGACCGTTCCGCCTGACGGTGACGGGTGCGAATGGATGCCAGCGGACGGTGATAACGAGGGCCGAGAAAATAACCGTAAGCATCAGAACGCCTTCGCGGAAGCCGCTCAGTTTGAGGGCTTCAGGGATGTTCAGGTACAGCAGAATGGTTAGGAGGCCGCGCGGGGCTACCCACAACAGGGGCATCACCGGCCCTCGAAATGCCAGCCGAAGGGCCGCGTACCGAACGGCCAAAATAACCACAACAAACAATGCGCTCACAATTAAGGCATCTACATCAATCAGGGCAGAGAGATTGGCGGCATAGCCGAACAGCAAAAAGAAAAACGTACGGATTACGAAGCCCCCCTCGGCGGTGAGGTTTTTGAGTTGGTCGAGTTCTTTCTCAAACAGATCGTTTTTGAAAATCTGGTCGAGCCGCCCCCGAATGAACAGTTCGGTGTTGTTCAGAAACAGCCCAAACACCAGGATAATCAGCAGCGACGACATCTGGTAAATCTGGGCGATGGCATACACCAACAGCAGCACCGAGATAATGGGCAGGAACTTGACGGTGTGGTTGATTCGGCTAATCAGGTACAGCAGCCCGAAACAACAGATGATGGCCACGACGGACACCACAATGGTGTCGCGAGCGAACAGCAACGTGGCCCCCAGAACCGATGATGATTGAGCTAACAGAATGAAATTGAACAACATAACGCCCATGATGTCCGAAAAAGTAGACTCGAACAGGGCAAACTCGCGTTGCTTGTCGGAGAGATTTTGCACCACCGGCAGAGCCACCGTTCGGCTGATGACCCCGAACGGCAGGGCATTGAGCAAACACTTGGCAAAGGTTTCTTCGAGCAACAAAAACAGCACGAAGGCGATGAGCAGGGTGGTGCCCACGAGCGACCCCAACGCAGTGAGTGCCGTTCGGCGCAGGATGCCCAGTTGCGAGCGTTGGATTTCGAGGTCGAGGCCCCCTTCGAGTACAATCAGGATCAGCCCCAGCGTGCCGAGGGTCGAGAGGGTAGGGGCTACGTAGGGGATAGTGATGCCAAAGTAGCCCGTGACCCACTGCGCGACCATGCCCAACACCAGCAACAAAATCACCGAGGGCGTTTTGAACCGGCTGCTAAACAGGTCGAACGCATACGAGATCAGCACCGATACACTCAGCCCAATAATCAGATACGACGAATTCATACATTCAGAGAACAGTGAGCAGCGAACAACGATCAGTAGACAGCCAACAATGAACACAACTCATTTGGCAAATCTAGTCATTACTGTTTACACAAATATCACTGTTCTCTGTTAGCTGCTCACTGTTCACTGCTATCTGTACAGCGATTTTGGCCGAGAGCAGGCAGAGGGGTATACCCCCGCCCGGATGCACACTGCCCCCCACGAAGTACAGATTTTTGATTTTCGAGGAGAAGTTCGGGTGCCGCATAAACGCTGCAAACCGATTATTCGACGCCGTTCCGTACAGAGCACCCTGCGCCGACGAGGTGCGGGCCTCAATCGTGCGCGGGTCCAGAATAGCCTCACACTCAATGAGCGGGGCCACATCGACGCCGAGGTTGTGGCTCAGTTTTCGGAGAACGTCCTGCCGGGTTTGGGCAATGATGGCGTCCCAGTCCTGCCCCTCGTTGGCGGGAGCGTTGAGCAGGATAAACCAGTTTTCGCAGCCGGGGGGCGCATCGTCGGGCTTGTTTTTAGCCGTGATGTTGAGGTAAATGGTTGGGTCGTTGTGGAGCCGGTCGCGTCGGTTGAAGAGGTAATCGAACTCGGTGCGGTAATCGTTCGAGAAGAAAATGTTGTGCATGTCCAGCTCCGGGAATGACCGTCGGGCCGCGTTCGGATTCACGCCCCAATAAAAAATCAGCCCCGACGAGGAGCGCGGTTGCCGCAATGTCCGCTCCGGCGCGGGCTGCGTGGGCATCAGCTTTCGGTACGTGGGCGTGATGTCCATGTTAGAGAGAACTACGGCATAGGGCCTGGAGCCTGCTCCAAGCCTGACTCCCACTGCCTTCCCGTTCTCGACCACGATCTCTTCGACCCGCGTGTTAAAGTGGAACGTGACGCCGAGCCGTTGGGCCAGAGCCACGAGCGAGTCGGTGATGCTGACCATGCCTTTTTTGGGGAAAAACGCGCCTATGTTGTATTCCAGGTGCGGAATAATGTTCAGCAGGGCGGGCGTTTGGTAGGGGTTGGAGCCGTTGTAGGTAGCGTAACGGTTGAACAACTGCACCACTTTGGGGTGGCTGAAGGTGCGGGCGTTGGCCCTGTTCATCGTGCCAAATACGCCCAGCCGGGGGATGTTCAGATACCCGCGCACGGCCCCCCGGTTGAACCAGGTGCTTGCCTTGTGCAGCGAATCGTGCAGGAAAAGTTTATCGGTGATGTCGTACTTAAACGCGCTGTCTTTCAGGAAGGTACGAACACGGTCGGCGGGTTCGCCGAGTTGGGTTTCGATCTCTTGCGCAAAGCGGTCGGGGTCGGCCCAGGCGGTCAGGCGGGTGTGGTCGTCCCAGAAGTAGCGGCAAATTTCGGGCAGGCGGATATACTCGAAATGGTCGGTGGGGTTCTCGCCCGCAAGCTGAAAAAGCTCTTCGACCAGCGCAGGCAGCGTGAAAAGCGACGGCCCCGCATCGAACCGGTACGTGCCCGACGCGCCCTGCACGTCGAAGGTCGAGAGTTTACCGCCCGGATAGGCGTTGGCCTCGAACACGTCTACCTTATACCCCTTAACCGCCAGCCGAATGGCCGACGCAATGCCGGCAATGCCGGCCCCAATGATGGCTGCGTTTTTGGTCATACCTATGCAGACAACATTGGGGCGACGGCGATAGTTTTGATGGGAACGCGGATTGGTTTTTTGTCATGGCACCGGCCACCCGGCCCGACAAAGGAGGGATCTAGGTTGCCGGTTTTCAACTTGATTGTTAACTGAGTAGATCCCTCATACTTCGGGCCGGGTGGCCGGTGCCATGACAAAAAAACGCGTTCCCATTAAAATCAACCCCACATCGGAAGTACAGGCCGACCGCCCACTGAACCCCCTTCGTGACTCTCGGCGATTTGTTCGGCAAAGGCCTGGGTTGGATCGCTCTGAAGAACGTTTTCGTCGATGGCTCCGATAAAGTGGAAAATCGATCCGAACGCGGCATTGCTGAGGGTGTGCCCTTTAGCCCCTTCGGGCCACTACGGCCCGGCCCAAACGTGTCCCCACTTTCTATTGACAGTCAGACCCGCTGGGGCAAAACACAGCAGAGTTTTCTGGGTGCATTTCAATCTTGTGTGTCATTGGCCTTACGGCCATGCCAGAAAATATCCGGCATTACAAAAGTGGCCCCTCCATGTAATGCCGGATACTTTCCGGCATGGCCGTAAGGCCAATATAGGTTGCTTTACTTAGCGACGGTTGAGCAAAACACAAGATTGAAATGCACTCGAGTTTTCTTTACAGTGAATCAAGCGGCAAGAGGTAATTGCTCCCGGATAACTGATTGCCAAATAAGCATTTCCTCCGTTAGTTGGCGATTTGCCTCTAGAACTAGTTGAACTGCTTCTTGCAAGGGAGTGATTTTTAAACTGTGTCAGGCTTTGGTTTAGTAGAAGCGATGGGGTTTGATGCGATCTTCAAAAATAAGCGTCAACTCGTTAATCACCTCT
>RDXN01000100.1 GCA_004292855.1 Cytophagales bacterium
GAAAACGATAGAAAGTTCGGAGGCCATGCTCCGAATTGCCTTCATTTCCATTATCATCAACCGATTCGCCAAATAAGCTAACAAAACATACTCTAAGAACGTTTGAATAAATCTTACCAATTATAAGACTGTCTGTTTTTCTTTTTTTCTTGTGCTTGTAAGTGTCCGACTACTGTAAGAAAGAGAGAAAAGAATAAGAGGAACTTTCGCATCAGTTTTAAATTATGTTGTTGAATGGTCTTTCGGTACATATTTATGTTCATAAAATTATTACTGTGCTTTTTTGTAAAATGACGCACAAATAGCCGAAATCAGGGCGGTGGCTTTCACATACGTAGCTGTCCGTGACGATGTGGCACTGCGCGTCAATGATTGGCTCAACGCGGCCTTTTTCGCTTTCATTTGCTTGCGGGCTGCAAACAGGTTGTGCGGATGCCCAATTGCTGATGCCTCCAGCACCAAACCCAGTACAAAAACCGCTGTTAAGACCCTCGTTTTCATTGCCAAACGCTATTTGGTGTTCTTGATGACACAAAGATATGGGTAAACTTTGGTATCTTGCAATACAAAGTACTAAAATTTTTAAAAGTTTCAACGGCGAAGCCGTTGAAACCTGAAACTATTCTACCACAATCCGCTTTACGGCTCCGTCATCATTCTGCGTGACCGTGACGAAATATACGCCCGAAGGGGCTTTTTTGTCGAGGTCAACTTGACCTACGAACTCGCCGGAGAAGTCTTTCACGGTCTTTCGGCCAACTTGGTTGCCTTTTGGCGTGGTAACAACAATCTCTACGTCGCCCTTGGCGGGAGCGGTAAACCGGATGTTAAGCCCGTCGCGGTCGGGATTGTTGGGAAACACCTCAAGGCTGCGGATAGTAGACGATTTGGTTTTGCCGTTGTAGTTGCGCGACCATCCTTCAAATGCCCGATTTAAACCCGGCTCAAAATCGTGCCGGAAAAAGCGATCAACCTGCCCAACAACTGAATCGACGCCAACCCGAAAATCATATTGCCAGTCGGGACCTGAATACGACCGTGACCGACTCCGCGACGAGTTGTCGCCTAACTGCTCCCGAACGCGGGTGCCGTCGCCCTCGTCGATGATAATCGTCATTTGGCGTTTGCGGTCGCCGGGGTGGGCGGCTTTGAGCGAGTCGACGAGCTTCATAGCGATTTTGTCGCGGTCGTCGTCGCTGTCGAGCCGGTAGGTGCGAGTGGTCTCGCGGACGTTGTCGCCGTTACGCTCGATGATCTTTATCGTTACGTCGCCTTTTTCTTTGGCCCTTTGTTGGGCCAAAGCGGGCGTTAGAGCGAGGCCGAGGAGCAGGGCCGGAAGCCAAATTGGACGGGTTGCTTTCATAGTCTGTGTTGTTGTGCAAAGGACGAAAAGGATTGTGTTGGGGGCTTGAGTTAGCCTGTTAAAGTTTGTTAACGCGAACCGGGTGGGGCATTGGTTTCGTTAGCTTTACGAAAGATGTCTGTTCAGGAGCGGACGTTGCACGGAGTCGAAAAAAATGTCGAGACAACGCATACGCTGGATTGTTTTGCTCATGTCGGTGGGTTTGTTGGGCCTTGTAGGGTTGCAGGGCTATTATATCATCACGGCCTGGCGGCTACAGCGCGAACAGTTTGATTATAAAGTGACCGATGCTCTACAGGAGGTAGTGCGGACGCTCGAACGGCGCGAGACGACCAACTTGAGTCGGCAGCGATTGCGGGCGCAACAGCAGCAGCAACGCCTGATGGCCATTTCGCGCAAGGGTGAACAGAAACCGGTATTTTCGCGCAAAGGCAAAACGGCAGAACCTAACCAGAACGACCGGATTGCGCAACGTATCAGGCAGCGAAACGGTGGATCGGGAAACCTGGAATTGCCGCCGACCGTAGTGATTCAATCCGATGTGTTGCACTCGCAAACGCAGCCCATCACGCCCGAACAGGCATTGGTGGTGGCAACTTTTTTTGAGCAACAAGAACAGTTAGCCGCAGCCGGTGAATGGCAGGCGCAACTCGATCAGCAACGGCAATTTGAGGAGTGGGCCAACCGGGAGTTGGTGGGGCAGATGGTGCAATTTAATGATGAACTAGGTCGTGCTTATCAAAAAGCCGATTCCTTGCAACAGCGGCAGTTGCGTGCTCAACGCAATCGGTTAGCCAAACAGCGTGCGGCCCGAAAAGCCGCCCAAACCCGCCCCGTTGCGCAAGCAGACACAACCTCAATTGGCAAGCGGGCCGAAGAACAAACCGAAATGGTGAAGGGTGTTTTGAAGGATTTGCTCCTTACCGAACGCCCTATTACCGAACGCATAGACCGACTTACGCTTGATACGCTCCTGCGGGAGTCGCTAACGGAGCGGGGAATCTCACTGCCTTTTTCCTATGGTGTTCGCAGCGACCGTACGAGTAGTGGGAAACCTCAATTTTTGTTTGCCACGTATAACACTGATGCCAACCGGATGATGCAGTTAGGGTATCGGGCTGTCCTATTTCCCAACAACCTGATCGACACCAGCAACCATCTGTATGTGTATTTCCCGACCCGGAAAGAGTTTATCTGGAGCCAAATGGGCTTCACGATGGCAGCATCGGCCTTATTGATCCTGACGATTCTGGCCTGTTTCTATATCGCCATCAGCACGATTCTGCGGCAGAAAAAAATGGCCGATATCAAAAACGACTTCATCAACAACATGACCCACGAGTTCAAAACGCCCATTTCGACCATTTCGCTGGCTGTTGAAATGGCCGAAGGGGTGGGGAGTGTGGGGTATGATGAAGAGAATGGGCGGCTTGGACGGTACTTGGGGATTATCCGCGACGAGACCCGACGGCTTGGTTCGCACGTAGAAAAAGTGCTTCAAATGGCCCTGCTCGACCGGGGAGCCGTAAAGCTGACGCTCGTGCCGGTGAACATTCACGATGTTGTCGAAAAAGTGCTGAACAGCATTGGTTTACAGATTGAACAGCGCGAGGGCGAACTGGTACTCGATTTTGAAGCCGAAAACGAGGTAGTCGAAGCCGACGAAGTTCATCTGACGAATATCGTGTATAATTTGGTCGATAATGCTATCAAGTATTCGCCGGGGCAACCACATATCACGATCCGAACGCAGAGCCTGGACGAGGGCGTTAGCCTGACCGTGGCCGACCGTGGCCTGGGCCTTTCGAAGGAGCAGCAAGGCCGTATTTTTGAGACGTTTTACCGCGTTCCTACAGGCAACGTCCACGACGTGAAAGGCTTTGGCCTTGGCCTGAGCTATGTACGCAAAATGATCGACGCTCACCAGGGGCGCGTTGCTGTAACGAGCCAACTGGGGCAGGGCAGTGCGTTTGAAGTTATGATACCATACAAACATGGCAACCATTCTATTAGCTGAAGACGACCCGAACCTGGGGCAACTCGTACAGGAATATCTTACGATGAAGGGGTTTCAGACCGACCGGGCCACCGACGGCAACAAGGCACTCGAACTGTTTACGCATGGGCAATATGACCTGTGTGTGTTCGATGTGATGATGCCTAAGAAGGACGGCTTCACGCTCGCCCGCGACGTGCGCCTGACCGGGCGCGATGTGCCGATTATTTTTCTCACGGCCAAGTCGATGAAAGAAGACACTATTCAGGGGTTCAAAGTAGGAGCCGACGATTACGTGACCAAGCCCTTCAGTATGGAGGAATTACTGTTGCGGATTCAGGCCATTTTGCGACGGTATCAGCGCGGGGCTACCGACCTCGAACCGAGCATCTATACCATCGGTTCGCTGCTGTTCGATTATCCGCATCAAATCCTGAGCCGCTCCGCTGAAGAGGGGGAACCATTCAGTCAAAAGCTGACGAGTAAGGAATCGGAACTGCTAAAGTTGTTCGCGCAGAACCTCAATGCGCCAATTAGCCGTAGTTTTGCCCTGAAAATGGTCTGGGGCGACGATTCGTATTTCAACGCCCGGAGCATGGATGTGTACATTACTAAACTCCGCAAATACCTCCGCGAAGACGAACGCGTGCAGTTGGTGAATGTGCATGGAGAAGGGTTTAAACTCATTGTTTAATGACTATTATTCGTCGTCCGCGCCGGAATCGTGCGTCAGGTGTGATTCGGGATTTGGTGCAGGAAACGCGTCTGAGCGTTCACGATTTTATTCTGCCCCTGTTCGTAATGGAGGGGCAGAACGTCCGCACCGAGGTAGCGTCGATGCCGGGTATCTATCGGCACTCACTCGATTTGCTACTGGACGAGATCGCCGAGTGTGTTGATCTGGGCATCCGGGCGTTCGACCTGTTTCCGAACCTGCCCGAAACGAAGAAAGACCGATACGCAACCGAAAGCACCAACCCCAACGGATTGTATCTGAAGGCCATTCGGGCTGTTAAAGACCGCTTCCCCGATGTGTGCGTGATGACCGACGTAGCTATGGACCCCTACAGTTCCGACGGGCACGATGGACTGGTTGAGAATGCCGGGTCCTCGGCGGGACAGATACTGAACGACCCAACACTCGAAATCTTGGGCCGCATGGCTGTGGCGCAGGCACAGGCCGGGGCCGATATTATGGGGCCATCGGATATGATGGACGGGCGCGTGGGCTATATCCGCACCGCTCTCGACGAGGCTGGCTACACGAACGTGGGGATTATGTCGTATGCGGCCAAATACGCAAGCGCGTTCTACGGTCCCTTCCGCGATGCGCTCGACTCGGCCCCCAAGTTTGGTGATAAGAAAACCTATCAGATGAACCCGGCCAACAGCCGCGAAGCCCTGATCGAAGCCGAGTTAGATATTCAGGAAGGAGCTGACATGCTCATGGTTAAACCCGCGCTGGCCTACCTCGACATTATCAAACTCCTGCGCGACAATACCAACGTGCCCATTACGGCTTACAACGTCAGCGGGGAATATGCCATGATTAAGGCAGCCGCCCGCAACGGCTGGCTCGACGGCGACCGGGCCATGATGGAATCGCTACTGTCGATCAAACGCGCCGGTGCCGACGTAATTTTGACGTACTTTGCCAAAGAAGCAGCCGCACTGGTAGGCAGTGTGCAGTAGCAGTAGGCAGAAAAAAAAAGCCGTCTGCTTACTGATAATCCAAACTGCCTACTGCTACTGCACACTGCCTACTATTTATGAAACTCCTTCTCCTCAACACCCTCCTCGTCAACGAGGGACAGATTACTCCCACCGACGTTCTCATCGAAGACGGCTTTATTGCCCAAATTAGCCCGGACCTGTCGGGCCGCACCGCCGACCGCGTGATCGACGCGAAGGGGCAGTATTTGCTGCCGGGCGTTATTGACGATCAGGTACATTTCAGGGAGCCGGGCCTGACGCACAAAGCTACGATTCGGACGGAGTCGCGGGCGGGTGTGGCCGGGGGTACAACTACCTTCATGGAGATGCCCAACACGGTGCCCAATGCGTTGACGCAGGGGTTGTTGCAAGATAAATACGAGATAGCGGCCCGCACGGCGATGGCCAACTACTCGTTTTTTATGGGCGTCTCGAACGACAATCTTCAAGAAGCCCTGCGTACAGACCCAAAAACAGTTTGTGGACTGAAAGTTTTCATGGGTTCCTCAACGGGGAGCATGCTCGTGGACGATGAGCATGTGCTGAACGAACTCTTCCGTCAAAGTCCGATGCTCATTGCCACGCACTGCGAAGACGAAGCTACCGTGCGAGCCAACAATGAACGATACAAGGCGCACTATGGCGAGCGGGGGACAGCGGCCCTGCACCCGCTGATCCGTGATGAGGAGGCCTGTCTGAAATCGTCGTCGCTGGCGGTCCAACTGGCCAAACGGCACAACACCCGCCTGCACATTCTGCATATTTCGACTGCCGACGAGTTGACTCTGTTCGATAATTCAGTGCCACTTACCCAGAAGCGGATTACCTCGGAAGTATGTGTGCATCACCTCTGGTTTAGTGCCGATGATTACGAACAACTCGGCAATCAGATCAAATGCAACCCGGCGATCAAAGACCCGCGTCACCGCCCCGAACTGCTCAAGGCTCTGCTCGACGACCGGCTCGATATTATCGCTACCGACCATGCCCCGCATACCTGGGATGAGAAGAGCCAATCGTACTGGCAGGCCCCGTCGGGTTTACCGCTGATTCAGCACTCGTTGCTGATGATGCTCGACTTTGTGCGGCAGGGTAAGATGGATATTCAGACGGTGGTCCGTAAAATGAGCCATGCCCCTGCCGACTGTTTTCAAATTGATCGGCGCGGCTACGTGCGCGAGGGTTACTGGGCCGATCTGGTGCTGGTCGATCCGGCGCAAACAACATCGGTGACGAACGAAAGCGTGTTCTACCAATGCGGCTGGACCCCCCTGGCTGGGCAAACGTTCACGAATGCCGTCACCCACACCATCGTGTCGGGGGAGGTAGTATATGAGCGTGGGCAATTTTTGGTGGAGCGGGCCGGGCAGCGATTGGCCTTTAACCGAAACTAAAAAAGCCCCCGTTGATGAGGGCTTTCGGTTGTTCCAGGAAATGCAATTGATTAAGCGAACCTGACGCGAGAAAAGCACCTGTTCAGAACGGCCCGGTACATTTTACCGAACTGTTCGTAGCACCAGGCTTTGAGCTGCTTCACCTCGTCGGGTGTTAGAGATTGAATGGCTTTTCGGAGTTCTTTTTCAAAGAGAGATTTGTCGAAACTGACCTTTTGTAAGATCGTTTTGAGGTACTCCAACATTGAGGCCATACGCGTACTCGTTAAAAGGTTAAAAAAAGACTATGGACTAAATAGAGAACATTAGGGTCCCGTTAAAAATAACGGTTCACGAGCAGAATTGTTGTGGCAAAGTAAAATCGAAAATGAGAATATTTCAAAGATTTTTTGTATTATTTTTTTGTGTCCCGTTGATTGTCAGCGGGCAACAAAATGATAATACCATTTCGATAGAATTGAGCGCGTCGACCTTTTCGATTGAGCGGCCATTCACCATTGCCGTGACGGTTCCAAACAGCGAAAACAGGCCCCAAATTGACTTTCCCGACATAGTTGGTTTCACGAAACGAGCTACTACAACGAGCGTGAAAATGGTTGATACGGGCGGGGAACCTATTACCAATCAGATTATTACGCAAGCATATGTTGCCAATGGGCCGGGGGTGTACCGGGTGCAACCGTTCAGCATTACGGTTAATGGGGTAACGGTTTTGTCGGAGGGAACGGTGCTGTTGGTACGCCCGACGATAACCAGCCCATTTGGTGGAACCGGCACCACTGCATCGGTCAAAATTCCGACCGAAAGCGGGGCCGCTTTCCTGACGTTGAGATCTGGTAAAAGTGCTGTATTTGTCGGCGAGGGGTTTGCTATGCGACTATCGCTTTTTGTGTCGGACACCTACCCGTTTGAACTACGCTTTGATGGCGTCGATGCACAGCTACCGGCAGTACTTAAGCAACTTCGACCTACCAACGTTTGGGAAGAAGACGCCGGCATTAGCGAGTTGAAGGGGCAGCCGGTTGTGGTGAATGGACGGCCATTTCGGGAGTATGTTATTTTTCAGGGTGTTTTCTTCCCGCTATCCGTTGGCAGCATCGAAATTCCTACGCTGAAACTGACTCTTGTGCGAGCGCGACAGGAGAACCGGGCACCTGACAAATCTGTACCAACAAAACCTGCTGCTGATTTGGTTGAACCAGTCACGTTTCAAACTAGTCCGCTAACGGTGATCGTTCGTCCGTTGCCGCCCCACCCGTTACGGGGGCAGGTGGCTGTGGGTCGGTTTCGACTGGTCGAGAGCATCGACCGTACGGCTGTGCCCGTTGGTAAGAGTGCCCGGTATAGTGTCAGAATAGAGGGCGAAGGTAATATTGCTTCGCTGCAACCGCCCTTGATAAGTGAATTGGGTAGCCAATCGGCCATAGGAGCGGCAACCCCTGTCGAAGCGTTACCTGCCGGAACCACGCAGCAGATTGACCGGACAGGTGAAGAAATTGTTGGTTCTAAAACGTTTACCTATTTTCTGGTGCCTCGCCGGGCGGGTCAGGTTCCACTGTCGGGTGTGTTTGGGTTTGTCTATTTCGATCCGCTCACGGCCCGCTACGACACGCTCCGTCCGCAAACGACGCTCCGTGTGGCCGAAACCGGTGCGACAAGTGCTGTTGAGGCAACAATACCTAGTCCCGGTCTATCGAATACCGGCGACGCACTTTATGCCAACTTGAATCAGATGAGCAGCGTTGACAAGCCTCTCAACCTGGTGGCACTGACGCGGGCTGTTGCCAACGTGCTTTTGGTGTTGATGATTCTCGGAATGATCTTTGTGTTTTTCAGAAAGTAGATGAGTAGTACGTACGGAAAGGTTTTCAAAATTGCCACGTTTGGCGAATCGCACGGCCCGGCGTTGGGCGTTACTATCGACGGATGTCCGGCGGGCTTGCCCTTCGATACTGATTTTATTCAGCACGAGCTGGATCGGCGCAAACCGGGGCAATCGCGCATAACAACCCAACGGCGCGAGGCCGACGAGTTTGAGGTGCTGTCGGGTGTGTTTGAGGGCGTTACGCAGGGGACACCCATCGCGCTCGTGATTCGCAACACGGATCAGCGCAGTAAAGACTACGGCCATATTTCGGAGCAGTTCCGGCCCTCCCACGCCGACTACACCTACATGGCCAAATACGGCACCCGCGATTACCGGGGGGGCGGGCGTTCGTCGGCCCGCGAAACGGCGGCCCGCGTGGCGGCTGGGGCCGTTGCCAAAATGCTCCTCAATACGCTGGGTATAAGGGTTCAAGCCTACGTGTCGGCGGTGGGTCAAATGAAACTGGAGACACCTTACCAAAACCTGAATCTGGCCCTTGCCGAAGAAAATGCCGTGCGTTGCCCCGATCCGGCAATGGCCGAGCAGATGTTTACCTACATCGACGAGACCCGCAAAAAAGGCGATTCGATTGGCGGCATTGTGAGCTGCGTGATCACGGGCGTTCCGGCAGGCTGGGGCGAGCCGGTGTTCGACAAGCTCCATGCCGAACTAGGCAAGGCTATGCTGGGCATCAATGCCGTGAAAGGCTTCGAATATGGTAGTGGATTCGCCGGGGCCGAGCAATATGGCTCCGAACACAACGACGCCATGTACACCGATGCCGATGGCCGCGTTCGAACACGCACGAATCTGTCGGGGGGTATTCAAGGAGGCATCAGTAACGGCGAGGATATTTATTTCCGCGTGGCGTTTAAGCCCGTTGCCACGATCATGCAGGACCAGGAGAGCGTCGATGTTCATGGCCAACCTGTGACGGTGTCGGGCAAGGGTCGGCATGACCCCTGTGTGGTGCCCCGCGCCGTACCCATTGTCGAGGCTATGGCCGCGCTGGTCCTGGCCGATATGTGGTTGCGGAGCCGGAACTCAAAGGTTTAGCCCTGACTCTGTTCAATGCGCGGCCAGTTTGCTTTTGCGGTAGCCGTAGGAGAAATAAACCACCAGGCCGATGACGAGCCAGATCCCAAAGATTTTCCAGTTGCTGGCTCCCAACTCGGTCATGAGGTACAGGTTCGTCAGGACGCCGACTACGGGCAACAACGAGAAGTTATGCCGGAACCCCTGCACGGCCAAAACAGCCCAAACCCCCCAAAACACGATAAGCAGAGGCTTGTCGTCGAGTATCTCAGCCAAGTTCGTTCCGTGGGCGTAGGTGAAGGCCACAACGAGCAATGCCCCAATAATGTACTTGCCGTTGATGTATGGCACCTTGAACTTCGATTGGGCCGATAGACCTTTTGCGTCGAGGTACAGGATACCCGCGCAGACCAGAATGAATGCGAAAAAGGTGCCCACGCTGGTGAGATCAACAAAGAATTTCAGGTCCATAAACAGCGACGGAATGGCCACCAGAAAACCTGTAACGATAGTCGCAAACGAAGGTGTTTTGTATTTCGGGTGGATGGTTGAGAAGCGTTTCCAGAGCAGGCCGTCGCGGCTCATGGTCATCCAGATGCGCGGTTGCCCTAGCTGATACACCAGCAACGCGCTCGTAATAGCCACCACCGCGCTCACCGAAATAACCCCGGCTACAAAGTTCAGGCCCACTTTCTGGAACACGTAGGCAAGCGGGTCGCTCACACCCAATTCTTTGTACGGCACCATGCCCGTAAGCACGAGCGTAATAAGCACGTACAGAACGGTACAAATAGCCAGGCAGTAGAGCATGGCGCGGGGCAAGTCGCGTTGGGGGTTTTTGCACTCTTCGGCGGTGGTCGAGATGGAGTCGAACCCGATAAACGCAAAGAAGACCGACGCCACTCCGCTCAGTACACCCTGTACTCCGTTGGGGGCAAACGGCGACCAATTGGCGGGTTTTACGTAGAACGCTCCCACGCCGATTACCAGCCCGATAACGGCCAGTTTCAGCACAACCAGGATGTTGCTGGCCGTGCGTGATTCTTTAATGCCCACGTACACAAGGGCCGTGATGAGGACGGTAACAAACCCGGCAGGCAGGTTGACGATGAGTTTCAGATCGCCCAACATAGGGGCGTTAGCGAAAGCCTCGGCCAGAACGCGGCTGTTTTCGGGGAGGGCAGCCAAAGCTGCTGCTCCGCTTTGTTGGGCCTCCTGAACGGCGGTAAACGCACGCGACGCCGAGCCGTAATCAGTCGCGAAATATTTGGGAAACGTAATGCCAAACCCGCTCAACATCGACGTGAAATACTCCGACCACGAGATAGCCACGACCATGTTGCTCACGGCGTATTCGAGGATTAACGCCCAGCCAATTACCCACGCAAACAACTCGCCGAAAGCCACATAGGCGTAGGTGTAAGCACTACCGCTCACAGGCACGGTGCTGGCGAACTGCGCGTAGCTGAGGGCCGTAAACACGCAGGCAATGGCCGTAAACACAAACAGTAACGACACGGCGGGGCCACCGTTGTAGCTGGCCAAACCGATAGTACTGAAAATACCAGCCCCGATGATGGCCGCAATGCCGAACGAGGTCAGATCGCGAACGCCAAGCGTTTTAACGAGCTTACTGGAGTCGCCTTCACTGGCATCAGACAGGATTTGTGTTACGGTTTTTTTGCGGAGAAGAGACATGCGGGCAGTGGTGAAAAGGGCTTTATATGCGTTTAAACGCTAAAAATAGAAATACTTTTTGGATAACAGACGTTGGATAGTGGATATTGGACGTTCGTCCAGTGTCCAACGTCCGATGTCGATACAGATTCAGCAATTAACCAAGCAGTACGATTCAGGCCAACGGGCCGTCAACCAGATTTCGTTTACCGTAGAGCCGGGGCAGATCGTCGGTTTTCTAGGCCCGAATGGGGCCGGTAAATCGACCACCATGAAAGTCGCAACGGGCTACCTCGCGCCTACCGAGGGCACCGTTCTGATCAACGGGTTCGATGTCCGCACAGCCCCGATGGACGTACGGCGGAGCGTGGGCTACCTGCCCGAACACAACCCGCTTTATCTGGACTTATACGTGAAAGAATACCTGCGCTTTGCGGGATCGTTGCACGGGCTGTCGGGTGAGAGCTTGAAACGGGCTGTTTCGGAGGTAATCGAGCGGGTTGGCCTGGGGCAGGAGGCTCACAAGCGTATTGGGCAACTCTCAAAGGGCTACCGGCAACGCGTGGGGCTGGCGCAGGCCCTGTTGCACAATCCGCCCGTGCTGATTCTGGACGAACCCACTACGGGCCTCGATCCTAACCAACTCACCGAAATTCGGCAGGTGATTCGCGAAGCCGGGCGCGACAAAACGGTGCTGTTCTCCACCCACATTATGCAGGAAGTGGAGGCTCTCTGCGACCGGGTTGTGATCATAAACCGGGGCCAACTCGTGGCCGATAGCCCCCTGAACGAGCTACGCGCCCAACTGAACGGGGCTGTCACGGTACTGGCCGAGTTTGAAAATGATCTTTCCGAGGCTGACTCTCTCGAAACGTTGCCCGGTGTTCGGTCGGTGGAGCGCGTGGCACCGGGGCAGTATCGCGTAACGGCCAACGCGGGCACCGATCTGCGCGGGGCTATTTTTCGCCTTGCCGCCGACCGTAACCTCACACTTGTTGGCCTTCGCCAACAGGAAAATAGCCTGGAGGGGGTCTTCCAGGCGTTGACCAACTGATTATCGTGCAATAGCCACATCAGCGTAGCCAGCTTTCCGCATGGGTTCGCTGGGGGCCGAGCGGTCGATGAGCGAACCCGCTATCGCCACGACAATGGCAATAACCAGCGCGGGCCAAAAGCCGTGTATCGTGAAACTGTCCATAAACTTATCGATCACCTTGAGCAGGATTGCCGTAACCAGCACCCGCACGACGCCCGTTAGCAGGAAAAACGTAACGAGGTTAAGCGGGAAGGTAAGAATCCAGCCTACAAAGAAGTTGAGCAGACCTAAAATAAGGGCAATCAGCACGGCGGTTCCGAAGTTTTTCACGTCGACTTGCGGCATAAGGTAGGCAAGACCGAAAATTACGGCGGCATCGAGCAGGAGGTGTAAAATAAGATTCATGGCAGTTGAATAGAACAATTGTTTCTCTGCTAAAAAGAACAAACGTCCGGTTTTGTTCAGAAAAGTAAGCCGGATGCCCACGCAGGAGGTGTCGATGCGGGATGATTATTCATAAATACGCGTTTTTGTTATCTTTGAACAAACAAGTACAAGCTATGCAGGCAACGTATCAGCTAAACGAATCCGAACTGACCTATCAGTTTTTACAGGGTTTGAAAAAGACCTTTCGGGGAAAGAAAGTGAAAATCCTGATCAAAGAGGAAAAGCCCCACGAAATGACGCAGGAGGAGTTTGAGAATATGGTAGCAACCGCTCAAGCCAGCGACCACGCCTATTCTGTGTCCGGTGAACAATGGGATCAATTGTTGACTCAGTATGAAGCCGATGATTCGATTAATGTTGCGGAAGAATTACAGAAGCACAGGATAGAGCGATGACAAGACGCGTGACCTTTTTTCCGAAAGCTCTGAGTGATCTGATGACTTGGCAAGAGGAAGATTCAAAAATGATTGGTCGAATACTAAGGCTTATCGAAGAAGCTCGTCGCGACCCCTTCAAAGGCATTGGAAAACCAGAACCACTCAAAGGAAATCTGAAAGGAAAGTGGTCCCGACGGATAACCGATGAGCATCGACTGGTATATTCAGTTACGGATGACGAGTTGTTAATTATTTCTCTTCGCGGGCATTACACAGACTAAATGGGTTCGTTTTGGTTATACAACCAGAACAAACCGCATTGGCGGTCCAACCATTTTTTTATGCTTCGCCTTCTGTTTTTATCATTCCTCATGGCTGCCGGTTGTCGTCAGGGGTCGTCGGGGCAAACAGCCACCACGACTGGCAAGCCCCAAACTGCCGATACGACCGGTTATTACCAGACCAAACAACCGGCTTACGACGGCATCGGGCGGGTGTATATGGGTCGTGAAATTTCGGAGGTGATGGGTCATCTGGGCGCGGGTTGGCTCGAACGCTCCGAGCGTCAGCAGGAAGAACGCACCGACCTGCTTGCCGATGCCCTCGACCTCAAACCCACCGACGCCATCGCCGATATTGGAGCCGGAACGGGTTATTTCAGCTTTCGATTTGCCAGGATAGTCCCGCAGGGGAAGGTGTTCGCGGTCGATATTCAGCCCGAAATGATCGAATACCTCAACGCGGGCAAGCGCAAGCAAAAAACGCCCAATGTAGAACCAGTTCTAGGCACCATTACGGACCCAAAACTCCCTGCCAACAGCGTCGACATTGTCCTGATGGTCGACGCCTACCATGAGTTCTCGAACCCCCGCGAAATGATCGACAACATTGTAAAATCGTTACGACCTGGCGGGCGCGTAGTGCTGGTTGAGTACCGGGCCGAAGACCCCAACGTGCCTATTAAGGAACACCACAAACTGAGTCAGGCGCAGGCCGAGAAAGAAATGAAGGCCGTGGGGTTGCGGTTAATCAAAAATGACCGTCGGTTGCCGCAACAGCATATTTTGATTTTTGGTAAGTAGCTGTAATGCCGGATAGTATCCGGCATGGCCGAAAGGCCAACAGAGCTTGTCAGGTGATCAAGCAGGGGTTGATTAACGCGAATGCCCATTTAGCCTTACGGCTGTACCGGATGGTATCCGGTACTACTTCACCGGCACAAACAACACCGCATCGGCAACCACCGGAGCCAGTGCGTTTCCTGCGTCTATAGTAAGAGAAGCCGACGAGCCGAGGGTATGATCGCCCAGGCTAATCCAGTCGTTGTTCTGTTGTTGCTGATTGATTACAAGGGCTGAATATCTTGGTTCAGTAGTTAACCTGACCGTTACGCGGGCTTGTTTGCCTCTCTGGACGCCAATCTGATCGGGGTTGCCGCCCCCGCCCTGCCAGAGCGGGTTGTACACATAAACCGTGTAACGACCCGGTTTCAGATTCTTGGCCCGAAACGTAACGGCTGCTTTTTGACCTGCCGGAGCCAACAGCAACGATGTACCGTACTTGCCACCCGTTTTCAGGCGTTCCCAGGTGCCGGTGGTCGTAACGGATTCCGTGTCGTCGTTGTCGATCAGGCGTTCGGGGGCGCGACCGTCGAGTAGGGGGTCGTTGGTGAGTCGGGCCTGCAATTTCTTGATGTCGATCTCCTGCACGGGCACCCCCTCGTCGATGGCGTGGCAGGCCGCTAAAGCCGCCGATTGGGCCAGCACCATAAACACCGGCTCCATCCGAATCGAGCCATAGGCGATGTGGCTCGCCGACAGGCAAACGGGCACGAGCAGGTTTGAACACTCCGATTTTTTGGGCACCAACGAGCGGTAACTGACTGGGTACGGCGGAAAACCGCCCACCTGCACGTCGCCCTCGTTTTTGACCATCATCTTACCGTCTTTCTCAACCACAACCCGCTGGCAATTGTGCGAATCCATCGTGTAGGCCGCCATCCCGACGCCATCTGTCACGGTTGTTTTTCCCTCGCAGTTGGCCTGCGTCATTACGTATTCGCCTACCATGCGCCGGGCTTCGCGGATGTATAACTGGTGCGAGAAATGACCGTTGTCCACGTACTCGTCTTTGGGGTAGCCCCATTGCAGCATCTCGTCGCGGAGGTGTTTGGGCATACGCGGGTCGTGACCAATGAAGTAAAACAGACCTTTTGTGTATGACTCATGGGCCTTGATAATCTCAGCCCGGCGTTTGTGATCGGCGTTGGGGTAATCGAAGTTGGCCCCGATCATATCAGTAGAAAACCCCCCGCAGTTGTTGATGTCGGTTTTGCGGTTGGGCATCATCACAAAGTGCATCAGGTTCCAGGTCAGCACGTCGGGGACTTTTTTGCTAGCCGCAATTTGCCGCAAGACTAGCTCGTATTTAGTCGAGTCGTAATCGTCGGGGCGGGTGATGGGAACGCGGTTGGCGGGGTTGTCGGTAAGGCACATCCGGTAATTGTAGGCCTGCACAGCCATGTCGCCAGTGCCGTTGGGTTTCAGTTTGGCGTCGCTGATGCCGTAAATCAAGCCGCTTTCGGGTTTGCCGGGGATTTTGTACGGGTCCACGCCATCGGGAAATTGATGTTTGTCGAGCAACTGCACGCCGTTCCAGGTCTCGCCGTATCGGGTGTTGTCTTCACGGCCAATGGTAGACCAAACCCCGGTCTGAGCCATCAGATCTCCTTCGTAGGAGCAATCAAGAAAAACCTTTGCGATAACGGTTTTTAACTGCCAGTCAGGACCGGTAGGCATCCCATTGGCATTGAGCGATGCCGGGAAGCCTGTATCTTCAACCTGGATGTTGGTGATCTGATTTCTCTTTCGACCAATTGTTACAATCCGATAATTCCGCAACACCGGCACGCCCGCTTCTTTGATATACTGCTCGAACAGTTTTTCGGCTACGTGCGGCTCAAACGTCCACTGCTCCAGCCGACCGTAGTGCTTGCCAATGCGCCGGTAAAAATCCCGTGCCAGGCCCGTAACGGCGAATTTGTTGCCAATGTCGGTAGCTCCCAAGCCCCCGGACGATAGGCCACCAAGGTGTTTGCCGGGTTCGATCAGCACGACCGATTTTCCGGCGCGTTTGGCCGTAACAGCCGCCATTACCCCCGCCGAGGTGCCGCCATACACGCACACGTCGTAGGTTTGGGCTGTGCAGAGAGAAGAAAGAAGAATTAAGGAGGAGAGGAGAAGGGCTTTCATGCGTTCTACAAAATGTCTATTAGCTCCTGCCAGTGCCGGATCTCATACGTGGGCTTCACGTCGACCACTTCGCTTTTGGGGTTGTAGAAAACCGTGTCGAGGCCCACACCCTGCGCACCCAGAATGTCGGCCTCATGGTTGTCGCCGATCATCAGACTCTCTTGAACGGTGGCCCCGGCGCGGGCGAGTGCAAACTCAAAAATGCGCGGGTCAGGCTTCTTATGGCCCCCCGCCGACCCATTCGTAACCACGTGTGTGAAATAGTGCGCAATGTCGGAACTCGCCAGTTTCACGGCCTGAATCTCATCGAAACCGTTCGTGATGATGTGCATCTCGTACCGTCCGTGCAGGTGGTCAAGCAGGTCGCGGGCGGCTTCGGTCAGGTGGGCCTTGCGGGGTAACAGACTCAGGTAACCCTCGTTGAGATCGGGCAGGCCACTGGTGTCGGCAAGGCCCAGTGCCTCGAACACCAGCGGAAACCTATTCTCGCGAATGTAAGCGTGGGTAATCTCGTTGAGGTCGTAGGCCCGCCAGAGTTTGCGGTTGACGCTGATAAACGTCTCGGCAAATGACTCTGGCGACTCGATGCCCAACTCGCCTAGCTTGTGCTGTTCGTACAACTCGGCAATCGACTCGGCGGAGTTCCGGTCGAAATCCCACAGCGTATGATCGAGATCGAAAAAGAGATGCTTATACATCTAACTTCAATCGCTCCACTACTTCGTTACCCACCAAATGCTTTTCGACTAGTTCGGGTACGTCCGAAAGTTGCACATTGCCGTAGTAGGTCCCTTCAGGATAGACGACCATCGTGGGGCCAAACCCGCAGGCATCAAGGCAACCGGCGCGTTGGGCACGAATGCTTTTTTGCAGCCCACGGGTGGTTAGTTCCTGTTTGAAGGCTTCAATTAAAGCTAGGCCGTGTTCGGTGCCGCAGCTTTTCTTGGGGGCGTCCTTTTGATTCGTACAGATAAAAACGTGTTTCTCGAATTTCATGAGTTTACTTCTTGCGATTGTTCCGCGAAGGTAGCGGTCAGCGGCAAGATAAAGAAGAAGGTCGTGCCCTCATTATGGCCTGAATAAATCTCCAGACGGCCCTTCATGGCCTCAGTGCGGGCGCGAATGTTGCGCAGCCCCATACCCGCCATCATCGACGCGTCGGCCTCGACCGTAGCCGACGCGTTGGTGCTCAGGCCCCGTCCGTTGTCGCGCACAATCATATTTAACTCCCCCTCCAGCCGCCGAAATTGTATGGTAGCCTGTGTTGCCCCGGAGTGTTTCAGGATATTGGTACAAAGCTCAAGACAGATGGAATACAGGTTGAATTCCACCCCTTTATCGAGCCGGGGTAACTCGTTGATTTCGGCCTCAAAATGAACGGGTTGTGTATGGTTTAGCTTGTCGAAGAGCCGGTTCAACGCCTGACTCAACCCTTCTTTTTCCAGTTCGTCGGGTTGCAGATTGTGTGAGAGGTGCCGCACTTCGGCGTACGCTTCCTTGGTCATGTGCAACAGATTTTGATACACCTGCTGTTCGCGCTCGTTCAGGTTGTCGGGTTTGAGTGCCGATAAACTCATGCGAATCGCCGACAGCAGCCCGCCCAAATTATCGTGTAAATCGGCGGCAACTCGTTTGCGTTCCAGCGTTTGACCACGCAGCAAAGCCTCCTCAATCTCGCGGTTTTTGGCGCGTAGCTGCTCGTTGGCCTGTTCGAGTTCGGCGGTGCGTTGACGCACCTTGCCTTCCAGTCCTACATTGAGCAATTCAATTTGTGCGCGTTGTTTGCGGATCAGGCCGTTTCGCCAGTACAAGATTCCCGAAAAAACCAGCAGCATCAACAGTCCACCCATCAAGGCAGCCCCAAGCTGAATCTGCCGTTCCATTTCGCGGTTCAACGTGGCTATGCTCGCCCGTTGTTCGGCGTGGCTGCGTTTGGCTTCGGCCCGCAGAGCACGGGTTTCAACGTCTCGCTGTAGCAACAACATCTCTTCAATTTGCTTTCGACTGGCGAGCGAATCGCGAATCGAAACGTGAACCTCGTGCATAGTCAGAGCCTGGGCGGGTTGCCCGTTGGCTCGGTATGCCCGGTATAGGGCCAACGTGGCCATTTGCTGAATGCGGGCGTTGTTATTTTGCCGCCCCACCACCAACGCTTGCTCGCCCAACCGAACGGCCCTGTCGTACTGCCCTGCCTGTAGATACACCTCGGCCAACCGTGCCCAAACCGAGGCTTGCCCCGGCACGTCGTTTAAGGATTGCCAGATAGACAGAGCCTGATTGTAGGTTTGAATAGCCTGTGCCGATTGGCTGCGTTTTAACCAGAAATCGCCCAGCCGTTCGTTGGCGTAGGCCACATTGGGCTGACTACCCGATGTCAGGGCAATTTTCCGGGCGGCTTCGAACTGGCTATGGGCATCGGCAAATTGCCCTTTGGCCTCGTAAATTTCCCCAATCTGTGTGGTCAGTTGGGCGGTTAGGAGTTGCCGGTTGCGGGCCGATGTTTGTTTGTAGAGACCCAGTTTTTGCAGCGATGCCTGATGATTTCGGAGGGCTGCTGCGTAGTCTTTCGTGAGCAGATAAATATCGCCCAAGTTCATGTGGACCTGCCAAATCGGGTACTGTTCGGCAGGCAAACCCGCGCACAATGCGTGGGCTTTTTGGTTTAAGCTCAAAGCCGTGAGATAGTCATTTCGGGCTACGCGCAGGTAGTATTCCTGCTGCAACAGACCGTGTAGGGCGAAAAGCTTATTCCCGTACAGCGTGGCTTGTTCGTAGAGCCGTTGAGCGTAGAAATAGCTGCTGTCGCGCGAGTTGGTACGTAGTTGTTTATGCACCAGCGTAATAAACCGGAGCGATTCGAGGTGTAGTGTGTCGTTGTGGGGTGTCCGGGGGGCGCGTTCGGCCTGTTGCCGGTGAATCTGACCAACCCGCAATAAGCTATCGACATAAGCTTTTTCGTTGCGTCGGTTGTAGTTGAATTCGAGAAGTAACGACTGTTGTGCGCTTGTGGGCAACGTAGCACCCATTAGGCAAATCAATATACCAACTAACAAGCGGGTTATCATTACGTTACAGCGTTCAAGTTGTGGGTCTTCAAACGTCAAATATAATGATTTAGGTGGGTGAACGAACAAGTGCCTACTTTTGCGGCATAATCAATACGCCTTTATGAATTTCACCAACAAAACGGCTCTCGTAACCGGGGGCGCGTCGGGCCTGGGCGAGGCTACCGCCCGGCTGTTTCACGCGCAGGGAGCCAACGTCGTTATTCTGGACCTGAACACCGAACGGGGCGAGGCCCTTGCAATTGATCTCGGCGACCGGGCACAGTTCATCCGCACCAATGTATCGAATGAGGCCGATGTTCAGGCGGCTGTCGACCTCGCCAAAACCGCGTTTGGGGGCCTACACATCGCCGTTAATTGTGCGGGTATTGCCGAAGCCCGCAAAACCCTCGGCAAGGTGGCCGGTGCCTATGGCCCGCACTCGCTCGAAGCGTTTCAGAAAGTAATCAGTGTAAACCTCATCGGCACGTTCAATGTGATTCGCCTGGCGGCTTTTGCGATGGAAAGCAACGAGCCGAACACTGAAGGCGAACGGGGTGTGATTATCAACACGGCCTCGGTAGCGGCCTACGACGGTCAGATGGGGCAGGCGGCTTATTCGGCCTCGAAAGGGGGGATTGTTGGTATGACCTTGCCAATTGCCCGTGATTTAGCCCGGTCGGGTATTCGGGTCATGACCATTGCGCCCGGTTTGTTCGAGACCCCGCTTATGGCAAGTCTGCCCGAAGAGGCTCGGCTTTCGCTTGGGCAGCAAGTGCCGTTTCCGTCGCGGTTGGGACGTCCGGCTGAGTATGCGTTGTTAGCCAAAAGCATCGTGGAAAATCCCATGCTCAACGGGGAGGTAATCCGGCTCGACGGGGCCATCCGAATGGGGCCAAAGTGAGACTGGTAACGAAGTCGAATTTCTGCCTTTTGCAACAACTTGGGTTTACCTTCACACAAAATAATAGCAAAAACAGGCAATGCAGTTTAAGGCGGGATATATCGTTGATTCGATTGCAGCGGAGATAACTGAGTATAAGGCAGGGTTGGATAACGAAAAGCCAAGCGACCGTCTTAAACTTGATCAAATTAATGGACTGCTTCAGTATGTAAGTTCGTTTGAGGTCGAATTTCCCTATCAACATACCCTTGATTTTCATACGCTTAACCCTGTTTTAGCAACGCTGAATAATATCATTGCCAGGGGTTTACCCACAAGAACACCCGTTCTTCTGGAAGAGATTTTTGCTCAGATTTATTTAACCGGGCAATCTGAAGACAGCTCTGAAATCAATTTTCCGAGGTCACAAACTGCAGTTAGTTACCAAGCTATTTTTGAGTTACTGCATATCATAGAACCGCAGTTAGAAATTACCAGAGCAAACTACGGAGGCAATCCGGGGAGTAATTTAGAATGGGATTTCATCAAAAAACACCCCTTTCTGAAACAGATACTGGAATCTCAACGGGATTTCTCAACAATCAATGATAAACTTAAAGGAAGCCGAACCGTCGATTTCTGCTTCACCTCACCGTATTTACACTGGAATGCAGCGCGAAAGACCTACGAAAAAGTTGGAAGAATCTTTGAAGTAGATGGTCCACACCATTCACTTGCCGAGTATAAATACTACGATCAGTATAGAGATGCGATTGCCGAGGATGAGAATTTTGAAACCATACGATTTACAGTTGATGCCGTCAAGGAAGATAAAACCGACTTTGAAGCCCTGATTGGCAGGGATATTTACCAACTATTCAGGAAGAATTTTGAACGGAATGTCAGCGAAAACTTACCCCCTTTACTCACTGCTCTTTATTCCGCTTGCTGTTGCGAGGGTTCAAAAAACCCTTCTTGAGTTTTTGCTGGCTCACCCTGAGTTGTTTAGAAAAGAGAAAATTGAAATCGCCATCATCGAACGCGATTTGCCCTGTGGAGCTATCGCGGTTGAATCGTTACAGGAATTATTTGTCAATCTGAATGCCCTTCTGAATGATTCGGATAGATTGCCGTTGCCAGAAATCTCACTGACCGTATTTGAAACACCAAAATGGGTATTCAAACCGGGACTACACCGCAACGCCCGTATGCAAGACGAAAATTTCTTCAATCAACATACGTTCGATATCATTCTGGATCATTCCATTCTAAGGCGTTCAAAGGTTTACGAAGAGACTGATTTTAGGCATGATAATTCCGTAAAAATTCGGTCATCTCATTACGTCGATACTGCCTTTGGAACTGCACGGCGGGTTTATTGTGCAGACTTGTTGCGCTATAAGACATTGGTTGAAAGAAAAGGTGATGGCTCGTATGTTCCAATACCTCAATACGAAGGACACATCAATTTTTTCATCCAGAACATTTTTAGAAAAGTCTCTTTCCGGGAAGGCCAACTTCCCATCATTTCGAGAGCCTTACAGCAAAAACCGGTCATTGGTTTGCTACCAACTGGCGGGGGTAAATCACTGACATTTCAATTACCCGCTTTCCTCCAACCGGGTTTGTGTGTCGTGGTTGACCCGATCAAATCGCTGATGGAAGATCAGGTGCGGGTGCTGAAGCAAAACTGGATTGACTGTTGCGATTACATCAACTCCAACCTGGAACGGGAAGAGAAAAGGCGAAAGCTGATTGATTTTCGCTACGGAGAAACGATGTTTCTCTTTATTTCTCCCGAACGCTTTGTGATGGACGATTTCAGAACTATCGTTCAAACAATTGATGCGTCGGCCTTTGGGCTTGCTTTCTCGTATTGCGTTATTGATGAGGTGCATTGTGTGTCGGAGTGGGGACACGATTTCCGATCAACCTATTTGATGCTCGGTAAGAACGCCCAACGGTTCGCCAAAACGAGAAGTGAAAATCCGGTTTCGCTAATTGGGCTAACGGCAACCGCTTCGTTCGATGTGTTGGCCGACATTGAACGAGAATTGCAGATTCAACACGACGATCTTGCCAATGCCATTATCATGATCGAAAATACAATTCGACCCGAATTGTTCTTTCGTGTACTTGATGTTACTCAGGAAAACCGGCTTAGTGCATTGAACCACGATTTTTCACGATTGGGATCAAACCTGCAAAAGCTCAATAATACCGCCCTCATCGAAAAATCGCAGCAACATCATCTTAGTGAGTTCAATGATGTTGAGCAGTTTAACCCGCACCTTTTATACAAAGATTCAGTCGGAGAACCGATTGATTTAAGTCAAAAATCCAAAAACGATTTTTGTGCCATCGTTTTTTGCCCGGTTCGAGGACAGCGAGGGCACAAGAGCGGAGTTGACTTTGTCCATGAAAGACTTGATTCAGAGTCGAGAGGCTTTTTCTACTCAAGCGATACCGACTCGGGAACCCAAGAAGTGGTGAAACATTTTGAAAACTTCACCTCAGACCGAACAAAGCATATGGTTTGCACAAAGGCGTTTGGGATGGGGATAGACAAAAAGGATATTCGAGCCACCTATCATTATGTGTATTCGAGTTCGCTGGAAAGTTTGGTACAGGAAGCAGGACGGGCTGGCAGAGACAAAAAAATAGCCGAAGCGACTATTTTGGTTTCCCAAAGCAGCTATGTAAAAGTGGATGTTCACAAATTCTTCAGCGAAAACAAAGACCTCTCACTTCTTCAAAACAAGTTTACCCGAAAAGCGATCAGGCAGACATTTGAGAAAAAGTGGGATGAAAATGCCGGAAAGTCTATGAACATTTCATTCTCGACTCTAAATGATGTAATCGTTAAAATTGACTTGATAGATTTTAGTTTGCTCTCTGGAAGGGGAAATAAATACAATATTTTGCCTGAAACTGAGATTGTTGAATTGAGGAACAAACTCAAGGAAAAAGAGGAGAACAATCAGTACAGGTATTTTAGTGAGAAATATTACGACAGAGATATTCATGATTTCTTTCATGAAATATCATTCAAAGGCGTAGATACAGAAAAAAGTCAGTTTTTGAATCTCTTCAAGGTTAGGGAATTTCAGTTTGTAAATAAAGAGAAGATTTATCTTGATGGACAAGATACGTTGGTAAATACATTTGATTCTTGCCAAGATGAAATGTTTAGATTTACCATCACGGCCACAAAGAGCCATTTGAGACTGCTTTTTAAACTGTGTCAAGTTCGGGTTTGAATAGAAGGGAAGAAAAACAATTTCCTAATTTCACTCTCATGACTGACTATTTCGATTACGA
>RDXN01000012.1 GCA_004292855.1 Cytophagales bacterium
AAAAAGCCATTTTAAAGAGCGCGACATTGAGCAGATGCTGCGGCTGATGCACCGCTTCACGGAGTTTTTTCCTGAACACAAAGGCAAGAAACTGTATGGCATTATGGCCTACGTGGATGGCTCGGATGAAACCCGACAGATGGCTCTGGATTCAGGTTTGTACGTCGCCCATATTCACGACGATCTGTTTGACTTAGACACGACCACGCCCTTCACTCCGCGCGACTTTTCGCAGCCCGCCTAACCGGTAAACTCACTCGCTTGACCCGCAAGCCCCGCAGAAATTTGAAACTTCTACGGGGCTTTTCATTTACTAATCCTCTCAAAAACGCCAATTTTAATTGTATTTTCATCTCAAATACCGGGTATCCGGTATGCCCGATTTTTGATTGTCCCGAAAAATTCTAATTTATTTGCGGTTGCATATTTTAACCTACACTCTATGCAACCCAATCTACCTACTAACCGGCTACGAGCCGCGTATTTTTTCTCCTGTTTCGCCCCACCTCCGGGGCGCGTTTTGCGGGTCCTGTTGTTGGGCCTGCTCCTGAGCAGCCCGCTCCACCTGTGGGCACAGACCACCCGATACGTGAGCACCACCGGCACTAACTCCAGCCCTGCCAGTGCCACCAGTTGGGCCACCAGCACGACCAATTTGCAGGGGGCCATCGACTATGTGGCCAACACGGCTCCCAACAGCGGCACGGTCTATGTTGCCAGTGGGGTGTACCGGCCCGGCGGCAACGCCAACACCAACCGGGCCGTGAGCTTCTCGATGGCCAACGGCGTGACCATCGAAGGGGGCTACGCGGGCAGCGGCACCCCCGGCACCCGCACGCCCCTGAGCAGCACCCTCAGTGGCAACATTGGCGACCCCAGCAGCACCACCGACAACAGCTACCACGTGATTTACAACAACAACAACGGGCTAACGGCCACGGCGGTGTTGGATGGCTTTGTGGTCACGGGCGGACAAGCCACCGAATCGTCGGGGGACAATGGCAACGGAGGGGGCATCTTCAACCGGACTGTCTCGCCGACGCTGCGCAACCTGCGCATCGAGGGCAATGATGCCGCTGCTACTGGCGGGGGCTTTGGCGGGGGCCTGTATGCCGATAGGGGCAGCAGCAACCTAAGCAGCCTCACCATTGCCAACAACTACTCATACAAGGATGGCGCAGGGATTTATGCCACATCGCACACGCTGGTGGCCACCAACACGCTCATCCAAAGCAACACAGTCAATTTCCAGGGGGGCAGTGGCGGGGGTTTGTATGCCTCTGGGGGCAGCAGCAACCTCAACAGCCTCACCGTTACGGGCAATAGTGCCCTTAGTGGCGGAGGAATTTATACCACCACGAATCATAGTCTGACGGCGATCAACTCGCTGCTCCAAAGCAACTCCGCTCTAAGTGTTGGCTTTCAGGGAGGTGGAGGCTTATATGCATCGGGTGGCAGTAGCAACCTCAATAGTCTCACCCTCGTCAGCAACTACTCATATGGCCATGGCGGAGGGATTTATACCGCCAACTCGCACACGCTGACGGCCACAAACTCCCTGATTCAAAGCAACACCTCTTTAGCCAACTCGGGCGGTGGCTTGTTTGCCTCTGGGGGCAGCATCAACCTCACCAGCCTCACCATCGCCAACAACCGCGCCAACACGAACGGGGGGGGGATTTTCGCAGCTAGCTCGCTGACGGCCATCAACTCCATCATCCAAAGCAACACCGCCACCGGCTCAAGTAGCAATGGCGGGGGTTTGTATGCCCAGGGGGGGCGCAGTTTGCTGGTCAACACGCTCTGGCAAGCCAACAACGCAGTCAATCTGGGCGGGGCTGTCTTCCTGACCAGTAGCAGTGCCCTCACCCTGACCAACAACACCCTGCTCGGCAACACGGCTCCACGGGGCACCGTCATGGCGCTCGGGGTCAGCGGGGTCAACAGCCCGACGGCAACCCTGCTCAACACCCTTGCTTTTGGTAACGGCTCGGCCCCCAACAGCGTTACACTGGTTGCAACCGGACCCACCGTGTCGGCCAGCTATTGCCTCTTCGAGACGGGTACCCCGGGCTTTACCAATGGCACCAATAACAACATCCTTACGTCTACCTCGCCGTTTGTGACGGGCAGTTACCAGCTTTCGGCCAATTCCCAGGCCATCAACGCGGGCAACAACGCGGCTAACGGCCTCTCGCTGGTGAGCACGGATCTGGCCGGTGGTCCGCGCATCGTTAACGGCACCGTTGATATTGGGGTCGATGAGTGGAGTTCCACGTCGACGAGTCTCAGCCTGACCACGGCGGTGCTGCCTAACCCCGTATGCGGGGGTAGCGTAGCGGCCCTTTCGGTCACGGCTACGGGCGGCACCCCCGGCATACCGTCCCAACCCTACACCTACACCTGGACGGCCCCGGCGGGTGTGACCTTGTCGGGCAACAGCACCTCGGCGGTCTCGGCCACGGTGGCCGCAGGGGTGTCGGGCGTGCGCACGTTTACGATCACCGTTGCCGATGCAACAACGGGCATCAGCACGAGTCTGGTGAGTCTGACGGTGGCTTCGCCGGGTCCGGTGGTGTATGTGACGCAGAACGGGGGCGTTACCACGCAGGACGGTAGTTCGTGGGCAACGGCCTACGCGGGTACGGCCCTGCAAACGGCCATCAATCAGGCGGGCCTTTGCGTCACAAAGAGCGAAGTGTGGGTAGGAGCGGGCACCTACCGGCCCACCGGAACGCCGGACCGCACGGTGAGTTTTACGATGGCCGATGGGGTGGGGGTCTATGGGGGCTTTACTGCCGACGGGGGCGGAGCCACCGACCGCAACAACCCGGCTCAACGCAACTGGTTTGCCAACCCCACGATTCTGTCGGGCAACATTGGCAGCCCTGGCAGCACTACCGACAACAGCTACCACGTGATTTTCAATAACAATAACGGGCTAACGGCCACGGCGGTGCTGGATGGCTTTGTGGTCACGGGCGGCAACGCCAACGCAGCATCGGGGGACGACACCAACGGCGGGGGCCTCTTCAACCGGACGGTCTCGCCGACCCTGCGCAACCTGCGCATCGAGGGCAATACCGTCAGCAACGATGGCGGGGGCTTGTATGCCGATGGGGGCAGCAGCAACCTCAACAGCCTGACCATCGCCAGCAACCGCGCAGGCTCGGGCGGGGGGGGGATTGCCACCGTGTCGAATCACACGCTGGTGGCCACCAACTCGCTCATCCAAAGCAACACCGCCAATAACGCGGGCGGGGGCTTGCTGGCCTTTGGTGGCAGCAGCAACCTCAGCAGCCTGACTATCGCCAGCAACAGCGTGAGCAACGGTAGCGGGGGGGGGACTTATATCACCTCGCACACGTTGACGGCCACCAACTCCATCCTCCAAAGCAACACAGCCAGATACTATGGCGGGGGCTGGTATGCCTCTGATGGCAGGAGCAACGTGAGTGGTCTCATCCTGACGGGCAATACGGCGGCAGGCAGTGGCGGGGGAATATACACCGTCAGTTATCACAGCCTGACGGCCACCAACTCGCTGATCCAAAGCAATTCCGCAACGTCTAGTGGCGGGGGCTTGTATGCCGATGGGCGGGGTAGCGACCTCAGCAGCGTAACGGTCACGGGCAACAGCGCAGGCTCGGGCGGGGGGATTTACACCACCTACAATCAAAGC